>JAKOTU010000080.1 GCA_029776155.1 Bacillota bacterium | reverse complement strand
GCGGTCAAAGTTGATGACTCGATCGACTTTCCTCAGAAGGTGCTCCTCTGGAACCAGCATGTCCACGTCAACCATCTGGATCTGATTTCTTCTGTTACCTGCTTTGTCAAGCATTCCCATCACCATATCGATTTTAGCATAAACCAAGAACCCCCGCGATCCATAAACCATGGAAAACGCAGGGGTTTTTCGACAGTCTGCGACCTCTACCACCCCAAGGTAGAGGTCTTTTCTTCTCCAACTACCGTGACACCAATGGAGCGGTTAACGTCTATGACCTATGTGGTTTCTCAACTCATTGGCCAGGAGGACATTGTCAAGGTACGCCCTCTTTAACGCTTACAAACAAACTCCTCGGCAAGTTTTGCTGAGGAGTTTGCTGATATTTGCTGCAAAATTGATCCGTTTTAGTTCTCGACTTTCACGCCTTCCTGCTGCTTGGCAGCCCTGCGGCCCAAGAAGGGCAGGAAGTTCAGCTGCCCTCTCTGCTTGCCCAGCACGTCAAAGGCCACGGCTCCCAAAAGGACCAGGCCCCTTCACCACCTGCTGGACGTTGGAGCTAATACCCATGATGGACATACCGTTGTTCAGGATACCCATGATCATGGCTCCAATGAGCGTGCCGCCGACCGTGCCGATGCCGCCGTAGGCACTGGCGCCGCCGATGAAGCAGGCCGCGATGGCATCCAGCTCAAAGGACTGACCCGCCTGAGGTGAGGCTGAGTTCAGCCGGGCAGCGAACACGATGCCGGCGATGGAAGCCAGGAACGCCATGTTCACGTAGGCCAAAAAGAGCAGTTGCCTGGTCTTCACACCGGACAGGCGAGCTGCCTTCTCATTGCCTCCCAGGGCGTAGAGGTGGCGGCCCATGACGGTGTGCGAAGTGAAGTAGCTGTAGGCAATGAGGATGATGCCTACTGAAATCAGCACCTTGGGCATGCCGCGGTAGGCACCAAGCGTGTAGAAGAGCCAAATCACTGCGGCGGAGACGATGGCCAGCTTGAGCATGAGCACCCAAGGGTTCTCCACCTCATAGGCTTTTTTCTTGCGCCAGAACCAACCCCTGATCTGGCCCACGCAGTAAACGATGGCCAAGGCAACTCCGATGAGCAGCGAGGCGGCGTTTCTCAGCCCAAACAGGTCGAGTCCAAAGAAGTTGGGGATATAACCTGTGGAATAGGCCAGGAAATCGGCGGGAAACGGCGCCAGGGTGAGTCCGCCCAACACGATCAGGGTTAGACCGCGAAACACTAACATTCCCGAGAGGGTGACGATGAAGGCGGGGATGCGCGCATAGGCGATCCAGAACCCCTGCCAAGCTCCGATGGCGATACCAATCAACAAGCAGAGCAGGATAGAGAGGTGCGAGTTCCAACCCCAGGTGATGATGAACGTTCCGGCACAGGCGCCCACGAGGGCCACCACCGAAGCAACGGACAAGTCGATATTACCGCCGGTAAGAATACACATGAGCATGCCTACGGCGAGGATCACCACGTAGGCGTTCTGGAATATGAGGTTGGACACATTCATGGGCTTGAGCAGCGTGCCATTGGTCATAATTTGAAAGGCTATGATAATGGCCAGCAGCGCAAGCAAGATCATGTACTGCCGCAAGTTATTGCGCAGCGTTGTCCAGAGACTACTCATGCCCCGATCTCCCCCTTACTTTGTTGCATGATGCAGTTCATAATCCCTTCCTGGGTGGCCTCTGCCTGGGGAAACTCCGCGATGATGCGCCCACTGTCCATGACGTAAATCCGGTCGCACATACCGAGAATCTCAGGTAGCTCAGAGGAAATGAGTAGGATTGCTTTACCCTGTTCCACCAGGTTGTTGATGATCTGATAAATCTCGTACTTAGCCCCCACATCCACGCCGCGAGTTGGCTCATCCAGCAGCAGGATGTCCGGTTTGGAGTAGATCCATTTGGCCAGCAGCACTTTCTGCTGGTTGCCACCGGACAGGTTGCCCACAAACTGTTCTACGGTGGGTGCCTTGATACCCAAGGCTTCGCGGTAGTGGTTGGCAGTCTGCCGTTCCAGATCGCGGTCGATGCGTCCTCTCTCCGCCACAAACTCCATGCGTGGCAGGGTGATGTTGTGCATAATGCTGTTGCTGAGGATCAGCCCGCTTTCTTTACGGTCTTCCGTAACGTAAATGAGCCCGGCAGCGATAGCTTCAGGCACCGAGTTGAGATCCAGCACCTGTCCGTCCTTGATCATGGTACCGGAGATTAGCGACCCGTAAGCGCTCCCAAAAATTGATAACGCTAGCTCTGTACGCCCAGAGCCCATGAGTCCGTATATGCCCGCAACTTCTCCCCTATGAAGCTTGAAAGAAACGTTGTTCACCACTTTGCGCTCGGTGTAAACCTCATGGAATACTGTCCAGTCTTTAACCTCCAGAGCCACTTCGCTGCGGATCGTTTTTGGACGGGAAGGATAGCGCTCCGTCATTTCCCGACCCACCATGCCCCGGATGATCCGTTCTTCTGTGAAGTCGTCTTTTGCCTTATCCAGCGTTTCCACGGTGGAACCATCGCGCAGGATGGTAATCCGGTCGGCGCAGTAGGCCACTTCGTTGAGTTTGTGGGAGATGAGGATGGAGGTGATCCCCCTCTCGCGTTTGAGGGTGAGCAGCAGATCCAAGACCTTGCGCGAGTCGCCCTCATTCAGCGATGATGTGGGTTCGTCCAGAATCAAGAGGCGCACATCTTTTGCCAGCGCCTTGGCGATTTCAACCATTTGCTGTTTGCCCACGCTGATGTCCTTCACCAGCGTACGCGGGTTTTCTTCCAAGCCCACAACCCGGAGATATTCCTCCGCCTTCTGGTAGGTTTCATTCCAGTTCACAACCCCGCGGCGGATCTGTCGTTCATTGCCGAGGAACATGTTTTCTGCAATGGACAGATAGGGTACTAAGGCTAATTCTTGGTGAATGATGACGATGCCCCGGTGTTCCGAATCCTTGATGTTGAAGAACCGACAGAGCTCTCCGTCGAAGTAGATGTCGCCGGAATATGATCCGAAGGGATAGACGCCGCTGAGCACGTTCATCAGCGTGGATTTTCCGGCCCCGTTTTCGCCCACAATCCCGTGGATTTCTCCTTCTTCAACGGTGATGTTGACGTTGTCCAAGGCCTTTACTCCAGGAAACTCTTTGGTAATTGAGTACATCTCCAGTAGCTTTTTGGCCAATTGTTACCCTCCCGAACCCTAAACGGGCGAATGGGCATTACACCCATTCGCCGCCGTGGTTTCTCAAGACAGAAGCCTTTAGATTCCGAGCTGCTCCCTTGTGTAGTAGCCGCTTTCGATGAGGAGTTCCTCGAAGTTGTTGATGTCAGCGAATACCGGTTCGCAGAGGTAGGTTGGCACAACGAATACTCCGTTGTCATAGGTCGTGGTATCGTTGACCTCAACCTCCTGTCCGCTGATGATGGCCTGAACCATCTTCACAACCTGCTCGGCCAGGGTGCGGGTGTCCTTAAACACCGACATGGCTTGGTAGCCAGCGATGATGTTCTTGGTGTTGGCGATGTCGCAGTCTTGACCGGTGATCAGCGGGAACTCTTCCTTGGTGAACCCAGCGCCCAGCAGGGAGTTGGTTACGCCCAGGGCGGTGGAGTCGTTGGAGCAGAGCACCGCATGCAGCTTCTGGCCGCCGGCATAGTTGGCAGCGATCAGGTTATCCATGCGGGCTTGAGCCCTTTCAGAGGACCACTCCAAGGTAGCGACCTGTTCAAACTCGATCTGACCGGAAGGAACGACCACTTTGCCAGCTTCGATGTAAGGCATGATCTGGTCGATGGCTCCTTGATAGAAGAAGCGGGCGTTGTTGTCATCTGGTGAACCGGCGGTGATCTCGATATTCACGGGATCGGTGCGGTTATCCAGATCCAACGCTTCCACCAAGTATTTGCCTTGGATGGTGCCTACCATGTAGTTATCGAAGGTGGC
Source organism: Bacillota bacterium (assembly GCA_029776155.1). Lineage (GTDB taxonomy): Bacteria > Bacillota > Limnochordia > Darwinibacteriales > Darwinibacteriaceae > DTU010. The sequence goes on along the minus strand of JAKOTU010000080.1, from coordinate 13,188 downwards.
GTAGTAAGAAACGGCATCTGTTTCCATGAGCAGGCGGTCATAGGCAATTACCGGAATTCCCTCATCTTTAGCAACTGCCAGTACGCCGCCCAGAGAAGCGCCGTCGATGGCGGAGATGACGAGAACGTCTGCGCCGTTGAGGATCATGTTCTCAACCTGCGAAACCTGCAGAGCTACATTGTTGTTGGCAAACTGGAGGTCCACTTCGTAGCCGACTGCTTCGAAGCGCTCCTTCATGTTGGCGCCGTCTTGGTTCCAACGCTGTAAGCTCTGGGTGGGCATGGAGATACCGATTCTCGCGGCAAAAGCAGTATTAGCCGCAGCCAATACCAGTACCGCTAAGAGAAGGACCGAGAATAATTTCTTCACTTAAGCACACTCCTTTGCGTTCTAGACTCTTGAAGTTCCGTGCTGCCAATGTCTTCTTGACTCCAAGTTAACTGCCTAGAGATCCCACCTCCTCTTTACAGGAAATCTTGCACAGACTGACTTTGAGACGAACCCTCGTGGTTCAGTCTGCCAATCTCGTTAAGTTCGGTGAGCTGAGGTGAGTAGGGGAGTGCGTATGCTGGTAGGTGTTAAATCCGTATTGCCGTGATCTTTCGCCATAAAGAACGATTTTCCAACTTGTGAATAGTTTTGCACGTTTGCCGAAAATGGACTAGACCAATGGGCCTTTTCCGCATTTTCCAATTGAACTGCACAAGGGGGATAAGTGGGTGGACCTGGACAGCTTACGCTCAGTTTTGCGTAAACGTTATCCCATTTTCGCAGCGTGCCCTGCGATCATTCCTTAACATAGGCTTTTCAGAATCCACCGTTATTACCCGGATAACCCTTAGGCCCGTTTGCAACGCCCTTTAGGGAGATTCACCCCTGCCGGTCAACAAACATATGCAAATAAATTGTAATTTCTAGGGAGGAATTTGCGGGGGGAGCTTGAATAGTATGTGCGTAAACCTTTACGCAAACCGGAACAGAAGGAGTCAACCATGAAAGATCTAAAGAGGGAGTCCAAGCGAAAAGTTACCATCGCCGATGTGGCCGCCAAGAGTGGAGTGTCCATTGCCACCGTATCCCGGGTGCTCAACCGCACCGGCAGATACAGCCTGGAGACTTCCCGCAAGGTGCTGGAAGTTGCGCGGGAGCTGGGCTATACACCAAACTATATGGCCAAGAGCCTGAAGCGAAAAAGGACGGAGCAGATCGCCTTGGCCGTGGCCGATATCGGCAACCCCGTTTATGTGGCCATGGCCAAAGCGGTGCAGCAGGTGGCTAAAGAGCAGGGCTACCGCTTGGTCCTCTTGAGTACTGAAGCCCTGGCCAGCGAGGAATTCGGGATCATTAGGAGCCTTTCCAAGCAGTATGTGGACGGGCTGATCATTTCGCCTCTGCTCTACAGTGATAAGCACCGCGAGCTGATCAAGCAGGCCAAAAGGCCCGTGGTGGTGATAACCGGTACGGAAAGCGATCCTGACATTGACAGCGTGCTGGTGGACTCCTCCCAAGGAGTGCGCCTGGCCATGGAACACCTCCTGGCCCAAGGTCGCTCCCGGATTGCCTTTCTCAACGGTCGTCCGGATACAGTGCCCGGCGTGGCCCGTTTGAACGGCTATTATACTTCCTTAATTGAACACGGCCTACCCCGGGATGATAGTCTGGTTTTTGCCAGCGACTTTACTCTGGCCGGCGGCTACCAAGTCGCTGGGCAGATTCTAGAGGACAGCAGACCAGATGCCATCATGTGCGCCAATGACCTCATGGCCCTGGGAGTAATGCGCTATCTGCGGGAACAGGGATTGCGCGTCCCCGAGGATGTTGCCGTGGTGGGCATGGATGATATTGAGCACGCAGCCACTTCCTTTCCATCCTTGACAACTGTATCCCTTTTGGCAGCTGAGCGGGGGAGGATGGCCGCTGAACTGCTCCTGAACCGCCTCACCTCTGAAGAAGGGCAGAAACCGCGGCAGCTGCAGGTTGTTCCCCGTCTGATCGTGCGGGAATCCAGCGTGGTTGTACAGGGTTAGTGCCCATGGACCGTTCTCCTTTCCGTCTGCTGGTGACGGATATCGATGGAACTGTTTGCGGCCCAAACCAGGCGATCAGTCAAGAAACCAAGCGGGCAGTAGCCCTCCTGCAGACCCGGGGCATCGGCGTCACGGTGGCCACGGGCAGAAACGCCTGGGAAGCTCAAAGCCTCGTGGTGGAGCTCGGCATCACTATACCCGCCATTTTGGCAAACGGTGCCCAAATCTACGACTTTGCTGCCCAGCGGCTGCTTCACGGCAAAGGGTTCTGCCAGAAGACCCTGCGGGCATTCCTGGGGAGCCTCGCTGCTCCGGGGTCTGTAGAGATTCATTGGTTTGATGGAGCGGCTTGGCGGAGGTCCAGCCTCACGGAATTCGGGGAGCTGCAGGACCTGGGCCTGATGCAAAGGGTCATTCTCTCCGACCCGGAGAACACTTTGGATCTGGCCGACAGTCCAGTTTGCCCCTACTGGATCTTCCGCAGGGGCAGACTTACTGAGTTGACGCCTAAGGAAGCCAATAAAGGTGCAGGGCTGCTTATGCTCTGCTCCTTACTAAACATCGCGCCACAGGAAGTGGTGGCCCTGGGCAATGACCTCAATGACTTGGAACTGATCCGCACAGCAGGTGTGGGCTTGGCTGTGGTAGGGGGGCATCCCGAACTTCTGGAGGCGGCCCGCGCAGTGACTGTACCAATGGAATGCCATCCTGTCGAAAAGATTGCCCAGTGGCTGGTGGGCAAGACACCCTGGGAGAGGATTGTGATGAGGAGATGAAGCGTCATTCTTGGTTGGGGCAGTTAGGCTTAGTCTTACCATTTTTGATTCCCGTCGTCTTGTTTTCGGTCATCCCCTTGCTCCGCGGCATCTATCTAGGCTTTACCGACTACCGTTTCGGCTTTGAGATGCGCTTCAACGGCCTGGAAAACTACCGCTACATGCTGACGGACCGCTATTTCTGGTCGTCCTTTCGGGTGGGCGCGATTTGGACCATTGGCACCACCTTAGGCCAGGTGGTGCTGGGCTTGGCCCTGGCACAGCTCCTCAACGCCGATCTCTTCGGCTATCGGCTGGCCCGGGTCCTGGTGCTGGTGCCCTGGGCCATGCCGCCGGTGATTCGGGGCTTGATGTGGAATATGGTGCTGCTGCCGGACACCAGTGGTCCCGTGAACCACCTGCTCATGCAGGCGGGCCTGATCTCTCAGCCCATTAACTGGCTGAGCAGTGTCAGTTGGGCGCTGCCGTCCATTATCCTGGTTGGGATCTGGGGCGGCCTGCCCCAGGCGTCCATCGTTCTCCTGGCGGGGCTGCAGGCCATACCCAAAGAGCTCTACGAAGCGGCGAGCTTGGATGGGGCCGGAGTGTTCAGCCAGTTCCGGTACGTTACCCTGCCGGCTCTGAAGCCGGTGATCACTTCCCTGGTGTCCCTGCGTTTTATGTGGAACTTCAACGCCTTCGGCCTGGTTTACACCTTAACGCAAGGGGGCCCGGGCGGGCGAACCCGACTACCCATGCTCTTCGCCTATGAAGAGGCATTCCGCTATGGCAACGCCGGTTATTCTGCCGCTTTGGGCAATGTGATGGTGCTGGTGGTTTCCCTTTTGGTGGTACTCTACATCCGCAGAGAGCTCAAGGAAAGCGAGGTTTAGGCTATGGATTACCGCCTGAAAAATCTCTTAGCCAAAGCGGTCATGCAGGTCTGCCTGCTGCTCTTTGTAGTCTTTTTGGCCTTTCCCTTGGTTTGGATGCTTTCCACCTCCCTGAAACCCAATCCGGAGATCTATGCCCGTGTACCATCTTTGATCCCCAAGGAACCCACTTTAGATCACTTCCGGGTTGCCTTTGGGCAGCAGGACCTGCTCTCCGGCATTTACAACAGCTTTAAGATCGGCGTGATTTCCTCCCTAGTCGTGCTCGTGCTGGCGGTACCTGCGGCCTATGCCCTGGTGCGCTTCAAAACGGTGATCAACAAATCGGTGATGGCCTGGATCCTGGTCTCCCAGCTCTTTCCTTCCATCCTGATCATCATTCCCTTATTTGTTGTCCTCAGGAACCTGGCCTTAACTAATTCCCACATCGGCATTATCTTGGTTTACACCGTGTGGAGCCTCCCCTTTGTCCTCTGGATGATGCGCAGTTATGTTCAGGGGATACCGGAGGAGCTGGAGGAGGCAGCCTTCATTGACGGCTGCAGCCGCCTGCAGGTTTTGAGCAAGATCGTGTTTCCCCTGCTGCTACCGGGGATTGTGGCTTCTGGTTTGTTCGCCTTTGTCTCGGCTTGGAATGAGTTCTTTTTTGCCCTGGTTCTGCTGAAAAGCCCGAAACTAACCACGCTGCCGGTCTACCTTTCCCGCTTTACAGGCAGCGAGGGCATGACGAGGCTCGGGCCTCTGGCCGCCTCCTGCTTGGTGGCCACCATCCCTACACTTGTGGTCTTTACGTTCCTGCAGAAGGGCCTGGTCTCAGGCCTGATGTCGGGGGCGGTAAAACAATAAGGAATTTAAGGAGGCTTTGTTATGAGTTCACGTTGGTCAAGGCGCGCTGGTTTGTTGTTGGCATTGGTGTTGGTGCTGGGTGTTGCTTCCTTGGGCTATGCTGAGCCAGTCACCATTCGTTTTGTGAGCCTGGCTTGGCAGGAGCAGTCGGTTGCAGCCAACCTGGCCATTGTGGAGGAGTGGAACAGGCTCAATCCGGACATCCAGGTGGAGTATGTGCAGGGTTCCTGGGACTCCATCCACGACTATATGGTCACCTCGTTTGAGACCAAAGACGTCCCCGACATCTTCCATTACGAAGCGGCTCAGATCATCGACTTCGCCCGCAGGGGCTATCTCGCCGATCTCGCCCCCTACATCCCCCAAGAGATGAAAGAAGACATCTTTGAGGGAGCCTGGCAGAGTGTGACCGATGACGAAGGGATGATCTTCGGCATCCCCTTCCTGTGGGAATCCCTAATCGTACTGTACAACAAGGATATCCTGGAAGAAGCAGGCATTGAGCTGCCCACCAGCGAGAATCCCTGGACCTGGGATGATCTGAGGAGGGTGGCTAAGGAGCTGACCAAGGACTTCGACGGCGACGGCCAGGTGGATCAGTGGGGAGCGGCCATTCCCCTCAGGGCTCCTGTCAACCGCATCATGAACCTGACCCTGGGCTACGGCGGCGGCTACTTCAAGAAGGTGAACGGCAAGCACGAAATCGAGGTGGGCGAAGCTGAAAAGGCCCTGCTACAGGTGATCATGGACATGATCTATGTGGATCAGACCGCCTATCCCGGCGCGGTGAACCTCTCGGGTACCGCGGTTCTCCCCGCCTTCTACGAAGGGGACTACGCCTTGATTCCGGGTATTGGCGTCTGGGCCCGTCAGCAGATAGTGGAAAATGCACCGGCCGATTTCCGCTGGGGCGTGCTGCCTCCCATTAAGGGTGTCACCCAGCATCAAGGGGCCAATCCCCAGACCTTGAGCATTCCCAAGGATTCCAAACATCCAGAGGAAGCCATGGAGTTTATCAAGTTCTTCCTGACCAAGGAGAACATGGCCAAGCTCGCCCTGGGTGACTGGATGTTCCCCACCAGGCGCTCGGCCTTGAACATGCCGGAGTTCCAGACGGAGGAAGCAGGGTGGAAGGTTTCCAGCGAAACTGTGCAGTACCTGATCATGGGCCCCTGGCAGGATTCCCCGGCCTACGCCGAATGGAAAGACAGGGTAGCCACACCTGTGATGCAGGAACTGTTCAACAACCAGATTACCGTGGAGGAAGCAGCTAGGCGCATGGAAGAGGAAGGCCAGCGCATCCTAAGACGCTACCAGTAAGTGAGTGATCATATGCCTTTGCGCGACAAAGCAAGGGGTTGTCTGTTAGGTTTGGCCGTGGGCGATGCCCTCGGCCAACCTACTGAAGGCAAAACCCTGGAGTACATTAGAAGCACTTATGGAAGAATCACCGATTTTGTGGCGGAGCACCCAGGGGTTAGCGACGATACGGAGTACGCCCTGTTTTCCGCCAGCATTCTTTTGAAATATGGACTGGGGTTTACCTCCCGGCAGGTGGCCCAGGAGTGGATGGAACATCTAGCCAGCCAAGCCGGGGGCTTTAAGGGAGCGGGCTTCAGCGAGATGGCGGCCATTGAAAACCTGCGCCGCGGCCTGCTGCCGCCTGCCAGTGGCGATCACATCCACTCCTGGAGCGACGGCCTGGCCATGCGGGTGGCTCCTTTCGCCATTGTGGCCCCGGGCAAGCCGGCTTTAGCCGCGGAATTGGCCCGGCGGGATGGTGCTGTGAGCCACTCCGGCGAAGGAATTTACGCGGGCCAAGCGGTGGCAGCTGCCACTGCGGTCGCCCTGACCTTGGATCCTGCGGAAAAAGACGACGAGGTCTGCCTGCTCCTGGCCCAAAGCGCCCTAGAAGTGATCCCCAACGATTCCTGGACAGCCAGGGCCATAACCCGGGGCGTGGAAATCGGCAGAAGCTGTTCCGATGTTTGGGAAGCCTTGGAATCCCTCTACGGTGCCATAGTGGCCCAGTACTACCACTGGAGCGATCTGGCCCCGGAAGCGGTGGGCTTAGCCTTTGGGCTCATTGCCGCAGCCAGGGGCGACTTTGTGCAGAGCGTCTTGGGCGGTGTGAACATTGGTCGGGATACGGACACCATTGCCGCCATCGCCGGCTCGATCACGGGAGCTTTGGGCGGGCTTGCATCCATTCCATCCAGCTGGGGAGATCCCATCGAGAGTGTGCGCGGGATCTGTATCAAGACCGTGGCGGGCATGCACGTTTTGGACACGGCAGATGCCCTGGTGAACCTTGCGCAGGGAGGGGAAGCGGATGAACTATGAAGTACGGGCCAAGGGAGCGCTCTACGGTCTGGCCATAGGCGATGCAGTGGGCTGGCCTGCTTTGTATCACCGCACTTATACTCTTCCTTTCTGGACACGCCGCCTGCGCCGGGAGATTGACGCTGCCCAGGAGGATCAAAGGGTGCTTCGTTTTCCCATGCCCTTTTCCCTGAACCGCCCCACAGAAGATCTGCAGTTTGCGCCCACCGATGATACGGAATGGGCCAGCTTCACCATGGAGGCCCTCCTGGAAACGGAGGGGGAGCTCACTGAGGACGTGATCCTCAGCCGCTGGCTCGCCCTTTTAGATCAAGAGGAAGTACGGGGCAGTATCAGTGTTCAGGGAGCCCTGCATAACCTCAGGCGCGGCGTCCGCCCGCCTGTTACCGGCAGCGATAACGCCCATTATTTCGACGACAGCGCCTGTCTGAGGGCTATTCCCATCGGAGTGGTCTGGCAGGGGAACAGGGAGAAAATCTTGCAGCAAGTGGAGCTGGATGCACAGGTGACCAATTCCAGGGACGGCCTCTGGGCAGCGCAAGCCTTAGCTGTGGCCGTGGGAGCCCTCTGCGGAGGCAGTGGGCTCAAACAAGCTGTGGAACTGGCTCGCGCGGTGCTGCCTGGGAACTCGTGGGCCGCCAGGACTGCGGCCGAGGCCTGGGAGATGGCGATTGAGTCAGCTGGCAGTGCTTTTGACCTCATTCCCAAGCTAGATCGCCTGATCAACAAGGAATATAGTTACGGTGGGGCGGCACCGGAGGTGCTGGCCTTGGCCTTTGCCATTACTGCTTTAGTGGACTGTGATTTGGAGCGCGGCATCATGTATGCCCTGGCCTTTCCCAAGCTTGCCGACAGCCTCGCCGCGGTGGTGGGAGCCCTCTGCGGAGCGGGGAGCGCACACGATCATCCCGCCTTTGCCGGCTGGCTGCCTGTCCTGGCCAAGCTGCGGGGGATTTGCTTGCCCCATCTGGCTGGCCGGGATTATCTGCAGCTCGTCCAGGACCTAGCCGCTTTGGGCTCACGCCTGGGCCAGGGAGAACGGAGGTAGCAATTTGAGAATCACATGGATCAAACCGGAAGAACTGTTAGAGCACGAATTCACCCAAGCCCAAGAAGAAGGGAAACAGGTGGAGGAGCTCCGTGCCCAGTGGCAGGAAATGAAGGAACAGGCCCGGGATCTGGCCCAGCTGCGGCACTGGACAGAGACGTTCTGGCAGCGTTTGACCGTCCTGGAACCAGGGCCCTGGGAGCGAGATGAGCCTTCGGAACTTGCCGCCATTTTTGCTGCTGCAGCGCCGGAGCGTTGGCCGTCGTTTGGGGATCTGGATCCCGCCCAGGTGGAAGACAAAATCAAAGGAGGCTGGCTGGGCCGGGCCGCGGGTTGCCTTTTGGGCAAACCCGTGGAAGGTAAGCCCCGCAGCTGGATTCGCACGCTCTTGGAAGCCAGCGGGCGCTGGCCCCTCAGCGACTATTTCACCGCCCAGGGCGTGCCCGAGGAAGTGTTCCGGGAATACACATGGCATAGGTCTTACGTGGAGGCCCTCAAAGAGAACATTGTGTGTATGCCGGAGGATGATGACCTTAACTACTCCATGCTCAACCTCCATGTGGCGGAACAGTTTGGTCCGGGGTTTACGCCAGAGGATGTGCTGCAGACCTGGCTGACCACCCTCCCCGTGCTGCAGGTGTTCACGGCGGAGCGGGTGGCCTACCTCAACGCCTTGAGGCTGCTAGAACCCCCTGAAACGGCGCGTTTTCGCAACCCCTACCGGGAATGGATCGGCGCCCAAATCCGGGCTGATCTCTGGGGTTGGATTGCCCCGGGTAATCCCCGGCTCGCCGCGGAGCTGGCCTACCGTGATGCGATAATTAGCCACACCAAAAACGGGATTTACGGGGAGATGTTTGTGGCGGCCATGATCGCGGCAAGCTTTACGCTCACGGAGATCCGGGACATCATCCAGGTGGGTTTAAGTTTTATTCCCGCCAAGAGCCGCCTGAGCGAGGCCATCCGCTTTACTCTCAGCCTCTATGATGCCGGCGGGCACAGCTTCGAATCAGCCATGGACAAGATCAGCGAGCGCTACGGGCGTTACCACTGGGTGCACACCATCAACAACGCTGCCCTGGTAACCGCAGCCCTGCTGTTCGGGAAAGGAGATTTTGAGCGTTCCATCTGTTATGCAGTAATGGGCGGTTGGGATACGGACTGCAATGGTGCCACCGTGGGCTCCATTGTAGGAGTCTTGCTGGGCGCAGCGGCCCTTCCCCAGAAGTGGATCGCCCCTTTGAACAATCGAATCCGCACGAGCCTGCAGGGCTTTGATAATTCCAGTTTTGATCAGCTCGCCCGACGCACTTTGCTTCAAGCAGAGAGATTTGACAGCATTTCAACGAAAGAGTGATTACCATGATGGACGAACGGAGAAAGGTTGATAAGGCTTTTGGAGCATTGGCGGGACTGGCTATTGGTGATTCCTTCGGCGATGCTTCCCGGACAGAAGCCAATCACCAGCGCTTTGGCATCACCATGGATTTCACCGCAGAGGCCTCCTGGAGCACAGATGATACGGAATTTGCTCTGCTCACGGCTCAGGCCTTAATTGACTGCGGGGGACAGTTCTCCACAGAAGCTGTGGTGGCGGCCTGGGAGAAATACATCCTCTACCAGGAGGATTTCCACCGAGGCGGTTCCAGCGAGATCGAGGCAGTGGTTAACTTGAAAAGGGGCCTGAAGCCCCCCTATACCGGGATGTACAACGCTTACCACCACAGTGACGGAGCGGCCATGCGGGCGGCGCCCATCGGCATCGTCTGTGCCGGAGATTTGGAGAAGGCGGCCCGCTTTGCCCAGATCGATGCGGAGGTGAGCCACTTCCGGGATGGTGTTTGGGGTGCCCAGGCTGTCGCCGTGGGAGTAGCCTGCGCCATGGTTGGCGGAGGTGTCGACGATGTGATCGCCGCTGCGAAGAGCGTAATCCCGGGTGACTCCTGGTTCTACTACACCTTCAGTAAGGCCATGGCCATCGTTGACCAGTACGAAACCTTGGAGGAGTGCTGGGTTCCCCTCCACACGGAGCTGTGGACCACCTACAAGGCAGCTGTTCCCGAAGCTGTCTCCCAGGCCTTTGCCCTCTTCCGTTTGAGCCAAGGCGATTTCCGCCGGGGAGTGATCTACAGCGGGAACTTCGGCCGTGATGCGGATACCATCGGAGCCATAGTGGGGGCGCTGCTGGGGGCTAGCGTGGGTGCTGCGCAGATTCCGCCCCGCTGGATCGAAAAGACCCGTTACCCCACGGGAACCTGCCTGGAGTTCACCAAGGGGAAAGACCTTGCGCAGATCGCCCAAGAGCTGGCGGAGTTAATGGACTAGAGGAAGGAGTACGGCATGTTGCGGAAAAAGGAGCTGAGGATCTTCTCAGCCACATCATTCATGGGCCACGGGGTAGACAAGGAATCGCTAGAGCGGGCCATGGACTACGACTTGGATTTTGTCATCGCCCAGGGCACAACCACTGATGCAGGGCCCTATTACCTGGGTGCCGCCAAGCCCGTCATGGCGGAGGAAGCGCTGCGCAGGGACTTGGAGCTGATCATCACCATCGCCAAGGCTAATGGAGTGCCCTTCATCATTTCAGCTGGAGGCTGTGGTGCGGATAGCACCACCAGGTTGGTTCTGGACCTGATCGAGGATATCTGCTCTCAACACAGCCTATCGCTGAAGCTGGGGGTAGTATGGAGCGAGATCGCCAAGGATTATCTGCTGTCCGGTTTGAAGCAGGGAAAAAGGGCGCGGCGGATTGTGCCCCATCCGGCGCTGGAGGAAAACTTGAGTGCAGAGAGCGTGCTTCAGGCGGAGCGCATTGTGGCCCAGGTGGGCCCGGAAGTGATCATGGATCTGTGGGAGCAGAACCCAGATCTGGACGGAGTAATCGCCGGGCGGTCCCTGGATGTGGGGCTGTACGCGGCCATCCCTCTGCTCCACGGTTTTGACAAGGGACTGGCCATGCATTTTGGGAAAGTGATGGAAGATGGGGCCTTGGCGGCCACCCCCGGCAGCGGGAATGACGGACTGTTGGGGATAATTCGGGAGGATCACTTCGACGTGCGCCCCACTAACCCCAAGCGCCGCTGTACACCAGAAAGCGTCACCGGGCACGCCTTCTACGAGCGCAGTGATCCCAATCGAGAGGCTAACCCGGGTGGGGATCTGGATATCAGCCAAGCTGTGTATACGCAGCTGGATGAAGTGACAGTGCGGGTGAGCGGAGCCAGGTGGATCGAGGCGCCTGCCTACACCGTAAAGCTGGAGGGCGCAGCCAAAACCGGCTACCGCAGCATCTGCATTGCCGGGATGCGGGATCCCCAGGTAGTGGCGAATGTGGAACTGATCCTCGAGGAAAGCAGGGACATCGTTGAGGACTATTTCTCCTACTTAGCAGAAGACAGCTATGCCCTGAACTTCAAGGTTTACGGTAAAGATGCGGTGTTGGGGCCCTTCGAGCCCACGCCCTATGTGCAGGGTCACGAGATCTGCGTGCTCATTGATGTGGTCGCGGAAACTCAGAAGCTGGCGGACAGCGTTTGCTCCTTTGCCAGTTCAACCATCTCCCACCACGGTTTCCCCGGGAGGCTGAGTACCGCCGGAAACATCGCCATCCCCTTCTCTCCGGGGCGGGCGGTGCCCGTGGGTGAAGTGTATGAATTCAGCATCTGGCATGCCTGGCCCCTGGATGATCCTAAGGAGCCTTTCCGCACCACCATTGAGACCATTGCAGCGAAGGGAGGGAGGGCGCAGTGAAGCTCAAGGACCTGGCTACCGTGATCCGCAGCAAGAATGCTTCGCCCTTTGTCACCACTCTGGATGTGTTCTTCGCTCAGAGGGAGAACTACGAGGCGGTGAAGGCCTCAGGTGTTTTGACCAAGGAGCTCTTGGCTGAGCTGTACAAACTTCCCGTGGAAAGCGTCTTGGGCATCTGGTTCGTCGACGACTGCCAGGGGATCAAGATGTCCATTCTCAAACACGTACCCTCGGATCACCCTTCGGCAGGGGATCTTTACGGCGCGCAGCAGAATGCTCCGCTTTTGGAGATAGAGGTTCCCAGCTAGAAACGTGAAGCGATTCCCCAAAAGGGCGCTACGTGACTAGAAGCGACGGGGCCCAGCGGCTGCTTCCCAGGGAAGAACCTCCACATCGGTCTGAATATTAAAGGAGCACCGCCTCGTAGAGGCTAAGGTGCTCCTTTTGCTGTTCTTACCAAAGATCATCAACCTGGTCTTTTAGTTTTTTGAACTCCTCCGGATCCTCCAGGCGGAGTTCGTTGGTGTTGGCCCGGACGATCAGGGACTGTCCGGTGGTGGGGAGTTGGGCCCGCAGTTCGATCATCTGGTCTGTGTTGATGCTGAAGTCGATGCGGATGGGATGCGGTATTCCCGTTGGAGACGGGGGGATGTCCTCAATAACCGCTGAAATCCCGGTGAAATACGCTTCTGCCAAAGAATTGGTGTGGGGATTGAGGGTCTGGAATACCCGCACCTCTATGGACTCCTGGTCCGGCCACAGCAGATTGTAGTTCTTGGACACGGAATAGGGGATGGTGGTGTTGGGCGCACTGAGGGGATCATAGGTCAACTGGATCTGTCCGTGCACTATGTCCGCCACCTCAACTCCGATGCCGTAGGCGTAGCTGTCAATAAGCTGCAGGGGAGCTTCTCCATCTGCCTCCGTCTGCTGTTTCAGATGGGCCATGATGGCTGCCCCCATGGAAACCGCCAGATCGGGTGGGACATCGGTGGAGATGGGGCAGTTGAACACTGAGGCCACCATCTCCCGCGGTTTGACCCTCCATTTTGGGAGAATATCTGCTTAGTGTTTCAACTATCACATGGTTGCCCTTTATTTAGGCCACCATCATTGCTGGTTTGACATCTTGGCCAACATTACTGCGGTAGAACGCCATGGGTGCTTTATTCTTCAGACTGCCATGACGTCGCCGGTGATTGTAGTAATCCATGAACTCACTGACCGTTTATAGGCTTCAGCATAGGTTTGAAACTCATGGCGAGACAGGCAGTCGCTTTCCAAAATCGAGTGAAATGATTCAATATGAGCATTCATGTTCGGTGTGTTGTTCGGTATACGAGTGTGGTTAACTGGTAGCTCCGCACAACCATCCTGGAAGGCATGGGCGGTGAATTGCGGGCCGTTGTCTGTACGCAATATCGGTTTGTCGTAAGCGTCAAACCAGCCGTACCTTCTAGCTCCTCTCCGCTGATGAGATAATGAAGTCATCAGAGGGAAGGAGCTGATTCGTGTGACTAAGA
>JAKOTU010000078.1 GCA_029776155.1 Bacillota bacterium | reverse complement strand
CAGAGCGTGGCCTACGCCGAGGCCCATGACAATTTGACGCTGTGGGATAAGCTGCTCTGCACCACTGCCTCGGAAGACCATGCCCAGCGGCTGAAGATGATCAAGCTGGCCCACACCATTATCCTCACGGCCCAGGGTATTCCTTTCTTACATGCCGGTCAGGATTTTGCCCGCACCAAGGGAGGAGATCCCAACAGCTACCAGTCCCCGGATCACGTGAACCAGCTTGACTGGGAACGAAAGGGGGAGTTCCTGGAGCTCTTTATGTACACCAAGGGTTTGATCGAGCTGCGCAGATCCCGGCCTGCTTTTCGCCTGCGCACAGGTGAGGAGGTGCGCCGCTTCCTCCAGTTTTTGGAGGTGCCGAGGGGGGTAATTGGTTTTGCCCTGGGGCCCCATGCGGGTGGGGACAGCTTTGAGACCATTTTGGTCTTCTTCAACAGCAACCAAGAAGATCAGGAAGTGGCGGTGGATGCGGGCTGCTGGGAAGTGCTGGTGAGTGACCAGGGTGTGGGGCATGTGAGCATTGTGACAGGACCTAAGGTGGTGGTTCCGGCACTCAGCCCCCTGATCTTAGCCCGGGAGGATGAGGCCAGGTGAAGTGGACGGGTTCTCCCTACAGCGAGTACGATCGCTACCTCTTTCACCAGGGTACCCACTACTACAGCTATACCTTTATCGGCGGGCATCTGGTGGAGGAAAACGGGGTGAAGGGAGCCCGCTTTGCGGTGTGGGCCCCCCATGCAAGGCGGGTGTCGGTTGTGGGCGATTTCAACAACTGGGATGGAAGGCGGCATCCCATGGAGAGAATGCCCCAGTCGGGTATTTGGGCGCTCTTTATTCCCGGCTTGAAGGAAGGGGATCTGTACAAGTACGAGATCTTGACCCGGGAAGGACACTTGCTGCTCAAGGCGGATCCTTTTGGTTTTTGGATGGAGAAGAAGCCCAACACCGCTTCGCGCCTTTGCGATCTGCACGGCTACCAGTGGCAGGACCAAGAGTGGCAGGCAAGGAAAGCCCAGCGCAACCACTTCCAAGAGCCCATGCTCATCTACGAGGTGCATTTGGGATCGTGGAGGAGACAGAATGGGGAGTACCTAAGCTACGGGGAGCTGGCCCAGGAGCTGATTCCCTACGCCAAGGAGATGGGCTACACCCATCTCCAGCTGCTGCCCATCATGGAACACCCCTTTGATGGTTCCTGGGGCTACCAGACCATGGGTTACTTCGCTCCCACCAGCCGCTACGGACATCCCAGGGAGTTTATGGCCTTTATCGATCGCTGTCACCAAAACGGCCTGGGAGTGATCCTGGATTGGGTGCCGGGGCATTTTGTACGGGATGATCCAGGGCTAAGGATGTTTGACGGTACGCCCTGCTTCGAGTACGCGGATCCCAGAAGGGCGGAGAACAGGGGCTGGGGGACGAACAA
>JAKOTU010000074.1 GCA_029776155.1 Bacillota bacterium | reverse complement strand
CAGCGGTTTCCCGCTGTTATCCCGGGCTTTGGGGTAGGTTACCCACGCGTTACTCACCCGTCCGCCGCTAGGTTAAAGCAGCTTCACCCCGAAGGGCTCCACTCCAGTAACCTCGCTCGACTTGCATGTATTAAGCACGCCGCCAGCGTTCGTCCTGAGCCAGGATCAAACTCTCCGTGAAAAATCTATCTCCCCTGGATTACCAGGGCCGATTCCTCAGTGAAAAGCTTGAAACTAGCTGACTTGTCAAGAGCGCACAAACTGTGGCTTATCCTCTTCAAACACAGAGCTGTGTTCAAGATTCTGTTTGGTTGTCAAGGTGCTTCTTGGAGAAAGAAACAAGCCTCAAACAGCAAGGCTTGGTTGTGGCGCCTGTCTGCCGGCGCCTTTAATACTATAGCATTTATCTAGCCCAAATGCAAGTACTCATCCCCATCTTTTTTTCCCAAAGCGCCCACCGCTTCCCATCCGTCTAGAGACTGAGTTCCAGACATACCTTGGGCCGTTACCCCACTCCCTGCGCCGTGTTAGAATGGAGCTGCCTGGAGGAGTTCGCTTCCTGAGAGCTAATAATAACCATGGGCTTACGCCCTGTTCCTGAAGGAGGAAGCATAATGTCATATACGGCCCTTATCCTCATCGCTTTTGGAGTTGGCTTTCTACTGCACAATCTGGGTCTGATCGGATTCACTCCCTGGGTCCTGCTCTGGCCTGGATCACTGATCTGGTTTGGCCTTCATCAGCTGGTACAGATCGGCAGAAAACGCCGGGGAACGCAGGATTCTTCAGAGATCGTCCTCTGGTTGGTGGTGGTCACCTTAGGTGTTTACCTCCTCCTGCCCAAACTGGGCATCACTGTGCCGGCCATACCGTGGAAGCTGATCTGGCCGCTGCTCCTCATCCTCTTGGGAGTGATGCTCCTTCTGCCTGGCAAGAAAGGTTCCGTCAAGATCCACATCGAGTCAGGGGGTGCCAAGCACAGGGTCAAGGAGGACGTAGAGTTTAAGAAGGCCTTTCTGGGCGACTTCACCCGGGGGCCCGGCAGTTGGGTTTTGGACGACCTCAAACTTCACCAATCCATAGGCACTGTTTATCTGGACCTCACCAAAGCCATCATCCCCGACCGTGAGGTTTTCCTGGATCTCTCCGGATATGTGGGAGAAGCAAGCATCTACCTTCCCCCCGGCCTCCCCTTTAGGGCGGATTGCAGTATTGGGCTCGGAGAACTCACTGTGCTGGACCAAAACGAATCGGGGGCCAACCGTCAGATCAGAACCCAGACCCCAGATTATGATGGGGCCACTAAAAAGGTGAACATCCAAGCGCACTGGAAAATCGGGGAAATCAGCATTAGGCAGATTCGCTAAGGCGGTGGCACTATGTGGTTCTTTCGCCTGAAATGGACTTTTTACCATTTCTTAAGTTGTGTCACCGCGGTGTTAGCCTGTGTGCTGCTTGTGCATCTAGTCTTCCCTGGTCTAATAGCCTTGCCTGAACGCCCCGAGATCATCTTCCCCGCCCTGGCCATGTGCGCGGCCATCTCCGCGGCCAGCGCCATTGTCGTGGGGTTTTACTCCAGCAGGGAAATCCGCGGCGCCTTAGAAGAGATCACCCTTGGGGCCAAGAATCTGGCCTACGGCAATTTGGACTACCGTTTGAGCTACCAGGGCAGTGCCGAGTTTGACGGCATTATCCAAGCCTTTAACGAGATGGCCAGCCGCCTGGCGGCCCAGGTGGAGGCCCTGCAGAAGCTGGCCCAGGAGAACGAACAGCTGATTCAGGAGACCAAAATCACCGCCATTTCCGAGGAGCGCCAGCGCCTGGCCCGGGACCTCCATGATGCAGTGAGCCAGCAGCTGTTTGCCATCGCCATGATGGCTGCCACCGCATCGCGCCTAGCGGAGAAGAATCCAGAAAAGACCGCAGGTCTCATCGCCGAGATTTCCCAAGCTGCCACCCGTGCCCAAGCTGAGATGCGGGCTCTACTGCTCCAGCTGCGGCCCTTAACGCTCCAGAATGAAAGCCTCTCCCAGGCCCTAGCTTCCCTGGCCGGGGAGTTGGAAAGCAGACAGACCATTCAGTGTGAGTTGGACCTGGATGAGGTCAGTCTTCCCCGCAACATGGAGAACCAGCTGTTCCGCATTGCCCAGGAAGGCCTGTCCAATGTCCTGCGCCATGCGGAAGCCGACCTGGTCCGCATTTCCCTTAAAGTGTCCGAGACACCACCGCGGGTGATAATGGTTATTGAAGACAATGGTAAGGGCTTTAGCCTGGATAAAATACCCCAGTCTTCCCTGGGGATCCGCTCCATCCAGGAGCGTTCCACCCTCCTGGGGGGAACGGCCCAATGGCTGTCCGTACCTGGCCAGGGGACGCGGCTGGAGATTCGGGTTCCCATCTCCCAGGAAGCAGAAGCTAAGGAGAGATAGCCTATGGAAAGAATCCGTGTTTTGGTCGTTGATGATCATGAGATGGTCAGGCGCGGCATCTGTGCCTACCTGGAGACAGAGGACGACCTGGAAGTAGTGGGAGAAGCAGATTCGGGTCAGGCGGCAGTGAAACTAGCCCGCCAGCTGAAACCCCAGGTGATCCTCATGGACCTGCTCATGGAACAGGGTACAGGTGTTGAGGCCACGGCACAGATCAAAAAGGAGCTGCCCGACACCCAGGTCATCATCCTCACCAGCTTCATCGACGAGAGCCTGATCTTTCCCGCCCTGGAGGCGGGGGCCCTAAGCTATCTTCTGAAAACGGCGAAGGCCGAGGAGATCGTGGATGCCATCCGGCGGGCTGTCCGCAAAGAAGCGGTAATCGAGCCAAAGGTCGCCGCGAAAATGGTGGGCAAACTCCAGCAGGGTACTGATCACCTGCCCCACCACGACCTCACGGCGCGGGAGCTGGAAGTATTGAACCTGATCGCCCAGGGCAAGACCAATCAAGAGATCGCCGCAGAGCTGTTCATCGGCATCAAAACGGTGAAGACCCATGTGAGCAACGTCCTGAGCAAACTGGGGGTGGAAGACCGTACCCAGGCAGCCATCTATGCCCACCGGCACAAACTCGTCTAGACGCCCAAAAGGACTCACCGGCAGAGCCAGTGAGTCCTTTTTTCCTAGCGGGACAGGGGAATTACTCGAATACGGCCTGGACATCCTCCAGCATGATCTTAGTGCCCATAAGGCCCCCGCTGGCAGTATACCAGACCCGGGATGTCAAGTAATAGATGTTGTCATTTTGGTAAGCGTTGAGCAGCCGTACCAAAGGATTGTCCATCACCTGCTGGGCAGAGACGCTGCCGCCCACGGTGGCTGCCCGGTCGATCACGAAAATGATGTCTGGGTTGACACGAACCAGGTATTCAAAGGAAACACTCTGTCCGTGATCGACCACCTCGATATTGGAATCAGCTGCTGCAAAGCCCAACTCTTTGTGGATAATCCCAAAGCGCGATCCTGGACCGTAGACACTGAGCGCACCATCGTTGGCCATGAGCACCAGGGCCTTGGCTCCCAGCTCTGCGGCCCGCCTGGAGATGGAGTCCATGCTGGCCTTCAACGCGGCAAGCTCCTTTTCCACCAGATCACTGCGTTGGAAGACCTGTCCCAAGAGCCTGAGGTTGTGGGAGAAGGAGCCCCAATAGTCCTGGGGATCGATGGTCAGGTAAACGGTGGGTGCGATCCGGTTCAGTTCGGCAAAAACAGCGGCCTGTCTGGCCGAAATCAAAATGAGATCCGGCTGCAGTTCGAAGATGCGCTCGAAGTTCGGCTCAAAGAGGGTACCCACATCAACATAAGCGTCAGAGCGATACTTGTCCAGGTACCCAGGCAGGGACGCCTTCACCACACCGGTCACTTCCACTCCAAAACTGTCCAGGATATCCAGGAGACCATAATCGAAAACCACCACGGTCTGGGGATTCCTCATCACCTGGACTTCTCCCAGTTCATGGCTCACATTGATCACTTCTCCTTGTGCCGCCGCATGGAGGCTGCTTGTCAAAATGGCCAGCAGAACCATAATGACACTAGCTGTACGTTTCATGGATCCATCCACCTTTGCTCGGGTTTTTTTCTAGTAATAGACACAGATGCGCTGGTTGTTCACTGTTTCGATGTGGAAATCAAGCTCATAGACATCGCACAGTACAGAGCGGTCAATAATGCGCTGCGGACCGCCGCTGCAGGCTATGCGCCCTTGATCCATCACCACGATGCAGTCTGAGTAGCAGGAGGCGAAGTTGATATCGTGGATCACGGTCACCACCGTTTTACCCAGATCCCGCACCAGGGCGCGCAGAGTCTTCATGATGTCCACCGCATGGCGCATATCCAGGTTGTTCAGGGGTTCGTCCAGGAGAATGTAGTCCGTATCCTGGGCGATGACCATGGCGATGTAGGCCCGCTGCAGCTGTCCTCCGCTAAGCTGATGGAGATACTTGTGCTGGATGTCCGTGAGCTTCATGTACGCAAGCGCCTGCTCCACCGCTGCCCAGTCATCGGCAGTGAGATGCCCCTGGGAGTAGGGAAAGCGGCCGAAACTCACCAGTTCCCTGATGGTCAGGCGCAGATTGGCCTGGTTGGACTGTTTGAGGATGGATATGCGCCGGGCTAGCTCAGAGCTGTCCCACTTTTCGATGGGAATACCGTCGATGAGTACTTCCCCTCCATCCCGTTTCAACAGCCGGCTCATAATGGCCAGCAGAGTGCTCTTGCCGGCCCCGTTGGGGCCGATGAAGGAAGTGACTGTCCCTTTCTCAATGGTAAGGGATACACGGTCCACAACAGTAATTCCATCGTATTTCTTAGTAACATCCCGCAGCTCGATCATGCCCGACCCTCCTTTAGCAGTAGTAATATGAAATACAATCCTCCGGCTAAGTTGATCAACACGCTGATGGGAGTGGCAAAGTTGAACACCCGCTCTGCCAGGAACTGTCCCCCCACTAGGGCCAGGATACTGATCAGCGCAGCGGCGGCCAGCAAGTAGCTGTGCAGGTACGTGTGGAGCCGCTGCCTGGCCAGGTTGGCCACCAACAGACCCAAGAACATGAGCGGACCCACAAGTCCCGTGGATACAGAAACCAAGACCGCAACCACAACCATGAGGCGCCGGACTACTCGGTCATAGGGTACACCCAGATTCACCGCATGTTCCCTACCTAAGGCCAGAACGTCCAAAGTGGTCAGCTGGCGAGCGATAACAGTCAGAGCTGCGATGAGCAGTATCCCAGCCAGCCACAAAATCCCCGTGTTCATATTGTTGAAACTGGCGAACATCCTGTTCTGCAGAACACTAAACTCGTTGGGATCCACCACCATTTGGATAAAGGAAGCACCGCTTTGGAAGAACGTGCCCAAGATGACGCCCACCAACAGGAGGAATGCCAGGCCCCGCTCTTCCTTCCGATACAGGAAATGGTAGAGCGCCACGGCAAAGGCCAGCATACCGGCGATCACCACCAAGAAGTTCAGCCTGGGATCGGTCACAACCACGCTGCCAGAACCGAACAGGTACACTGCCAGGCTCTGCAGGAGAACATAAAGGGAATCGAGACCCATGATCGCAGGGGTGAGAATGCGGTTATTCGTAAGGGTCTGGAATGTGACTGTGGAATAGGCCGCGGCGGCGCCAGTTACGATCATGGCCAGCAGTCTCGGAATGCGCAGGCTCACGGCGTACCGCCAAGTGCTGCTCTTCAGCCCCACACCAATGTAGAGCACGCTCACCACAGCAACCAGCAGGCCGAGAAATGCGATCAGCCGCCGATCCGCCGCATAACGGTCTTCCATCACCGGCGTTCCCCCCTCAGCAGCAGGTAAAGGAAGATCACACTGCCTGCAACCCCCACCGTCAAGCCGATGGGAATCTCGTAAGGTGCGATCAGGACCCTCCCCAGAAGATCCGCCCCCAAGAGGAACACGGCCCCCGCCAAAGCCGTGGTGGCGATGCTTCTGCGCAGGTTGTCTCCCAGATAGAGAGTTACGATGTTGGGGACGATCAGGCCCAAAAAGGGGATACGACCAACGGTAATCACCACCAGCGCCGAAAGCAGGGAAACGATCACCAGGCCTACAGTCACAACCTGCTTGTAGTTCAGGCCAAGGCCCACGGCAAACTCTTCACCCATACCAGCTAAGGTAAATCTGTCAGCGTAGACAAAGGCGGTCACCAACAGCGGTATGCTGAAGTAGAGCAGTTCATAGCGGCCTTGCGTGACCATGGCAAAATTGCCCGTGAGCCACGTGTTCACATTCTGCACCAAGTCGTAGCGGTAGGCTAGGAATGTGGTTAGCGACCCAATGACATTCCCCAGCATGAGACCAAGCAGCGGCACCATCACGACGTTTTTCATCCTGATGCGCCGCAAGATACCCATGAACAGCAGGGAACCGGCCAGAGCAAAAAAGAAGACCAGCAGCATCTTCCCCAAGGCACTGAAGTGGGGAAACAGAATGAGCACCACCAATACACCGAAGCGGGCAGCATCGATGGTCCCTGCGGTGGTTGGAGAAACGAAGCGGTTTTTGCTGATCTGCTGCATGATCAACCCGCTAATGGCCATGGCCATCCCGGCCATGATGATACTGGCCACGCGGGGAATGCGGCTTAGGATGATAATCTGGCTGACCAGATCTTCTCCAGCGGCCAGCTTGGCTACACTGAACTGGGAGAGACCCAGAACCAGCGACAGTATGGATAAGGCAGCTAGGCAGAGTACTAAGGCGATGTTGTGCATTGCTCTTGGTTCGGGCACCTCCCTGTCCAGGGTTCAGCATAAACTATGAGAATGATTTTCAGTCTCACCGTTCCTAATATACCATGAACAGGGCCGTTCGTCCAGCAGGACAAAAAATAACTCACCGTAAAAGTGAGTTATTGCCGCTTTGGAGCCCCGCTCCTCCCCCGGGGCCCCTTCCCCCAGCCTGTCCAGTTAATCCGTCACCTCTTGGGGATAGCCCAAGTAACGCAGGAGCGCGAGGGCATTCCTGGTGGTGGCAGGTCCCGCTTTAAGCTTGTAGTCGAACTCCAGGCCCAGATCGCCCACGCGCTCGCTGAAGTGATAACTGGTATACTCCTCCGCGAGCAGGTCGCAGAGCTCCAAGTCGTGGGTAGCCGCCAGGACCAAAGCGTTGCGCCCGATCAGGTACTGCAGCACCCGCTGCGCGGCGAAAATCCGTTCCTCCGAATTGGTACCCCGGAAAAGTTCATCGAAGATGGCGAGGATGGTTACCCGCTCCTGCACGTTTTCCAGAATGCGCAGGACACTCAGGGCCTCCTCCAGATAGTAGCTCTTCCCCTCAATCAGATTGTCTGCCCGGCCGATGGAGGTAACGAGCCGCAGGGGACATGCGCGGTAGCTTTTGGCCAAGCAGGTGGCAATGGACTGGGCCAGCAGCACATTCACCCCCACCGTCCTGAGCAAGGTGGACTTGCCCGACATGTTGGAACCGGTAATGAGAATCCCCCGGTTAGAAACCCCAATGGAGTTGGGCACTGGCTCATCCAGCAGGGGATGGTACGCCCCCTCGAGCTGCAGGCCGCGCTGTGCCGTGAACTCTGGCTCACAGAAGTAGGTCAAAGAAGCACGGTAAGAAGCCACCGACTGCAGAGCATCTAGCTCCCCCACCGCCAGAAACAGAGTCTGCAGGGCCTCCCGGTTTTGCGCAATGAAGTCTAAAGCCCGGTAAAACCCGCGCACTTCTGCAAGGTAAAAAATGGTCACATACTGCTCGAACATGTGGGTCAGGGGATCGGTGGACTCCATGCCCACGTACCGCACGATTTTGTTGAACGCGGTGACCCGTCCTAGGGCTTCCCGAATTGTCTGGGGAAGCGCGCCGAGACACTCCGCATCCAATTGGGCAAGCTGCTTACCTACGCTGATCAACTGCCTGAGGGCACGCACCCCTTCAAAGTAGGCTCTGATTTCCTTCTGCACCTTAAAGTGCAGGTACATATTGATCTGGAACAGAAACACAAGGGCAAGAACAAAGCGCGGGGATAGCAAGAGCAGCAGCGGCGAAAACAGGGCCGCCAAAAACAATAGGTTGTACACCAGCAGAGGAAGGTGGGGTTTGATCTGGGGTGTATCCCAGAGCAGGGTACACAGACCAGACCCGATCCGCCGTTCCATGCTGCTGAGCATCAACTGCACCTTTTCCCTCAGATCCGCATCTTCCTGGAAGCCGGCAATGGCTGCACTCCTCCGGCGCAGCTTTTCCAAGTTGCCCAGCTCAGGCAGGCGCAGCAGGCGGTAGAGTACCTGCATGCCCGGCCAGGTCAGGGTGCGGTCCAGCCGAGCGAAAACGGCATCCATGGTCAAATCCTGCCAAGTGCGGTCATCAAGGGCTTCCTCTCCCCGGGGAGCCTGCAGGAATAGGGAGGCAATGGCCTGAAAATCCCTCTCTTTTTTAAGCTCCGCTGTTCCCCACTGGCTGCGCAGTTGGGTGAGGAGTTTCTGGCGCTGCAGGCGCCTGTACTCGAGATAAGCCAAACCAGCACCCAAAGCGCCTGGCAGCAAGAGCCATAGATAGCGCGGTGACAGATTAGCCAACACAAAAGCAAGATAGACACAGATCCCCGTGAGCAGCAGAAGAAGATAGAGCCGCCAATTGTGCTTCCATGTTCTCCAATTCAACAGTGTTTGCCTCCCCAAAAAAGGGACTCACCGTCAAAAGGTGAGTCCCTGCAGCTTGCTTACGGTCCCACCACAAAACTGGTGTAGTACTGGAGATATTTCGCCGCCACCCGCTTTACATCCTCCGGTGTTACCCTGTCAAAGAAGGTCATATACTCGTCCATCCACTGGTAACCCCGCCCTGTGACCTCGGCCTGGGCCAGGAGCAGGGCTTGGGCAAGATTGGTCTCATTCTGGAGCAGATAGAGTCCCCGCTGGTATGCTGCCACCTCCGCAATCTCAGCTTCTGTCAGCCCCTCAGCGGCAATGCGTTGGACATGCTGCGCGATCTGCTCCTTAACCAACTCCACGTTACCAGGCTGGGTAACCACGTAGGTGTAGAAATTGGACGGCCCCAGGCGCTCATCGTACTCGGAAAAGACAATATAGGCCAACCCCAACCGATCGCGGATCTCCATGTTCAAGCGGGACGAAAAACTCCCGCCCAAAATGGACGCGATCACAGCCATGGGGGCACTATCTTCGTGGAAAGCATCGGGTGCCGGGTAACCCATGACCAGAAAAGCCGCATCCAGTGGAATGTTGAAGGCAAACTCGCGGTTTTCCGCGGGATGTTCAAAGTGCACCTCTTCCCTGGGCTCCACTGCTGCCGCGTAATCGGCCTCCCAGCTACCTAGGGTCTCTTCCAGCAACGGCAGCAGCTCCTCGGTCTTAAAGTTGCCCACCACTGCCACCACCAAGTGCTCCGGAGCATACACGTACTCCTTCCAGGCGGGCAGCAGTTCCGCCTGCACCGTGGCCAAACCCTCCAGTGATCCGTAGGCGGTGTACTTGTAGGGATGATCCCCATAAAATGCCTCCAAGTAGGCGAACAACACCGCATACTGGGGATCATCCAGCATGCTTTGGAGGGCGGCCATGCCCACAGTCCGCTCCCGTTCAAACTCAGCCGCGGGGAAAACGGAGTTGGCGATTATATCCAACAAAATGCCATAACCAGCCAGGAAACTCTCTGGGAGCGCCTGCAGGTACACACCGGAAAAGTTGGGGGCTGTAAGGGTCTGCAGCTGCACACCCAAGGATTCCAGGCTTAACACGAGTTCCGCAGCGGTACGATTTGCGGTGCCCGAAAGCAGGTTGCGCTGGGTCAGGTAGGTTAACCCCTCGAGCCCCAGGGGATCGTGGACCGAACCCACTTTGGACAGCAAAGTCAAGGCAATCAGATCGAAGGCTGGGTTCTCCTTCAGGAGCAGGGTTACTCCATTGGGCAAAACCACCTTCTGCACATTCTCGGTATAGCGAAAGGGCTCTGCAGCCAGGGCTGGAAAGGCCGCCAGAACCGCCGCTAAACAGAGGATCAGGACCCTTCTTTTCACTGGACACTACCTCCCTCGGGCCTTATTTCCACATGCAGATAGGCGTTGGGATCCAGGTAGAGCTGGGCAGCCCGCTGAATATCAGCAGCGGTTATGTCCGCCAAAGTGGCGCTCAGATTCACCGCCGCCATCACGCCGCCCCGCACTTCCATGCCACCCAAAAACAGAGCAACATTGAGACTTGACTCGGTATCGAAGGCCACGCTGCTGCGGGCCATGGCCCGGGCCCGTTCCAGTTCCTCTGGGCTTACCGGTTCTTCTTGCAGGCGGCGCAGCTCGTCGCGGACTACGGCGGTAAACCGGTCCCGCTCAGCAGGATCGAATACTGCCGAAATGACAAAGATCCCCACATCAGTGTAACCAGAGTAAAACCCCGTGACGCTTGTGGCCACCTGCTCTTTTTCCACCAGCTGCCGGTACAAGCGGGAACCCCTTCCCTGGGCCAAGATGATCGAGGCCATGGACAGGGCCGCAGCCTCCCGGGTAGCTGCGCCCGGTGCTGGATGGGCCAGCAGAACGTAGCTCTGGTTCACAGCCCGGGTATCCTCCAGGTACACCACTTGGTCCAAGACAGGTACCGGGACATATTCCTGGGCTGGCAGCGGTTTGGCCTGCAGATCACCATAGAGTTCTCGGGCCTGGGTAAAAATGTCTTCTGCCTTAACGTTACCCGTCACCACCAGAACCATGTTGTTGGGGACGTAATAGTCGGCGTGGAACCTGAGCATGGCCTCCCTGTCCACATTAGCCAGGTCTTCTGCCGTTCCCGCGATGGGCCGACCGTAGGCAGTACCCGCGAACAGCTCCTGATGGGCCCAATCCACAAGATGTTCGTCAATGGACTCTTTGCTCAGGCTGATCTCCTCGTAGATCACAAAGCGTTCCCGCTCGATTTCCCGAGGATCAAACAGGGAATTCTTGATCACATCGGCCTGGATCTCCATGGCCTGGTGCACGTGCTCCGAAGGTACAATAATGTAGTAGGCGGTACAATCCAGCGTTGTGAAGGCATTGGTATCCCCGCCCAACAGCTCCACTTCCTTGAAGACCTGGCCAACTGGCCGGGTTGGCGTCCCCTTGAACATGATGTGCTCAAAGAAGTGGGCCAAGCCCGAATACCCTTCCGGATCATCCTTCGATCCCGCGCCTACCCACATATTAACCACTGCAATGGGATAGGCAGGAATCTCCTTGACGATCACCCGAAGACCGTTATCCAACACCTGCATGTGTAGGGGAATCAGTGTGGACTCTGGGTCAACGGGGGCGGCAGAGGCAGCAGCTGTGGACAACAGCAGAGTTACGCACAGCAGCACAACAACTACGGTCCTTTTCATCTTCACCCTCCCAATTCCCTAGTAGATTGCTTACGATTTCACAATCCGGCATTAAGTCAATATTATCCAGCCCCACTACCCTTGTCAACCTGATTCGAACCACAGCCGTTGTTTCCTCCCCCAGGCAACATTTTGTGATCAATTTCCCTTGCCCTGTTAATTCTTGCGAAATCAATCCGTGTTTGGGGAGGAGATCTCCTTTTTCCGCAGAATGATGGTGGAAATTCGTCTAAAGACGCAAAAGAGATGGAGAAGAATGTCAGTATGTCGTACGCACGCATGAAAACTGTGATGATCTGTGTCCTGCTCGTTGCTGCTCTCTGCCTTCCCGTGAGCGCCCAAAGCCCGGTGATCAAAATCGGACTCATTTCTTCCCTTACTGGCGCCGTCTCCACCTACGGCCAATCAGTGCGTAACGCGGTCACCTTGGCCATCGACGATATCAACGCCGCGGGTGGCATTAACGGCCAGCAGATCAGCCTGGTGATCCTTGATGACAAGGGAGATGCCACAGAAGCTGCCCAAGCCGCTCGCCGCTTGATCGATCGGGAAAACGTGGCCTTGATTTTGGGCCCTGTGATCACCCCTTGCGTCATGGCCGTGGCCCCTATTGCCCAGGCAGCCCAGGTGCCCATGCTCACCCCAACCGGCACTGGCGATGAGATCACCTCCGTCGGTGACTTCATCTTCCGGGGAGCGTATAAGGACTCCTTCCAAGGCCGGATCATGGCCCAATTCGCGGTGGAGAACCTGGGCCTAAAAGAAGCAGCCATCATCTACGATGTTGCCAACGATTACTCAGTGGGACTGCGCAATGCCTTTAAGGCAACGTTTGAAGAGCTTGGCGGCAGAATCGTAGCCGAGGAGTCTTACTCGAGTGGAGACACGGACTTCAGTGCTCAGCTCACCTCCCTGGCCATGCGTAATCCCCAGGCCCTGTTTATTCCCGATTACTACTCCACAGCTGGCCCCATCCTCATGCAGGCCCGCCTCATGGGCATGGATGCGGTCATGCTTGGTGTGGATGGTTGGGACTCCCCTGATTTAAGTGCCCTGGCCGGCGGATTTGAAGAAGGCGGGTACATTGTCAACCACTACTCGGCTGATGTGGACAGTGCGGTCTTGAAAGAGTTCATTGCCCGCTATACCGCTGCCTTTGGCCAGGCTCCCGATGCTCTGGCGGCCTTGGGTTATGACGGAGCTTTGATCGTGGCCAAGGCCCTGGAGGCTGCTGGCAGTACAGACCCCGAAGCCTTAAAACTGGCCTTGGGCACAGTGGGCGACATTGAAGGAGTGACAGGCACCATCACCATGGATCCTGAAGGTACCCCCATCAAGTCGGCTGTCATCCTGAAGATGACCGGCGGCCGCTGGGAGTTAGTGGATAGAATCGATCCTTTGGGAAGGTGAAGCTATGCCTTGGCACATCGCAGCTCTTCAGCAGCTCATCAACGGGCTGGCCTTAGGTAGTGTCTACGCCCTCATCGCCCTAGGCTATACCATGGTCTACGGCATCATCCAGTTGATCAACTTTGCCCATGGTGAGATCTACATGCTGGGAGCCTACTTCGGCTTTTACGCCATCACCCTCCTGAATCTATCTCTGCTGCCCGCCATGTTAGTTTCCATGGCGGCAGCAGCCCTGGTGGGT
The DNA here is from genome assembly GCA_029776155.1 of Bacillota bacterium. GTDB lineage: Bacteria > Bacillota > Limnochordia > Darwinibacteriales > Darwinibacteriaceae > DTU010. Next base: position 3,762 of record JAKOTU010000074.1, on the reverse strand, counting down.
GTGCTTCTGGAAAGAGTAGCGTACAGGCCCCTGCGTAACTCCCCCCGGATTTCGGTATTGATCACCGCCATCGGGGCCTCCCTGCTCTTCCAGAGCACGGCTCAGTTGGTCTTCGGGGCATCCTTTAAACCCTTTCCCCAGGCCATGCCCTTTCGCCGCATCCAGCTGGGCCCCATCTTCATCACCAACCGCCAACTCCTCATCTTCGGAGTTGCCGTGCTGCTCATGATCCTCCTGCATGTGCTGGTCACTTACACGACCTTCGGCAAAGCCATGCGGGCAGTAGCCCGGGACAAAGAGGCTGCCGTACTCATGGGTATCAACATCGACCGCATCATCTCCGCCACCTTTGCCTTGGGGTCAGCCTTGGCGGCCACAGCGGGCATCCTGGTGGGTATGTACTATAACCGCATTGACCCCTACATGGGCATGATGCCTGGCCTGAAGGCCTTTGTGGCCGCGGTGCTGGGGGGCATTGGCATTGTTCCGGGGGCGGTTGTGGGGGGATTGTTGATGGGTGTGGCCGAAAACCTGGTGGTTACACTCGGCTCTTCCACCCTGCGGGATGCGGTGGCCTTTGCCGTGCTCATCGTGGTACTCCTCGTTCGCCCCGCTGGGCTGTTAGGAAAAAAAGGAATCGAGAAGGTGTAATCTGGTGCAGAAGCTGAGGAGTTTGCTGAAGATAGCTTTACTGCTGCTGCTCTACGGGGGAGTGCGGTTCTTGGAAGGGAGCGGTCTGCTCCTTCCCTATCACGTGCAGGTCTTGAGTTTGGCTTGCATCAACATCATCTTGGTAGTTAGTTTGAACCTCATCAATGGGTTTACGGGGCAGTTTTCCATCGGCCATGCAGGTTTCTTCGCCATCGGCGCCTATCTCTCAGCCTATCTCACGGTGAGAGTGCAGGCTCCATTTGTCCCCGCCCTAATCTGCGGCGGAATCCTGGCCGGTCTGGCGGGTCTGGCCGTGGGGCTGCCCGCCCTGCGCCTGCGAGGCGATTATCTGGCCATTTCCACCCTGGGTTTTGGGGAGATCATCCGGGTGATCATCTTGAATACCCCTGCTGTGGGCGGTGCCAAGGGTTTTTCGGGCATTCCTAAGTACACCACCTTCGGCCTAGCCTATCTTACTGCCATCATTACGGTAGTTGCCATCCGCAACTTCGTCTCCTCGGATTACGGCCGGGCCTGTATGGCTGTGCGGGAGGATGAGATCGCCGCCGAGTCCCTTGGGGTAAACAGCACCTACTTCAAAGTGCTGGCCTTTGCCCTGGGCGCCTTTTTTGCCGGAACCGCTGGGGGCCTTTTTGCCCATTATCTCCAGTACCTGGCACCCACACCCAATCAGATCGGCTTTGTGAAGTCCATTGATATCCTGATCATGCTTGTTTTGGGAGGCCTGGGCAGCCTAACCGGTTCCATACTCGCCGCCATAATCCTGACCATCATCCCCGAGTTTTTGCGGGGGTTTGCCGAGTACCGCATGATCATCTACCCCCTGCTGCTCATCATCGTGATGCTCCGCCGCCCCACAGGGCTTTTAGCGGGCAGGGAGCTATCCCTAGATTCTGTATTGGACTTCTGGAAAGGAGCGAAAGCCCGTGCCCACAACAGCTGAACTTTTGGTGAACGACCTTTCGGTACACTTTGGGGGACTGAAAGCGGTAAACCAGGTTAGTTTTTCCCTGAAAGCCCAGGCCCTCGCGGGCTTGATCGGACCTAATGGCGCGGGGAAAACCACCATTTTCAACGCGCTCACGGGTCTGTGCCCGGTAAGTGGCGGCGAAATCAGCTTCAACAACCGCCGCCTCACCAACCAGCCGCCCCACACCATTGCCCGCTGGGGAGTGGCCCGCACTTTCCAGAATATCCGCCTGTTTAAGAATCTGACCGTCTTGGATAACCTGCGCATTGCCTACCACAAGAACAGACAGTACTCCCTGGTGTGCACTCTGCTCCGCCTGCCCCCCTTTTCCAGGGAAGAAGCCCGCATAACGGCCCAGGCCCGGGAAGTGCTGGATTTGGTAGGACTTGCCGACAAAGCGAACCACCTTGCGGGCAGCCTGCCCTATGGAGAACAGCGGAGAGTGGAGATTGCCCGTGCCCTCATGCTTTCGCCCAAGCTTTTACTGCTGGATGAACCGGCTGCAGGCATGAATCCCCAAGAGACTCTAGAGCTTCTCGAACTAATCCGCCGCCTGCGCGACGAACTGGAGATCACCATCCTGCTCATCGAACACGACATGAAGTTGGTGATGAACCTATGCGAGCAACTGTTCGTGCTGGATTATGGCCACCTCATCGCGAGTGGCGATCCCAAGTCCATCCAACGCAATCGCCGCGTTGTGGAGGCCTACCTGGGAGGAAATCGACCATGAACATGCTGGAGGTGGAGAATCTCGTCGTCCATTATGGAGGGATCCGGGCCCTCAAAGGGATCAGTTTCCAGGTTCGGCAGGGGGAAATCTTCACCCTGCTCGGGTCCAATGGGGCCGGGAAAACCACTACCCTGAAAGCCCTCTCGGGTTTGGTGCCCAAAACAGAGGGCCGGGTGAAGCTCTGCGGCCGGGACATCACCGCCGTCCCCGGCCACGCTATGCCGGCCCTGGGTATGGTGCATGTCCCTGAGGGACGCAGGATTTTTTCTGGGCTTTCTGTAAACGACAACCTCCTCCTTGGCGCCTACCACCGGAAAGACAAGGGGGGCATCAAGGAGGATTTGGAAACTGTCTACGCATTATTTCCGCGCCTGGCCGAACGGCGCAGGCAGGATGCTGGCTCCCTCAGCGGCGGCGAGCAGCAGATGCTGGCCATGGGGCGGGGACTGATGGGCCGCCCTCAGCTTCTGCTGCTCGATGAACCGTCCATGGGTTTGGCCCCAATCTTGGTGGAAGAAGTTTTCCGCCTCATCCAAGAAATCAACCGGCGCGGCACCACCATCTTGCTGGTGGAGCAAAACGCCAGCTTAGCCCTGGACATCGCCCACAAGGCCTGCGTCCTGGAAACGGGCCAAATCGCCCTCTCGGGAACAGCCCAGGAAGTAGCCAAAGATGGGCGCATCCAGGAGATCTACCTAGGCGCTGGTTAAGCCCCATCGCCACTCCTTTGGGTCAGTTCTTCCACCCACTTGGCGTAGGGCTGAAAGGTGCGGGTCAGGGGCACGGCGTAGATGGCGGGAAGCTCGTAGGAATGGAGCTCTCGAATGGCCTGCTCAACCGCGGCATACTGTTCCTCGGTGGTCTTGGCCACAAGTCGGTATTCGGGATCCTGCTGCAGCTCGCCCTGCCACAGGTAAAAGCTCTCGATCTCCGAGATCTGCACACAGGCCGCAAGCCCCCTTTCCACCAAGGCCCGGGCAATGGCCCTAGCCTCTTGTTGACCAGCAGTAGTGGTGAGCACAGCAAGCAATGCCATGTAACTAACCTCCTTGCGTAAAATGGTTTTGATGCAGCAAGGGCCTCTGGGAGTTCTTCCACAGAGGCCCTTGCTTTACCTTGTGCTGCCGCACCTGCCCCCTAGGCAGAAACGGACGAAAAAAAAACCCGCACTAAGTGCGGGGTGGAAATTAATCTTGGCAGCGAGCTACTCTCCCACCACGAGATGTGGCAGTACCATCGCCGCTGAAGGGCTTAACTGCTGTGTTCGGAATGGGAACAGGTGTTTCCCCTTCGCTATCGCCACCAAGAAAATACCTTCAAAACTGCACAGCGTCTATCCCATTGTAGTAGGTCAAGCCCTCGAACCATTAGTACCAGACAGCTCAAG
>JAKOTU010000052.1 GCA_029776155.1 Bacillota bacterium | reverse complement strand
GTCCTCTACTGAGTCTGGCTCTGCCCAACCGATGGTTCAGGGAGATTGGCCTCTTGGACCTAACGAAGTACAGTGTTGGTATTGTGTCGCAGTTCTACGAACGGCGGTAGATTCTTCAGGAGCGGTGTACGCGGCCCGTACGCACCGTTCTGTGAGAGGAAAGCCGCTAGGCTGATCACCTAGCGGCTACCTACTCGATTCCCTGGCTGTGTGGGATCGCTCTAGAGGATTAGGTCGCGGTTTCGGGATATCTTCATAAACAAGGCCAAGGACAGGGTGGTAAACAGGATTAGAATGGTGGCCACCGCGGTGGCGGGGCCGTCGGTGCCGCGGCTGACAAAGACGTAGATGGAGAGGGTCAAGGTCTGGGTGCGGGCGCTGTAGAGCATGATGGATGCGGAAAGCTCCGTGAGGATGGTCACCCAGCTGAGAATGGCGCCGGAGATCACGCCGTTGGCCATCATGGGCACGGTGATCTTCACAAAGGTCTCCAGCTTGGACGCCCCCAGGCTGATGGCCGCTTCTTCCGTGGTCAAGGGAATCTGCTGCAGAATGGCTACACTGCTGCGGATGGTATAGGGAATGCGGCGGATGCACATGGCTACCACCATGATCACCATGGTTCCTGTGAGTACCAGTGGGCCTGAGCTGAAGGCGATCACCAGGGCAATGCCCACAACTGACCCGGGGATCACATAGGGCAGCATGGACATGGTATCGATGGCGCTGCTCACAGCGCTTCTGCGACGGACCACCAGGTAGGCAATGAGTACCGAGAGGATGACTACGCTGGCGATGGCGCTTCCACCCATGATCAGCGTGTTGGGCAGGGCGGTGCGCACGGAACGCCAGGCCCGCTCGTAATTGCCAAACCAGTACCCGTCGATGAAGTTGCCGAAGGCATTGGTGCGCCGGAAGGAGGAGTAGACAATATACACCTGGGGCAGGATGCTGGTGCCCACTACCAGATAGGTAAAGAGGTGCATGAGTATGCTGGGCAGAAGTTTCGCCCTTCTCCGTTCGATGCTGTGCAGGGCGCTCATTTTGAAACTGAAGCGGTTGGCCACAAACTTCTGGGCCCAGAACACCACCGCGGTAATGGCGATGGCCACCACGCCGATGGCCGCGGCAAAGCTGTGGTTCTGCGATGTTTCCCCCACATACTGCTTATAGATCTCCACCGGGAAGGTGCGGTAGCCCTCCCCAATGAGCAGCGGGGTGCCAAAATCGGCCATGGCCCGCATAAACACTAAGAGGGAAGAGGCTAAAATGGAGGTCATGGTCAGGGGCAGGATCACCCGGAAAAAGCGGGCCCATCCCGGGCAGCCCATATTCTGCGCTGCTTCCAGGAGCGAGTTGTCCAAATTGCGCAGGGCCCCGGATACGATGAGGAAGACCAGGGGATAAAGCTGCAGGGACAGCACCAGGACCACCCCGGGGAAGCCGTAGATGGTGGGCAGCTGAATGCGGAACCAATCCCAGAACAGCTCGGTAATCAGCCCCGAGCGGCCCAGGAGCAGAATCCAGGCATAGGCGCCCACAAAGGGAGCAGAAATGGAGCTTAAGATAATCAAAACCTGCACAACCGAACGGCCGCGGATGTGGTAGAAGTTGTAGATATAAGCTAGGGGTACCCCCAGCAAGACCGAGAAGACGGTTGTGGCTAGCGAAATCTTGAAGCTGTTCCGGATGGTGGTGAAATAGTACGGTTCACTGAAGAACTTGATGAAATACTGCAGGGAAAACTTCCCATCCGCGGTGACCACCGATTCCTTCAGCACAGAAAACAGCGGATAGAGCAAAAACAGCGCATATAAACCTAGAATGGCAAAGCTGAAGGCATGCCAGATTTCTAGCGGCCTTCGCTGAGCTTTCCTGGCAACCGGATCCATGCCTAAGCCCCCCTAGCCATCAACGAACGGGTTCCCTCGGCATCAAACACGTTGATCTTGTACGTGTTGATGGCCAGGGAAACCTCGCTGTTGGGCTCTAAAATGGTGTCCGTGAAAGACTGCTGGATGATTTCGATGCTCTTCCCGGAAGGCAGCAGCACTTCGTAGTGGGTGTACAAACCCAAAAACACGCTGTCTTTGATTCTTCCCTTAATCTGGCCCGAACCGTCTGGCGCGATGGTGAAGTCCTCTGGCCGGATGGAGATGTTTACCGCCTGCGGGGCCGCTTTCTCGTCCAGGGTGGTAAGGCAAATGGGCCTGTTTTCCACAACAATGCCCCGCCCTCCATCCTTGACATAGAGCTCACCTTTTAGCACGTTGGTTCTGCCGATGAAGCTGGCCACAAAGAGATTGGCCGGGCGGTGATAGAGTTCCCTGGGCGTTCCCACCTGCTGGATCTCCCCTTTGTTCATCACCGCGATCCTGTCGGAGATGGCCATGGCTTCTTCTTGGTCGTGGGTAACATACACCGTGGTAATCCCGATCTCCCGCTGGATTTCTTTGATCACCCGCCGCATTTCCACCCGCAGTTTAGCGTCCAGGTTGGAGAGGGGTTCATCCATGAGCAGCACATCGGGATGGATGGCCAGGGCACGGGCTAGAGCGACGCGCTGCTGCTGCCCGCCGGAAAGCTGCTCCGGCAGGCGGTCTGCCAGCTCTTCGATCTTCACTAGGCGGAGAAACTCCTCGGTGCGGGTTCTGATCTGCTCTGGACTGAGGCTGCGGTACTTAAGTCCGAAGGCCACGTTTTTGCGCACCGTAAGATGGGGAAAAATGGCATAGTTCTGGAAGACCATGCCAATGTTCCTTTTGGCAGGGTCCATGTCATTGATGCGTTTGTCGTTGAAGAAGAAATCGCCGCCCTCAATGGTGTTGAAACCTGCGATCATGCGCAGGAGAGTGGTTTTGCCGCAGCCGCTGGGACCCAGGAGCGTAAAGAACTCACCTTGCCGGATCTCCAGGGAGAGGTTGGGTATCACCACGTTGTCGCCATAGCGCTTGACGGCATTCCTAATCGTAATATTGACGCTCATCTTCCTACTCCTTCTCCAATATATGTACTGGCAGGAATCGCAGCGGATTCCTGCCAGTGTTCGCTGCGGACTGTGGTCTAGCGATTGTACTTCACGAAAATGGACTGGAACTTCTCGAGAATCTCATTCCGGTGCGTGCTCAGGTATTCAAGATCCGAATCCACGATTCTGATCTCGCTCACTGGAGTCAAGAACTTGTTGGTGGTGGGCAGGGTAATGTTGGCTTGGCGAGCCGTGGAGGATGCCCACAGGGCCTGAGCCTCGTCGGATACTACGTAATCGATGAACAGCTTGGCCAGTTCCATGTTGGGAGCGTTCTTGATAATCGCCGAGGCGAAGGGGAAGGAGGAGGTCCCTTCTTCGGGATAGACGATCTTCACCTTGTCGCCTTCGCCGCCTTCGATGTAAGAAACGGAGGGCGCTTCATAGGTCAGGCCCACTACGTACTCGCCCTCATAGACAGAGCGATATACAGCGCTGGAGCTGTTGCCTACCACTACACCATTGGCCAGGAGTTTGTCGATGTAATCCCAGGCTTCCTCGCTTTCATAGCCGCCCATCACCACTAAAATGGTGGCCAGCATGTTCCAGGCCGAGGATGAAGCTGCGGGATCGGCCCAGATGATCTTGCCCTTCAGCCGCGGGTCAAGGAGAGATTTGAAGCCGGTGATGGAGTCGGGATCGATCCCGGCACGCTCTGCGGCTTTGTAGCTGATCAGGAAGTTCTCCAGCTGGATGGTGGTCCAGGATAGGTAACCGGTTGTGTTGCGCATGGAAGGCGGCAGGTTGGCATCGTGGGGTGAGACATAGTACTCCCAAAGGCCCAGTTCATGGTCGCCGTAGGTTAGTCCACCGAACATGACATCGGCCTGAGGATTGTTGGCTTCCGCTTGAATGCGGGCCTTCAGCTCGCCAGCACCGGCTTGAACGGTCTCAATCTGCACATTGGGGTACTTGCCTAAGAAACCCTCTTCGATAATAAGTTGGAATTCCAGATCATAGGTGGTGGTGTAGATCACCAGTTTGCCCCTGACCGAGGGATCCGGCTGGGCTAAAGCGGCCCCGGGGAGCACGGTCAAGGCTAACAGCAGAAGGGTAAGAAGCAAAATGCCTTTTTTCACAGGGTATTCCTCCTTTTCGTGAGCTTATTGCCAGTTGTACCTGCTTAGACCAAATAGTGCTGTTCCACCTCCTCCCAGCGGGGAATGCCTTTCCGACCGCCAATATGCTCGCACTTTCTGGCTGCGGCGTACTGGGCAAAGTGGATGCAGTGCACCAGATCCTTGCCCGCTAGATAGGCGGCGAGGAAGGCTCCGTGGAACACATCCCCGGCGCCGGTCGTATCCACCACCTGTGCTGGTTTGGCGGGGAAATGGCGAACCTTGCCGTCAATAACTGCTAAGACACCCTCCGCCCCTATGGTAGCCATCACAATCTGTGGGCCCCAGGCAGCAAGCTCCAAGAGGGCGCTTTCCATGGTGGCTTTGCCGGTGACCGCGGTTGGGTAGGCCGCATTAGTGATCAAAATATCCGCGGACGCCGCCAGTTCTTTGTTTAAGGTGTTATCCTCCTGGCGTGTGCAGCCATCCAGGGAGATGGTCACCCCGTAATCTTTGGCCAGTTCGGCTGCGCTGCGCGCGTTCTGGTAGTGGGTTCCATCTAGGTGCAGTACTTTGGCCTGCTGCAGCAGACCTTTCCGCCGTTCATCCCAGACGATGGGCGGAGTGCGGTCTAGGAGGGGAAACTTGGTGCGTGTTCCCCTTTGGGGTTGGATCATCACATAGGAGGTGAGGCTGCTCACTCCAGGGAGGCGGTCTACTCCCGCAAGATCCACGCCCTCTGCTTCCAGCTCTGAGGTGATCAACTCGCCCACCCCATCGGCGCCCAAATTGGCGATGAGGGCGGTCTGCACCCCCAACCGAGCCGCGGCCACCAGTGCTGTGGCTACCGCTCCCCCGCCCTGGGAATGGATGGCGGTGATCCTGGTGGAACCGTCTTCCGGGGGATATTCCCTAATGATGCAGAGATAGTCGTAACAGCAGTGGCCTACGCCCACCAGATCCGGCATGTTCCTTCAGCTCCTCATCTGTGTAAGTACATGGCTTGCTCCAATTTGTTCGCGGATGCAGTAGAAGTAGAGGGCATCTAAAATAACCACATGGGCCAGTTTGGCAAACTCGTTTTCCCCGAACATCTCCGGCCCCCGCACGGCACCAAGGAGTACCGCATCGCCGATTTGGGCTGCGGGGGAGAGCTCACAGCTGGTAATTACAATGGTAAAGGCTCCCTGCTCTTTGGCAATCTGCAGGCACTCTACCACTTCCTTGGTTTTTCCCGAGTAGCTGATTCCAATCGCCGTGGAGTCTTTTCCTAGGCTGGAAGCGGCGCGCTTTTGCTGGTCGAATTCCCGATAGGCCAAGACCGAGTGGCCCCAGCGGATAAACTTACGGGCCGCATTTTCGGCCAGGCGGGCGGAACCGCCCCTGGCGAAAAAACTGATCCGCTTGCTTGCAGCCAAGGCCCGGGCGGCCCGGTTGAAGGCCTCGCGGTCTAAAACCAGCAGGGTATCCTGGAGGGTCTGCAGGGCATGGGTCCACACCTGCTCAGCTAGGTCCATCGGTTCCAAGTCCGGTCCGTACTTCAGGGTTAGATCTTGATACTCTGCCGGCAGGAAGAAAAAGGCCCGCCTCAGCTCCCGGTATCCTGAAAAGCCCAACCCTTTGCAGAAGTTGACGATGGTTCCCAGACTCACATCCAACAGGGCGGCCAGCTTATGAATGCTCAGCCCCTTAATGGCTGAAGGGTTTTCCAAGATGAAGGCGGCGATGGCTTTTTCTTTGGTGTTCAAGCTTCCGAAGTTGCAGCGCAAGCGCACCAGGCACTGCTCTGCCGTGGTTCTGTCCATAACTTACCCCCCAACAGGAGCCTGGCCTATTTTCATTTGCTCGGCTGCCAGACTGAACATCCATATGGAAACTTTTGAAAAAAGTCGAGGTAAAGGGCATGATCCATTCATGCGGTTAATAAATTGTTCAATTTGCTTCCGTGATCATTAATATTGTACGCCCCGCTTCATATTCCTGCTTCTGTTTTCCAAAACATAAAAGCTCCCCAAAGGGGAGCCCCACAACACCTGGTGTTTAGCTTGTCTATAAACTCAAGACATATTCTTCCCGTTCCCTAAAGCAGCCTATCGTCTGCTGCACGATCTGGTCAAAGAGTTCTGCGTTTTTGGCTGCCTTCATTAAGGCATAGGGATTGCCCCCAATGCCCAGGGCTTCACCGGTCACGAACCTGCCGGGGCTGTTGTAACCCAAAAGATAGAGGGCCATCACCACCACATCCACATCCATCATGCCCCGGCCCAAAGGTCCCCGGTTGGTATCGGCAAGGTGCAGGTTCACCAGCTGAGCCCCGGCCTGTAAAATGGCTGCGCCCACATGTTCCTCTTCGTTGAGCATGTGGTAAATATCCCCGTTCAGGTGGCTGATGCCGGGATGGTCTACGTCTTTAATGTACTGCTGGGCCTGCTCGATGGTGTGGATCAAGCTGACTTCAGCGGAGCGGATGGGTTCCACAGCCGCCTTGATGCCGGCAGCCAGAAAGTCTTGGGCCACGTTCCGCACCGCTTCCACGCTGCGCCAGTATTCCCCTTCGTCTAAGGGATCGGGGCGGCCCACCGCGCTGGGCACAACGATGATATACTCCGCGCCCACCTCCGCGGCGCACTCGATTTCCCGCCGCAGGTAATCAATGGCCCTCTGCCGGCGATAGGGGGAATCGCTGGCCAGATCCGTTTCGGGGTCATACAGCCCGCAGATGCCCGCTACCTTCATACCGTAATCTGCCAGCCGTTTGCGCACCTCCGCCGGTTTCCAGCCCAGATCGGGGGTCTGGTGGTTGCCGGGCAGCTCTACGTAGTCCAACCCCGCGGCTTTCAGCCTCTTGAGGGAGGCCTCCAAAGGCTCGCCACCGAACATCCAGGTGCTGAAGGATAGGGTCAGGCGCTTTCTAAAGCGTTCCGGTTCAGCCTTCTTAAGGGCCAGGAACTGTTCCCTGATTTCCGCCGTTTTCCTCTCATAGTTTTGCAGCATCGCAATCCACCCTCTCTACGCAAGTAAGGATTTCTCTGCCAGGGCCCGCAGGGAAGTGATGGCCACGGCCACGATGATCAGCGAACCCATGGTGGCTTCCTGCCAGAAGGGGCTGATGCCCAGCATGTTCAAGGCGTTGGCAATCAGGCCCCAGAGCAGTACGCCGAAAAACGTGCCCACCACATTGCCCTTGCCCCCGGTCATGGGCGTGCCCCCGATCACCACCGCGCCAATGGCCTGCAGTTCCATACCGGAACCGGTGGTGGGCTGGGCAGCTCCCACCCGGGCCAGGAGCAAAATGGCGGCTAAGCCTACGAAAAACCCGTTGAGGGCAAAGAAGGCGATCTTGTTGCGGGCAATGTTAATGCCGGCCAAAAACGCCGCCCGGGGGTTATCGCCAATGGCATACACGCGGCGGCCCAGCTTGGTGTAGCTGAGGATGGCGTGGGTGGCCACATAACCCAGCAGGGTGATCATGAAGATGATGGGAATAAACCCCAAGACGGTGCCCGAACCCAAGTATTCCATGCGCCCCATGATCATCTGCAGGGTACCGCTGGTGAGGGCCAGGGCCACACCCTTAAACACGCTGATGGAGGCAAGGGAGATGATAAAGGAAGGTGCCCTGAAGATAATGCAGCCCACACCAATGAGCGTGGAGCATACGATGGCCACTAAAATGCCAAGGAGCGCGGCTAAGGGGCTGGACATGCCCGAACGCATCAAGATCGCGGCGATGCAGGCGGTGAGGCCCACATTGGCCCCCGCGGAAATGTCGATTTCCCCAGAGATGATCAAGATGGTGGCCCCGCAGGCCAGAAGACCAATCACCGCAACTTGACTGAGCAGGTTGGTGAGGTTGCGGATGGTCAAGAAGCGGGGATTCACGGCGCCCGTGAAGATGGAAATGATCACCATAACCAGCACCAGGAAGACCCACTGCCTGGATACAAACAAGTGCTTGAGCTTACCCGATAGCTCCATCATGTTCTTTACCTCCCCTGGGCTCGATGCCTAAGAATGCTTCCACCAAGCTCTGCTCGGTGACGGATGTGGCGTCCACAATATCTACCACGGTGTTGTCCCGCATGATCACAATGCGATCGCTCATGGAAATGAGTTCCGTCATATCAGAAGAGACCATTAAAATGGCCTTACCTGCTTCAGCCAGGCCCACCATCAGATCGTAGATCTGCCGTTTGGCGCCAATATCCACACCCTTGGTGGGTTCGTCGAAGATGAAAATGTCCGCTTCGCTTTCCAGCCAGCGAGCGATCACCACCTTCTGCTGATTGCCGCCGCTGAGCTGGCCCACGATCTTGTGCATGCTGGTGGTGGCGATGCTCAAGCGTTCAATCATCTTTTGGACTAAAGAGCGCTCCCCCGGGCGGTCCAGGATCAGGTTGCCCTTTTCGTTTTTGATGATGGCCACATTCTCCACCAGGGAGCGGGAGAGGAGCAGAGCCTCCTTTTTGCGATCTTCCGGGATGATGCAGAAACCAGCTTCAATGGCATCCCCGGGTGAGCGGATCTTGAGGGGCCTTCCCCGGAGCAAAACCTCCCCCGAGACCGCCTGATCGATGCCGAAGAGCAGCCGCATCACTTCACTGCGCCCTGCCCCCACCAAACCTCCAAAGCCGAGGATCTCTCCCCGGTGCACCGTGAAGCTCACGTTGTTGGCTAGGCGCGGCGCGGTGAGATTTCTCACTTCCAGCACAGGTTCGCCAATTTTCACCCGCTTGCGTTCGAAGAAGTCAGACCTCTCCCGGCCGATCATCTTGGCCGCCAGGCTGTGCTCATCCAACTCTTCCGTTTTAAAGGTCCCCACTTTCAGCCCGTCTTTCAACACCGTGACCCGGTGGCCGATGGCAAAGACCTCATCCAGGTTATGAGAGATATAAATAATACCGATCTGCTCTGCGGCCAAGCGCCTGACTAAATTCATCAGGGCTTGGGTTTCTTCTATGCCCAAAGATACCGTGGGCTCATCCATGATCAGGATTTTGGCCTCATGGTGCAGCGCCTTGACAATCTGCAGCATCTGCTGCTGGGCAGGGGGGAGATTGGCCACGATTTCATCGGGGTCGATGTGGATGTTTAAAGTGTCCAAAAGCTCCTGGGTTGCGGCCCGCTGCGCGGCGTAGTCCACGAATCCCCCCGCTTTGCAGCGCTCGTGGCCCAGGAAGATGTTATCGGCCACCGTAAGGGAGCTGACCAGCTCCACATCTTGATAGATGGTGGCCACCCCCAGGTTTAAGGCCCGATCGGGGGTAAGGAAGGGAAAGCTGTGGCCAAACAGCTCAATGCTTCCGGTGGTGGGCCGCTCGGCGCCGGAGAGGATCTTGATCAGAGTGGATTTGCCCGCGCCGTTTTCCCCCACCAGGCAGTGCACTTCACCCGCGTAAAGATCGAAGTCCACATTGCTCAGGGCATACATATCGCCATAGCGCTTGCTGATTCTGCGCATGGACAAGATGCAGTGGTTGTTCGGCATATCCTCGCCTCCATCTCTAAGGAGGGCAGGGCATGCAGCATGCCCTGCCCGGATCTCACCTAGGGAAGGTAACGGCCAAGCTCGGGGAAGTACTCCTTAGTCAGCTCAACCCAAACCGGGTCCACTTCCCAAGGAATAACTTCTTTCTTGTTGTCGATGTTGTCCCTGGTTACAGGAGTGATGGGCAGGAGTATGCTCTGGTTCACCTCGGCGCTGTCGCCGATCACATGCTGGTAGAGCACCAGGGCAGCAATGGCCCCTTCCCAACCGGGGGAGCTGCTGATGGTGTATTCCAGCTTGCCCGCCTTAATCAGCTCGATACCTGCCGGCGAGCCGTTTTGGGCGATGACCACATAGTCATCCAACAGGCCTTGGCCTTCCAGGTAACGGATGACCGCTGCGGCCATATCTTCGTTCATCACCCAGATGATGTCAAACTCCAGACCCGACTGGACCAAGTCTTGCACCTGGTTGACGGCAACGGCGGGGTTGTACTCGCCGGACCGGACCACTACCACTTCGTTCTGGCCCAGCTCTTCCATTCTCTGGAACATGGCTTCGTGGATGATCTGCACAGGGCGGTGATCCAAGAGACCGGCGATGACGGCCACCTTCTTGCCCGGATAATGCTCGGCCATGTATTCGGCATAGTTGACACCCATGGCCCTCCAGTCGAAGTCGATGGCGGCGACGATGGTGTGATCGGTTTCGAGTACCTGGCCTACGTTATCCACCGTGACCAGGGGGATGCCTGCCCGCTCAGCGCGCTGGGCAGCCACCACGGCACCTTGGGGGTTAAAGGAGAAGATCCCCATGCCATCCACTTCTTGGCTGATCAACGAGTCAATATTGGCCACTTCCAAACTGGCATCATACTGGGAGTTCAAAACGATGGTCTTGATGCCCAGCTGTTGGCAGGCCCACTCGAAGCCTTCCACCGTGCGGCGGTACCAGGTATCGGGACCGGGGGCGATGTAGCCGAAGGTGAGTTCCTTGGCCTGCACAGCCCCGGCCAAGACGCCAACCATAAGGCATAACGCTAAGAACCATACACTAAATTTACGCATCCTGCTCAGACCCCTTTCTTTGTTTTTGATGACTTGACCTCATCATGGATCAGAACTGGACCTGTTTACCTGGCGCTAATCACCTCCCGCGGAGGGCATGCCCTCTTGATTGACCATGGCAAAAACCCTTTCTTGTGAGAACACTTCATCCACCACCAAGGCTGCGGCGCCGATCACCCCGGCCATGCCCCCCAGTTTACTGGGGACCACCTCTAAAGTACTGGTGGCCAGGGGCGTGGATTTGCTCAAGATCACCTCTTTAATGGTGGCAATGAGCCGCTGCCCCGATTTGGACACCCCGCCGCCCACCACAATTAGGGAAGGATTGATGAAGTTGATAATGCCGGCCAAAACCTCGCCGATGGCTTGCCCGCTCATGCGCAGCAGAGATAAGGAAAGGGGATCACCCCGGCGGGCTAGGTAAGCGATATCTTCTGCCGATACGGTGCCTTTCTGGGTTAACACCTGGGCCAGTTCAAAGGATTCCCCGTCCATGGCCAGCCTGGTGCCGAGCCTGCTCAGCGCCCTCCCGGAGGCGATGGCTTCCAAACAGCCCCGATTGCCGCAGGAGCAGAGCTCTTCATTGCCCCGGAGGGAGATATGGCCTATGTCCCCGGCACAGCCGTGGGTGCCCCTATACAGCCTGCCCCCTAGGATCACTCCGCAGCCGATGCCGCTGCCGATCTTGACAAAGAGCTGGTTCTCCACGCCCACGCCCGCCCCGTATTTGGCTTCGCCCACCGCCATCACGTTCACATCGTTATCGATGTACACCAGGCAGCCGTAGCGTTCGGTCAAGAATTCTTTGATGGGGTACTTGTGCCAGCCGGGCATGATGGGGGGGTGAATGGGATGGCCCGTGGAGAACTCCACTGGGCCGGGCACACCCATGCCCATGCCGTAGAGCTGGTCTGGGGTGATGGCATGCTTGGCTAGAAGATCATCCACTTGCTCAACAATGCGGCCGAGCACCCTTTGGGGTCCGTCACTAACTGCAACATCGAGCAGCTCCCGGTGCTCCAGCACCGAAGCGCCCAAATCGCAGAGGGCAATATCCACACTGGTGGCCCCTAGATCGATGGCCACCACGTAGCCTGCGCTTTCATTGAACACCAGCTGTTTGCGCTTGCGGCCGGCGGGATACCTGGCATCGGGCTCTTCCGTCACCAGTCCCAGGCGAAGCAGGCGCTCCACATGCTGGGACACGGTGGATTTGGACAGCCCTGTGATCCGCCCGATATCGGCCCGGGCCAAGGGGCCCGCTTCCCTGATCAGCTGGAAAATGGCCGAGCCGGCTGCGGCCCCAAACAGGCCAAACGGCGCCGGTCTACTTGACATAAATTTCACATCCCGTACTTATTAGTTCGAGTTTCGTACTTTATAGTTAATGATTCGCCACTTGAGTTATTCTTCCTGCCGTTGGATTAGCAAGTAATTAAGCATTTGTTTTCCCGGCGGGATCAGAAAGGGCTGCTGACGCGCGTCAACAGCCCCTTGCTGCAGCTTCCTTTACTTCTTCATGGACTCGTCGAAGGCCATGGTGGAGGGGGAGAAGTTCATCCGGCGGACAAACTCCAAGGACTCCCGGGCACCAAACTCCCGGTCCATGCCGCTGTCTTCCCATTCCACGGACAGGGGACCATCATAGCCGATGGCGTTCAGTTCGCGGATGATCTCTTCAAAGTTCACATCGCCATGGCCCAAGGAACGGAAGTTCCAGCCGCGGCGGGGATCACCGAAGGTGAGGAAGGAACCCAGAATGCCCGCCTTACCATCCAGGGTCACGGCAGCATCTTTCATATGCACATGGTAGATGCGGTCCCCAAACTCCCGGATGAACAGGTGGGGTTCCACTCCCTGCCAGACCAGGTGGCTGGGGTCAAAGTTGATCCCCAGGGTGGGGCGGCGGTTGAAGTGGCGCAGGAGTTTTTCGGTGGTGTAGAGGTCAAAGGCAATTTCCGTGGGGTGGACCTCCAGGGCAAAGCGCACGCCCTGCTTGTCGAACTCGTCAAAAATGGGTGTCCACAGCTCCACGATCTTGTTGAAGCCTTCCTCCACCATTTCTTCTGGTGTGGGCGGGAAGGAATACCAGTAGGCCCAGATGGGGGACCCGGTAAAGCCCGTGACCACCTTAACGCCCATGTTCTTCGCGGCCCGGGCCACGTTTTTCATCTCCTCAATGGCCCACTCCCGGATCTTATCGGGCTGACCCTTGACGTGGTCGGGCGCGAAGGTATCCAGCCTCGGATCCCAGTTATCGCCTACACACTGCCCGATGAGGTGGGAGCCAATAGCCCAGCACTTCAAGCCGTAGCGCTCCAAGGTCTGCAGGCGATCTTCCACGTAGGCGGGGTCTTCCGCGGCCCGCTTGGGATCCAGGTGATCGCCCCAGCAGGCGATTTCCAGGCCGTCATAGCCAATCTCGCTCATCATCTTGCAGACTTCTTCAAAGGTCAGATCGGCCCACTGGCCAGTGAAAATGGTTACAGGTCTAGACACTTTTCTCTCCTCCTTTAGTCAAACTTAACCCAAATGGAGCCTTTCTTGGAGCTCTCCACGCATTTGTGGATGAACTTGACTCCCTGCAGCCCTGCCTTGACATCGGGGAAGTCCCGATCCTCTTCTGTGAGCTCGAGACCTTGCTTCAGCTTAAGCAGGGCATTGCTGAACTTCAGGTAGGTGTTGGCAAAGGCTTCATAGTAGCCTTCGGGATGGCCCGAGGGAATGCGGGACATCTGGGCCGCTTCAGGGTAGAAATAGGGGTTGCCCCGGGACAGAATCTGTACGGGCTCGCCCAGTTTGACCACTTTTAAGTAATTGGGATCTTCCTGGCGCCATTCAATGGTACCCTTGGTGCCGAAGACGCGCACGGTCAAACCGTTGTCATAGCCGATGGCCACCTGGGAGCACCAGTAGTTGCCCACGGCACCGTTTTTGTATTTCACCAGAATGTGGGCATTGGTATCCAGCTTGCGCTCGTTGCTGCCGAAAATGTCCAAACGGGCGCACAGTTCGTCAATCTCCAGGCCGGTGATATAAGAGACGGTGTTTTCAATGTGGGTGCCAATGTCACCCACGCAGTTGGAAATGCCAGACTTCTCAGGATCGGTGCGCCAGGCCGCCTGCTTGTTCCCCTCCTGTTCCACGGGGGTAGCCAGCCAGCCCTGGGGATACTCGGCGACAACCACTTGGATCTCGCCGATATCTCCGTTTTTCACCATCATCTGGGCCTGCTTCACCGCAGGGTATTGGGAGTAGGCGTAGGTTACGCAGAACAACAGCCCCTTTTCCTCGGCGAGCCTGACCAGTTCCTCGGCCTCTTCCACTTTCAAGGTTAAAGGCTTATCGCACACCACATGGATCCCATTTTCCAGGAAGGCTTTGGCTGCGGGATAATGGGCGTAGTTGGGAGTGGCGATGATGGCAAAGTCGATGCCATCTTCCCGGGCCGCTTCCTTTTGGGCCATCTCATTGTGATCGCGATAGAGGCGTTCTTGGTCTAGGCCCAGCTTGGCGCCGGTTTCCAGCGTCCGCTCAAACTTGGAGGAGAAACACCCTGCTGCCAGTTCCGCTTGCCCATCGAACAGGGCCGCCTTGCGGTGCACGTCGGCAATGAAGCTGCCCGAGGCTCCGCCCACCATGCCGAACCGGAGCACACCTTTTTTGGTCTTAGTCTCTTTTCCCTCGATCATGTCCGCACCTCCATACCAGAAATTTCTCATAAGTGATATTAGCCAAATTGTGATGAAAACCCTTCTAAGTGAAATTTTATTGTTCGCAAAGTGTACTAGGTAGTCAAAATGTTAAACGCAAGAAGGAAATACGCGTCTTTACTAGAACAATAAGTAGAGATTATTTCCATTATTGGCTCGTGGGGTGGGATGCCGCGTGTCGGAGTTTGCCATTCAGGCCAAAAAGGTGTGCAAGTCGTACGGAACTGTACCCGTTTTGTTTGATGTGGACTTTGAGGTGAAAAAGGGCGAGATCCACGCCCTCATTGGGGAAAACGGAGCGGGCAAGTCCACCCTGGTCAAGATCCTGGCGGGGTATCACCAGCAGACCTCAGGGGAGCTGCTGCGCAACGGCAGGCCAGTGGTCTATCACAGTATTGGGGCGGCTGAGGCCGATGGAGTGGTCATGATCCACCAGGAGTTTAACCTGTGCAACGACCTCACCGTGGAGGAGAACATCTTCCTCGGCAAGGAGCTTGTGAAAAGGGGTCTGTTGGATAAGGCGGCCATGCGCCAGCGCAGCGGGGAAATCCTGGGCAGGCTGGGCACCACCATCGACCCCCGCAGCCGGGTGAAGGATCTGAGCGTTTCGGAAAAACAGATGGTGGAGATCGCCAAGGCCCTGGCCTTTAACTCGGAAGTGCTGATTATGGATGAACCTACGGCCGTGTTGACCCAGGGCGAAATCGAGGTGCTGTTCAGGATTATCAGGGCCTTAAGGGATCACGGCGTTTCCATTGTGTATATCTCCCATAAACTTAATGAAATCAAGGAGCTGGCTGACCGGGTCACGGTGCTCCGGGATGGTTACCGGGTGGCCACGGAAAAGGTCAGCGACCTCTCGGAAGATGATATGGCCCGCCTCATGGTGGGACGGGAACTGACCACCCTGTTCCCGCCCAAGGGAGGCCCTCCCAAAAGGGAGGTTCCCGTGCTGGAGGTGCGCAATATCAGCTGTCCCAAATATGTGCACAATGCCAGTTTCCAGCTCTATGAAGGGGAGGTCCTGGGCTTTGCCGGCCTGATTGGAGCGGGGCGCACCGAACTGATGGAGTGCGTGGTGGGGTTGCGGCGCCGCAGTGCGGGGACGGTGATCTACCGCGGCCAGCCCCTATCGGCACGCTCCTACGGAGATGCCATCAAGCAGCAGATCGTCTATCTCAGCGAAGACCGCAAAGGGAAGGGTCTTTTCACCTCCATGCCCCTAGCCCCCAACGTCACCATCTTATCCCTGCAAGATCACCTCACCAGAATCGGTTTCCTAGACAGCAAGAAAGAAGATGCAACCTTAGATCGGACCCTGGAAGAATTCGATGTGCGTGTGCCGTCCAAACGGGCGCTGCTCAGCATGTTGAGCGGCGGCAACCAGCAGAAAATTGCCCTGGGCAAGATGATGCAGGTGGATCCAGATGTGGTCATCCTGGATGAACCGACGCGGGGCATCGACGTGGGTACCAAACAGCAGGTGTACTACTTCGTCCGCGAACTGGTGAAGCAAGGCAAATCCTGCATCCTCATTTCTTCTGAACTACCGGAGATTGTAGGGCTCAGCGACAGAGTGATTGTCATGCGCAGTGGGGTCATCATGGGGGAGCTTACTGGTGCTGACATTAATGAGGAAGAGATTATGCTGTATGCCACAGGCGTAAAGGGAGGAATGGCAGGATGAATCAAGTGAGCGCAGGCGGGTTGGCAAAGGTCAAGGCGTTGGGCAGTCGCTTTTCGTGGCAGGATATCGGCCCTATTATCGCGGTGATCGCCCTGATGATCCTGGGCACCGCGATCAACCCCACCTTCCTGTCCATGGGCAACTTGACCAATGTGTTTACGCGCAGCGCCTTTACCGGGATTATTGCCATCGGGGCCACCTTTGTCATCGGCACAGGCAGCATCGATCTGTCTGTGGGTTCCATGGCGGCCTTTAACTCGGGCATGATGATCATCTTCATGAACTACCTGGTGCAGCATTGGGGAGCCACCTGGTCCACCATCATTGCGGCCATGGTCCTCTCCTTGGTGTTGGGGGCTGTGGGGGGCTTGGTGAACGGCCTGGTTATCACCAGGGGTAAGATCGAATCCTTCATTGTGACCTTAGGCACCATGGGTATTTTCCGCTCCCTAGTTACTTACCTGGCCGACGGCGGCACCCTATCCCTCAATCTGCCGGTGCGGGGCTTGTACCGCCCGGTGTACTACGGTACCTTTTTGAAGATCCCCATTCCCCTGATCATCTTCTTTATCGTGGCGGTGGTGGGTGCTGTTTTGATGTACAAGACCCGTTTTGGCCGCTATGTGCTGGCCATTGGGTCCAACTATGATGTGGCCCACTACTCAGCCATCAACGTGAACCGCATCCGGGTGCTCACTTACATCCTCCAAGGAATCTGCGTGGCTATTGCCACCATCATCTACGTTCCCCGCCTGGGTTCCGCCAGCGGCAGCACCGGCTACGGCTGGGAACTGGAGGCCATTGCCGCGGTAATCATCGGCGGAACAGCCATGAAGGGGGGAACGGCCAAGATTCTAGGTACAGTTGCGGGGGCCATCATTTTCTCCATCATCGGCAATATCCTGAACCTGTCCGATGCCATCAGCCAGTATCTAAACGGCGCTGTTCAGGGTTTGATCATTATAGGCGCTGTGTTGGTACAGCGCACCAGTAAAGAATGAGGCCAGCGGAAAGGGGGGTCTGTACGGGGTCTGTAGGAAGTTTGTGGAGTTCTTGGCGGAAAGGAAAAACATAAGAACACTCGAAAGGAGCGAACGCACAGAATGAGAAGGACAATAGTTGTCTTGACTGTGTTGTCACTGGTCATGCTGCTGGTTGGTCCCGCAGCCCTGGCCCAGGATAAGATCAAGATCGGGGTGTCCATCCCTTCGGCGACCCACGGCTGGACAGGCGGCATCAACTACTGGGCCCGAGTGACCCAAGAACGGCTGCAGAAGACCTATCCCAACCTGGAGATCATCCTGGTCACTGCTGGCAGCGCGGCTGAGCAGGCCAACTCGCTGGAGGACCTCTACGCCATTCACAACATCGACGCTCTAGTCATCCTGCCCTTCGAGTCTGACCCCTTGACCGATCCCGTTGATATGCTCAAGCAGCAGGGAGTGTTCATTACCGTGGTGGACCGGGGCTTGACCAGGCCGGGCATCGAGGATATCTATGTGGCCGGCGACAACCCCGGCATGGGCCGTGTATCCGCTGAGTACATTGTGGAAGCCCTGGGCGGCAAGGGTGATATCGTCATCCTGCGGGGTATTCCCACCGTCATTGACAACCAGCGGTTCGATGCCTTCATGGAAGTGATCGAAGGAACCGAAATCAACGTCCTCGACTGGCAGTATGCCTACTGGAACAGGGACGATGGCTTCGAGGTCATGCAGGACTTCTTGGCCCGCTTCCCCAAGATCGATGCAGTGTGGGCCCAAGATGATGACATCGCCCTGGGCGTAATCGAGGCCGTGAAGCAGGCCGGCCGGGAGGATGAGATGTTCATCGTGGGCGGCGCCGGCATGAAGGAAATGATCAAGAGGGTCATGGACGGAGACCGCCTCATCCCTGTAGATGTACTCTATCCGCCGAACATGATCGCCACCGCCATGGAAGTAACCGCTCTGCGCTACGTATCTAATGCGGCGGTACTGGGCAACTACATCCTCAATGCTACCCTGGTTACCCCAGAAAACGCCCATCTCTACTACTTCCCAGATTCGCCGTTCTAAACCCTGCCAGCCAAGGCCCGGGAGCTTAAGCCCCCGGGCCTTTTAGGTTCCGGCGAGGCAGCTGAGGAAAAAGCTGTTGATTCTCTCCATGAGTTCTAGATTCAACTCGTTAGCCCGTTCTCTGTCCACTTGGGCAAAAAACTGGCGCTTGACGGGCGGGGGAATCTCTCCGCCATACTGCTCTTCCAACGCCCTCAGCTCGCGGTTCAGTTCTTGGACGTAGGCTTGGGCTTCCCGGGACCAGAGGATGTTATTGTGTCCGCTGCGGCCCGGTTCATCCAATACTAAGAATTCCACCTGGGGATTGGTGATGCGCTCCCGCTTGCTGATGATGGCGCTGCCCTGGAACTCCACGGTGGTATCGGCTGTGCCGTGGATGACCAAAACTGGTACCCGGGTTTTGTTCAGCGCATCCACCGCATCGAGGGAGGCCGTTTTTCCATAGAGCAGCCACTGGTACAGCCACAGGAAGGGGCGCTGGGTGGTCATGATGGAGCCCAGCATTTTGGTCCCCTGTTCCATGATCATCTCCATGGCGGAGCTGGGCGCGGCAATGGAAACTACCCCGGCAACGGGATGGTCAAAATGCAGGATGTTGGCCGCAGCATAGCCTCCCCAGCTGTGGCCAAAGAGCAGAACGGGCAGCCCCGCCAAACCGGGATGGCTTTCCACAAAGCGCAGGGCAGCGTCCAGGTCTAAAATTGCTTGGGGAAAGCCCTTTACGGCCTCACCTTCACTGTCGTAGGATCCGGTGGCATCATAGGCAAAAACGCTCCAGCCTTGGTTGAGGAAATAGCGGATTTGGGGCAGATAGCTGTCGGCTCCGCCCCCCAAACCGTGGGAGACAACAATTAGGCCGGGGCTGCCTGGAACGGCATAGAGGTATCCTTGGAGGCGGTTGTTCCCCGATAGGAAACTGACCAGCTCTAAGGGGAAAAGCCCCCTCAAGTCGCTGTGGTGCAGCTCCGCGGTGGCGGCAGGATCGGGACGTTCAAAACGGCCGAACTGCTCGTCGTGGATCAGCTTCATTCCAGCCATGGACAAACCGGCAAACAGCGCGGCCAAGGCCAGTACTATGTACAGGATGATCTTGCCTGCTCGTCTTGTGGTGCGCACCGGCGCCAACCCCTTTCCAGCCAGGAGATTCACTGCCCAGGACCGCCGTTCCTGGCAGCAGCCGGGAAATTTTCTGTTAAGGAAGGGCCGCGGTGTCTTCCCGCGGCCCAACTGCTGCATCCAGCTTTAATCGAATTTGACCCAGATGGAACCGCGCTGCGAGCTTTCTACACAGCGGTTGATGAACTTCACGCCCCTTAGGCCCGCCCTGCCATCGGGGAAGTCCAGGTCTTCTGCGGTCAGCTCCAGCCCCTGCTTGTGTTTGAGCAGGGCGCTGTTGTATTTGCGGTAGAAGTTGGCAAACATTTCGAAGTAGCCTTCGGAGTGGCCCGCGGACAGGCGGTTCATCTGCACAGCGTCGGGGTAGAGGTAAGAATGGCCCCGGGCCAGCAGCTGGGGGGGTTCACCCAGTTTTCTCACCAACAGGTAGTTGGGGATCTCCTGGCACCATTCGATGGTACCCTTGGTGCCGAAAATGCGCACCCGCAGGGGATTGTCGTAGCCAATGGCCACCTGGGAGCACCAGTAGTTGCCCACACCGCCATTCCCATACTTGAGCAGGACATGGGCATTGGTGTCCAAGGCCCGGTTGGGTCCGCCGAAGTAATCCAGGCGGGCGCACAGTTCTTCGATTTGGAGGCCTGTGATGTAAGCTACGGTGTGCTCCACGTGGGAGCCGATATCCGCCACGCAGTTGGATAGGCCAGACTGCTCTGGATCCATGCGCCAGGGCATGGGTTGGCCTTCTTCCAGTTCCACAGGGGCTGCCAGCCAGCCCATGGGATATTCGGCAACCACCACTTGGATCTGGCCAATATCGCCGTTTCTGACCATGAGCTGGGCCTGTTTCACCGCGGGACACTGGGAATAGGCGTAGCTCACCCCAAAGAGCAGCCCCTTAGCTTCCGCGAGCTGCACCAGTTCTTCCGCTTCTTCCACCGTCACCGTGAGGGGCTTGTCGCACACCACGTGAATGCCCTGCTCCAAAAAGGCTTTCGTGGCCGCGTAGTGGGAGTGGTTGGGGGTACAGATGATGGCATAATCAATACCATCTTCCCGGGCCGCTTCCTTTTCGGCCATCTCTTGGAAGCTGCGGTAGAGGCGCTCCTGGGCCACACCCCACCTTTTGCCTGTGGCCAGGGTGCGCTCGAAGTTTCTAGAAAAACACCCCGCCACCAGCTGGGCTTGGTCATCAAAGGTGGCTCCTTTGCGGTGCACATTGCCGATGAAGGAGTCCACAGCTCCACCAACCATACCGAAACGCAGTACGTTTTCCATAAGCGCTCCCCTTTCCTGAGGATAATCCTGCTTGCTATTATTATCCTGCCAGGGGTGAAATCCCTGCCGGGGGAGGACTTGCCTGAGCAAGCCGGGGAAACCCCGATCGGCGGCGCAGAATGTGAAAGGCAGGAGGGGGTGAGAGGAATCAGGGGCCCTAGGGAGAATTCAATTCTTGAACAAAGACGTTGGAAAGGAGTCTCTAACTTGCAAACGTTAGCCATCACACTGTTTGCCATCACCTACATCCTGCTCCTGCTGCTGCCTCGTTACAGGGCCCATATCGCCTTGATCTCGGCGGGAATCTTCATTGTCGTGGGCATCGTGCCCTGGAATATGGTCTTGGGGTTTGTGGACTGGAATGTAATTCTCATGATTGCGGGGACAATGGGTATTGTCTCGCTGTTCATTGAGTCGCGCATGCCGGCCCTGCTGGCGGACATGATCCTGGAGAAAACGCCCACCGTTCGCTGGGCAATCGTGGCTTTATCCCTCTTTTCCGGCATTATTTCCGCTTTTGTAGATAATGTAGCCACGGTTCTGATCGTGGCCCCAGTGGCCATGAGTATTGCTAAAAAGCAGGGGATATCCCCTGTGACCAGCGTGATCGCCGTGGCCATCGCTTCCAACCTGCAGGGTGCGGCTACCTTGGTGGGTGATGCCACCTCCATTCTCCTGGGCGGCCATGCTGATCTGGACTTCTTAGATTTCTTCTGGCTTGCGGGCAGGCCGGGCATGTTCTGGGTGGTACAGGCAGGGGCTGTGGCTGCCACAGTTATACTCTACTGGGTACTGCGTTCGACCAAGGGCGGGATTCAACCTCAAGCGCGTACCGAGGTGGAAGACAAATTCCCAGGACTGCTCCTGGTGCTCATGATCGTTCTTTTGATCCTGGCTTCCTTTATCCCGGAAAAACCGGCCATCACCAACGGTTTAATCTGCATGGCCCTCTTTGCGGTGGGGTTGATCCGGGATCTGGCCCGGGGTAAGGGTCTGGAGCACACCTGGAAGACCATTTTGGACATTGATCTGTTTACCTTACTTCTGCTCATGGGCCTGTTTATCGTCGTAGGCGGGCTCACCCAAGCGGGGGTAATCGAACGCTTCGCCGCCTTCATTGCCCGGGCCGGGAAGGGTAATGTGTTTGTTGTGTATACCCTTATTGTCTGGATGTCCGTGTTGATCTCCGCCTTTGTGGACAACATTCCCTATGTGGCCACCATGCTTCCTGTGGTGGGTGGCGTAGCTTCCATCCTGGCTGTGGAGCCCAACTTGCTTTATTTTGGATTGCTCTGCGGCGCCACTTTAGGCGGCAACCTTACTCCCATCGGCGCTTCGGCGAACATTACGGGTATTGGGCTTCTGCGCAAGGAAGGGTATGAGGTCAGCGCGGGGCAGTTCATGCGCTTAAGTATTCCCTTCACCCTCGCGGCGGTGACCACGGGATACGTCCTGGTCTGGCTGCTCTGGAGCTGATCCCCGGATCTGGATAGTCAACTGGGCGGCTTAGTTATCCACATTATGCACAGGTTACCCACAACACACTGCCCAAAACTGGTGTTTCCGCCCTGTATCTAGTGGTTGGTCTTGTTACGAATGTATAGCAATAGCGTATTGCCAGTAAATTACTGGTATGGTATAGTAATCATTAGCACTTTCAATTAGGAGGGGATGTCTGAATGCGTATCATGACGGAAAAGAACCTGAGAGATGCCTTTGCGGGAGAAAGCATGGCGCACATGAAGTACCTGATTTACAGCAACGTGGCGGAAAAGGAAGGCCTGCCCAACGTAGCCAAGCTCTTTAAGGCCATCGCCTACGCCGAACTGGTCCATGCCCGCAACCACCTCAAGGAGCTGGGCGGGATCAAGGATTCGGTGGCCAACCTGCAGGATGCCATTGACGGCGAAACCTACGAAGTTGAGGAAATGTACCCGGCCTTCAAAGTAGTGGCCGAACTGCAGCAGGAAAAGGGTGCTGTGCGTTCTACCCACTACGCGCTGGAGGCAGAGAAGATCCACGCCGACATGTACGGTCAAGCCAAGAAGACTGTCATGGAAAAGAAGATCGACATCGAGCTGGGCACCATTTACGTGTGTGAAGTGTGCGGTTGGACCCATGAGGGAGATTTACCTGAGAAGTGCCCAATCTGCAGCGCTCCCCAGAGCCAGATCAGGGCCTTCTAACTAAGCAGGGAGGCTGATTATGCAGACCCTAAACATCAGAATTGGAGGACAGGCGGGGCAAGGCTTGGTGTCCGTGGGCACGATCCTGCTGCGGGCAGCCGTCCAGGAAGGGTGGCATCTGTTTGCCCACCAAGACTACGAGTCACGGATTCGGGGCGGCCACAATTTCTTCCAGCTGCGGCTGGCGGATCGTCCTGTGGCCACCTGGGAGGATGAACTTGATATTCTCGTTGCCCTTGACGAAACCACCATCACCCGGGAACTAGGGGAATTGAAGGGCGATGGTGTGGTCATCTACGATCCAGATGTTTTAGGTGATGCAGCAAAGGATCTAGTTCAAAAGCCCAACTGTATTGGTCTACCCTTCGCCCGGATCGCAGAAGAGCTGGGCCAGCCCAAAATTATGGCCAACGCGGTGGCCGCGGGGGCGGTGTGGGCCCTGCTCAGCGAAGATATTACCATGCTCCAGGAAACGCTGGCCTTGATGTTCGCGGATAAAGGCGAAGCTGTGGTGGCTGGCAACAAGAAGGTGGCTGCCGCTGGGTTTGCCCGGGTGAGGGAAACCATGGGCCAGCGGCCCAGGCCCCCCAAACCTGCCCAGCCCGGGCCTAGACTTGTGCTGCGGGGCAATGATGCCCTGCCCCTTGGTGCCTTAGCCGCGGGCGTGAAGTTCATGAGTGCCTATCCCATGACTCCCTCCACGGGAGTAACCGAGTTCATCGCCGAGCGCGGCAGGCAGGCCAAAGTGATCATGGAGCAGGCGGAAGATGAAATCGCGGCCATCAATATGGCCATTGGCGCTTCGTTCGCCGGAGTGCGGGCCATGACCGCAACTTCCGGCGGCGGTTTTGCCTTGATGACGGAAGCCTTAAGCCTGGCCGGTTCAGCGGAGATTCCTGTGGTGGTGATCAATGCCATGCGACCTGGGCCCAGTACGGGTCTGCCCACCCGTACTGAGCAGGGGGATCTGCGCTACGCCGTGGCCATGTCCTTTGGCGATTTCCCCCGGGCCGTACTCTCCCCAGGCGATGTCGAGGAAGCTTTTTACCTCATGGCCCACGCCTTTAACCTGGCGGAAGAATACCAGATGCCGGTGGTGGTGCTCAGCGATCAGCACTTGGCCGATTCCTACACCACCGTTCCCCCCTTTGATCTGAGCAGGATCGAGATTAGGCGGGGCAAGGTGGTGGCAGGGGAACAGGCCGGATCCGATTACCTGCGCTACCGCTTCACGGAAGATGGTATCTCCCCGCGCCTTTACCCAGGTTTCGGGGAAGGGCTGGTGGTTGCAGCCGGCGACGAGCACGGGGAGGATGGTCACCTCATTGAGGATGCCCAGATGCGCCGGCGGATGATGGAAAAGCGTATGGCCAAGCAAAGACTGGTGGAAGAACAGGCCTTGGCCCCTGTGCTCTGCGGCGCCGAGGATCCTGAACTGATGCTCATCGGGTTCGGTTCCACGAAAGGAGCCATAGCTGAAGCGGTGGAGATCCTCAACAGCCGGGGTACCAAGGCCCAAGGGGTGCACCTGCCCCAGGTCTTCCCACTGCCCAAGGGCTTAGGGGAGCTGCTCAAGAAACCTGCCCAGAAGCTCATTGTGGAAGGGAACTACACCGGGCAGCTGGAAGAGCTCATCGCCTCCCGCTTTGCCTGGAAGCCTGATGGCAGCATCAGGCGCTATGATGGCCGGCCCCTTAATGCCAAGTACATCTTGGACAGGCTTCCGGGAGGTGAGTGCCGTGGTTAAGCGTTTTGAGGTGTGTAAGGAAACCGCTTGGTGTCCTGGGTGCGGCAACTTCGGAATTGTGCGGGCCCTGGCCACCGCGCTGGATGGTTTGGGCCTCAAACCCAGCGAAGTGCTCTTTGTTTCCGGGATCGGCCAGGCGGGCAAACTGCCCCATTACATCAGGGGCAACGTATTGAACACCCTGCACGGGCGTACCCTGCCCACAGCCACAGGCGCCAAGCTGGCCAATGGCGACTTAACCGTGATTGCGGTGGGCGGCGATGGAGATGGCTACGCCGAGGGTGGCAACCATTTTCTCCACGCCATTAGAAGAAATGTGAACATCACCTACATCGTCCACGATAACCAGGTGTTTGGCCTGACCAAGGGGCAGGCTTCGCCCCGCAGCGATCGGGGTATGATCACAGGAACCACGCCCCTGGGGGTGTATAACGAACCGTTTAACCCCCTGGCCACGGCCATAACCCTTAATGCCAGTTTTGTGGCCCGGAGCTACGCGGGGGATCAGGAGCATCTGGCCCGCACCATTCAAGCGGCCATCCGCCATCAGGGCTTTGCCCTCGTAGATGTGCTGCAGCCCTGCGTAACCTTCAACAAGATCAACACGTACCAGTATTTCCGGGAAAGGGTGTATGACCTGGATCAGGAAGAGGGTTACGATCGTACTGATCGCCAAGCCGCGTGGGCCAGGAGTTGGGAGTGGGGAGACCGAATCCCCATTGGGATCTTCTACCAAGTCCAGCGGCCTACCCTGGATGACCACTATGGGGACATTCTAGCAAGGCCCTTGGTGAAGCAGGAGCTGGATAAAGGTGTAGTAGAAGAACTCCTTGAGGAGTTCAGGATCGGCTAGAAGAGCTGCGGAGGATGATGCATCCTCCGCAATTTTGTTATAAAGGATTTCCGCTTGGGCGTATAGAATGATGGGAGGGACAAGCTGGGGAAAAGGAAGGAGCTTCCATGGCTGTAAATCATGTTCAAACCTTCGCTAAAGGTACGGTTCTGTTTTCTGCAGGGGATCCAGCAGATGCGGTCTTCTTCATCGTGGCAGGCAAGGCCTTGGCCCTCAAAGGCGAACAACAGGTGGCCCTGGGCCCGGGAGGTTTTTTAGGCGCGGTGGCGTTCTTCCAAGAAACATCCCACACCTACACGGCCGTCTGTGCCACGGAGCTGAAGGCCATCGCCATTACCAGGGAAACCAGCCGCGAAGTGGTGGCCAAGCAGCCCGTAATTGCCTTGGCTCTCCTGAAGGAACTGGCCCTGCAGGTCCCCCAAGGAGAAGAGCTGACGTTTTTCCAAGGCCGGGAGGAGACCGGCCAAGCACAGCCCGTCTCCGCGGAAGCCGTCTTACCCAAGGCCCATCCCGTTTTTGAGGGGTGTGTACCCCTGGAGTATGGGGAACTGGTCTTCCCAGTGGAGGTGGAGTGCCGGGCCTGCCAGACCAAGTTCACCGGGATGCGGGTGCGTACTTCGCGCCTGCAGCTCGCGGAGCAGCGGCCCGATTTCCGGAACATCTATCGGAATTTCGAGCCCAATTACTACTACCTCTGGGTCTGTCCCCACTGCCTCTTGACCTATCCAGAGCGGCAGTACGACCGCCTTTCGGAGGTGGCGGCGCGCCGCTGGCAGTCCTTTATTACTGCCCATCCTCCCCAAGGCACCTTTGAGTTTTCGGTACCCAGGACCATCCACGAGTCTATCTCCGCCTATTACCTGGCCATGAAGACCTATGAAGTAATTGGCGCCTCCCCAGATCTTTGGGCCAATCTCTGGTTGAGGCTGCTGTGGATCTACGAAGATCTGGGGGCGGCAGACCTGGCCCGCCAGGCAGCGGAAAAGGCCCGCCTGTACTTCGCAGAATCCCTGGCCACAACCACCCGCAGTGCCGCGGGTGATCAGAGGCTGTACCTGATCCTGGGCGAACTGGATCTCAGGTTGGACTATCGGGGAGAGGCCTACCGCAACTTCCACGCCGCGGCTACCATGACCGGGGGCGATCCCAGGCTCAAGCAGTTGGCCTCTGACCGGATTATGGACCTACGCTCGGGGCAGTGAAGGAGCCTGAACGCTGGCAATACCTCGCGACACATGAAGTTTCCGTTTCAACGAAGGAGGACTGGAAATGAAGAAACTGGCTGTGTTGGTAGTGGTCGCGCTGCTGCTCACCGGTTGTCTGGGCAGCGGCAGCTCTGATCGGGAGGTTTTGGGGAATCTGTAGGTTAGCTTTGTGGCCAAACGGGGTGGTGTCTCAGGTCTAGCCCTCCTGTCCACAAACGTTAGCTCTCCCAAGGATTTTGAGGATAACCTCTTTACGCCTGACATTTACCGAGAGCCCTTCGCCAGCGAAGCTCAAGGTGAGCTTGTGGGGTCCTTTACGCCAAGTTCATTGATCATTTCCTTGGAAGGGATCCAGCTGGAAAAACCTCCTGGCGACACCTTGATGCTCTCCTTGACTTCGGAGGTAAACAGCACGCCAGACGGAGGCTGGTCCATTCTGCCCAACTTCGATTTGGCCTGTGCCAATGAAATCTTGAATGCAGCCTATGCGGTAAGGGAGACCGATTTTGATTGGCAGTCTGTGCGGGTCACCATGTTCACCCGCACTGCCGGGTGGAAAGCGGATCGGCCCAACAGCGAGCTGCCCTACGTGGGGCAGGTTAAGGTAGACCTGGGTCCCGATTACGCCAATGTGGATTTTGGCGGCCTGGCGCGCCTGGAGGGAGATCTCCATGTTTTTGAGTTCGCCGATTTGATTCCTCTAGAAGGCCGTGAAGACACGGTGGTGCTCAGCATGTTGTTTGTGGACCAAGTCCAAGCACCTTTCATCATCAATCCCGATGGAGCGTATGTGGATAACTTCAGGCCCACCTATTGGGAAACAGACTCAACGTGGGGGCATGCAGGCTACATCATCTACAACCCGGGCTTGCGGCTGGATCTGAGGAAAACGAACCACCTGATATTCGAGTATGACCTCACTGATCTGATCGAGGTATACGATAACGGGACTCCAGAGGACCCGAGTGATGACCTGATCACCTTCAAACTGACTAATCCCTTTCCCATCAGATTCCTGGCCGAACAGCACACGGAAAATCCTACTCCCCCAGAACCCCAAGAGATTCGGGATGTGGACCACCTGGAAATCGGGTATTTTGACCTACTGGAGCGGGTTGTGGTGCTGAAGTGGACCAATCCGCCCTTGGAGACCTTCGAGCAGGTGCGGATTGTGCGCAAGGAAGGGGAAGCGCCCCAAAGCCTGGAAGACGGTGAAGAGGTTTACACGGGAAGGTTCCCCATCTTCCAAGACCGCGATGTGGAAGAGGGACGGGAGTACCACTACTTGGTGGTCGTGGAAGACTGCTACAGAACCTTGAGCCAAGGCAGAAGGATCGGGATCAAAACAGACCCTCCCCAAGTGGATGAAATCAGGCTGCGTGCGCGTGAGGGTGGCGGATACAGATGGCTGGAGGACACCCTCACCATGACGGTAGGGGAGAAGCTCTGGTTTTCCGCCATAGGCTGGAAAAATGGCACCTCGGTGAACATAGCACCCATGTGGGAGATAGAGCAGGAGGATGGGGTGATCTCTTTGCTGTACGAGCAGGGGGATCAAAATGAAATTATGGCTTTGCTGCCGGGCCGTGCAGTGCTTACCGGTTATCTACCCGAGTCCTTCGGCTCTGAGCCGGTGAGCTTAACCATTATTGTTGAGGAATAGGCAGCCCAAGCCCGGTTATTCCCCTGCGCGAAGTTGTTGTGTATTGGGCACGGGTGTGGTATAATACGAAAGAGCTGGCCCCGTAGCTCAGGGGATAGAGCAGCGGTTTCCTAAACCGTGTGTCGCAGGTTCGATTCCTGCCGGGGCCGCCATTGAAATAGCCAGCTAAAGACCACCCTTGTGGTCTTTTTTTCTCTTCGGCTAAGGTAATGAACGTGTGCCTACCGGCGGAGACTGTTCGACCGTCGGTTGGCTTTCCCCGATGTGAAGCTACGGAGATCCTCGTTACGATCAGCAACGAGATGTTGTTCTTCTGTAATCAGAAAATGAACAGAATAGGTATTGACATTTCCCCTTTTTTGATCACATAATTAGACATGATTTAGACCCCGCCGCGCCTCTTAATTAGTTATCTAATTAATGCGTACCATGGCGGGGTTGAGTTTTTTTGGGAGATGGCCATGACAAAACCACTCAAACCTGCCACGACGTTTGAGCAGCAACTTGACTTGCTCGAGGATAGAGGGTTGGTCATTGCTGATCGGGAAAAAGCGATGGAGGTTCTGTCTAGGTTCAACTATTACACGTTGTCGGGATATCTTTTCAGCTTCCGAAAGCCAGGCAGTGACGACTATGAAGATGGCCTCACCTTCGAGCGGATCATCGACATTATCGAGTTTGATCGGCGCTTCCGAAACGTTCTTATGTACGCTATTGAGACAGTGGAGCATACTCTGAAAACAAAAATAGCATACCACTTGGCTCATTCGATTGGCCCCGATGGGTACTTATATTCTGAAAACTTCAGGGACGCCGACAAGCATAAGGAGACTATTGCCAGGTTTAAGGAGAATGTAGAAAAGAACAAGAAACTCCCTTTTGTGCATCATCATCTACAAGAATATCAGGGCACTATGCCTGTATGGGTTGCCATTGAGTTGTTTACTCTCGGAATGCTGGAGGCTTTGTTCAAGAATTTGCCGACGAAGTCTCAAAAGGCTATAGCGAAGGAGTTCAACACCGGTCCAGTCCAACTCGCAAGTTGGATTGAGAATGTCAGATATTTGAGGAACATGATCGCCCATTACATGAGGTTGTATGATTTCGGTATTCAGAAAACCCCTATACCGTGCAAGAAACATCATGCTGCCTTTAAGAAGACAACTCATAGGGTTTTCGATATAGTATTTGTGATGAAAGCGCTATATCTGGATGCAAATGAATGGGATACCTATATTGTTGATGAACTCGAACGCCTATTTGACGAATACGATGAAGTCATCGAGTTATCTTGCATAGGGTTCCCTCTCAACTGGAAGACGATCCTGTTAAAGAGTTGTCCTGAAAAACAAGTCGCTGCAGCCAAGGAGTAAGGGCAGGGATCACCTAGACAGATCGCTGGAGTATTACTAGCACAAGCAGCTTTTCTGCAATAGGTCACAGCGTCCTTCAGGCGCGCAGCAAAAAATGCTGAGAAAACCAAAAGGCAAGATCGGTTCATGACCAATCTTGCCTTTTTCGGTTTCTGGGGGATGTTCCGTTCAGAATACTTGCCTCGTTAGGACTCGTCCTGTTCCTCTAACAGGCCCGCCAGCTGATGGGCTAAGTTGTCCAGGTTGGACGCTGTGCGGGAGATCTGGGCGATGGCAGCAGATTGCTCTCCCACCGCTGCCGCGATTTCCCGGCTTCCATCTGCAGACTGCTGGAGCCTGGATACGACTTCTCCGATCTGCTCTACGATGCTGTTCATTTCACTTAAGATGGTTCTCAGTTCATTGCCCGCGAGGCGCGCCGCGGCTGCCGTTTCCGCGGCCTTGCTGGCGCTGGCTGCCGATTCTGCGGCGGTGATCTGGGTGTCCCTTTGAACCTGAAGGATCATCTCGCCGATGTTTTTCGCGGCCTGCGCTGCCTCTTCGGCCAGTTTGCGCACCTCTTCAGCCACTACAGCAAAACCCCGCCCCTCTTCTCCGGCCCGTGCTGCCTCAATGGCTGCGTTCAGGGCCAGGAGGTTGGTCTGTTCGGCGACGTCGTTGATGGTTGTGAGGATCTTGCCGATCTCCGAGGAGCGCTGTCCCAGGACCGCGACTACCTCTGCTGTGGCGGCAATCTGCTGATGCAGCCGCTCTGCCTGGTCCACGATTTCTTCCACCGCCGAATTACCAGACCCAGCCCGCTCGGCCACACCCGAAGCGGTTTTGTCCATGGCCGCTGCGCTCTGCCTTAAGGTTTCCATAAGGGCGGCAAACTGGTGGGCAGTGCCCGCGGCGTGGTCGATTACGGCACTGCTTTCTGCCATCAGACCGGACAGCTGCTGGCTTTCCTTTGTGAGCTCACTGGCCACCTGGCGGAGCTGGGCATTCACCTCTTCCAGTTTCTGGCTGGTTTTTTCTGCCCTTTCCGCATGGTTTTCCGCGTAGGTCACCAGTTCCTTCGCCCGGCGGCACATGAACGCCGTGACCAGTGTGGTCAGGCCAAACACCACCGCGATGGGCACCCATTCCTCCAGAGTTCGCACCGCATAGGCCTGGCGGAACCAGGGATAGGCGGCGCCGTTGCCCACGAGGATCAAGGCCCCGTAAAGGGTCACGTAGCTGAACTCAAAGTAGGTGGCCACCACCAAAAGGAACGATACCGCGGCCACCGTGAGGATATCAAAATTGCCCCCCATCACAAATCTTGCCGTCAAAACGCCCGCGGTGAGGATGACATAGCCCCAGCGCATAACGGTTCCGCCTAAAAGGTTTTTTAGCGGACTCAAGGCTGCGGAGATGACGATGGCACCGATGAAGACAATGCGGGCCTCTAAGGGGTCTCCCCTGAAGATGCTCAGCCCTAAAAAGAACACAAAGGCGGTGATCATCACCCGGCGTACGAGTCTGTCCATTTGAGCTTTGTGGTTTTCCAAAACAGATGCTTGGTTCATACTCTCCTTCTCCCCTAAGCTTACTGCGTTAGTTTATCAACATTACTCACTAGAGGTAGCTGACATCCATATAGGTGGGGGGATTAGGCAGGGGAACGCCCTCTTTTAGGGGCATGGCAAAGAGGTTGTACCTCGGCCGCACCCAGGCCTTTTTCGCCACCGGTTCGTAGGTCGGGTCTTCTGGGCTTAAGGCGATCACTAGGTAGTGGATACCCTTTTTCACCGCAGCCTGCCGCACCTTTTCCAAGAGCGGATTCAAATCCCCGGGCTGGTCCAAGACCAGATCAAAGAGCTGCCAGACCTTGATTTCCTCACCCAGATTGGGGATGTGGGGCAGGGGAAGCACCTTTGATCCGATCCGGAAGAGGGGACGTATGACCTTAAAGATGCGGGGAATATTCAGGACCCGGTTGGTGTACTCTTCGCTGGTATCCCACACTTTTACCGACGAGCCCCCATAGTTGAACCGGCCGAAAAGATAGCGCTCCCGCTGTTCACGGGTTGCCTGCCTTTGGCTCCAGTCGGGGAAGAGATCCAGGCTGCCGAAGTGTGCTGCCGTGGACTGCCATTCCTGTTCCTCGTTGGGGCTGGCCGTAAAGGCAACTTTGGCGACCTCTTTTCGCCTGAGGCAGAAGGGGGCGTGCACCGGTATGGTCAAAAAATCCTTGCTTTCCACGATCTGGGCACCATATCTGGTGATAATGCCCATGGAGCGATCGTTGTCTTCTTTCACGTAGCCAAACAGGAAGTCCAGATCGCGGTTGACCACTTCCTTGTGGGCCGCCTGCCAGAGCCGGAACATGTGCCGGGGCAGGCCTTTCTGGGCCAAGGGATTGGACCGCCAGTCAAAGACCAGCCCGCCGCGGCGGGTTTCACCGTTCAGCTTCACCGCCACAGGGCCCACGCCCATGATGCCCAGGATCAGATCTTCTTCTTCGTCTTCAGCAAGCAGAAAAATGGGGTCCGCGAACTTCTTGGCGCGGAAAAGGTAATCTTTACGTTCACTCACGAGTTGGATCTGTCCGCCCTGGGGAGTGAGCTGTTCAATGGCGATCAGCTTCTCATTGTCGGCTTCTGTGGCCGGCCGCACGCGCACATTGGTGTCCCCCTTGCAGCTTGGGATGGTTTCAACTAGAATTCTATCCTTCCGCCCGGAAATGTGTTAATATAAAGCTATTACGCTGCTTCAATTATAAATTGATCAGCCATTGGGGGCAAGTATAATGAAAGCGCTGGTAACAACACCGGCTTCACCCACCAGTCTCTTTGTGGTGCGCCGCCTCAAAGAACTGGGCTGCAAAGTGACTGTGGTGGATTCCCACAGCCGCAGTTTTGTCTCGTACTCCAATGCGGTGGATAAGCGCATTGTGGCGCCTTCCCTCCTCTACAGCCCCCAGGGGTTTGCCCAGGCGGTAATCGACGAGCTGAAGAGGGAAGAGTACAGTTTTTATTTCCCCGTTCTGGAGTGCGGTTTTTTAATGTCCTACTACCGGGACATCATCCAGCAGTACACAAAGATGATCTCCATGTCCTTTGAGGAGATCACCTATGCCCATAACAAGAACGCCATGCGCGAGTACGCCCAGGCCGCGGGGGTGAGGATTCCCCGCACAGAAGCGCCCGATTCTGTGGAGAGCGCATTTAGGCTGCTGAAGGAGCTGAACTCGCCGGTGGTGATCAAGCCCCGGGTGGCCTGTAACGCCCACGGACAGAAAATTGTGAGCGATCCTGACCGGGCGATCTGGGAATATGGGCAGATCGTGAAGAAGTACCAACTGGAACAGCAGCCGCCCCTGATCCAGCAGTACATCAAGGGTTCCCTCATCTGCACAGTCAACTTGGCTGTCAATGGTGAGGTGAAGGGAAATGTGGTTTTCAAGGCGCTGCGCACGGTGCCCACTAGCGGCGGGACAAGCTCGTACCGGATCACGGTGGATGAGCCCGAAGCGGAACTGTTTGATGCCCGCTTGATCAAGCATTTCAATTGGACAGGCTTTATCAGTTTTGACTACATGCGCGACGACACTACCGGCCAGCTCTACCTCATTGACTGCAATCCGCGCATTGCCCCCGGAGTGATCCTGGGACACTTTGCCGGTGTAGATCTGATGGGCGCTTTTGTGGATCTGATCAACGGTAAAGAGCTGGAACGCCTTCCCAAACAGAAAAACGGGGTGCGCTGCAAGCTCCAATTCCTGGATCTGGGCTGGCTGCTGTACAGTCTGACCGATAACACCCTTTCGGCCAAAGAAAAATGGGCCCGTTTGCGGACCTGGGCCAAGCGGGAACCAACCTTCTTGGATATGGAGGATATCCGGGACATGAAGCCCTGGTTTGCCCTGTGGGCTTTTCTCCTCCGCAACCTGGGCCGCCTGCTCAGCCCGGAAGGGGGCGAACTCTTCCTGGAACACTTCCTCTTTGATGAAGAAAAGTTCCGGCAGGAAGTGGCCCAGCCGCAGGTGGCCGTGCGCTAAAGCAGCAATTGGGGCTTAAGGCTCCGTAAATGACTGGGGCCAATGCGCACTTGGAGCGCATTGGCCCTTAAAAAAGCTCATTTTCCCGGACAGCTTGGGTTTTGGCAGCGGCCGAGAAGATCAAGTGCTTGGCCGCATTTACTGCAGCTGGGTCTGATTATCCCCCCGGTCACTTCCTTTAGGTCGCTGCTGGACACACCTTGTGTCCGTTCCCCAGGACTTGGTTTTTTCCCTTCTTCGCCACTACCTCCCCCTTGGGGGCGGGAAACCGCCATCATCAACACCTCCTTGACTTCCCCGGATTTCCATATTCAGTGAGTACCCGCAGCTGCTGCAGTAGTAACCTGTGGGAGTAAGCGTTAGGGCCCTGCCGCAGGTGAAGCAGTCCTTGGGATTCACGCCCCGGCCGGAGAACTCTTCACCGCCGCTTACTGCTGCCAACTCCCGCTCGGAAAGCTCCTTGGGTCTGTCCATCACTCTCCCCCTTTCTAGACGGTCTCCCCGCACGCCCCGCACGCACAGCGCGCCTCCTCCTGCAGGGGCAGGAAGTAGAAGTACTGGGTGTTGATATTCACGGCAAATGGCTGCAGAAAGCCCTGGAGTAGACTGGTCATACTGCGGTTGCGGTCGTAGACCATGGTGGATAGGAGCTTATAGGGATGGGTGCTGTGCAAAGCCTTTTCCACAAAAGCCACGATGGGCAGCAGGAAAGCCCCTGACCCCTGGTATTTGAAACTGGCCGACAGCTGTTGGAAGGTGAGCGTCCTATCATCAACGGTGGTCACCAAACTGTAGGCAGCAGGTTCATCCCCCTTGAGGGCAATGAAGCTGAAGTCGCGCACCACCCGGTGTTCCCGGCTGTCCAGGAACTGATAGGGGTTGAGATGGGCTGGGAAGCTGGTTTCTACCTCGCGGGCAAAACGCTCCATGAGTGCGGCGTCTGCTTCCGCGCAGGACACGGTGCGGAAGCCCCTTTCTTGAAGCTTGGTGCAGATGCGGCTGCCCCGCCGCTCCATGAACTCGGCCCAGGCTTGCCTGGTTTGGGGATTATCGCTGAAGCGGAGCAGGCTGGCCGTGTCATAGGCCTGGAACCCCACCTTCTCCAGGAGGCGGCTGAAGATGCCGCCGAAGGGGTCCTGGATGATGGCCCGGGCTTTGATGACCGGCATTTCCTGCTCCTTAGCCAGGGAAGCTGCGGCCTGCACCAGTTGGGTGCCCACTCCTTGGCCCCGGAACTGTTCGTCCACGAAAACATACTCGATGGTTGCCCCCCTTTTCAGCATTAAGGCGAGTATGCCCACAAGCCGCGGGTTTGAGCCCCCGTTTAGATAGGCCTCCAGCACCACTCCATCATTCCGGAGTGTGGACTGGATCCAGAACTTACCCAGGGCGGGAAGCTCCAGCTCCAGGCCGAACAGGCTTTCCACAACGGACAACTCTCTGACGAGCATTGCCTTCCCTCCGTTTATATGCTGCTTGGAGCAATTCAGCACTAGTATTCAGGTCCCGTCCGTTCGCTGATCAACAGCCGTTTGCCGACTTTGCTGTAATCAGTGGTGTCGGGTACGAATTGGTAGGGCATGCCCCCACTCCCAGATAGTCGGCTGCAGTTCAATTCTCTTTTCCGCCAGCCGGTTTCTGTCTGCTTTACTTTTCCCCGTTTCTTTTTCCTGCCCCATGACCTACCCGATGGTCTTCTGGCAGCCCTCGCACCAAGGTCTGCCGTTCACATACCGTACCGCACTGCCGCAGGTGGGGCAGTGGGTTTTCACTTCAGGCCTCATTATTCCACCGCTGACGCTGTCAAGTTCTTGTTCGGACAGCTTTTCATCCCCAAAGGCTCGGTTCAAACGCTCGCTGCAGCTCACTGCCTATACCTCCTTCCTGAAGGGCTTTGGCGGGCATCGCGCCTTACTCAAAAACCACTCTACCCTTTCCAGGCTTCCTGCCCGCAGCCTCCCTTCGGCGGTTACCTCTTGGGTTACCTCTTCCCAGTGGCAGCGCGGGGTAGGAGTAGGGCCT
Source organism: Bacillota bacterium (assembly GCA_029776155.1). Taxonomy (GTDB): domain Bacteria; phylum Bacillota; class Limnochordia; order Darwinibacteriales; family Darwinibacteriaceae; genus DTU010. The sequence goes on along the minus strand of JAKOTU010000052.1, from coordinate 5,695 downwards.
TGGGAAGCGAATTTTGAGGGAAAACCAACTGGCTGTAAGCAGGCCAGTTAGAAAAGGAAGGGAACAGCATGGAGAAGTTTCCGCCGCGCCGCTTCAGGCTGAAGACAGGGGAAGAACTGGAGATCCGCGAGGCCGCGCCCCAGGATGCGGGCGCTTTGCTGGATTATGTGGAAGCAATCAGCGCCGAGAGCGACAATTTGACCTTTGGTCCTGGCGAGTTTGCCCTCACCTTAACCCAGGAACAGGAGTACTTGGCGGCCATGCAGAAGCGGTCCAACTCCATCTACCTGGTGGGCGTCCTCGGAGAGGAGCTCGTGAGCAGCCTTTCCTTTGCCGGGGGGCTGCGCAGAAGGATGATTCATGCCGGTGAATTCGGGATGAGTGTGCGCAAAGGACATTGGAACAAGGGCATCGGCGCGGCCATGCTCGGGGCTTTCCTGGATTGGTGCCGGCACACAGGGGAGATCCGCAAGGTGAACCTGAGGGTGAGGGTGGATAACCAGGCTGCTATCCATTTATACACCAAGTTTGGCTTCAAACTGGAGGGACGCCGCTCAAGGGAGTTTTACCTTGGCGGCGAGTTTAAAGACATCTTCTTGATGGGTTTGGAGATAGACTGAAGGGGCTGTCCCACTTGGCATCACCCCTGCTTGGACCCTGGTGGTCGGCCGCTGCAGGCTGCCAAACATGTTGACTTTTTAGCAATGGCTCTGTATACTTTAGTTAAATGTAAAATTAGCAAAAGTAACATTAATCGCTGTTCTTGCGCCAAAAACCGGACCAAGGCACACAGCACTTACCTGTTGGGCAGTTTTACAAATTCCAAAGGAGGAGTGTGTGTGAACAGAAAGGTTGGACTGGCACTGCTGGTACTGATTGTGGCTCTGGCTGCTGGGGGAGGTTTGGCTTTCGCCCAGCCCATCAAAATCGGTGTGTTTGAGCCCATGACCGGGCCCAGTGCTGCTGGCGGCGAAATGACTGTGGAAGGTATTGAACTGGCGTGGGAAATGAAACCGGAGGTCTTAGGCCGGGCAGTAGAGATTATTGTCGTGGACAACAAGTCAGATAAAGTGGAAGCTGCCAATGCGGTTTCCCGCTTGATTGAAAGGGACCAGGTAGTGGCCATCATCGGCAGCTACGGCAGCTCCCTGTCCATGGCCGCGGGGGACATCGTGAAACAAAAACAGATTCCCGCCGTCGGCTGCTCACCCACCAATCCACTGGTCACCTTGAACAACGATTACTACTTCAGGGTATGCTTCATCGATCCTTTCCAGGGCACCGTCATGGCCAACTATGCCGTCAATGAGCTGGGGGCCAAAACCGCGGCGGTCATTCAAGATGTAACCCAAGACTATTCTGTGGGACTGGCCAAATACTTTGTAGATGCCTTCCGCAAGCTTACGGGCAATCCCAACAGCATTGTGGAGATCTCTTCTTATAACACTGGAGACCAAGACTTCACGGCCCAGCTCACCAACGTGAAAAACAAGAACCCCGATGTAATCTTTGCCCCCGGAAACTACGGCGAATCGGCCTTGCTAATCAGGCAGGCCAGGGATTTGGGCATTGATGTGCCCTTCCTGGGCGGAGACACTTGGGAAGCCCCTGAGTTCCTCTCCATCGGCGGCGAAGCGGTGGAAGGGGCGGTATTCAGCACCCACTTTACCGCTGAAGCACCGGTAACTCCCGAGTCCGATCGCTTCCTGAACGCTTACAGGCAGAAGTACGGCAAGGAAGCCAATGCCTTTGCGGCTTTGGGCTACGATGCCTACATGCTCATCCTCGATGTGATCGAAAAGGTGGGCTCCGCTGATCCCCAGGCCATCCGGGATGGTTTGGCCCAGGTACAGGGGTTCATGGGCGCCACTGGAATCATCTCCTTGGATGAGAACGGGGACGCGGTGAAATCTGCTGTGATCAACAAAGTGGAGAACGGCAAATTCGTCTATCTGACCACAGTGGAACCGGAGTTCTGAGTTGACGCTTGAGGAGGGGGCCAAACGTGGGTAGCATCTCTTTGTTTCTGCAGCACCTGACCAACGGCATTACCCTGGGGAGTTTGTATGCCCTCATTGCCATCGGCTATACCATGGTTTACGGTATCCTCAGGCTGATCAACTTTGCCCACGGTGACATCTTCATGCTGGGGGTGTACCTCACCTACTTCGGGATTATCTACACGGCGATCCCATGGTGGCTGGTGTTCATCATCGCCCCAGCGCTCACTGGGCTGGTGGGTCTGCTCCTGGAAAGGGTGGCCTACAAACCTCTCAGGGAATCTCCCCGCATCACCATCCTCATCTCCGCAATTGGCGCCTCCTTTCTTTTACAAAACTTGGGGATCGTTTTGTTTGGGGGAAGGCCTCGCGCCTTCCCTGTTCCTCGTATTTTGAACCATGTTGTAAAAGTCAGGGGAGTGTCCATTAACGTTATCACCTTCATCATCCCAGTTGTCACCATCCTGCTGCTCATTGGGCTTACTTATTTCATAACCAAAACCAAAACGGGCATGGCCATGCGCGCCCTGTCCCGGGATTATGAAACGGCAAGTCTGATGGGTATCGACATCAACAGGATCATCTCCATCACCTTTTTCATGGGCTCCTTTTTGGCCGCGGTGGGGGGCATTATGTGGGGAGCGCGCTATCCCCAGTTGATGCCCCTCATGGGCGTGATGCCGGGTCTGAAAAGCTTTATTGCTGCAGTTGTGGGAGGCATTGGCAACATCGCTGGGGCAGTGGCCGGCGGCTTTTTGCTGGGCCTGGGCGAGATTATGCTGGTGGCCCTGCTGCCTAGGCTCACCGGCTACCGGGATGCCTTTGCCTTTGTGGTGCTCATCATCATCCTGCTCTTCAAACCTTCCGGCCTCCTGGGCCAGAGTCAAACGGAGAAGGTGTAGGTTGTGGTGAGGAGCCGAAACTTGGGTGCATTGTTGTGCTGCAGTGGGCAAAAACCGCGGAGAAGGTGAGACCATGAGGGAACAACAAAGGAGGCGCCTGGCCCTAATTGCCATTTTGTGCACAGTGCTGGCGCTGTTCCTGGCTAATAAGTACTTGGATGACTACAAGATTAGGATTATCAACTTGTCGGGCATTTACGTAACCTTGGGCTTGAGTATGAACCTGATCAACGGCTTCACTGGGCTGTTCTCCCTGGGTCATGCTGGTTTTATGGCTGTGGGAGCCTACACGGTGGGCCTGCTCACCATGCCCATCCCCATGAAGGAGATGAACTTCTTCTTCCAGCCCATCGTGCCCTGGCTGGCCAACGTGGAAATGGGCTTTCTGCCCGCGCTGCTCGTGGCGGGTTTGATCTCGGCCTTCCTGGGCGTTCTGATCGGTGCTCCGGTCTTAAGGCTGAGGGACGATTATCTGGCCATTGCCACCTTGGGCTTTGCCGAGATCATCCGGGTGGTGTTCACCAACACCCAATCCCTGACCAATGGGGCCCTGGGCCTGAAAGGTATTCCCAACTACACCAACACCTGGTGGAGCTGGGGGGTAGCTTTCGTGACCATCTGGTTTGTGAGCTTCTTGATCCGGGGCAGCTACGGCAAGGCCTTCATGGCCATCAGGGAAGATGAGATAGCTGCGGAAGCCATGGGCATCAACCTGTTTAAGCATAAGGTGTTGAGTTTTGCCTTTGCCTCCTTCTTTGCCGGGGTGGCCGGCGGGCTATTGGCTTCGCTCTTGGGCACCATCGACCCCAATATGTTCCGGATCACCTTGACCTTCAACATTCTGCTCATTGTGGTCTTGGGGGGCCTTGGACGCATTGCCGGCACAGTAATTGCCGCGGTGGTGGTCACGGTCATGATGGAAGCCCTGCGCTTTTTGGATGAGTCCATCAACCTGGGGTTCGTTCAGATCAAGGGCATTCCAGGTATGCGCATGGTGATCTTTTCCATCATCCTGATCCTGGTAGTCGTTCTGCGCAGAGAGGGGCTTTTGACCAGGCTAAAAGGGCGTGAGGCTAGTTATGCTGAGAATTGAGAACCTGACCATGAGATTTGGAGGAGTCGTGGCCTGCAGCAGTTTCCACGCGGAAATCAAGCCGGGGCAGATTGTTGGCCTGATCGGCCCCAACGGGGCGGGGAAGACCACCGTGTTTAACGTGATCACTGGGGTGTACAGACCCACGGAGGGGCAGATCTTCTTCACCCCCAGGGAAGGGGAAACACACCAGCTGGTGGGCCTGACCCCTGACCGCATCGCCAAACTTGGCATCTGCCGCACTTTCCAGAACATCAGGCTCTTTGGCCAGCTGTCCGTTTTGGACAATGTGTTCATCGGCAGCCACCTGCGGTTGAGATCAAATGTGCTCTCTTCAGTGCTGCGCCTGCCCGGCTATGCCCGGGAAGAGCGGGAGATTTACGAGAAATCCCTGTATCTCTTGGAGAAGATCGGGCTGCAGGATTTCAAAGACGAAAAGGCCAGCTCCCTGCCTTACGGCATGCAGAGGAGGCTGGAAATGGCCCGGGCCCTGGCCACAAGCCCCAAGCTTTTGCTCTTGGATGAGCCGGCGGCGGGCATGAATCCCCAGGAGACCCGGGAGCTGATTGACTTCATCCAGGAGATCAAAGAAGAGTTTGGACTGACCATCTTTTTAATTGAACACCACATGGAAGTGGTTATGGAGATCAGCGAGAGAATCTATGTGCTGGATCACGGGGTGCTCATTGCCGAAGGCAGCCCCAGCGAAGTGCAGAGGAATGCCAAGGTGATCGAAGCCTATTTGGGGGTGGGCTAGTGCTTGAGGTAGTAGATTTGCATGTAAACTACGGAGGGATTGCTGCCCTGAGGGGCATCAACCTCACCATCAAGGAAAACCAGATCGTGACCCTCATCGGCGCCAATGGAGCTGGGAAATCCTCTACGCTCAGGGCCATCATGGGCTTGGTGAAAAAGTCCAGTGGTAAAGTGCTCTACAAAGGGGAAGACATCTCCAATCTGCCCACCAAGGATATTGTCACCAAGGGCATTACCATGGTTCCCGAAGGGCGGCGCGTGTTCGCCAATCTGACAGTGGAAGAAAACCTCCTCTTAGGCGCCTACACCCGCACGGATCAAAGGGCGGTGGCCCAGGACCTGGAGGCGGTGTACAACACCTTCCCCAGACTCAAAGAGCGCAGCTGGCAGAAGGCGGGGACCCTCTCCGGCGGCGAACAGCAGATGCTCGCTGTGGGGAGAGCCCTCATGAGCAGTCCCCAGATCCTCATGATGGATGAGCCCTCTTTGGGGTTAGCACCTCTGCTGGTGAAGGAAGTCTTTGAGATTATCCTCCTGCTGCGGGAGCGGGGCAACACCATTTTGCTGGTGGAGCAGAACGCCAAAAAGGCCCTGGAAATCGCCGACTACGCCTACGTTTTGGAAACGGGGCAGCTGGTGTTGGAAGGGCCCGGGCAGGCCCTGCTGGAGGACGCCAAAGTACAGGAAGCCTATCTGGGGGCAGCAAGGTAAAAAAGGAAACGGCCGGCGTAAACCGCTGGCCGTTTTTGCGGTGCGCCCGGCATGTCTACCGAGCCGATGGGTTGAGAGAAACCCTACCGCCCAACCAGCGGGAAGGTAACCAGCAGGCAAGGGCGCCACTGGCAACAGTGGGGTCTGGAGGAAGCCGAGGGGGTGCCTTGGAACATAGCGTAAGCGAACCGGGGTTGGCTTGTAGAGTGGGTAACCCTGCCGCGAATGGGAAA
>JAKOTU010000059.1 GCA_029776155.1 Bacillota bacterium | reverse complement strand
TGGTGCCTTATTGATGGAAATGGATGAAAAGTGGTCCAGCGGCAAAAGATACCTGGACATGACGGAATACCATGAATGGAAAAAACAACAGCAACAAGCAAAAAAAGTAAGTAAGGTTACCCCAATACGCTGAGTTCATCTAACCGAGGGATTTTACACACACTTATGGACTTGATCTTGATAACTACATAGGCACATTTGAAGCCGTATTGATTCTTCACCTTTTTTCCATACCCAAACCTCTCATGGCCCGGCTACTTAACCGAGGAAGCACCTTGATTCAAGAACACCTAGACCTAATCGCAGAGTTCTATCACAACCCTGAAGACATAAAAGAATATCTCCAGCTCAAGGGTGTGAGTTTTTAAACCATCATATCTTGACAATCGCTGGATCATAGGTATCTAGAAAAGCACAGGGGCCGTAATCGATGGTTTCCCCGCTGATACTCATGTTGTCAGTATTCATCACTCCGTGCACAAAGCCCACCAGCATCCACTGGGCAATTAGGCGCGCCTGGAGGTCAACTACCCGGCGCAGCAGGGCGGCATACCTGTCCTCCTTTGGGACCAGCTCGGGAAAGTGGCGTTCTAAGGTGTAATCCGCCAGCCTTTGGAGATGCTGAGGAGCAAAGGCCGCATACTGGAAAGTCCCCACCCGGAGATGGCTTTTGGCCACCCGGGCCAGCACCGCGCCGGGGAGCAGCCTTTCCCGGGGAATCAATTCCCCAGTTGTGACCACAGCCAGGCTTCTGGTCGTGGGGATGCCCAGGGCGTGCATGGCTTCGCTGATAATGTACTCCCTGAGCATGGGTCCTAGGGCCGCTTTACCATCGCCGCCCCGGGAATAGGGAGTGGGCCCCGTTCCCTTGAGCTGCAAGTCGTAGCGCTCGCCCCCAGGGGTGATCTGTTCGCCCAAAAGCAAGGCCCGGCCATCGCCAAGCATGGTGAAAAAACCGAACTGATGGCCAGCGTAGGCCTGGGCCAGGGGCAGGCACCACTCGGGCAGCTTCTGCCCCGAAAGAGGCGGCGCGCCGCAGCTTTCCAGCAGCTCTGCATTGAGCCCGAGAAACTGGGCCAGAGGCTTGTTCAACAGGACAATTTGGGGGTTAGGTACCGCTGCCGGCTGGACATGGGCAAAAAATGCTGCAGGCAGCCGGGCATAGGAATGATCGAAATTAAAGCCGAACTCATTAGTCTGCATGGCATACCTCCTGACCCTAGTATGCGCGGGCAGGAAGTTGGCGAACTATCCCGAAATCAGTATACATTCCAACTCTCAAGCATAGCGGAGGATGTTAATGCGGCGCACAAAGGTTTTGGTTATCGGCAGTTTGAACATGGATCTGGTGGTGCATGTACCCCGGGTGCCTAAGGACGGTGAAACCATTTTGGGTACCGAGTTCCACCGCTATTTTGGCGGCAAAGGAGCCAACCAGGCTGTGGCCGCAGCCCGCCAGGGCGTCCCCACCATTATGGCGGGGCGCGTTGGCGCGGATGCCTTCGGCAGGGATCAAATCGCTTCTCTGCAAGGGGAAGGGATCGCCACCGAGTATCTGCTGGTGGATGAGGAGCATCCTTCCGGGGTAGCCTTCATCGTCATCGATGCGGGAGGCAACAACCGGATCATGGTGGTGCCCGGGGCCAATGCAGCTTTGAGTCCCCAGGACATTGAGGCCTTGAAGCCGGTGATGGCAGAATGTTCCTGTGTAGTAGTACAACTAGAAATCCCTTTAGACACAGTGCTCGCGGCCATTCGGGCCGCCCATGCCCAGGGAGCGCAGGTGATCCTTAACCCCGCGCCGGCCCAGCCCCTGCCTTTAGACATCTATCCGTGTATCACCGTGATCACCCCCAATGAAAGCGAAGCCCAGCTGCTTACGGGGGTAGAGGTACGGGATCTGGACTCCGCACGGCAGGCCGCCCAAGTTCTGCTCGAGCGGGGTGTCCAGGCTGCGGTGATCACCCTGGGAGCCCAAGGTGCCTATGGCTTGACTCCCTCCGGTGAGTTTCACGTTCCAGGCCACCAGGTGGAAGTGGTGGACACTGTAGCCGCGGGCGATACCTTCACCGGGGCCCTCGCGGCCCAGCTTGGGGAGGGGCGCAGCCTGCAAGAGGCGGTGGAGTACGCCAATGGGGCTGCTGCCCTGGCGGTTACCCGCCGCGGGGCTCAGCCTTCCGTGCCCACCAAGGCTGAAGTGCTGCACTTTTTAGAAAGGTAAGGCCAAAGATGGGGCCAGAGCTGCCGCTGCGGCCGGTGGCTCTGTCTTTTTCTCGGCGAAATAGGGAGAATATAGGAAAGGGATTAGATTCTTTCCTAGACAGGAGGCTGACCTTGACCACACATTCAGCAACTCGCACCTATCACGGCTATGTCTTAGATCCGTTTCAACAGGAGGCCGTTGATTATATCGATGCCAACAAATCGGTGCTGGTGGCCGCGCCCACCGGAGTGGGCAAAACCCTCATCGCGGATTACATCATCGAAAAAATCTACCGCGAAGGGGGGCGGGTGGTGTACACCGCGCCCATTAAGGCCCTGAGCAATCAGAAGTTCCGGGAGTTTAAAGGGGTAGTGGGCGAAGAAGCGGTGGGCATCCTCACCGGCGATGTGGTGATCAACCCCGATGCCCCCATTTTGATCATGACCACCGAAATCTTCCGGAACATGCTGCATGAAGACCCTGAGCGGGTAAGGGATGTGCGCTATGTCATCTTCGATGAGATCCATTATATCGACGACCCGGAGCGGGGGAGTGTGTGGGAGGAGAGCCTGATTTTCATGCCCCCCACCATGCGCTTTTTGGGCCTGAGTGCAACCATTCCCAATGTGGATCAACTGGCTAGCTGGATTGAGGAAGTGCAGCGCCAGGAAGTGAAGGTGGTGACCAACAACCACCGCGTTGTTCCCCTGAAGCATGCCCTCTTCGAGCGCTCCCTGGGCTTTACCACCATGCGGGCCCTCCAGAAAAAGTACCGCAGGCTCGCTGGCCAGAGCCCTACGGGCCGGCCGGAGGTTCCCGCCACCACCCACTTGGATCTGATCAGCGCCATCAAGGATGAATACCTGCCCTGCCTCTTTTTCACCTTCAGCAGGCGCAAATGTGAAAGCAACGCCTTCGAGCTGGGTGAGGTGGAGGACTTTTTGGACAGGGAGCAGAAGCGCCAGGTGGCCCAGGTGATGGACGAGGTGCTAGAACGCTATCCCTCCATGGAGAGCGGGCGCTGGCCCCATCTGCGCCGCTTGCTCATGAAGGGGATTGCCTATCACCACGCGGGTATGCTCCCGGTTTTGAAGGATATTGTGGAAGAGCTGTTTACGCGCAGGCTGATTGCCGTTCTGTACTGCACCGAAACCTTTGCCGTGGGGCTCAACTTCCCCTGCAAAACGGTGTGCTTCGATTCCAGCACAAAGTGGGACGGCGTCACTTTCCGGCCCATTTCCAACCGGGAGTATTTCCAGATGGCAGGACGGGCGGGCCGCCGGGGGATTGACCAGGAAGGGTTTGCCTTTATGCTGGTGGACCTCAACTACTTCGATCCCAGCCAGTTCCCCAGCATGAACGAGGACGAAGTGGAGCCCCTGCAGAGCCAGTTCAGCCTCACCTACAACTCCATCCTCAACCTGGTGAAGAATTACAGCGAGGAGGAGATCTACCGTATCCTAGGGCAAAACTTTGCCACCTACCAAGCTTCCGCGGAGCGCCAAGGGGTATTGGTGGAAATGGAGATGCTCGAAGAAGAGCTGGCCCCCTATATCAAGAACCTGCGGGGCAGGGAGCAGCTGGTCAAAACGGTAAAAAAGCGTCTGGAACTGGAAAGGAAGCTGAACACAGCGTATAATAAGCGTACCCGCAGCAAACTGAAGCGGGAAATCCGCGCCCTGACCCAGCGCTTAGACAGCGCCTTTTACCGGGCCTATCCCGGTCGGGAGCGGGCTTCGCTGCGCAGGGAGAACCGCCGCTTTAGAAGGAAAGTAAAGGCCTATGAGCAGCTTCTGTTGAAAGAACAGACCCTCAATCCCCTGGAGCGCTATATCCGGGAGTTCGAGGACAAAAAGGCCCTGCTGGAAACCTTGGGGTACTTGGAGCACGATCAGCTCACTTCCGCGGGGCTGTTTGCCAGCCAGATTCACGGGCACGAGCTCATGCTCACAGAGATGTTCATGGAGGGGCTGTTCCACACCTACCCTGCGGCGGAACTGAATGCGGCCATGGTGGCCGTGGGTTACGAGCCCCGCAAAAACGAGCTGCGGATCAAACATAGGCTGGATTTCGGCCCTATCCTCCGCATTTATCACAACCTGCTCAAGCTGGAGCAGCACATGCTGGGCTATTCCACGGTCCAGTTCCACGATCATGTGGCTGCCCTGGCCTACCGGTGGAGCAACGGGGAAAGCTTCACCAAGCTGGTGGAAGCTGCTTCCGTGGATGAGGGCGATTTGGTCTTTGCCTTCCGGCGGGGCATTGACCTGCTCAGGCAGGTGCGCAATGCTGCCGGCGAAGATCCGGTGCTCCAGGAAAAGCTGCGGGAATGCATCAGCCTGATGGACCGGGACGAGGTGTCCATCTGGCTGTAGGAGTGGGATGCACCATGAACTACAAACTGCTGGCCATAGATATCGACGGCACTCTGCTCAACAGCAGTGCCCAGCTTACGCCCAGAACGATCGCTGCCGTTCAGAAGGCCTGCCAGCGGGGAATCAAGGTGGTGCTGGCCACCGGCCGGCGCCTGGGCAATTCCCTGGCTTTAGCCGCGGCTCTTGGCTTGCGCGAGCTCATGGTGGTGCATAACGGCGTGGTGGTTGCCGATCCTGTGACCCGGGAAACGGTAATCCAGTCGGGCATCTGCCCGGATTTAGCCGCCGAACTGGTGGACAAGCTCAATGCCTGGGCGGTGAACTACGTGGTGTACACCGGGGAAAGTGCAGGGGAAAAGGTCTTGGCCCCCAGCGGGCGCTGGCAGGAACCGGAGAACTTGCTGGACTACTTCTTAGGCGAAGCTGCCGAGTTTGTCCAGGAGATCAAAATCACCAGCCCGCCGGTGCGCCTGGCCATTATCGACCTCCCGGCCAAGGTGGACGCCCTCTATGATCAGCTCCGGCGCGACTATGCCGGCCGGGTTAACGCGCTGCTTTTCGGCAGGGAGCGGAATGATTGGCGGGGGATCGAGCTTCTGCCCGCCCACAGCAGCAAAGGGGCGGGGGTGGCTTATGTGGCCCAGCGCCTGGGTATTGCTCCCGAAGAGGCGGCGGCCATTGGGGACAATATCAATGATCTGGAGATGATCCTTTGGGCGGGACTGGGCATCGCCATGGAAAACGGCTCGCCGCTCCTTAAGGAAAAGGCCAAACTGATTGCGCCTAGCAACGATCAGGATGGCGTGGCTTTCATTATCGAAGAGCTCCTGCTCTAGCTTGGGGGGCGAGAAGATGATTGTACATATCGTTCCCAGTGCCTATTTGCGGCAGACTAGGCGCCGCCTCTCCCGGGAGGGGCAGCAGGCGGCCGCGGTTACCCTGGGCGGGCTGGCCGCCCAGATTTTGCGCGCCGGGCTGGTTCCCTACACCGAAAACCGCCTGCTGGAAGAGATCGCCCTCTGGCAGAGCGTGCAGGATCTGGAAAGCAGCCTGGACTTTTTCGCGCCTATCTCCCAGTTTAAGGGGTTCATTGCTGAGTTGAAATGGCTGTTTAACAGGATTGATTACGGAGAAGAGGTTTTCGGTGCCCTACCTAACCAGGGCAGGCAGGAATTGGCTCTGCTGCACCGCCGCTATCACCAGATTCTGCAGGAACACGGGGTGGTGAATGCCCCTGGACGTTTGCAGTTGGCCCTAGATCTAATGAAAAGACAGCAGGTCCTGCCGGATGTGCGCGCCATCAGGCTGGAGGGGCTCACTGAGCTGAGACCCCTGGAAGAGGCGTTTGTCCAGGCCCTGGCCCAGGGTCGCAGCTTGGAAGTTGTGCAGCCACAGGTGCAGCCCGAAGAGATTAGGGTGTGCAAAGCTGCGGACCCAGCCGCGGAAGTGGAGCAGATTGGCCTGGCCCTGCGCAGCCAGCTGGAACAGGGCACCCCTGTGGAGGCGTTGGCTGTGGCTTTTCCCAATCCCTCCCAGTACCTGCCCATCATTATGCCCGTCTTTGAGCGCCTGCACATTCCCTGGCAGCCGCCGGGTCTTACCCTGCGCAACACCCCTGTGGGCAAAACGCTGCTCACGCTCCTGGCAGGGGAGCTCGCGGGGTGGGATAAGCGCGCTCTGGAGCTGCTCACCGCTCCGGGTTGGGGTTTTCCGTTTGGCCTAACCCCAGAAGAGCACCGACTGCTGCGCTTGGCTCCCCCCCTTAAAGGTCTCCCTGCCTGGCGCAGTTACCTAGGGCAAAGTCCGGGCTGGGAGCGGGTGCTCAGCCTTGTGGCCCAGCTGGGGGAGGAGCTCAGGGCCAGGCCCTTGGCAGAGTACGGACGCTGGCTGGAAGGCCTGTTGGCAGAACTGGACCCTGAGCTTTGGGTGGATCCCCAGGAGGATTTGGAGAATTGGGCCCAGTTGGTAAAGGCCTGGGATGGCCTGAACAGTATTGCCCAGACCCTGCAGGGCCTGGGGTGGACCGCAACGCCCGGCAAGTTCCTGCAGCTCCTGGAGGCTCTCCTGGACAGCTACGTGCTGCGCCCCAGGCGCACCTTTGCCGAACGGGTCCAGGTATTGGCAGTGGAGCAGCTGGGTGGCTGTCCGTATCAGTACCTGTATGTGGGTGGTTTGGTGGAAGGGCAGTTTCCGCCGTCCAGCCGGACCCACTGGCTCACCAAGACCCGGGCGGAGGCGGAACGGGATGCGCTCTACGCCCGCCTCACCACTGCCGCCCGGCACCTTTGGCTCTACTACCCGGAGGTGGATCGGGAAGGGAAGCTGAACCTCCCCGCCACGGTGCTCCCTCCAGCTGCTGCCGAAAAAGGGGCTGCCCGCCTGACCCCTGTGCACAGGCCCACACTGTTTTTGGGCACCGGCCGCCTGCGCGATGAAAGGCTGGTGCAGGAGCTGAGGGAGAAGGTGCTCAAAGAGGGGCTCAGCGTTTCTGAACTGAACACCTACGCCGGCTGCCCCTACCGCTTTTTCTGCGCCCATGTTCTGGGCCTGGAGGTATGGGAAGAAGAGTCATTGGAGCTGGATGCCCGGGAGAAGGGGATTATCATCCACAGTGTGCTGCGCACTTTTTGGGAGCGGCACTTGACAGGCCCCCTCCCCTCCTTACCCGAAAGCCAGGTGCTGGTGGAGGAACTGGTTACCCAGGCCTATTTGGAGCAGGGCTTTCAGCCTCCCGCGGATCTAATCCGCACCATGCGCGCCTTTATCCGCAGGGATCTACAGCGGGTGCAGCGGGGCTTTCGCCCGGTTTACCTTGAGCATGAATTTAAGGACGTGGTAATCCCAACTGCCAGCGGCCCTGTGCGCCTGCGGGGCAGGATTGACCGGATCGATCTGCACCCCAGCGGGGTGTATGTGCTCTATGACTACAAGACAGGAACCCCTCCCACCACCACTGAGCTTTTGGAGGGAAAAGACGTGCAGGTCGGGGCTTATCTCCTGGCTGCCCAAGCCTTCCTCCCTAAGGGATGCAGTGTGGGTGCAGCCTACTATTCCATTGATTCCGGCACCCTGCGGGGGGTGTTCCACGAGCGGTACAGCGCTGAACTGGATGTGCATCACAGCAGCATCATGGCCGGGGAAGATTTTGCCCAGCAGCTGGAAAGCTTTGAGCGGATCGTGTCTGAGCTCGTGAACTCCCTTTTGGCGGGGGTCTTCCCCATTGAACCTGTTGGGCCCCGTATGTGCCGCTACTGCCCCTTCCAGGGGATCTGCCGCAAGGAGGTGAGTTTCAGTGGCTTTTGAACCTACAGAACGCCAAAAAGAAGCCATCGAAACCATCGACTGCCCCGTGGCCGTTGTGGCCGGGGCTGGTTCGGGGAAGACCAGGGTGCTGGTGGAAAGGTATCTCCACCTGTTAGATCAGGGAATCTCTGTGGACCAGATAGCGGCCATCACTTTCACCAAAAAGGCAGCCCAGGAGATGAAGGAGCGCCTGCGTAAAGCGCGCCCAGAGCTGATCCCGAGCCTAGAACGGGCGCAGATCTCCACCATCCACAGCCTCTGCCAGCGCATTCTCCAGGAACATCCCCTCCAGGCCAGGATGGATCCCCGGTTCAGGGTGGGGGAAGAGTGGGAGACCAGGCTGCTGCTCGCGGAAGTGACCGCCCAAGTGGTGGAGGAGCTGCCGCCCCCCAGTGAACTGGGCACACCGTCGGAGGTGTGTGCTTTGGCACTGGACCTTTATGGGCAGATGCTGAGCAAGGGTGATCTGCGCTTTCAGAGGACCTTTAAGGAGCCGCTGGGTGAGTTTCCCCTGGAGCTCTTGGAGGCGGAAGTGGAGCGGGCTCTGCTGCTTGTTCCCGCAACGGCCCTCCAGGGGCAAGTGATGTCCGAGCTGAAAAGCGAATGGCCTTATCTGCGGGAGCTGCTGCGCCTGCCCCACGACGACCTGCGCCTGGAAGCCCTGGAGGTGCTGCGCAAACAGCTAGGCCGCATTCGGGGCAAACTCTCTGGGCAGCTCAGCGTCCTAAAAGAGTTGATCAGCTCTGCCCAGGGGCTGATTGAGGAAGGAAAGGCCAGGATCATCCTCACCTATTTAGGCGGGGTGCTGGAGCGCGTGCATGGACTGTACAGCGAGCGTAAGCGCTTGGGGGGGCTGGTGGACTTCAATGACCTGGAGCGGCTCACCTGTGAGCTGCTGCAGGATCCCCAGATAGTCCGGGACTACCCCTTTACCCATATCCTTGTGGACGAGTTTCAGGACACCAACCCCCTGCAGAAACGGATCGTGGATGCCTTCACTGCCCAGGGAGCCCTGCTCTTTGTGGTCGGTGACCCCAAGCAGTCCATTTACCGCTTTCGGGGCGCGGATGTGGGGGTGTTCCTCCAAACGGAGCAGGAAGTGCGGGACGGGGGCAGGCGCATTGTGCTGGACAAAAACTTCCGTTCCACCCCTGAACTGATCGAGTTCTGCAATCAGCTCTTCGGCCAGCTCCTCCAAGGTGAAGCGATTGGCTTTGAGGCCTGCCTGCCCCATAAAGCCGGCGCCGGCCGCCCCTGCGTTACCATCCTGCATGTGGAAGGTGAAAATTTGAGCATGGAGGAGGCCAGGGCCCTGGAAGCTCAGCAGATTGCCCTCAAGATCCGGGAGTTGGTGGACAGCGGGCGCTATAAGTACGAGGATATTTCCATTCTCTTTAGGGCCATGACCAGCGTGTACATTTATGAACGGGCTTTAAGGGAAGCGGGCGTTCCCTATGTGAACCTCAGCGGACGGGGGTTCTATTCTAAGCAGGAAATTCAAGATGTGCTGCACTATTTCCGCTGGCTGGAGGATGGGGGAGATGAGGTGGCCAAGTTCGCCGTGCTGCGCTCTCCTTTTTACCTTTTGTCCGATGAAGGCCTGTTTTGGCTGCGCCAGGGAAAACTGGATCGGCTCAGCGCGCAGGAGCGGGCCGCCGTGGAAAAGGCCCAGGAGGATTATGGGGAGCTGCAGCAGCTGGCCAAGCGCCAGCCTGCTCCCCAGGTGATCACTGAGCTTCTGCGGCGCACCAATTATGTGGAAAAGACCTGGCAGCTTCCCTTCGGGCCGCAGAAAGTGGCCAATCTGGAAAAGCTCCTGGAGCAGAGTTGGGATCTGTTTGCCCGGGACGTGTATACTGTGCCGGAACAGGTAAGGTATCTGCGCCTTTTGGCCCAGGAAGCCCACAAGGAGGGCGAAGCCCAGCTGGATGCGGAACACGCCGACGTGGTGGTGCTGCGCACCATCCACAGCGCCAAGGGTCTGGAGTTTCCCGTGGTATTCTTAGCCGACACAAGTAGTGAAGCTGTGCGCAAAAGGGGGGGCAGAGTGCTCTACCACCCCGACTACGGCCTCACCTGCAAGGGCATGGAAGAGTATGAGCAGGTGCAGGAACAGGAAAAGCGGGAGGAGATCAGCGAGTCCAAACGCCTGCTCTATGTGGCGGTTACCAGGGCCCAAGAGGAGCTTTATTGGTGTGCCCGCAGCGGGGAGAAGCAGGAAAGCTGGTGGAGCTGGCTGCAGGCGCACTTAGCTGGCCTAGATCCCCAGCTATACACCCAGATCCCCGGCGATCTGCCGCCGGCGGCCAGTCTCCCCGCAGCTGAAGAGGCCCGCTTGGAGCGGCCCGCGTACGCACCGCTGCCGCCCCAATACAAGCAGGTGGTCTTTACCGTAACCGAGCTCATGAACTATCAGCGCTGCCCCCGCTATTATTACCTGCGCCATATCGTAGGGCTGCCGGAACGATCCAGGGAAAGGGCGGTTTCCCAGGGGGCGGGCGGCCTCAGCGCCACCCAAAGGGGAAGCATTGTGCACCGGGTCGTGGAGCTGATCCAAGATCCCCGGGAACTCAGCCAGCTGGTGCGCCAAGCGGCGCGGCTGGAGGGAGTGGAGCTGGAAAGGCGCCAGCAGGAACAGCTGGAGGAGATCATCCTTTCCTATCTGAACAGCGAGTTTTTCCAGCGCGTGCAGCAGGGGGACCCGGGGCGGCTGTACAAGGAACGCAGTTTCTTCATCCCCGCGGAAGAATTTATCATCAACGGTTTGGTGGACCAGGTGTTTGTGGGTGATACAGGGGTGGAAGTGGTGGACCTTAAGACCAACTGGATTACAGCGGATCAGGTGGACGAGGTGGGCGCGGCCTACACTGTGCAGCTGCGGCTCTATGCCTGGGCCATGGCGAGGGAGTTTGGGCTGCCCGCGACAAGCGCGCAGGCCTACTTCTTGATCCCCAATCGCCTCTACGCCCTCGAGCCCCGGCTGCTTTTGGCGGAGGAGACGGAACAGTGGGTTGTGGACACCTGTCGGCGCATTCTGCAGGGAGCAGAGCAGGGGGCTTCCGCCTTTCCCCCTAGCCGTTCTTGCGCGCTGTGCAGCCAGAATTCTTACTGCCAACAGGCTTGGGGTGCTGGTAAGGATGGTTTTTTTGGAGAGACTACAGATCTGGATGAGGATCTGCTGGAGGAGGAAATGCTGTGAAATTCACCCAGCACGAACTAGGCCCGGGGGTGCGGCTGCATCTCTGCCCGACTGATAAGTTCAAGACCCTGACTTGTAAGGTGTTTATTCAACAGGAGCTCAGACCTTGGGAGGCGGCGAGCACTGCCCTGGTCCCGCTGCTTTTGCGCCGGGGTTCCCAGAAGCTGCCCACCACACTGGATCTGGCCCGCCAATTGGAGGAGCTGTACGCCGCGGACTTTGGCTCCGATGTGCTCAAAATTGGCGAACGGCAGATCCTCGAGTTCCAGTTTCAGATGATCGACCCGTCCTACCTCCCGCAAGGGAACATGCTCATGCGCCGGGGGCTGGAGACGTTTTGGGAAATCGCCTCGCGCCCTTACGGAAATGGCTCTTTCCACGAACCCTATTTTGAACAGGAAAAACACACCCTGCTGCAAGAGCTGGAGGGGTTAGTTAACGACAAACGGGCCTACGCCCTGGCGCGCTGCACAGCCCTCATGTGCCAGGGGGAACCCTTTGGGATCTACAAATATGGCGATGCGGACACGGTGCGCTCCTTAGCCAATCAAGAGGTGTACGGCCATTACCAAAAGCTGCTGCACAGCTACCCCTTGGACATCTTTGTGGTGGGTTCCCAAGCGGAGCAGGCTGCCCAGCTCCTTGCTGAGCTCATCCCCGGGCGGGAGGGGCAGATCCAGCTGGAGCCTGCCCAACAGGTGGAAGTGGGCCAACCCCGCTATTTCGAAGAGCACATGGATGTACAGCAGGCCGTTGTGGTCATGGGCTACCGCACCAACACCTCTTACCTGGATGAAGATTATTACGCCCTACTGGTGGGAAACGGCATCCTGGGCGGTTTTGCCCACTCTAAGCTGTTCATCAATGTGCGGGAGCGGGCCCAACTGGCCTACTATGTGTGGTCCAGCCTAGAGGGGAGCAAGGGGCTGCTCACCATCAGCGCCGGGATCGGCCCTGAGCAGCAGGGCCAAGCGCTGCAGATCATCGAGGCCCAGGTGAGGGAGGTCCAGGAAGGTCGGATCAGCCCAGAAGAGCTGGAACAGACCAAATTGGGGCTGATCAGGTCCATGAACAGCATGAACGACAGCCCCTCGGGGCTCATCGATCGCAATCTCATCGGCATTGTCCATGACCGGATGCGCACTATAGAGGAAGTGGTGGAGTCTATAGCGGTGGTGGACCGCAAGGCGGTGGTGCGGGCCATGGAAAAAGTGCAGCTGGACACCACCTACATCCTCCGCCCATCCCCGCAGAAAGGAGCGGACCATGGAACAGATTAGTGTGCCTGGCGGCGAAACAGTATTTGTAGAGCGTTTGGAGAATGGTCTGGCCGTGCTGGTGCTGCCCAGGAAGCAGTTTGTGCGGACCTATGGGGTTTTGTCGGTGAACTACGGTTCTTTGGATTCCCAGTTCCAAACCGCGGGGCAGGGTGTGGTGGAGGTTCCCCCGGGCATCGCCCATTTCCTGGAGCATAAGCTTTTTGAAGAGCCCGACGGGAGTGTGTTTGACCGCTTCGCGGCCCTCGGGGGATCTGTCAATGCCTTTACTAGCTACAGCCAGACCAGCTACCTGTTCACCACCGTGGAAAACTGGCGGGAAAGCTTGCTCTACCTGTTGGAGTTTGTGAACAGGCTGCACCTCACCGAAGAAAACGTGGAAAAGGAGAAGGGCATTATCGAGCAGGAGCTGCGCATGTATGCAGATCATCCCGACCACCGCATCCTGAGCACCCTGTTGGAAAACCTCTACCACCAGCATCCCGTCCGCCTGGACATTGGCGGCACGGTGGAATCGGTGAGGCGCATTACCAAAGGAGAGCTGGAGAGCTGTTACCACATCTTTTACCAACCCGGGAACATGGCCTTGGTCGTGGTGGGGGATCTGGACCCGGAAGAAACGTGTGCGCTGGTGCGCGCCCATTATCCCCGGCGGGAACCGGGCCCGAGTGTGGAAAGGCTGGATCCCCAGGAGCCGAGCAGCATAGTCAAACCCTGGGCCGAAGCAGAGCTGCCCATTTCCCGCCCCCGCTACATGCTGGGTTTCAAACATGACCCCATCTGGCGGGGTGAGGAGCTCCTGCGCATGCAGATTGCCATGGCCTTAGGTCTGCGGCTCGTGGCCGGGCGCAGTTCCCAGGCTTACGCAGAGCTTTACGAAGCTCAGCTGATAGACGATTCGTATTGGGCAAGCTTTAGGGGACATCCCCGTTTTGCCCACTCCCTGCTTAGCTCGGAGACGGATGAGCCCGAGGCTCTCCATGAAAGGCTGCGGGGGATTATCAACCGCCTCCAGGCCTCTGGAGTGGACGAAGGGGAAGTGGAGCGCTTGAAGAAGGGCTTTTTCGGCATGTTCTTGGCCGCTTTGGATTCTTTTGAGTACACCGCCAATCGGATTACTGCCCAGTACTTCGAAGGAACGCCCTACCATAGGTATCTAGAGATCTTGCAGGGGGTGACCGCTCAAGAAGTGCACCGCGCCCTGTGCGAGCTTCTGGATTGGGAGCGTTCCAGTGTGTCCATCCTCAGGCCGGTGAAAAACCATGGCTAAGGAACAGCTCCGCCAGGAGCTGCTGGCAGAAAGGGCACAGGTGTCCCCGGAGGCGCGCCGGGGGTGGGATGCCGCCATCAGGCAATGCCTGAAGGAGCTGCCCCCGTGGCCCCAGGCCCAAAGGGTGTTGATCTATCTTTCCATTAAGTGGGAGGTGGACACCTGGGGCATTGTGGAAGACCTGCAGCAGGCGGGCAAAGAGATTTATGTGCCTGTGGTGCAGAAACGCCCTAGGGCCCTGATCCCTACGCTGTTCGCAGGCAGGGAGAGCCTGATTCCCGCGGCCTTTGGCATTTTGGAGCCCGCCCCCGGTGCTCCCACCCTGCCCCCACAAGAGCTGGATCTGATCATCGTCCCCGGCCTGGCCTTTACCAGGGAAGGCTACCGCATCGGGTATGGGGGCGGCTACTACGACCGGCTGTTAGCTGAGGTGAGCGCCCCTTCCGTGGGCTTGGTGTATAGTTCCTTCATCCGCTCCTTCCAGCCAGACCCTTGGGACAGGCCCGTAGATTTCTTGGCAACGGAGAAGGGGCTGTTGGGGAGGAAATAACCACCAGTCTGCAGAAATCTGCACAGTGCAAGGAGGACTGAGTATGCCTGAGAAGTTCGTGCTGGCCATTGACCAAGGGACGACAGGAACCACGGTAACCCTGTTCAACCGCGGCTCCGAAATGGTGGGTAAGGTCTATGAGGAGTTTACCCAGCACTATCCCCGGCCAGGCTGGGTGGAGCACGACGCCCAGGAGATCTGGGAGGGTACCAAGAGCCTGTTGGAGCGCATCTTTGTGGAGACTAAGGTGAGCCCTTCCCAGGTGGCAGCCATCGGCGTGACCAACCAAAGGGAGACGGTGGTGCTCTGGGACCGCCGTACGGGCGAGCCTGCCACCAGGGCTATTGTCTGGCAGTGCCGCCGCACCGCGGGTATCTGCGATGAGCTGCGCAGGCAGGGCCTAGAGCCTCTCTTTAAGGAGAAAACCGGCCTTGTTCTGGACGCGTATTTTTCCGGCACCAAATTGAAATGGATCTTTGATCACTATCCTGAGTTAAAGCAAAGGGCGCGCCAGGGGGGGCTGGCCTTTGGTACCATTGATTCCTGGCTGATTTACAAACTCACGGGAGGTCAGGTGCACTGCACCGATTACACCAATGCCTCCCGCACTCTGCTCTTTAACCTTAAGGAGTTGAGATGGGATCCGGAGCTTTTAGAGGTTTTGGATATTCCCGAAGCGGTGCTCCCGGAAGTGCGCTCCAGCAGCGAGGTTTACGGCTGCACGGCGGACATTGGGGTGCTGCCCGCGGGTATTCCCATTGCCGGCGCCGCGGGGGACCAGCAGGCCGCCTTGTTCGGGCAGGCTTGCTTTGAGCCGGGGATGGTGAAGGCCACCTTCGGAACCGGAGCGTTTATCCTGATGAATACGGGCCCGTCCCTGATCACCTCCAAAAACGGGCTGCTGACCACCGTGGCCTGGGGCTTAGACGGCCAAGTGGAATATGCCCTGGAGGGCAGCGTGTTTGTGGCGGGAGCCGCGGTGCAGTGGCTCCGCGATGGGCTGGGCATCATCAAAAATGCAGCCGAGACTGAAGAGTTGGCCCTGTCTGTACCCGATACGGGCGGCGTCTATTTTGTTCCCAGTTTTGTCGGTCTGGGAGCTCCCCACTGGAACCCCTATGTACGGGGGATGATCGTGGGCCTGACCAGGGGTACGGGTAAAGCCCACCTGGTGCGGGCTGCCCTGGAAGCTGTTGTTTTCCAGACTCGGGACGTGGTGGCGGCCATGGTGGAGGATTCCGCCCTTCCCCTTACCGAGCTGAAGGTGGATGGGGGCGCTTCGGTGAACAACTTCATCTGCCAGTTCCTAGCTGATGTGACCCAGGTGACGGTGCAGAGGCCCCAAGTTTTCGAAATCACGGCTTTGGGCGCCGCTTATCTAGCCGGCTTGGCAGTGGGAGTGTGGGCGGACCGGGAGGAAATCCGCAGGCTGTGGAAGGTAGACCGCACTTACGCGCCCCAGTTGGGTCCGGAGGAGCGGCGGCAGCTGCTGGATGGATGGACCCGGGCGGTAGAGAGCGCGAAGAGCTGGACTGTAACCTCCTAAGGAGCAGAAATGGGTTGGGAAAGGATGGTCAGCATGGATCAGAAGTGGCTGGATGAGCAGAGAGAACAGATCAGTTTGGCCTTGGCGCAGCAGGGAATCCGCCTGGTGGTACCGGCGCGGCCGGGCAGGAGGCCGGGGGCTGGCGCAGCTCAAGGGCAGAGCCTGGCTAGTTTCATCGATCATACACTGCTCAAGCCCACGGCAGCGAAGCGGGAAATAGAGAAATTGTGCCAGGAAGCACTCCAGTATGGCTTTGCTTCCGTGTGCGTGCATCCAGTGCATGTAGCTGCCGCGACCCGCTTGGTGCGGGGCAGCGCAGTGAAAGTCTGCACTGTGGTGGGTTTTCCCCTGGGTGCCAACACTACCTTGACTAAGGTCCTAGAAGCCCGCGATGCAGCTGCCGCGGGGGCCGAAGAAGTTGATATGGTTTTGAATATCGGTGCCCTTATGGAGGGAGATTACGCGCAGGTTTACTCGGATATCAAAGCTGTGCGGGAGGCAGTGCCTGATTTGGTGCTCAAGGTGATCCTAGAAACGGGTTACCTGACTAAGGAGCAGATTGTCCAAGGCTGCATTCTGACCAAACTGGCCGGCGCCGATTTTGTCAAGACTTCTACCGGTTTTGGACCCGGCGGCGCCACGGTGGAGGATATTAAACTCATGCGCCGGGTCGTAGGGGAAGACTTCGGTGTGAAGGCTTCCGGCGGCGTTAGGGATGCGGCCACGGCCATGGCTATGCTGGAAGCGGGGGCCAACCGCATCGGTGCCAGTGCTGGGGTGGCCATTGTTGAGGGCTTGAGGGGAGAGACAGACTATTGATGCTCAGGAAACATCGGTCAGCACTTCTGCTTTTAGCTTGCATTTTATCCGCCGCCCTCACAGGGCCGGCAGCGGCCGCGGAGCTCCAGGACTGGCTCAGCCACGGCTTTGGCAGCGTGCGTGTCTTCTCCCAGCTCATTAGGGAGGATGAAGAAGTCCTGCTCATGGATGGGGTGCTCCATTTTGCCTACCCCCGCAGTTTTCAGGTGGAGTATTATTCCGAAGAAGGGCCGGTGACCATCACAGGCCACAACGGGTTTTTGGAAGTGCAGACAGGCGGCGATGTCCAGTACAGCTACGAGCGGTATTGGTTGTTTGAGGACTTTGCCAACTACCTGTTTGCCTTGGCCGACTATGCCCGGCGGCCCTGGAAGTTTTCCGGTGTGGATCAGGTGGCGGGCTGCGAGGTGAAGCGCTACACAGCGGAAGGGGATCCGGAACTGATCCTGTGGCTGCACGAGCAGAGCGGACTGCCTTTCCTCCTGCGCCAGGGCAAACGGACGCTGGTTTCGGTGTTCAGTTTTATCCGCGATGGGGAGCAGACAGAGCGGATCACCTCTGTGGAACTGGAGCTGTTTTTGACCAAAGAAACGGCTATCCTGCAGTTTGACCTAGGAGAGGACGGCTGGCTGCCGGTGCGCCTGACCGTTAAGGAGCCTTTGGGAGAAGTGCACACTACCTTCCGGGGTTGGTCCTTCAGGGAGAAGTGGGAGGATAATCCCTTCCGACGGCTGGATACCGTGCGGGAGCTCAATGATCAGTATTTCGCCTGCCTGGAGGAGGAGAACTGGGAAAGGGCTTTGGCCATTGCCCAGGAACTGCTCGCGGCCGCGCCCCAGTTCTGGCAGGGTTATCTGTACCAAGCCTTTGCCTATGAACATCTGGACAACTATCTTGGGGTGGTGGAGAACTACCAGCAAGTGCTCATGCGCCAGCCCGACAACCACCTGGCCCTGAACAACCTGGCCTACCATTACCTGCTCCGGGAAGTGAACATTTCCAAGGCCATTGAAATGGCCGAGCGCGCCGTGGAGCTGGAGCGCAGGGCTGTGTACCTGGACACTTTAGGCTACGGCTACTACCTGGTGGGGCGTTTGGAAGAGGCCAAGAAGATCTTGGAGGAGGCTTTGGCCACTGCACCGGAAGAGGCGGTGGATGAGATCTCCGGGCACCTCCAGCTGGTTTTGAACGCGTTGGGTGAAGCGGAATGAGTGAGCATTATTTCACCCCCAAACCAGGCGCTGAGCACAAGCCCTTTCGGTTCCAGGCCGAACTGAGGGGGAAAGTGTACCAGTTTCAGAGCGATGCCGGGGTTTTTTCCAAGGATGAGATCGATGCCGGCACCAGGCTTTTGATCAACTGCCTGGATCTGCAGCCCGGGGATGTGGTCTTGGACCTGGGCTGCGGTTACGGCCCCCTGGGGCTGGTGGCCGCGGATCTGGTGGGTCCGGGGGGACGGGTGTACCTTGTGGATGTGAACGAGCGCGCTGTGGAGCTGGCGAGGCAGAATCTGGCTGCCAATGGCATCACCAATGCCCAGGTCTTTTTATCTGATGGGCTGGCCGCCCTGCCCGCGGTGGAGTTCGACTGGGTGCTCTGCAACCCCCCGATTCGGGCGGGGAAAAAGGTGGTCTATGCTCTGCTCACCGAAGCCTACCAGGCCTTGAAACCCGGCGGCTGCTTACTGGTGGTGATCCGCACCAAGCAGGGGGCCAAAAGCCTCCAGACCTATCTAGAGGAGCTTGCGGGCGGCTGCACCACCTTGGAGCGTCAAGGCGGTTTTCGGGTCCTCCAGTGTTGTAAACAACTCCGCACCTGAATACTCTGGGTGGGGAGGTGTTTTTATGCGCGTGTGGGTTGGGCGCGCCCAGCACCTGGCCTGGTGGGTGTTGGGCTGTGTAACCCTGGGCATCTTTTTGGGAACAGGAAGCCTTGATCTTGTGCCCGCGTCCACCAGCCGAACCCAGGGCCTTTCCGGCCGTACCATCGTGCTGGATGCGGGCCATGGGGGGATTGATCCGGGAGCGGTGAGCCCCAAGGGGGTACTGGAAAAGGATATTACCCTAGCCATCGCGCGGGAACTAGAGCACCTTTTAAGCAGGGCCGCGGTCTTTGTGATCATGGTGCGCCAAGGCGATTACGACCTGGCCGATTCCAGTGAACAGCACCTGCTGACCCGCAAGCGCCAGGATCTGGAGCGCCGGGTGCGCATTGCCGAAGAAGCCGGGGCCGACCTTTATCTATCCATTCATGCCAATTTCTTTCCGTCATCCATTTGGTCTGGTGCCCAGACCTTTTATTACGAAAGCGACCCCGCGGGTGAACGGCTGGCCAAGTGCATCCAGGCTGAGCTGGTGAAGCGCCTGGGGCCCAATACCCGAGCCGCCAAGGTTGGAGATTTCCGGGTGCTTAGGGACACCTCCATGCCCGCGGCCCTGGTGGAAGTGGGGTTTTTATCCAATCCTAGGGAAGCTGAGCTGCTGGCGGATCCCGCTTACCAGAAAAGGGTGGCTGAAGCCATTTTCGCGGGGCTGTATAATTATTATCAAGGACATCTTTGATCCCGCCTGGTACAATTGTCTGGGCGGGTAGGTTATGTTAGTATATCTTAGTAGAGAACGAACAATAGGAGGTAGAACCGTTGCAGACCGTTTGGCAGGACAGGGTGAAGGCTTGTGTGCAGAACCGGATCACAGCGAACACTCTGGCAGCATTTAATACTAATGTTGATGTTGTGGTGCATCTCGATCAGGATAAACTCGGCCCCTTACTGGCCAATCCTCGCATTGACTTTGCGGCCGTGGAAAGGCTGCTCAACACAGAGATTCCCGAGGTGCACAATGAGAATGAGTTCCTGGCCGTGCTCATGCAGGCCCTGCAGGAAGGCAAATCGGTGCACATTGTGCTGCGGGATATGGCTATGCTGAGCTGGTTGGAAGAAGTTTTTCCTGATCGGCAGGAGAGCATGGGTGGACAAGCAGGCATTATTGCCAACCAAATGGCGGCCCTCGGTGCCCATTCCGTTGTGTATACCGCCCTGCTCTCTCCTAAACAGGCCTCCATGTTCTTCCCGGAGGTGGATGCGCCGGTGGTCCGCGGCGGAGAGCTGAGCATTGTTGGTGCCCGGGAGGCAGCCCGGCCCCAGGATGAGCTCAAGGAGAACTGGATCTTCGAGTATGCCAAGGATGAGCGCTTCGAACTGGGGGGACATGTGATCACCACCCCCAGGGCTAACCGGGTGATTCTGGCCACCAGGCCCAAGGGCGCGGTCATGGCCTTTGATCCAGAGACTGAACAGTTCCTCCCTGATTTGGGCAAAGCGGTGGATGTGGCCTTCCTGGCCGGTTTCCACTATGCACCCGCGGAGGAGGGCGCACTTCGGGAGTATCTGGAAAGCTCCATGGCCAACGTGCGCCGGCTTAAGTCCGCTAACCCCAGCCTGCGGCTGCATTTTGAATATGTGCCCATGAGCGCTGACGAGGCCGAAAAGACCATGCTCAAGGCAGTGGCCAGCGAAATCCAGTCCTTTGGGATCAACGAAAACGAGATCAAGCGGGTACTGCGCATCTACGGCTACGAGCAGGAAAGGGAAGCCATTGACAGCAACGAATGCTCCTACACCCTTTACGATGGCAGTTTGAAAATTATGGAAGAATTGGGGTTTGAGCGCTTCCACCTGCATAATCTGGGCTACTACGTGGTTCTGGTGAAAAAGCCGTACAGTGTGCCCCTGCAGCAGGTGCGGGAGGCCTGCCTGTACGCTTCCTCGATAAATGCTATCAAGGCCAAGTACGGAGGTTACGTCCGCCCCGAACAGCTGCCGGAAGCTGGCGAAATAGCCTTGTCCTCCATCGGCTTTAAGCAGCTGGAGGTCTTTGCTGAAGAGATGAAGCGGCGCGGCGTGGACGTACCCGGCGATTTCCTGGAGGAAGGCATCTTGGAGTTTGCATCCCATGCGGTGCTGATTGTTCCTGCCCATGTGGTTCCCAACCCGGTGAGCACCGTGGGCATGGGTGATACCATCTCCTCTTCGGCGTACTCCTACGAACACAGCCGGCGTTAACAGGATTTTAAGTATTTTTGGAGAAGTAGGCAGGGAAGGACAGAAACGGGAGGCTATTACTGTGCGCGTTCTGATCATGCACGCGGATGACCCCAAGACGCAGAAAGCGGTGGCAGTACTGCAGGAGGCCCTCGCCAAGGAACAGGTCAAGGTAGACCTGATCTCCCCAGCGAGTGCCGGGACGTCCCCGGTGAGCACAGCGCCCTATGGGTTGGTGTGCGTAGTGTGCGGTTACACGGGCTGGTGGAAGCCGCAGATTCCTGCGGATATGGATAATCTGATCAAAAGGACCACTCGCTTGGAAGGCAAGCGGGGCTGCGCTTTGGTCTTGCCCGGCCTTTTGGGCACCACCAAGGCGCTGCGCGTGCTCATGGGCCACATGGAAAAGCAGGGGGTTATCGTGGAGGATTTCGGAGCGCTGGGCGGGAGGCAGGAGATTTTGGCCATCGTCAAGCGCTTGAGGCGCTTGCTGGAAGGTTAGAGATTATTGATCGCGCAAGGAGGATGCTGTATGTACCGTTTTAAGCCGGAGCTGCGCATTCCAGGGCCAGTTCCTGTGCCCAGCGGCGTAGCGCTGCAGATGGCCAGGCCCGTGATCAACCACCGGGGGGCCATCTTCAAGGAGAAGTTCCCCTCGGTTCTCTCACGCCTGCAGCCCCTGTTCGGCACTGAGAACCCTGTGTACATGATCACCGGTTCTGGAACGGCGGGCATGGAGGCCGCGGTGGCCAATTTGGTTTCCCCGGGTACTCCCGTGCTCTGCCTGGTGGGCGGGTTTTTCGGCAAGCGCTGGGCCGAGTTGTGCACAGCCTACAAAGCCACGGTGCATGTGCTGGAGTTCCCCTGGGACCGGGGGGTCGATGCGGACCAGGTGGCGGATTTCCTAGCCCAGCATCCTGAAATTGAGCTGATCTTTGTAGTGTACAATGAGTCCTCCACGGCCGTGCTCAACGATGTGGAGGCAGTGGCCAAGGCACGGGGCAATCATCAGGCCCTCTTGGTGGTGGATGCGGTGAGTGCCCTGGGCGGTGTCCCCTGTGCCATGGATGAGTGGGGGCTCGATGTGGTGGTGAGTGCTTCGCAGAAGTGCCTGATGATGCCGCCTGGAGCCGCTTTCCTTGCCTTTTCGGAGCGGGCCCGGGCTTACCTGGAGCGGTGTGAAGGCAGCAGGTACTACTTTGATCTGCGCAGATACGAACAGTTTTTGGAAAAAGGAGAAACCCCCTTTACCCCCAATATTCATATTGTCTTTGCCCTTGAGGAAACCTTAAACATGTTGGAAGCGGAGGGCTTGGCCAATGTGTATGCCCGCCACGCTCTCATGCGGGATATGACCAGGGCTGGGATCCGGGCTTTAGGCCTGGAGCTGTTGGTGAGCGACGAGGATGCTTCGCCAACCCTGACTGCGGTGCGCCATCCCCAGGCCGATGAGTTTCGCAAGGGCATCCGCTTAAAGTACGGAGTTGAGTTCGCAGGCGGCCAGGGTGTACATGCCGGCCGGGTTTTCCGCATCGGCCATATGGGCTACGCTACGCCCTTGGATGTCCTTACTGCCCTGGCTGTTTTGGAAGTTGAACTGCAGAAATTTGGTCAAGCCACTGCAGCGGCGGAAAGGGTTTTGGCCGCGCGGTAGCTTAAGGGGGAACACTCGGTGATTTTCACAGTTCGCGATGCCATTGACATTCTCATCGTGGCGTACGTGGTGTACCGGGTGATCCGCTCCTTGCAAGGGACACGAGCCACTACACTGGTGAAGGGGCTGGCGGTGATTTTTGCCAGCAGTGTAGTGGCTCGTGCGTTAAGCCTACGTACCGTGGGCTGGCTGTTGGATCAGACCACCACCATGGTTTTGGTCGCCCTGCCCGTGGTGTTCTATCCTGAACTGCGGCGCGCCTTAGAGCATTTGGGGAGGGGACAGCTTTTCAACTGGCCTTTAGGTCGGGGGCCTGGGCAGGAAGGTGTGGATTTGGAGGCAGTCTGCCGGGCGGTAATGCAGCTCAGCGCTGGAAAGGTGGGAGCCCTCATCGCCTTTCAGCGTAAGACGGGCCTGCATGAGTACATAGAAACTGGGGTGAAGCTCGATGCCGAAATCAGCAGCGAGCTTCTGCGCAACATCTTTGAGCCGGGGACGCCCCTGCACGATGGTGGGGTGATTATTGCCGAGGGCAGAATTGCCGCCGCCGGGTGTGTGTTTCCCCTGACCGATGCCAGACTCAGTGGCGGATTGGGCACGCGGCACCGGGCGGCAGTGGGACTGGCAGAGCAGACCGACGCGGTGGTTGTGGTGGTTTCCGAGGAGACGGGGGTAATCTCCCTGGCCGCAGGGGGCGCCCTGCGCCGCTATCTGACTGAAAACCGCCTCAAGGAACTGCTGGCCCACCACCTGCAGGGAGGGGAGGAGGCATGAGAGTTGTCAAGAAGCTGTGGGCCTTCCTCACCAGGCCCGATGTGTACTGGCGGCTGTTTTCCCTGCTTCTCGCGATCATCCTCTGGCTGTTGGCTGCCGGCGGCGGCTCCTTGGGCGAGGCGGAGCGC
The DNA here is from genome assembly GCA_029776155.1 of Bacillota bacterium. Lineage (GTDB taxonomy): Bacteria > Bacillota > Limnochordia > Darwinibacteriales > Darwinibacteriaceae > DTU010. Next base: position 22,210 of record JAKOTU010000059.1, on the reverse strand, counting down.
ACCGTAACTTTAGCTGTGGAGGTGGAGGGGCTTCCCGCCGATTTGGTGCTGGTGGAGAGGCCTGAACCTGTCCGGGTACGCATCCGGGGACTTGCCCCCTTGCTGAACAGGGGAGAAGGCGCCCTTACCGCTTCCATCAATCTCAGGGGAGCGCAGGCAGGAACAGAAACGTATAATGTTGAAGTTTCTGGTCCACTAGGTATTCAGATCCTGAGCATCACCCCGAGCTGGGTAAGTGTGTACACGGAAGAGCTGGTGGAAGCGGTGTTCCCCGTTACCTTGGCCCTCTTGGGGGTGGAACGGGCAGGGGTGGTGGCCGAGCTTAGGCCTGAGCCGCCCGCGGTTACCCTCCGGGGAGCCCGCAGCGCAGTGGAGCAGGTGGATCACGTGGTGGCCTATCTTACCGCAGCAGATGGGCTCAAACCGGGAAGCTCCTTCCCCGTGCGGGCCTTGGATGCCCAGGGGCGGGGCATTGCAGCTGTGGAGATCGATCCGCCGGAGATCACAGTGGAGCTGGAAACAAGCGAGCCCAATCAAACGGAGGAGGATTAGTGTATGGGGAGATATTTCGGTACTGACGGCGTGCGCGGTGTGGCCAACAGCGAGCTCACGCCTGAGCTGGCCCTGCGCATCGGCCGGGCAGCCGCGCTCAGGCTGAGGGAAAAGTCCCAGGGGCCCATCATCATCGGACGGGACACCCGCCTTTCCGGTCAGATGCTGGAAAGCGCGGTGGTGGCTGGAGTGACATCCACGGGCTTGGACGCCTTCCTCGTGGGGATTATCCCCACACCTGGGGTGGCCTTTCTCACCAAGGCCCTGGGTTGTGCCGGGGGGATTGTCATTTCCGCTTCCCACAACCCCTTGGAAGATAACGGAATCAAAGTGTTCGGCCCCGATGGCTACAAGTTGTCGGAGGCTGAGGAAGAGGAAATCGAAGAACTTATTGCCGCAGATGACGGCCCCAGGCCCATTGCTGAAGCGGTGGGCAGGGTGATTCCCAAGCCTGAAACGGCGGGATTGTACTTAGAATACCTCAAGGAGCAGGTCTCCTTGGACCTGCGGGGGCTGCACGTAGCCTTGGACTGCGCCAATGGGGCAACTTCCGCCTATGCAGCCCAGCTGTTCAGCAGTCTAGGTGCCAAAGTAACTGCCTACTATGATCAGCCCAACGGGACTAATATCAATCATTTCTGTGGTTCTACTTATCCGGAAAAAATCCAAAACCTGACCAGGGAAGCGGGGGCGGACTTAGGCTTTGCCTTCGACGGCGACGGCGACCGCATCCTGGTCGTGGATGAACAGGGCGGTTTCATTGACGGAGATCAGATCCTGGCCATTATCGGGCTGTACCTGTTGAAGCAGGGCCGCCTGCCCGCGGGCAAAGTGGTGGCCACCGCCTACTCCAACGGCGGTCTGCGCAAAGCTTTTCTGGAAAGCGGCGGCGATGTGGTGTACGCCAAGCCCGGCGACCGTTATGTGCTGGAAACCATGCTGGAGCTGGGCAGCATCCTCGGCGGCGAGCAGTCGGGGCACATCATCTTCCTGGAGAATTCCACCACGGGCGATGGTATGCTCACCGCGCTGAAGCTTTTGGAAACCAGGGCCATCCAGGGCAAGCCCCTGGCGGAGCTGGCTGCCTGCATGAGCATTTTCCCCCAGCAGCTGGTCAATGTGCGGGTGGAGAACAAAAACGGTTGGCAGGATAATGCCCGCATCCAAGAGGCCATCAACCTGGCCCAAGAGAAGCTGGCTCCCTTTGGCCGCCTGTTTGTGCGGGCCTCGGGAACAGAGCCCGTAATCAGGGTGATGGGCGAGCATCCGGACCAGGCTACGCTCCAAGCTGTGTTGGAGCCAGTAATAACGGTGATTGAACAGGAGCAGGGTGGCAGCCGTGCCAGTTAAGGGCTGCGGCGTGGACATCGTGGAAGTTCAGCGCATTGTCCGCGCCTTGGCTAAGCCCCGCTTTCGCGAGCGGATCTACACGCCCCGGGAACGGGAAGAGCTGCGGCAGAAGGGTGCAGAGTCCTGGGCAGCCCGCTTTGCCGCCAAGGAGGCAGTGATGAAGGCTTTGGGGCGGGGGTTCACCCAGGGCGTGCCCTTTTCGGCGGTGGAGATCTTCTCCGACCGCTGGGGCAGGCCCCAGGTGCGCCTTTTGGAGCCGGCGGCCCAGATTGCCGCGGAGCAGGGTGTGACAGGTTTCTGCCTGAGCTTATCCCACACCAAGGATCTGGCGGTGGCCTACGCCCTCGCCTTGGGGGAGGAAGAGACATGCGGGTGGTAACCGGAGCAGAAATGCGCAGTTTGGAGAAGAAGGCCTTTGAGTCCCTCGGCCTTTCTTCTTTAGTTGTGATGGAAACTGCAGGGAGCCGCATTGTGGAGGTGCTCAAGGGGGAGTATGCTCCCCTGGAGGGCAAGCGGGTGCACATCCTGGCCGGGCCGGGCAACAACGGCGGGGATGGGCTGGTTGCGGCCCGGCAGCTGCTGGCCCTAGGAGCGCGGGTGAAAGTATACCTGGTGGGGGACCAAAAACGGGCCACCAAGGAGAACGCCGCCAATTTGGCCATCCTGCAGAAGCTCGGGGCAGATTTAGTGTCCGTTGATTTTAAGCAGCTGCACAAGGTGAAGTTAAGTCTCAGTTTTGCTGATTTGATCATCGATGCCCTGTTGGGCACGGGCTTTACCGGTCCGCTGGACGAAGGGTGGACAGCCCTAATCCAGCTGGTGAACGAAATCCAGAGCCCTGTGGTGGCCATTGACTGCCCCACTGGCGTAAATTCGGCCACGGGTGAAGTTTCGGAGGCCATCCGGGCCGACCTCACCATCAACCTGGGGCTGCTCAAGCTGGGGAACCTCCTCTACCCGGGCCGGGCCTATGCCGGGCGCAATGTCCTGGTCGATCTGGGCTTTCCCCTCAGGGCCGAGGGAATCGCCCGGGAGCTGGTGGGGCCAGCTGCCTTAAACTGGCTGCCTGAGCGCCAGCCTTGGTCCCATAAGGGCAGTCACGGACATACCTTGGTTGTGGCTGGCTCCCTGGGTTATGCCGGGGCTGCCTGGCTGTGCGGGCAGGCGGTGCTGCGGGGCGGGGGAGGCATGGTTACGGTGGCTGTGCCCGAGGGCATTTACAACCGCTTTGCCCCCGATGAACTGATCGTGGTTCCCGTACCCGAAGCGGAAGGGGGTACGGTGGGGGAAGGGAGTTTGGAAAAGCTCCAGGGCCTGCTTCAGGGTAAAGATGTGCTGGCCATCGGCCCAGGGTTGGGCCGCAGTCGGCAGGTGACCAAGGTAGTGCAGACGCTGCTGGCCAGCTGGGACGGCCCCGCGGTAATTGACGCGGACGGGCTCGCCGCCTTGGGCAGTGATTTTCTGCGCAGCGTGCCCCCGGAACAACGCCGGCGCTGGGTGCTCACCCCCCATCCGGGGGAAATGGCCCGGCTCACCGCTTCCGATCCGGCAGCGGTGAATGGGGATCGGGTGGGCAGTGCCTTAAACTACGCCCAGCAGTGGGGGTTGGTGGTGGTCCTTAAGGGTGCCCCCACGGTGACCGCTGCGCCAGAGAGGGTGTACATTAACAGTACCGGCAACCACGGGCTCGCCACCGCGGGTACCGGGGATATCCTCACCGGCCTGACCGCGGCCCTCTTGGGCCAAGGGCTGGAGCCACTGCGGGCTGGGGCCCTGGCCGCCTACGTGCACGGCCGGGCCGGTGATCTAGCCGCGGCCAAAGGCCCTCGGGGCCTGAAGGCCGGCGACTGCCTCCCTTTCATCCAGGAGATTTTGCAATAGGACGGAGTGGTGCCTCCATGAGCAAGCTCACCAGACAGGTGTGGGCGGAGGTTAGCCTAGAAAACATAGCACACAATGTACAGCAGTTTCGCCAGTTGATCGGCCCCGGCTGTGAACTTATGGCTGTGGTGAAGGGCAACGCCTATGGGCACGGCGCTTTGGAGACAGCCTACACCATGATCGCCCACGGCGCCAATTGGCTGGCCACCGCCCTGCCGGAAGAGGCCGTGCGGCTGCGCCGGGGAGGCATTACCGCCCCCATTTTGGTGTTGGGGGCAGTGGGTGCAGATGAGCTGGATGTGTGTGTAGCATACGATCTGGCCGTGACCGTGTTTGAGCCCCATATTGCCCGCCTCCTGTCCAAGGCGGCGGTGGCCCAGGGCAAGACGGCGAAGGTGCACATCAAGGTGGATACGGGCATGGGCCGGCTGGGACTTTTGCCCGGCGACTTTGGCGCCCTGGTAGAGTTGGTGCAGAGCCTGCCGGGGCTGGAGATCCAGGGAGTGTTCACCCATTTTGCCCGGGCTGAAGAGCCGGATCTGGAATACACCCGCTGGCAGTGGGAGCGCTTTTGCCGTGTGAAGGAGGATTTGGCTGCCCGGAAAGTCCAGGTGCCCTTGTACCACGCCGCCAATACCGCGGCCACCTTGTTCTTCCCCGAATCCCGCCAGGATCTGGTCCGGGTGGGGCTGGGCATTTACGGCCTGTACCCCGATGGGAGGCGCCCATTGGACCTGAGGCCCGCGCTGAGCTTGAAGACCCGGGTGGCCTTCGTGAAGAGGGTGCCCGCGGGTAGTGCCGTCAGCTACGGCGGAACCTATGTAACCTGGAAGGAAACGTCCCTGGCTGTTCTGCCCATCGGTTATGCCGACGGGCTTTCCCGGCGGCTGGGGAACCGGGGGCAGGTGATCATCCACGGGCATTACTGCCCCATTGTGGGGAATGTGACCATGGACCACACCATGGTGGACGTGGGGGATCTGCCGGTGCGCATTGGGGATGAAGTGATCCTGCTGGGAACAGATGGAAACTTGGCCGTCACTGCCGACGACTGGGCCAGGCATCTGGGAACCATCAACTATGAGATCACCTGCATGCTCACCAACCGGGTGGAAAGGGTGTATATCGCGCCTCCCCCCGCATAGGATCCCTATACGGAGGGATGGAGCGTGCAGAGGATCTTGGTGTGGCTCCTGGTTCTGCTGTGCACAGGCGGACAGGCCGCAGCTGGCCAGGTGCTGTTCCAGATGCGGGATCCCAGGGGAGATGACCGGGGGGCAGGGGATGTGGAGTATCCCAGCCACGAGGTGTTCGTCCCCGGCCTGTTTGACCTGCTCAGTCTGGAGGTCAGCGCCGACGAGCAGTACGTCTATTTCGATTTGGAATTCGCTGCCTTAACCAATCCCTTCCGCGCCCCGGAAGGCTACTTCCACCAGCGCCTCGAAGTGTATATAACTACAGGAAGCCGTCCTGGGCCAGATACTATCTTCCTGGGCTCCCACCAGCTGAGCACAGGTTCCTCTGCTGGCTGGGATCTGCGCTTAAGTGCGGCTCCCTTTGGGGAAACCAGGCTCTACATCCGGTGTGGGCCGGAGGGGAGTTTTGCCGTCTTCAGCCAGGGAGTAAGCAGCCGCGCGCTGCCTGGAGAGAACATCATCCGCCTGCAGGTGGACAGGACGCTTCTACCCAGCCCCAGCCCAAAGTGGGGCTATTATGTCCTGGTGGGATCCTTCGACGGCTTGGCCCCTGATTTTTGGCGGGAAACGGGCCTGGGGCCTTGGCAGGTGGGGGGAACGGGAGTGCCGGTTTTTGATCTGTTGGCCCCGCGCTTGGCACGGCACAGCCAAAAAGCCCAGCTGAGTAAGGGTGTGTTGGTGCCTGTGTATGCTGGTAAGTCTACTTACGGGTTTTTTCTGGGTGGGGCGGGTATAGCTGCCGCAGCATGTTTTTTGCTCTGGAGGTGGAGGCGTGGAACCTAGAATGGAAGATGTCTTTTCGTTATATGAACAGAAGGTGGGGCCGCTGTCCAGCGCGCAGAAGGAAAAGCTTCTAGCTGCCCAGGATGAGGGGATGAGCCCCTTTGTCATAGGCTGCGCCATCCTCCGGGCCAAGCAGGAGCAGAGAAGGAGGCGCCTGGCAGGCCGGAACATGCACATCTCCTTTAACTATATCTACCGCATCATCGAAGATTGGCTTCTGCACGGTATTACTACCGAAGAACGCTTCCGCGCCTACTGGTCGGCCCTAAATGAGGACAAGCACAAGAACGGAGGAGACAGGCCCTATGCCGCTCAGACGAAGATCCGGAGGGAAGATTTCACCTACATCGAAACTGAACAGGACCTCAGCCTCTTTTCGTTCTTGGATGATTAAGCACGGATTGAGGCGGAGCCTCAAGGGACAGCCGTGCCCGGTGTGCGGAGAAGTGCGCCATAAGATCTACAAAAGCCACCCCCTCCCCGTGCCCGCTTCCCTGGGCCGAGGGTTGTGGCTGGTCACTGATTGCGCTTGCATCAAACAGCAAAGGGAGCAGGAGCGCGAAAACCGGGAGAGGCTGTTAGCTATCCCCGCTTCCCATCCCCTGCCCCTGGCGCTGCAGGCTAAGTCCTTTGACGGGTTTCAAGTGACGGAACTCAACCGCCATGCCTTTGAAAGCAGCAGATCCTTTGCCCGCAACTTCGACAGGATCGACAATGGCCGGGGCATTATTCTCACTGGCCCTTCGGGAACGGGCAAGACCCACCTGGCCGCAGCCATAGCCAATGAGCTGAGGGACAAGTATTCTGTGGCCTTTGTCTACGTGCCCACGCTCTTAGAGCAGATGCGCACCAGCAATGTTCCCCTAGAACCGCTGCTCAACGCGGATCTGCTCATCATGGATGATCTGGGCACGGATCGGGCCACGGACTGGGTGGTGGAGCGCCTGCTCATTATTGTGGACGGCCGCCTGAACAACTTAAAGCCAACCGTGTTTACCACCAATTACGGCCTGCACGATCTAGATGCCCGGGTGGGCATGCGGGTTGCCTCCCGGATTATCGGCAGCAACCTGCACCTTTTCCTCAAAGGGATCGATTACCGCACGCGGCATGTCAAATACGCACCTAAGCTGCCGTAACCCGTTTTTCCACCACATTCACCAGGCGTGAAACCACAAAGGTCATAACGAAATAGATGATGGCCACCGCCAGCCATACCTCAAAGGGGCGGAAGGTGCGGCCGATAATGATCTGCCCCTTGCGCACCAACTCCTCCAGGGCAATTACCGATACTAAAGAGGAGTCCTTCAGCAGGGCAATGAACTCGTTGCCTAAGGGGGGCAGGATGCGGCGGAACGCCTGGGGCAAGATGATCAACCCCATGGTCTGGCTCCCGGAAAGCCCCAAAGAAGCCGCGGCTTCCCACTGGCCCTTATCGATGGACTGAATCCCAGAGCGCACAATCTCCCCCACATAAGCGCCGCTGTTGATGCTCAAGGCCAGGACAGCGGCTGTGTAGGCGGGGATGGGGCGGGAAATTAGGCTGGGCAGGCCGTAAAAAATCAGAAAAGTCTGCACTAAAAGGGGAGTGCCCCGGATAATGTCTATGTACGAGGCGGCGGCATAGCGCAGCGGTGTTTTGGATAATCTGGCCATCCCCGTGATGGTGCCCAGGATTATGCCGAAAAACACCGCAATTGACGTTAACTGCACCGTAAGTTTGGCTCCCTGCAGCAAGGTGGGCAGGGAGCCCCAGACTAGATCCCAGCGAAAGCCCAAAATGCGATTCTCCTTCCCAGCAACAGGTGCGCAGATCCTGCGCACCTGTTTTCACCTGCTGTATGCTTCTAGTTTGCTCCAAACCACTTCTGGAAAATTTCCTCGTAGGTACCGCTGTCCTTCAGTTGCTGCAGCGCAGCGTTAATCTGCTCCAGCAGGGCCTTGTTGTTCTTGTTCACGGCAATGCCGTAGAACTCATTATCTGCCACAGGGCCCACATGGTGCAGGGGCGCCTGGGGATTGGCGTCCAGATATGCTTTGGCCACCGGGAGGTCGATAATTACCACATCCGCCGCTCCGATGAGCACAGCCTGCATGGCATCGGATACGGTGTCATAGCGGGAAACGCCTTTCAGCTCTCCGGCGTCCTGGAGATCGCTGGCGGCAAAGTCCCCGGTGGTATTGATCTGCACGGCAGCGATTTTGCCTGCCAGATCATCCAACCCTGCCACCTCTGCTCCGTCCTTGACCACAACGGTGAGCACCGATTCGAAGTAGGGTTCAGAGAAGTCCACCGCAGCCTGGCGCTCAGGGGTGATGGTGATGCCGGCGATGAGGGCGTCGTAGTTACCATTGAGCAGCGCGGGAATCAGTCCGTCCCAGGCGATGTTGTCGATCTGTACCTCCAAGCCCAGCACCTGGCCTATGGCCCTGATCAGGTCCATGTCAAAGCCCATGAGCTCGCCTGTGGCCGCATCCACGTATTCAAAGGGCATGAAACCGGCCTCTGTGGCCACTTTGAGCACGCCCTGCCCCCAGGCGAGGGATCCTAAGCTGAGTACTAAGCTGGCAGCGAGAAACAATACAGACAGTTTCTTCACGGCGAACATCCTTTCTCGTAGTACAAATTAGCTTCATTATACCACGAATGTGATAATATGCAAGCGCCATTCATATTTATTCCTTGTTAATTCGGCAGGAACGCTTAATGCTACCACGAATTAGTTACGTGGAGGAGGTGTGCCTACGTGAAGCACTTGATCATCACCAACGGCACAGTGGTTGCGGATCAGGTCTTAGAGCAGGGTACGGTGGTTACCATTGGCGACCGGATCTTGCTCGTAGCCGGGAAGGAAGAGGGAGAGCGGGTGGTGGAAGCGGCCATTCCCGGGGTGTTTGAGATTATTGATGCCCAGGGGGGGCTGATTGCACCCGGCTTGATTGATGTTCATATGCACGGCTGTGCGGGAGCGGAGCTGATGGACGGCACCAGGGAGGCCCTGGAGACCATGGCCCGTTTTTTGGCCCAGAATGGCACCGTTGGCTTTCTCCCCAGCACGGTCACGGCCTCGCCGGAAAAAACCCGGTTGGTGTGTGAAGTGGTCGCAGCCTATGAGGACCTGGCCGACGGGGCAGAGTTGATCGGGATCCACCTGGAAGGGCCCTACATCAACGAACAGTATAAAGGGGCCCAGTACGGGCCGGCTATCCGCCAGGCAGACCTGGAGGAATTGGAGCAGCTCTACGGGATCTTGGGGGAGCGTTTAAAACTGGTTACACTCGCCCCGGAGGTGCCCAGCGGCTTAGAGGCGGTGTCCTGGCTTAAGGAACGGGGAATAACGGTGTCCATCGGGCACACCAATGCCACCTATGAAGAGGCCCTGGCCGGTTTTGCCCAGGGAATCACCCATGTGACCCACACCTACAACGGCATGCGGGGTCTGCATCACCGGGAGCCAGGCGTGGTGGGGGCAGTGCTGGCCACACCAGGGCTGTACGGGGAGCTTATTGCCGATTTGATCCACGTGCACCCCGGCGCGATTAAGGTGCTACTGCGCGCCCTTGGCCCGGAGCGCATTGTCCTGGTCACCGATTCGGTGCAGGCGACCGGGCTGCCTGATGGGGAGTATGTTCTAGGTGATCATAAAATCTATGTACGGGATGGGGCTGCCCGTCTGCCGGAGGGGAGTCTGGCGGGAAGCACCTTAACACTGAAACAGGCAGTGCAGAATATGATCGAAAAGATTGGAGTGGATCTTGTGGATGCTTTCCGCATGGCCAGCTTCAACCCGGCCCAGACCATTGGCCTTAAGTACCGGGGTTGGATTAGGGAAGGGTACAAAGCGGACTTCGTGCTGCTTACTCCTGATTTCCAAGTCCAGAAGACCATTATCAGCGGCCGTGTGGTTTACAGCGCAGCTTAAGAAGGAGAAAGGAGATGGCAATGAAGATCGTTGTGGTGGCCAATTTTGACAGCATGAGCGCGGAAGTGGCCAAGATGGTGTGCGCGCAGATCCAGCGCAAACCCAACAGCGTACTGGGACTAGCCACAGGAAGCACTCCCCTGGGGGTATATGAGCTCTTGGTGGAGTACCATGCCCGGGGAGCCGATTTCAGCAAGCTGACCACCTTTAACCTGGATGAGTATGTTGGGCTGGCGCGGGATCACCCCCAGAGCTATCACTGGTACATGCAGGAGAACCTCTTCTCCAAAGTGAACATCGACCCTCGGCGCACCTTTATACCCAACGGACTGGCCGAAGATCTGGAAGCGGAATGCCAACGCTACGAGGGACTGATCAAGCAGGCGGGGGGTATCGACCTTCAGCTGCTGGGTATTGGCACCAACGGTCACATTGGTTTCAACGAGCCGGGCACGGGTTTTGGCAGTATCACCCATGTGGTGGATTTGGCCGAGAGTACCATCAGAGATAATTCCCGTTTCTTCGAATCTATAGAAGAGGTGCCTAAACAGGCGATTTCCATGGGCATTAAGACCATTATGCAGGCTAAAGAGATCATCTTGATGGCCAGCGGCGGCAGCAAAGCCGATGCCATCTACGCTACGGTGCACGGTCCCGTAACCACTGCTGTTCCAGCGTCCGTGCTGCAGCTGCATCCTGCGGTGACGCTGGTGGTTGACCAGGCCGCGGCCAGCAGATTGTAGCACGCATGCTCCCCGGGAATAATGTCCAAACAGAAGAAGGGGAGTGGGCTAAGTGAGAAAACTGAAATGGCTGTACCCAGGCATGCGCGTCAAGCGCTGGGTAGTTGTGCTGCTGCTTGGGGTATTTGCCATTGTCACCGGCGCGGTGGTCATGCTGAATACCCCATTGTTTTCCCTTTGGGAACAAAGGATTCTAGCGTGGGCCGCGGAGTGGCCGGTGAACCCGGCAATATGCGGAGCGGCGCTTATAGTCTTGGGTCTAGCCGGCGTGAGCATCGGCATGCGCAATGTGGTCAACTCGGTGGTAGAGGCTATTCGCCCCGCCGATGTGCCTGACTTGGTGGAGCACGTGTACAAAGCCCGCAATCTGCAGAAGGGGCTGCGCATTGTGGCCATCGGTGGAGGCACAGGACTGTCCACCATGCTGCGGGGTCTTAAGGAATACACCTCCAATATCACCGCCGTGGTGACCGTGGCCGATGATGGGGGCAGCTCGGGCAGGATCAGGGATGATCTGGGGATTCTGCCCCCTGGTGACATCCGCAACACCTTGGTGGCCCTTGCCGACACGGAGCCCCTCATGGAGACTCTGTTTCAGTACCGCTTTTCCTGGGGAGAGGGTTTAGCTGGGCACAGTTTTGGCAACTTGTTCATCGCCGCCATGACTGACATCACCGGTGATTTTGAGGAAGGGATCCGGGCCTTCAGCAAGGTACTGGCTGTGCGGGGCCGGGTGCTGCCTTCCACCTTGGACTCGGTGCGCCTGGGCGCGGTGTACACCGATGGTTCCCAGGTTTTAGGTGAGAGCGTCATTCCTGAACAGGGGAAGAAAATAGAAAAGGTGTTTCTGGAGCCGTCCAACGCTACCGCTCTGCCGGAAGCCATTGAAGCTATCATGCACGCGGATGTGGTGGTGCTCGGTCCGGGAAGCCTGTACACCAGCATCATTCCCAACCTGCTCATTCCAGGGTTTGCGGAAGCTCTAGCCCAGACACCAGCCCTGTGCATTTATGTGTGCAATGTTATGACCCAGCCCGGTGAGACGGACGGCTACAGCGCGAGCGACCACGTAAGCGCCCTCCTGGCCCATCTAGGGCCCCCGTCTGTGCTCGATTACGTGCTGGTGAACAACGCCAGTGTGTCCAGCGCCCAGGCGAAAAAATACGCCAAGCAGGGTGCCTATCCTGTACGGGTGGATGCCGCGGCGATTGAACGGATGGGCATTAAGGTGCACCTAGCTGATGTCTTGGATCAGCGGAACTTGGTGCGCCACAACAGCTTAAAACTGGCCCAGGAGATTATCCGTTTGGCGGAGGGGCGCGACAAGGCGCGCCTGCACGGCAAGAGGGCCGTTTAAGCCTGCTTTGGATTATTTTCCCCCCAGGCCGAATAAACTGGCTTGGGGGTGAAATCTATGCGCAGGATCGCGGGCATGCTGCTGCTGATCACGGCCTTGGGGGTGGGCCTGCCCACGGCTTACCGCACTATTCACCGCAGGTTGTTTGGGGTACGGACCGGGGTGTACCTGGAAGATCGGGCTATGGAGTATTACTATCCCGGCGAGGTGCGGGTGATTGTGGAGCAGATGGCGCGCTCCCGGCAGAGGCCGCCCGTTCCCGCCAGTTTGGATAAGCTGACGGGGGAGATTATTCCCCACGAGGAAGGGGTATATTTTGATGTGGATGCCGTAGTGCAGGAGGTTATTACCGCCCCAGCCCACACCAAGCTGGATCTGCGCGGTATCCCGGTGGTGCCCCTTTTCCGCACCGAACATCTGGCCCAGCTCACTGAGGTGCTCGGCGACTTTTCTACACCCCTCATGGGCAGTCCCGACCGGGTGCACAACATCCGCCTATCCCTCCAGGCCATCAACAACACCATCGTCATGCCCGGCGAGGTCTTTTCTTTTAATGAGGTGGTGGGGGAGCGCACGCCGGAAAAAGGATACCGCAATGCCCCCATCATCTTAGGGGAGGCGGTGGTGCCTGGAGTGGGGGGCGGAGTCTGCCAGACATCCACTACATTATACAACGCGGTGCGCCTAGCTGGGCTGGAGATTGTGGAGCGCCGCATCCACTCCATTGCCCCCAGTTATATCAAGCACGGCATGGATGCTGCCGTGGCCTGGCCCTACACCGATTTTAAGTTCCGCAACAGCCTGGAGTGGCCCGTGATCGTCCGGGCCGAATTTCAGAAGTGGCGGGTTAGGGTGTGGATCCTGGGGAGAGAAGGGAGCGAAGAGAATGGCCTTTTCCGATGATACCCGTCAAGAGCTGGCCAGGGTGATTCCCAATGCTCGCTGCTGCCGGCTGGCTGAGCTGAGCGCTTTTTATGAAATGAGTGGTTTTCTGCTGGGCAGGCAGAACCAGGTTTTGGATTTTAACACTTCTTGGCCGTATGTGGCCAGGAAGATTCTGATCATGCTCAAGGGGCTCTATCCAAACCTGCCCACCCAAGTGCTGGTGGTCAAGTCGCGCTCCCGGCGCTCCCAGATCTGCACTGTTCGGGTTTTAGGGCGCCAGCACGCGGGACAAGTCTATCAGGATCTTAAGGATCAGAGTGTCCTGGACGGTAGTGATGTGCCCCGCAAAAGGTGCTGCCGCCGAGCTTATCTGCGGGGAGCTTTTCTGAGCGGCGGGTCCATTACCAATCCCGAGCGCACCTATCACCTGGAGATTTCCACGGAACAGAGCCGGGTGGCCGGCAAAATCCTGGCCACCATCGCTGCCCTGGATCTGGAGGCGGGCCTTACGGAGAGGAAGGGTTCGCTGGTGGTGTACATGAAAGATGGGGGGCAGATTGCCTCATTGCTCGGCCTCATGGGAGCCCACAGCGCCCTGCTCCACTTTGAAAACGTGCGCATTATGAAAGAAATGCGCAACCAAGTGAACCGCTTGGTGAACTGCGAGACGGCTAATGTGGACAAGACGGTCAGGGCAGCGTTGGCCCAATTGGAGGATATTGAACTGATCGATGCGGTGATCGGTTTGGAAGAGCTGCCCCCGAAACTGCGGGAAGTGGCCCGCCTGCGCCGGGAACATCCCTATGCTTCACTGCAGGAGCTGGGGGAGATGATGAAGCCCAAACTGAGCAAATCTGGTGTAAACTACCGCCTCAGGCAGATTAGGGAAAAGGCGCGACAACTTGACAAATTGCACTCCAACTCTTAACAAGTCTGTGGAGGGAATTGGCAGCAGGAAAAGAATAGGATAACTGGGCCGGGACAAAATAAACCCCGGTGGGTCACGAAACGTCCCGGAGGAGGGGTGTCCGACCATGGACCGTTACAATGCCCTGCGGCAGCTCGTGCCGGAACTGGCGGAGCTGTTGGAGCGGCGGTACCGTCTGCTCAGGATTATCCGTAACCAAGGACCTATTGGGCGCAGGTTTATTGCCGCGCAGGTGGGCCTGACGGAGCGGGTGATTCGCAGCGAACTGGACGTACTGCGGGAACAGGGCTTGGTGCACACCACTTCCCTGGGCGTTAAGCTCACCTCCGAAGGCGACCAGGTTTTCCTGGTGCTGCAGGATGTGGTCAGGGAGGCTTACGGCCTGGAGCAGCTGGAACAGAAACTGGCGGCAGCCCTCGGTGTGCAGAAAATGATCATCGTACCCGGAGACTGCGACAAGGATCCTGCTGCCAAGCGGGAACTGGCCAGGACTGCCGGGGAATACCTCTGCGAGGTACTGAAGGACGGTCAGATCATCGCCGTCTCCGGCGGCACCACCTTGGCCAGCATGGCGGAGTTTGTCAAGCTCCACGGCGTTAGACGCAGGGTGACCGTAGTTCCTGTGCGGGGCGGGTTGGGCGAAGACATCAAAATCCAGTCCAACTCCATTGCTGTGGTCCTGGCTGAGGGCCTAGGGGGAACTTACCGGCTGCTCCACGCGCCGGAGGATGTGCGCCCCTGCAATTTGGAACAGATCTTAAGCGAACCCAGCATCCGCAGTGTTATTGCTTTGGGCCGCCGGGCAGATATTCTGCTCCACGGGATCGGCACAGCGGAAGAAATGGCTAAACGGCGCGGCTTCGATGATGCTTCCATCATGGACCTAATTGCCGCCGGTGCGGTGGGCGAGGCCTTCGGCTGTTACTTCGACGCCCAGGGCCGGATTGTGCGCAACACCGCTTCGGTGGGGCTGCGCCTGGAGGATCTGGAGAGAATTCCTTTGGTCATTGCCGTTGGGGGTGGTAGAAGCAAAGCATGGGCTGTAATGGCAGTGTTGTCCAGGGGTTATTGCGATGTCTGCATCACCGATGAGGGGGTAGCCCGGAGGCTGATGAGTCTGAAAGAAATAGAATAAGGGGGAGTTACAATGACAATCAAAGTTGGTATTAACGGTTTTGGCCGCATCGGCCGCTTGGTATTCCGGGGAGCACTCAATGACCCTAACATTGAAATCGTAGCCGTCAACGATCTGACCGATGCCCCGACTTTGGCCCATCTGCTCAAGTACGACACCAACCACGGCACTCTGCAGGCCGATGTGTACGCAGAAGGCGACTATATCGTAGTTAACGGCAAGAAGATTAGGGTCTACGCTGAGCGGGATCCCAAGAACATTCCCTGGGGCGAGCTGGGTGTGGAGTATGTTGTGGAGTCCACCGGCATTTTCCGCAAGCGGGATCAGGCCCAGTGGCACATTGACGCCGGCGCCAAAAAGGTGATCATTACCGCCCCGGCCAAGAACGAGGATATTACCATCGTCATGGGCGTCAATGAAGACAAATACGATCCTGCAAACCACCACGTAGTATCCAATGCCTCCTGCACCACCAACTGCTTGGCCCCTGTGGCTAAGGTTATCCATGAAACCTTCGGCATCAAGGAAGGCCTCATGACCACGGTGCACGCTTACACCAACGACCAGAGAATTCTCGACCTGCCCCATAAGGATTTGCGCAGGGCCCGGGCCGCTGCCATGAACATCGTGCCCACCACCACCGGCGCTGCTGCCGCTGTGGGTCTGGTCCTGCCTGAACTCAAGGGCAAGCTGGATGGCTTTGCCATGCGCGTTCCCGTTTCCACAGTGAGCGTTGTGGACCTGGTAGTAACCACTGAAAAGCCTGTAACAGCTGAAGCGGCCAACGCTGCCCTGAAGGAAGCTGCTGAAGGCAAGCTCAAGGGCATCCTGGCCTTCGAAGAGCAGCCCCTGGTCTCAACCGATTTTATGGGCAACAGCAACTCTTCCATCGTGGACGCCGAGCTGACCAAGACCATGGGCGAGAACATGCTCAAGGTTGTGGCCTGGTACGACAACGAGTGGGGTTACTCCATGCGGGTTGTGGACCTCATCCGCTACATGGAGTCCCGCAAGTAGAGCAAAACTAACCTGGAATCCCCCTTCTTGGGGGATTCCATCCGCAAAGGAGGATGCATATGGCCAAGAAAACAGTGCGCGATGTGGACTTGAAGGACAAGAGGGTATTGATGCGCGTCGACTTCAACGTGCCCATGCAGGACGGCGTGATTACTGACGATAAAAGGATTAGGGCAGCCCTGCCCACTATCAAGTATGTGCTGGAAGCAGGCGGCAAAGTGATCCTCATGTCCCACTTCGGACGGCCCAAGGGCAAGCCCGATGATGCTTTTCGCCTAGATCCTATTGCCAAACGCCTCAGCGAGCTTCTGGGTCAGCCTGTGCAGAAGGTTAACGACTGCATTGGGCCGGAAGTGGAAGAGGCCGTGGCTAAGCTGCAGCCGGGCGAAGTGCTCCTGCTGGAAAACGTACGCTTCCATGCTGCCGAGACCGAAAACGAGCCCGAATTTGCCAAAGCTTTGGCCGCTTTTGGGGACATCTATGTCAACGATGCCTTTGGCACAGCCCACCGGGCCCATGCCTCCACAACCGGCGTGGCCGCTTACCTGCCCGCCGTTTCCGGCTTCCTCATGGAGAAGGAGCTGGAGTTCTTGGGTGGTGCAGTGGAAGATCCCAAGCGTCCCTTTGTGGCCATTTTAGGCGGGGCCAAGGTGAAGGATAAGATCGGCGTGATCGAAGCTCTGCTGAACAAGGTGGATACGCTGATTATCGGCGGCGGTATGGCCTACACCTTCCTCAAGGCGCAAGGGTATGAAATCGGGAAATCCCTGTTAGATGAAGAACGCCTGGAGTTCTGCCGCCAGATCATGGCAGCGGCCGAAGAAAAAGGCGTGAAGTTGCTCCTTCCTGTTGATGTGGTTGTGGCTAAAGAATACGCCCCCGATGCCGAGCATAAAGTGGTAGCCATTTCGGATATCCCAGCGGACTGGGAGGGCTTGGATATTGGCCCCGAAACTGCTAAACTGTTTAGTGAAGCTGTGAAAAATGCCGGCACCGTGGTCTGGAATGGGCCCATGGGAGTATTCGAGTTTGAAGCCTTCGCCCATGGCACCAAGGCTGTGGCCCAGGCTTTGGCTGATTCCTCGGCCGTAACCATCATCGGCGGCGGCGACTCGGCCGCGGCGGTGGAGCAGATGGGCTTGGCGGACAAGATGACCCACGTTTCCACAGGCGGCGGAGCTTCCCTGGAGTTCCTGGAAGGCAAGGTGCTGCCGGGAGTAGCAGCTTTAGACGACAAGTAATTGAGGTGAAGCTATGCGTACACCCATCATCGCAGGCAACTGGAAGATGCACAAAAACGTGGGCGAGGCCGTGGAAACCGCGCGTAAGCTGGAAGACAAGGTCAAAGACAGCCCTGTGGAAGTGGTCATTTGTGCACCTTTTACCAGCCTGGCTGCCCTCAGTGCCTTGGGTCTAACCAAGGTTAAGCTGGGTGCGCAGAACATGTATTTCGAAGACCAAGGAGCCTTTACCGGCGAGATTTCTCCGGGGATGCTGCTGGATGTGGGCTGTGAGTACGTCATTCTGGGTCACTCCGAACGGCGGCAGATCTTCAAGGAAGATGACGAGCTGATCAACCAGAAGGTGCTCAAGGCGCTGAGTACTGGGCTCAAGCCCATTTTATGCGTGGGCGAAACCCTGGAAGAGCGCCGCACCGGCAAGACGGAAGATGTGGTGGTGACCCAGACTACCCGTGCTTTAGCGGGAGTTGCCCCCGAACAGCTGACCCAGGTGGTTATCGCCTATGAACCCGTCTGGGCCATTGGCACGGGTGAATACTGCAACGCCGATGATGCCAATCAGACCATTGGCAGAATCCGCAGCACCTTGGCGGAGCTCTACGGTGCTGAGCTGGCCCAACAGGTCCGGATTCAATACGGCGGCAGCGTGAAACCTGGGAACATTAAAGAATTTATGGAACAACCTGAGATCGATGGTGCTTTGGTAGGCGGGGCAAGCTTAGAAGCGAACAGCTTTGCAGCCATTGTACAGTACTAAGAACCAAGTGATCTCAGCAGCTGTTCCCGGAGGTGGAATCACCATGAAGAAACCAACAGCGTTAATTATCCTCGACGGCTTTGGCCTCAGTGAGCATGTGGAGGGCAATGCAGTGAAGGCAGCCCGCACGCCCACCGTGGACTGGCTGTACAGCAACGTGCCCCACAGTGTGCTCTCCGCTTCAGGGGGAAGCGTGGGGCTGATGGATGGGCAGATGGGCGACTCCAACGTGGGCCATCTGAACATCGGCGCGGGACGCATTGTCTACCAAGATGTGGTGCGTATTTCCAAAGCCATTGCCGAGGGAGACTTTTTCAACAACCCCACTTTAGTGGAAGCCATGGAGCACCCCAAGAAAACAGGCGGAGCTCTGCACCTTTTAGGCCTGGTATCCCCTGGGGGAGTGCACAGCCACTCGGAGCATCTTTATGCCCTGCTTAAGATGGCCAAACAGCACGGACTCCAGAAGGTGTTCGTCCATGCCTTTCTCGATGGCCGCGATGTGCCTCCTTCCAGCGCCCATGAGTACTTAGCTGCCTTGGAGGAACAGATCAGACAGATCGGGGTAGGCAGAATTGCTTCCATCTCCGGACGGTATTACGCCATGGACCGAGATAAGCGCTGGGATCGGGTGCAGAAGGCTTACCTGGCCATGCTCGGCCAGGGCCCCACTGCCACCAGCAGTGCCGCGGCTATTCAGGAGGCCTACGCCCAAGGAGAGACCGACGAGTTTGTGGTGCCCAGGGTAATTGTGGAAAATGGACTGCCCGTGGGGCCCATTCAAGACGGAGACAGCGTGCTCTTCTTCAACTTCCGGGCCGACAGGGCCCGGGAGATTACCTGGGCCATGACCAACGACGAGTTCCAAGGTTTCGATCGCGGCAAGAAGCTGGACATCTTCTTCGCCACTATGACCCAGTACGATGCGGAGCTGGATCTCCCCTTCGCCTTTGCTCCCCAAGACCTGAAAAACACCCTTGGCGAGTATCTGGCCAGTCTGGGCAAAACCCAGCTGCGCATTGCCGAAACGGAAAAGTACGCCCACGTCACCTTCTTCTTCAATGGCGGGTTGGAGACTCCCTTCCCCGGCGAAGAGCGGATTTTGGTGCCCTCACCCAAGGTGCCCACCTATGATCTGCAGCCGGAGATGAGCGCCCCGGAAGTGACGGAGCGGGTAGTGGAGGAAATCCGCAAGGGCAAATTCGACTTGATCGTGCTGAACTATGCCAACTGCGACATGGTAGGCCATACCGGAGTTATGGAAGCCGCCATCAAGGCTGTGGAAGCGGTGGACACCGGTTTGGGCAAGGTACTGGAGGCCCTCAAGGAGATGGAGGGTGTGGCCATTATCACGGCCGATCACGGGAACGCCGAGCAGATGGTGGACCCGGAAACGGGTGAACCCCACACCGCCCACACCAGCAACTTGGTGCCCATCTGGCTGTTTAACGCACCGGAAGACTGCACTCTCAAAAGTGGCATCCTAGCAGATCTGGCCCCATCTATTCTGGATCTCATGGGCATACCTCAGCCCCCGGAAATGACCGGGCAGAGTCTAATTGTGAGGAGGAGATAAAAATGATTATCAATGATGTAATAGCCAGGGAAGTTCTGGATTCCCGCGGCAACCCCACAGTTGAAGTGGAAGTAATTTTGGCCGACGGTATTTCGGGCCGGGCCATCGTTCCCTCTGGAGCGTCCACAGGCGCTTTTGAAGCGGTGGAGCTGCGCGATGGAGATAAGTCCCGTTACCTGGGCAAAGGTGTCCAGAAGGCCGTGCAGAATGTGGAAGAGATCATTGCCCCCGAGCTCATCGGCTGGGATGTAACGGATCAGATCGGCATTGACGAGCTCATGATCGAACTGGACGGCACCCCCAACAAGGGCAAGTTGGGCGCCAACGCCATCCTGGGCGTATCCCTGGCTGTGGCCCATGCCGCCGCCAACTTCCTGGGCCTGCCCCTTTACCGCTACATCGGCGGCGTAGCTGCCTCGCAGCTGCCTGTGCCCATGATGAACATCCTCAACGGTGGGGCCCATGCCGATAACAACGTGGATATTCAAGAGTTCATGATCATGCCCGTGGGCGCCGAGAGCTTTAAGGAAGCTCTGCGCATGGGCGCCGAGGTGTTCCACAATCTCAAGGCTGTGCTTAAGGAAAAGGGTTTGAACACCGCGGTGGGCGATGAGGGCGGCTTTGCTCCCAATCTGCAGTCCAACGAAGAAGCCATCCAGGTGATCATCGAAGCCATCGAGCGGGCCGGCTACAAACCGGGCCAAGATGTGTTCATTGCCCTGGACGTGGCCGCCACTGAGCTGTTCAAAGACGGCAAATATCATCTCGAGGGTGAAGGCAAGGTGCTGGATACCGATGAGATGATCGCCTTCTACAAAGGTCTGGTGGAGAAGTATCCCATTATCTCCATTGAGGACGCCCTCTCTGAAGATGAATGGGAAGGCTGGAAGAAGCTCACGGAAGCCACCGGGGACAAGGTGCAGCTGGTGGGCGACGACCTCTTCGTCACCAACACGGAGCGCCTGAGCAAGGGTATTGCCCAAGGCGTAGCCAACTCCATCCTGATCAAGTTGAACCAGATTGGTACCCTCACCGAGACTCTGCGGGCCATTGAAATGGCTAAGCGGGCAGGCTACACCGCGATTGTGTCGCACCGTTCCGGTGAGACGGAAGACACCACCATCGCCGACCTGGTTGTGGCCGTGAATGCCGGCCAGATCAAAACAGGCGCACCCAGCCGGACGGATCGGGTGGCTAAGTACAATCAGCTCCTGCGCATTGAAGAGGAACTGGATGTGGTGGCGGAATACGCCGGCCGCAAGGCTTTTTACAACATCAAGCGCTAGGCAAGCAGCAAGGCACGGTATGGCCCAGGCCATGCCGTGCTTTATTATGGAAAGGAAAAGGCGGGCGCACAGCGAACTATGAGGCGAAAGGAGGGGCAGCATGAAATTTCCACAGGATTTCAAATGGGGAGTGGCCACCGCTTCCTACCAGATCGAAGGGGCAGCCCACGAGGATGGACGGGGAGAGTCCATTTGGGACCGTTTCAGCAGAACTCCCGGTAAGGTGCTCAACGGACATACTGGAGATACAGCCTGCAACCATTATCACCTGTACAAGGAAGACGTGGCCCTCATGAAGGAGCTGGGGGTGGACAGCTATCGCTTCTCCATAGCCTGGCCCCGCATCTATCCCACCGGTAAAGGCCAGGTCAATCACAGGGGGCTGGATTTCTACAAGCGCTTGGTGGAAGAGCTTTTAAGCAGTGGAATCGAACCGGCGGCCACGCTTTACCACTGGGATCTGCCCCAGGCCCTGGAGGATCAGGGAGGCTGGCTCAACCGGGATACGGCCCGCCATTTCCAGGACTACGCGGCAACGGTGTTCGGAGAACTGGGGGATGCGGTCAGGCTGTGGATTACCCTCAATGAGCCCTGGTGTTCCGCTTACTTAGGTTACGGCAGCGGTGTCCATGCGCCGGGCAAAAGCGATCTCAACTGGTACCTCCGGGCAGCCCATCATCTGCTGCTGGCCCACGGACTGGCGCTGCAGGCCTTCCGGGGGATGAACCTACCTGGCGAAATCGGCATTACCCTCAACCTATCTCCCCAGTATCCCGCAGCGGACAGCCCGGGGGATAGGGAAGCAGCCAGAAAGGCGGATGGATTCCAGAACCGCTGGTACTTGGATCCCCTCTTGAAAGGTTTTTATCCCCAGGATATGCCCGAGTTTTTGACCGGCGTGGCGCCCGCAATCCAGCTGGGGGATTTCGACCTAATTTCAGCGCCCCTGGACTTTCTGGGCATCAACTACTACAGCCGGGGCATCGTCCAGGCAGATGGCCAGGGCGGTTACCGCGCTCTGCCGCCCCGGGGCCCTGTTACCCACATGGGCTGGGAGGTCTATCCCCGCGGCCTGTATGATCTGCTGCTGCGGGTACACCAAGACTACGGCCCCCTGCCCCTCTACATCACCGAAAACGGGGCTGCATACCCCGACCGGGTGGAGCAGGGCCGGGTGCATGATCCGGAGAGGATTGCCTATTTAGAACAGCATGTTGCCCAAGCGGCTGAGGCTATAGCCGCGGGCGTCCCCCTCAAAGGCTACTTCCTCTGGTCGCTGCTGGATAACTTCGAGTGGTCCTTTGGTTACGAGCGCCGGTTCGGCATCGTGTATGTGGACTTCGCGACCCAAAAACGAATCATCAAAGACAGCGGCCTGTGGTACCAATCCTTTCTAAAGTGCAATAGCAAATGCAACGGCTAGCCAGAAACCCGTTCTATAAAGCATTTCACAGTTGCGTCCAGCTTCGATAGTTCCTCCTGGAAGAGCTCCAACGGTGTGCGGTAACCCAAGATCTTCCGAGGTAGGTTATTCACCAAGGTCTCAGCTCTTTGGATGTGGTCTGCGCTGAAGGACTTGATGGGCTTCCCCTTCGGGATG
>JAKOTU010000047.1 GCA_029776155.1 Bacillota bacterium | reverse complement strand
GGCCAGGCTCAAGACCCTATAGCGGGCCGTGTTGTACCCCAGAAGGGAGGCGGCCAGGTAATCGTCGCGACAGGCCTTGAAGGCCCTGCCGTAACGGCTGTTTATCAGGTGTACCATGACGATGGCCATCACCAAAAAGAAGGCCACCGCCACAGGCAGGGTGGTGAAGCCCTCAATGCCGGGGTAACCTCTGGCACCGCGAGTCACCGACTGCCAGTTTTCCAGGATAAGCCTGATGGACTCAACCAGGCCAATGGAGGCTATGGCGTAGTAGTCGCCCATCAGCTTCAAGGTCGGTATGCCTATGAGGTAGGCCACGACCATGGCAAGAAGCCCCCCCGCAAGTATCGCCAAAAACCAGTGGACGCCGTGTTCGACGGTCAGGATGCCTGCCGTGTAGGCACCAAGGGCCATGTAGGCGGCATGTCCCAGGCTAAATATGCCCGTAAAGCCCGTGAGCAGCGATACGCCCATGACCGCTATGGAGTTTATGCACAGAAGGATGATTATTCCGCCAATGTAGCCCATACATCCATCCTCCTCACACCTTTTCCGTGGGCTTTTTGCCGAAAAGCCCGGTAGGCTTCACCAGAAGCGTTATCACCAAAAGGGAAAAGACGACCAGGTCTCGAAGCTGGCTTGATATGAACCCTGCCGTCAGCATCTCGGCAAGCCCGAGAATCAGGCTTCCCACGACCGCCCCGGGAAGGGACCCAAGACCCCCCACCACGGCTGCCACGAAGGCCTTTATGGTGATGCCGCCGAGCTGCGGATAGAGGGTGTAGCGTACGGACAAAAATATGCCGCCCACCGCCGCCAGCACTCCCGCCACAAAAAACACTATGGATATGAGCAGGTTCACGTTTATCCCCATGAGGCCTGCCGTTTTGAGGTCAAAGGCCGCTGCCCTTATGGCAAGCCCCCATTTGCTCTTTACTATGAAAAGCTGAAGCCCCGTCAAGAATACGAAGGCCACGACCAAGGAAAGCAGATCGAAGGCGCTGGTGGTGGTTAGCCCAAAGAGGTGCACGGGGTTGGTGGGTATGAC
>JAKOTU010000040.1 GCA_029776155.1 Bacillota bacterium | reverse complement strand
AGTCCCTCTTGGATGTTGCGCGGGGCCATACCGACAAGGCCATAGCACTCCATGGCCGCCAGACCGGAAACGGTGGCGATTACTCCTTCGTGAATAAAGATTTTGCCATACTGGCCTTGGATTTCTTGGGCCACTATAGTCCCCCTCTCCACACCATTACCAAAATGGTCCATCGCTATCATCCCTATTCTACCCATTTGACCCCTGCTTGTCAAGGATTTTATCTTGGCGGTGAATTCCGCATTCCTCCTTGCATTTGAAAAAGCCCTGTGCTAAAATGAAATAGCGTTACTGAAATCGTGTCAAAAGGGGGTAGGAAACATGGCAAGAAGGTGCATTATCTGCGACAAGGGTACGGTGACCGGCAACCTGCGCAGCCACGCCGAAAACAAAAACCGCCGCACCTGGAAACCCAATTTGCAAAGAGCTCGCATCATCTTCCAAGGCAGCCCCAGAAGGGCTTACGTCTGCACACGCTGTCTCAAGAGCGGAAAAGTGCAGCGGGCTCTGTAGACCTATCCCCGGAAGCGTGCATAAGTTAGCCCCTAGGCCCGGAAAGGCCCAGGGGTATTTTTATGCTTGGCACACTATCAGCAGCACTCCTTGGGCAATCTCCACCGATACTTCTCCCCTTACCGCGTAGTTGCTGATACTGAAGGTGCTTCCTTTATGGAGATCGTGGCCCTTCAAGGGATAGCCAAGTCCCTCCGTTGCCACTCCCCTAACCACTGGGGTTAGGGGCACCAAAGACACCAGGCTCCCTGGCCTTACCCGGCGGCGCACACTGCCGCAGAAGGCACTGAGCACGTGCGTGCTTGTGAGGAGCTGATTCTCTACTCCCAACAGGGCCAAGCGGTAGAGCAGTTCCACATTGCCTAAGGAATGGTCGATGCGGCTGCCCCACCCGCCAATGAGGGTAATCCTGGCCGCCCCCCTATTCAAAGCATAGTCCACGGCCAGTTCCACATCGGTTTGGTCTTTGCGCGCCGGCGCGGTTTTAAAGGACACGCCCCGGTTGCGCCAGTAGTTTTGATCCCCTTCCCCCAAAGAGTCCAAATCGCCGATAATGATCTGGGGTTGTAAGCCCCACCTGCGGGCCAGCTGCCCTCCCCCATCGGCACAGATGATCAGGGTGTTTTCCCCGATCCCCGGAGGGGGCTGCCGGGGCACATCGTCCCCGGCGGCAAGAATGAGCGCGGCAACGCTGTTAATAGCGAGGTTCAAAGATCTCCCTCCGCCTCTCTAGAACCATGATGATCAGGCCGCTTAAAATGGCACTGGGCACCATGTACCAAAGATTATAGGCCAAGGAGTAGCCCAGCACAGAACTACCTTCAGGCGCGTATTCTGCAAAGAAGACCACCCCAGAGATAACGTGAACGATCAAGCGCAGCAGGCTTCCGGCCGCCACACCCAGCCAGCGCACCCGCTTCAGGATACCAAAGCCGGCCACGCCCAGGACCATGAAAGAAGCGGGATAGTCGAGGATGATCTGCACCGGGTGCACATAGTAGCCTCCCAAGACTATCTGCAGCAGTCCCAAGAGCGCTCCGCCCACAATTCCCGCGGGCCC
The DNA here is from genome assembly GCA_029776155.1 of Bacillota bacterium. Classification (GTDB taxonomy): domain Bacteria; phylum Bacillota; class Limnochordia; order Darwinibacteriales; family Darwinibacteriaceae; genus DTU010. The sequence goes on along the minus strand of JAKOTU010000040.1, from coordinate 140,213 downwards.
TCCGCGCCGAAAGGCCAGCACAAAGATGGGCAGCATCTCCAGGGAGACACTACCGCCCTGGGGAGCCCGAAACAGCCTCACTTCCGAAAGGAGCAGGGCCGCTCCCACCAGCACCGCCGTCTCCACCATCACCTGAATGTTCTTGTTGCGCATAGTATCAACCTCCCGAAATGCTGTTTTTCGTCCGCATTCCGGGGTACTTAAAGAAAAACATGGACGCGCAGCGGTCCATGTCCCCACTGCCGCTTCCCTACGCTGGAATTACCCAAACAGGTTCGGAGGGTTCGGATCCAGTCGGACCCGTCTCAGCTCATAAGCACCCCTAGCGGAACTCATCTGCATTTATATTATGTTTATTTCTTCTACTTCGCCCGGGAAATACCTGCCGCGAAGTTGGTCTGCTGCGAGGAAAAGCATCCCGCAGACCAGGATGCTTTTCCCAACGCCCTTACTGAGCAGTCGGCGAACTTATGGCTTCCGCGCAGGCGAACGCGGAGCTGTTCCTTTGCCCAGGGAGGTGGTTTTTTTTGTGGTGATCGATTGTTGAAGAAAAATGGTCAACCCTCCTTTCTGTAATGTGATGCGTTCAGCCGTCTGCTCAGTTTACTCCAATAATACAGTGAATTATCAGACTTGTCAACCGTTAGGGAGTACTTTTATGCCAAATGACGGCAAAAAAAAGGTAAGCGAGCTTACCTTTTTAGGCGGACCGCATTTGGGAGATGTAGGCTGCGGGATCTGGCGCTTGGAAGATGGCCGAACCGGCCACAAAGTTGGTGGCGCCGGCTTCCGCCAGGCGGGAAATGTTCTCCAGACTCACTCCCCCGTCCACCTGGATCTCAATGGGCCTGCCGCTGATCAGTTCCCGACAGTCGCGAATTTTCCCCAGCATGGCAGGGATGAACTGCTGTCCTCCAAACCCTGGATTCACGGTCATGATCAAGATGAGATCCAGATCATCCAGCACGTAGCGCAGCCCCTCCAAGGGGGTGTGGGGATTCAGGGATACCCCTGCTTTACAGCCTAGTTCCCTAATGCGGCGCAGCGTGCTCTGCAGGTGAACCACCGCTTCATAGTGGACGGTGATGATCTCGGGTTGCACTGCCGCGAAGGCATCTAGGTAGCGTTCTGGTTGTTCAATCATGAGGTGCACATCCAGGGGAACCTCGGTGCAGCGGCTCACTGCCTCGATCACCGGTAGTCCAAAACTTATATTAGGTACAAAGTGCCCATCCATCACATCGAAGTGGATCAGATCGGCATTGCTCACCCGAGCCAGTTCGGCCCCTAGGCGGCAAAAATCCGCGGCCAAGATGGATGCACTGATGCGTCGATTCAAAGCAAACGCTCCTTTCTAGTAGCGGGGGGCAACTTCTTCCAAAAAGAGGAGGTAATGGGCGTGGCGGCTGGGCGCGATCTCCCCGCGCTCCAGGGCTTTTAACACTGCGCAATCGGGCTCCTGGCGGTGCAGGCAGCCCCGGAACCGGCACTCTTCCCGGTAGCGGAGGAACTCGGGAAAAGCGAACTGCAAGCGTTCTGCCTGTCCAGGTTCCAAATACAGCTGGGAAAACCCCGGGGTGTCCGCAACATATCCCTGGTCAACGGCTAAGAGCTCCACCCGGCGCGTTGTGTGCTTGCCCCGCTGGATCTTGGTACTCACCTCACCGGTCTCAAGCCGCAAAGCCGGATTCAAGGCATTGAGCAGCGAAGACTTGCCTACCCCTGAAGGACCAGCCAGCACGCTGGTTTTCCCTTGCAGGGCCTGCCGCAGCTCAGTAATACCTTCCAAGGTCTTGGTACTGGTAATAATGGTTCGGTAGGGAATGGCCCCGTAAATGGACTGCAGCTGCTGCGCGCCAGGCCTGTCCAAGTCGGCCTTGTTCACCACCACCACGCTCTCAAGGCCCAGAAGCTCGGCTTGGACCAAAATGCGATCCAAGAGCGTTAAGTTGGGCGCGGGCCGCTGGGCAGCGAACACCACCAGCACTTGATCGATGTTGGCCACAGGCGGGCGGACAAGCTCATTTCTGCGGGGCAGGATGCGTTCCACCACAGCCGTGCCGGAGCTGTCCACGGAAACCTCTACCCGATCACCAACCAACACCCTTTCCACTGACAAGCGCAGCTTGCCCCTGAGCGTGCACTGGAGCCGCCCCTGGGCCGTTTCCACCTCGTAGCGGCCCCCAAGTCCTTTGACAATAATACCTTCCCTCATATCTCACTCCTGAAAAGCTCGATCCAAGAACTGCCTTCCACCAAGATAAACCTGGAAACGGGCATCTTTCCCACGGCCCTGAATGGTGCGCACCACTCTGGTGCCCCCTTTGTGGGTTTCCCGATAGACCTCACGGGCTCCAAAATCATCGATTACCAAAATGACAATCTCCTGACTGGGCCCTGGAGGAACGTCGATGGTCACTTCTTTTGTACTCCAGAGGTTTTCTTGGATCCACTGGGTTTCCTCTGGGGTCTTCTCCACTTCAGGTTCTTCGGCAGGGGGAACAGGAGCCCCTTGGGAATAGACAAAATCGATGGGCCAGCCCTGCTCCACCAAGCTCCCAGGTGCTGGGTTCTGTTCAATCACCCGGCCCGCGGGGTAAATGGTGCTGTACTCCGGCCAGGAATTACCCAGCGGCAGCCCAAGGCTGCTCAGCTGCTGCTTAACCAGCTCGAAATCCTGTCCGCGGAAATCCGGGAGGGCAAAGGGCTCGGCCGCTTTGCTCAACACCAGGCTTACCGCCGTCCCTTTGGCCACGATTTCCCCCGGCTCAGGACGCTGTTCCAGGACGATTCCCGGCCGCGCTTCAGGATCGTAGACCTCTTCACTCTCCCCTTCCACGAACCCTGCTTGGGTCAAAGCCACCTTGGCTTCGCGGAGTGTCATACCCAGGAAGGAAGGCATCTCCACTTCCTCCGGCCCCTGGCTCACCCGAACCAGGACGTCCCTGTACTGCTTGACCATCCGTCCCGGCAGGGGATCCTGGCTGATAATATAGCCCGCGGGCACTTCATTGTCGAACATGCGCTGATCTACCTTCAAGACCAGGTCCACATCCCTGAGCACCCGGAGCGCTTCCATCTCGTGCAAACCCACAATATCAGGCACCCGCACATCATCTGGGAACAACACTTCCGGGATGATGCGCACTGCCGCGTAGGTTAGGGCCCCCAGCACTAAGAAAATGACGAGAACTACCAGTGCTTTAGATCGCTTGCGGGGTTCCTTTTTGCTCTGCTTCTTTTTGCTTTGCTTCCTCTTCGACCGGGCCAAGCCCCAGCCCCCTTTCCCAACGAGATCTACCGGCGGCAGCGGCAGAGTTTGATCCACATCGCCCTCCACGTCAGTAACCACAGTGAGGCGGCGTTCTATGCGCTGGAAAATGCGCACCACTTCTTCAGCACTGCGGGGGCGATCTTTGGGATCCTTACTCAACAGCTTAAGCACTAAATCCTCCAGCTCGGCATCGAGCTCAGGACGAAGATTACGCAAGGGTTCCGGCGTATCCTGTATTTGCTGCAGGGCGATGGCAATGGCCGACTCTCCCCTAAAGGGAGGCTGGCCGGTTATCATTTCGTACAGCACAATCCCCAGGGAGTAAAGATCGCTTGCGGCCTGCACCGCTGCGCCCTTGGCCTGCTCTGGGGAAAAATAGCGGACCGAACCAAGCACCATGCCCGTTTGGGTCAAATTGGTAGCCGACATGGCCTGGGCAATGCCAAAATCCGTGACCTTAACCCGCCCCTCCTCGGTAATAAGGATGTTGTGCGGCTTAATATCCCGATGGATGATGCCGTGGTAATGGGCATGGGCTAGAGCCATGGCGATCTGCTTACCCACACTCACAATGAACTCTTGGGGAAACTGGCCGTGCTCCCGAATGAGATCATGGAGGTTGGTGCCCTGTACATATTCCATAACGATGTAATGGATACTGCCCTGCTGACCCACATCGTAGATATTCACAATATTGGGATGGGAAAGACTCGCAGCGGACCTGGCCTCGCGCCGGAAACGCTCCACAAACTGCTCGTCGTCGGCGAATTGAGAGCGCAGGATCTTCACCGCGACTACGCGGCTGAGCAGCTGGTCCTTGGCGCTGTACACCAAGGCCATGCCCCCATCGCCTACCTTTTCCAATATTTCATAGCGACTGGCCAGCGTCTCTCCAACCATAATCTCACCCTCTAGCCTTACTCACTCATCTGCACAGCCTGGAACATGAGCTCCACTCCGATGGGGGCTGCCGCCTCCGCGCCTGTTCCCCCGTGTTCCACCACCACAGCCACGGCAATTTGGGGGGCCTGCGGCGGGGCAAAACCGATAAACCAAGAGTGATCCGGGACTGAACCTAGCTGGGCGGTTCCCGTCTTCCCCGCGTAGCTGAACTGTTCACTGAACTTGGTCCTGGCCGTCCCTTCTTGGGCCGCTAGAACCATAGCCCTTTTCACCTGCTCCGCCACTGTCCAAGGCACAAGCTCGCCCAGGACCGTAGGCCGCGTTATCTGGCGCAGGCGCCAACCTCCCCGCACCTCCTGCACTACAAATGGACGCATGAGCACCCCTCCGTTAGCCAGGGCCGCGGCCACTTGGGCCATCTGCAGAGGGGTTACCAACAGTTCTCCTTGGCCGATGCCCAGCTGCGCGGCGTGGTAGGTAGAAAGGGTTGCTTCCGGAACAGAGCCTTGATGGCCGCCCAACTCAAAATCAGGGGGTTCACCCAAACCGAACCGGCGGAAATAGTCCAAGACAGTAGGTCCCAGCTCCGCGGCAAGCTCGGCAAACACCACGTTGGAAGAGTAGGCCAGCGCCTGATCCAGGGTAATCTCTCCATGGGCCTTGGCGCCATAGTTGCGCACAGCGCCCCCCGGCAGCTGAATCAGGCCTTGGTCCAACCAAGTCTCCCCGGCCTGCGCTGCTCCTTCGGCCACGGCCGCTGCGTAGACAATGGGTTTGACCACAGAGCCCGGGGGATACAGTCCGTGGGTGGCCCGGTTCAGAAAAGGACTTCGCAGATCGGCCAGGTAATCTGGCCAGTTTTCATCCATGGCGTTACCGTCCAGACAAGGCAGGGAAACCAGCGCCAGTACCTCGCCGCTTTCGGGACGCAGGGCTACCACAGCACCGGCTGAGCCCTGCAGGAGTTCTGCTGCCTTTTTCTGGAGCTCCAGGTCCAGGGTGGTCAGCAGACTGCGTCCTGCACTGAGCTCCCCTTGATAGAGCCTCTCCAACCCCGTCAACCCGTAGCGTTCGTGGAAGTAACCCACCACAGGGGAGAGGGATTCGGCCGCATAGCGGCGCTGGTAACCGTCCTCGAAAGAGGCAGAATGGGCCAACACCCTCCCCTGTCGATCCAAGATGGAACCCCGTTCCCTTTGAAAAACCAGATAGTAACGGGGGTTAGCGGGATGGTGGGCCAAATCGGCACAGAGCTGCCAGTAAAAGACACCAACTAACATCATACCATAAAGAACTGCCAGGGTCAGGAAGGTTCTGCGCACCGCTCGGCTCCTCCTCCCCTGCTTAGGCCTGCCATCAACCCCAGCATCCAGAACTGTACCGTGAGGGAAGTGGAGCCGTAGCTGACAAAGGGCAGGGTCATCCCGGAGAAGGGCAGTAGACGGAGAATGCCGCCCACCACCAAAAACACCTGCCCGTGCAAGAGCAGAGTCAAGCCCAGGCCGGTCAGCTGCTCTGCTCCCGCCAAATCCTGCAGAAGGCGCACGGCCCAAAAGGCCAAACTGAAATAGCAGAGCAGTACGGCGCAGAGGCCGAAAAAGCCCAGCTCTTCTCCTAAAATGGCAAAGATGTAATCGGTGTGCCCCTGGGGAATCACATGAACCAGCCCCTGGCCTAAGCCCTGCCCCACCAGCCCCCCGGCGCGGAGGGCAAATAACCCCTGCACCACCTGGTATCCTTTGCTGTCCAGATACTCCCAAGGTGCCAGCCAAGCTAGTACTCTGCTCTGCACGTGGGAAAAGAGCTGCACGGCTCCCCAAAACCCCGCCAAGAGGATCCCGGCCAGGCCCAGCAGCTTGTACCAGGCAAAAGAATGCTGGAGCACCAGCCAGCTGAAAACTAGAAGAACTAACACCGCCGGACCCAAATCCCTCTGCCAGGCCGACAGCAGGAGAAAACTGCCCACAAAACTCAACAGCTCCCACAGGGGACGGCCTTGGCTGATGCCCTTACCCAAATAGAGCACCAGGAAAACCTTGGCCAGCTCCACGGGCTGAAAGCGCAGCCCGCACACGGTCAGCCAGGCCTTGGCCCCGCCCACAGTCTCTCCCCACAGGGCGGTCAATCCCAAGAGCACCACTGCCCCCCAGGCCCAAAGACGGGAAAACCGCAGCCTGGGGGCGGGCAGAAACAGACCAAAGAGGTAGAAAGCACTTCCCAGCAGGGCACCGTAGAAGTGCCCCTGGCCCAGGGACGGGTCCAGCCTGGTTAGGAAGATCCAGCCGCAGAAAACCAAGACCGCCACAAAAGGCAGAGCCCCAGGGTGGGCACCACAGCCTCGGGTAACCAAATAGAGCAGCAGGAACAACGCCCAGAGCACCGCTGGCTGCCACCAGTTTACCTGGCCCTGGAGGAAGAACAACCACAAGAGCACCGCAGCAAGCCAACCTGTAAACTCAAACCAGGTGCGGCCGAGGAGTCCCACAACTATTCCTCCCTAACGCAGAAAGACCTGCCTGCTTCACACTTTGGCCACAATCACCGTTATATTATCTGGCCCACCCAGTTCGTTGGCCAAGTCCACCAACTCCTGGGCCAGGTTGTTGGCATAAAAGTCCTGCTGCAGCGTTTTTTCCAGCAGAGTATCATCCACCACATCAGTCAAGCCGTCGGTGCAGAGCAGGATGATTGAACCCGGTCTCAGCCGCCGGACAATAAGCTCCGGTTGTATGGCCGCGGACCCCAAGACTTGAGTGAGGATGTGTTTTTTGGGATGATTCCGGGCTTCTAGGGGAGTAATCGTCCCCGCCCGCACCATCTCTCCCACCACCGAATGGTCGCTGGTAAGCTGTTCCAACACGCCGTTGGTGAACAGATAACAGCGGCTGTCCCCCACGTGGCCCACCACCAGCTCCCGCTCACCGTCTGCGCCGGGCGCCGAGACCCAAGCCAAGGTAATGGTACTGCCCATCCCCTGGTACTTGGTGTTCCGGTTGGCTTCGGCGATAATCCTGTTCTGGGCTTGGTCAATGGCTGCCAGGATCTCCTCCGCTGGCTCGCCGGCTCCGAAGGGAAAGGACTTAATCGCTTCGATGGCCAGCTCAGCTGCGACTTCTCCAGCAACATGTCCCCCCATACCGTCACACACAACAAGGCAGTGCTCGCCAACCCAGAGCGCATCCTCGTTGTTTTCCCGCAGTCGCCCCACATCTGTTGCCGTTTTCACATCCATGCCCAACACTCCTATGCTAACTCTTCCAGCATCGCCCTGACCAAGTTCCAGACGATCCGCAAAAGCCAAAGCGCCAGGATCGCCCTGAGCACCCAGTGGACTACGGCCATGCTCATCTCTCCTCATAAGTCAACACGGTCTGTCCGATGCGAATGGTGTCGCCGTGCCGCAGCACCGCCCGTTTGATGCGTTGGCCATTTAGGAAAGTCCCATTTTTACTGGCATTGTCCTGGACTTCCCAACCCTCACCCACGGGCGCAAACCGGGCGTGTACCCTGCTGGCCCGGGGGTCGGAAAGGCGCAGATGGCAGCTGGCCCCTCGGCCCACCAAAAAGCCGGGCTGGAGCATAAACACCTGCGTTCCCAAGCGCAGAAGGGCCCGGCACTGCCGGTCCCGCCCTTTAAAGGAGAAAGCCTCATAGCGTTTAGTGGGCTCATCATCGCTTAGGGAGGACTCGGCAGAGACCTTTTCCTGCATATTTTCTGCCTGCCCCCGTCGTTTTCCTGTTATTACCTGGATTATTCTTCCCAGGAAAGACCTCAACCCAGCCACAAACTCCACCCCTTCAGACCTGGCCGCCGTGTTCCGCCACATCCTGCCCTTCTAGGCTGCGGCGCCGCAGCTGGCCGCAGGCGGCCTCAATATCGGTGCCCCGCTCCTTGCGGATGGACACGGGCACGCCGGCCCGCTCCAGGACGCGGGCAAAGGCCGCAATCCGCTGTGGCGACGGACGCACTTCCTGGTCCACGGGGTTAACGGGGATAAGGTTTACGTGGCAGAGTCTTCCCCGCAGCAGTTCGCCCAGGCGCTCTGCTTGTTCGGGGGCATCATTAAACTCGCTGATGAGGGCATACTCATAGGAGATGCGGCGGTTGGTCTTGGCGGTGTAATAGTCACAGGCAGCCAAAAGCTCATTTAAGGAATAGGCTTTGTTGATGGGCATAATGGCACTTCTTGCCTGGTCTGTGGCCGCATGGAGCGAAACCGCCAGATTGACCTGGAGGTCCTCCTCCGCCAACTGCCTAATGCGAGGGGCCAGGCCGCAGGTGGAAATGGTGATACGCCTGGCACCCAGGTTAAGGCCCTGGGGATGGTTCAACAGGCGCACACTGCGCAGCACCGCCTCGTAATTGGCCAGGGGTTCGCCCATGCCCATATACACTACGTTGGTGAGCTGCTTTCCTTCCCCTTGGAGCCTGTTCTGCACAAAAAGCACCTGGGCCGTAATCTCCCCCGCCGTTAGATCCCGCTGAAAACCACTCTTGCCCGTAGCGCAAAAGGAGCAGTTCATGGCGCAGCCTACCTGCGTAGAAATGCACACGGTCTGGCGCTTCTCTTCTGGAAGCAAGACCGTTTCAATGGTTCCGCCCGAGTCCAGGGCAAAGAGGTACTTTTCTGTTCCATCCCCGGCCACCCTTTTGGTCACCAAGTTCAGAGGCCAAGGCTGGCCAAAGAGATCCTCCAAGCGCCTGCGCAGCTCCTTAGGCAGATTAGCCATTTCGTGAAAGGAAGCAGCCGCATGGTGGTGCAGCCAACCGAAGATCTGGCGCGCCCGAAAGGCCGGCACACTATCTGCCAAGATGCCGTTGATTTCTTCTGGAAAAAGCCCGGCGAGATGCCGCTCTATACGCACACTAAAACCTCCTGCACAGAAGGTGAGATGATGTCCAAACGTCCCACGGTCCACTTCTTGACTGCGTACGTGGAATACCTTTTGGATCAGGGTATCCGTTCTGAAGAATACTATTTAGGAGATGCCTCCCGCTTCTTACGTTTTCTGCTGGCCAACACCACAGCGGAACAGATCCAAGATTATATTTACTCCCACAGTTCGCCCACTTACCGCGCCCGCTTGGAGAAAACCCTGCGCAAATTTTTCTGCTTTGCCCAGGAGAAGCTGGCTATAGAAGTGGCGCAAATGGCACACATACAAAAAAAACCAGATCGAGACCTGGTTTGAATATCGAGTTGGTCGGGGCGACACGATTTGAACGTGCGACCTTCGCGTCCCGAACGCGACGCTCTACCAAACTGAGCCACGCCCCGCAGATATAAGTATAAACCCTCCGGCGCAGTTTTGTCAACGAAAACCCGCGCCCAGCCCTGGCCGGGACATTGAAAAGCACCTTCCGCGCTTGAGCGGAAGATGCTTTTGGCCGTTCTTGGGTTCAGAGGCAGAGACTCCCCTCGACGATCCTGGCAATAACCAGTGAGTTGGTGGGCATGCGATCCTCACAATAGGGCTCGCACAGCTTTTTGATAAACTCGGTGTTTCCGTTCTCCCAAGCCGCGGCCAGGGCATTGCGGATACCCGCCTCCACCCCACTCATGGTTGTCCGATACTTCTTGGCCAGCGCTGGATACATTTCCTTTGTGAGGCCTCCGGCATAATAACCCTCTTTCAGGTACATAAGCACCGCATCCCGCAGATAGGCAAAGCCCTTGAAATGTGGGGGTACCCCCATTTTGTGTAGAATTTCGGACACCTTTTGGTCTATGGTGGGCTCGTTTTCCTTGACTGCTGCCGCTTCCTCCACGATCACCGGGGAAGAGACAGAGGAAAACTCCCGCAACCGCTCCACGAGAATTTCCAGCCGGAAGGGTTTGACCAGAAAATAGTCGGCACCCAAGGCCAATAGTCGGCTGAGCAGGCGGTCGCTGCCGAAGGCTGTGATTACGAACACTTTCGGTTTCTTCTTCAGATGCATGCTGTTGAGGGCTTCAAGGACACCTAGTCCGTCTAGATACGGCATGGTGATGTCCAGCAGAATCAGGTCCGGTTCCAATCGTTGAATCTCTGTGAGAGCTTGTTCGCCATCATGGGCCATGCCCACAACTTTGAATTCCTCATGTGCAGTCAAAAATTGCTGCAGGACCTGACAGAGTTCCACATTATTGTCCACAACCAGAATCTGCATACACACCCTCCAAAGTTATGTATTTCCCCCCTTCCAATTGTAATATTTGACACAACTTTGCCAAATCCTGCACATTATCAAGTAATGGTTAAACTTCTTCTTTTCTAAACAGAGCTAGGAAAAAGCCGTCCACGCCATGCCGGTGGGGCAGCAGCGTCCGCAGCCAGGGCTGGGCTCCCCACCCGGGAAACCCTTGAAGAAACGGCTGGCCTGTAAATTCCTGATGTTCAGCTAAAAACCACTGCGCGACCTCTTCATTTTCCCATTCTGTGAGGGTGCAGGTGCTGTAGAGCAAAAGCCCCCCGGGCGCCACGTACTGCGCGGCCCGGCGCAGAATGGCCTTCTGCACAGCCACCAGTTCCGCCACCTCCCCGGGGGTCTTCTTCCAGCGGATATCTGGCCGGTGGCGCATGGTGCCTAAGCCAGAACACGGTGCGTCCACCAAGACCCGGGGTGCGGGAATAAGCTGGAGATCCCCAGTGGCATCGCCAAGCCTAGGACGGATAATGCTGATCCCTAGGCGCCTTGCGTTTTCTTCCACCAAAGCCAGGCGCTGCGGGTGCACATCGAAGGCCACAATCTCCCCTTTGTTGCCCATGAGCTGGGCAAGGTGCGTGGCCTTTCCTCCCGGCGCGCTGCACAAGTCGTACACAATCTGCCCCGGCTGCACCTGCAGCGCATGGGCGGCTAAAGCACTGCTTTCATCTTGAATGTAATAGCGCCCTTCGGCCAGCCATGCATCGGCTACCACCAGATGGGCTGGATGCACAGCCAGAACTTCAGGGAGATAGCGCCCCTTCTGGACCGTAACCCCTTGGGCCTCGAGGTGGGTCCGTACCTCCTCCACGCTGCCCTTGAGGGTGTTCACCCTGATATGCAGCTGCGGCGGCTCGTTCATAGCCCGGCAGAGGCTTACCGTCTCTTCTGGGCCCCAGCGCTGTAGCCAGTGCTCCACGATCCATGCAGGAAAGGAGTACTTCAGACCCACATGCCCAACCGAGTCTTTTTCCAGGGCGGGGTAGGCAATGGAATCCCTCCCCCGCAGCACTTGTCTGAGCACACCATTGGCAAACTTGGCCGTACCTTCATGGCCGAAGGCCCGGGCAAGTTTGACCGACTCATTCACTGCTGCCGAAGGAGGGATTCTGTCTAGGTACAAAAGCTGGTATACACCGATGCGCAGCACATTGAGCAGGGCAGGCTGGATTTTCTCCACAGGTCTGGAGCTGAACTGGGCCAGCACGTAATCCAAGTTGCGCCGCATGCGCACCGTACCAAACACCAGCTCCGTATACAAGCCCTGGTCCAGCCTGCTGAGGGTGGCGCGGGCGATTTGGCGGTCCACCACCTCTTTGAGGAACTCATCCGATTCTGCCAACTTGTTTAACGTATCCACCGCAACATAGCGGGGATTTGACCAGCGCTCCCTCACCGCCTCCGCTGACTCCTTAAGAAGAGTAAGCGGATGAGCTGGCTTGCTGCCACAGCCACCGCAGCCACATAGGTGAGAGCTGCGGCGTTAAGCACCGCTTTGGCCTTGGGCACCTCCGCCTGGGTCAAGTAACCACCTGACTCCAGAGCAGCTAAGGCCCTTCTGGAGGCATTGAACTCCACCGGCAGGGTAATAAGCTGAAACCCTAAAGCGGCGATGAAAAACCAAATGCCCACCAGCATGAGCACATCAACGCTGAACAAAAACCCGAGCATAAACAAGGGGAATGCCATTTGCGAACCCACAGCGGCCAGGGGGAACAAGCTGGTCCTCAGTCCCAGGGGCACATAACCGCGTGCATGCTGCACGGCATGGCCCACCTCGTGGGCAGCCACCCCCAGGGCAGCTACACTGGTGCCGTCGTAGACGCGGGGCGAGAGGCGGACCGTTTCGGAACGGGGATCGTAATGGTCGGTGAGCTGGCCGGCCACCCTTTCCACATTAACATTGTGCAGTCCATTGGCATTCAAAAGCTGCCGAGCCACTTGAGCCCCCGTAAGCCCTGCATAGGCACGCTCTTGTAAGTAACGGGAAAAAGTGCTGTTCACTTTAAACTGGGCATACATGGCAAGAAACAAGGCCGGAAGGACCAAAATAAAGGTGGGATCATAAAACACAGCCATCTCCTCCTATCAGCTTAGTTTATCCCCAACGCGCAGACGCAGACCGTTGGCGAAATCCAGACCTGACAGCACCTTGCCCCCGGGCCGCTGCAGTTCTTGGAGGAAAAGGGAACCTCTGCCGCAGGCCACAAGCAGGCCCTGTTCGCTTAGGGCCAAAACCTCGCCTGGTGGACCTTCTTGGCTGGAGGGCAGTGCTTCCCAGATGCGCACCGTCTCGCCCCTAATCTGCGCCCAGGCTACGGGCCAGGGATTCATGGCCCGAATCAGCCGATCCAGCTCCACCGCGGGACGGTTGAAATCCACCTGGGCATCTTCCTTTTTGAGCCTAAAGGCATAAGTAGCTTGGCTGTGATCCTGCGGCCGGCGGGGCGCCCTGCCCTGTTCGATGAGGCGCACCGTTTCCAGGAGCAACTTGGCCCCTTTCACCATGAGGCGGTCGTGGAGAGCGCCGGCGGTGTCCCTGGGACCGATGGGTTCTTCCTCTTGGAGGATAATATCCCCATCATCCCAACCTGACCCCAGGTACATGGTGGTAACCCCAGTGATGGTCTCGCCATTTTGAATGGCCGCATTGATGGGCGCGGCCCCCCGATACTTGGGCAAAAGGGAACTGTGCACATTGATGCATCCAAATCTGGGTGCGGCCAGCAGTCTATCTGGAATCTTCTGTCCGAAGGCAACCACTACATAAAGATCTGCCCCCAAACCTTCCAACTCTTCCATCACTTGCGGATCGCCGATCTTTTCCGGCTGCAGAATGGGTAAGCCCAGCTCCTGAGCCACCTGTTTGACGGGGGAAAACACCACGCGCTGCCCCCGGCCAGCCCGGCGGTCTGGCTGAGTGACCACACCCACCAGCTCATGGGCCTGCGCCAAAGCCCTGAGACTGGGGACGGCAAATTCAGGGGTGCCCATAAAGAGGATGCGCATTTACTCACCCTCTTCTGCCTGTACTTCCAGGCTTTCCAGGCCGTCGGACTGTTCCCCGCCGGGCCGCTCTTCAATAACTGCCTCGCCCAGACTGCGATCCAGCATGAGCACGCCGTCCAGGTGGTCAATTTCGTGCTGGAGCGCGCGGGCAAAGTATCCTTCGGCTTTGATGCGCACGGGCTTGCCCTTCTCGTTGAGGCCCGTTACCTCAACTTCCGTGGCCCGCTTCACGTAAACCCAGCGTTCGGGAATGCTCAAGCATCCTTCCACATCTATTTCCTCGCCCTGGGCGCTTTGGATCACCGGATTTACCAGCACAACCGGACCTTCGCCCAGGTCCACCACGATAATCCTCTGCCCCACTCCCACCTGGGGCGCCGCCAGACCAACACCGTCCGCCTCATACATGGTTTCGATCATGTCGTCGATGAGTTTGGCGATCTTCTTAGTTATTTTCCGCACTTCCTGGGCGCGGGTCTGCAGAATGGGATCCCCCAGTTTCACAATTGGTAGTACTGCCATGGCGCCACCTCGTTTTCTCTAAGTCTATTATACCATACTAAAGCATGTGCTGAGGATCAAAATCCACAGTCACCTGCACATCGCCGTGCACCGCAGGCAGGTTGTTCAGCCCTGCCAGGGGCAGATCACTCTTTACCAAAACCTGCCAGCGGTAGCGGCCCTGGATCCTCCCTAGGGGCGCTGGGAAGGGCCCCATCAGGTCACGCTCAGCTATACCCTGCTGCAGAAGATAGGCGGCAATAGCCCGGCAGGCCTCCTCCACCTCCTTTTGGGGTCCACTGCACAGAATGCGGGTCAAATGGCGGAAGGGTGGATAGCCCAAAGCTCGGCGAAAACCAATTTCCTTCCTGTAAAAGGCCAGATAATCGTGGCTGCGCGCCGTCTGAATGGCAAAATGGGTTGGTTCATAGGCCTGGACGATCACCTTTCCCGGTAGTTCCCCCCGTCCACTGCGGCCCGCCACCTGGGTCAAAAGCTGGAAGGTGCGCTCCGAGGAGCGGATATCGGGAAAGCGCAGGCTCAAGTCGGCAGCAAGTACCCCCACCAGGGTTACCTTAGGAAAATCCAGACCTTTGGCCACCATCTGGGTTCCAATGAGCACCTGGGCTTGACCTTGGGCGAACTGGCGCAAAATCGCGGCGTGGGCCCCCTTCCGCCTGGTGGTATCCGCATCCAAGCGTATGGACCTTAGCTGGGGAAATTCCTTAGCCAAAACCTCCTGGAGCTGTTCGGTGCCCACTCCAAACTGCCTTAGATAGCGCGAGGCGCAGTGTGGACACTTGATGGGCAGTTCTTCCTGATGAAGGCAGTAATGACACTTCAGGCGGTTGATCCCTTTGTGGTAAGTGAGGGAAACCTGGCAGTTGGGACAGTTAAGTACCTGTCCACACTCCCGGCAGAGTACAAAACTGGCAAACCCCCTCCGATTCAAGAGAATAATGGCCTGACTGTCCGTGCCCACCAAGGCCGCCAGCTCCTCCTGCAGGCGCCGGCTGAACATACTGCGGTTGCCTTGGCTGAATTCTTCCCGCATGTCCACGATTTCCACCGCGGGTAGGGGGCGCTGTTCCACCCGTTCAGGCAGCTCCGCCAACACGTATTCGCCCTGGAGGGCCTTGTGGTAGCTTTCCACCGCGGGCGTGGCACTGCCCAGGATAACCTGGCCCCCCACCAAGGCACAGCGCTTGATGGCCACTTCCCTGGTTTGATAGCGGATGGAGCCATCTTCCTGTTTGTAGGTGCGTTCATGTTCCTCATCTAAGACAATCAATCCCAGCCTCGGTAGGGGTGCGAACACCGCGGAACGGGCTCCGATCACCACATCCACGCTGCCCTCACGGATCTTGCACCACTGGTCAAACCGCTCCCCGAGGGAAAGCGCGCTGTGCAGCACCGTAACCCGGTCCTTAAAGCGGGCAGCAAAGCGGTTGAGGATTTGCGGAGTCAGGGCGATTTCGGGAACCAAAACGATGGCCTGCTTGCCCTGGCGCAGCACCTCGGCAATCACCTGCAGGTACACTTCAGTCTTGCCGCTTCCTGTAACGCCGTGGAGCAGTACCGGTCGGCGCGGTCCTTCCATTTCCGCGAGGATGGTCTGCACCGCCTCCTGCTGCTTGGGGGTAAGTTCGACGGCAGGGTCGGCCACCGGGTCTGGTTCAACCTTCCTTTCCACCCGTTCCTTCTCCACACGCACCACACCCTGCTTCTCCAGGGCCCGCAGTGTGGAAGGGGATATCTCGGCCACAGCCACCAACTCGGCGGCGAGCATCTTTCCCCGGGGCCGCAGGACCTCCACGGCGCGCCTTTGGGCCGGGGCGTTGGGCCGCAGCCTGGGCTGGGGGTCTAGAAGCGTAACCACCTGCGCGGTCTTCACCCCCACCCGTTCCCGCCCGTAGCGAGTTGCGGGGGGCAGCATGTGCTGCAGGGCTTCAGAAAACAGACCCGCATAGGTCTCAGCTAACCAGCGCGCCAGCTCCACCAAAGAAGGCAGGATGACCGGTTCTGGATCCAAGGGCTTGAGGATGCTTCTGAGCTTCTGCGGCTCCACGTCCAGTTCACTGCTGAACTCCACAACATACCCCTCCAGCTTGCGGGAGCCAAAGGGCACCAGCACCCGGTGCCCGATCTGGAGCGTATCCCTCAAGCTTTCAGGTACAGCATATTGAAAAATGCGGTTGACTGCTTCAGCCCGCACATCCACGATCACTCCAGCATACAGCTTCTGCTCCATGGGCGTTCACCTCTAAAAAAAGCCCGTGGCATCCACCACAGGCTTGCACTACTGCGTTTGTTTGTACTCCCATTGGATTTTACCTGCTTCCAGTTCCTCAATGGCAATGGTCACCGGCTTGGTGGCCTTGGTTTCCATCACCGGTTCTGCCCCATCAATCAACTGCCGGGCTCTCTGGGAGACGACCATAATAGCCTCATAGCGATTAGCTCTCGTTGGCTTCAAGATCTGACCCCCCTTTCCAAAGCTGCTGCAGATAATCCAGATCTATACGGCTTACTCTGCACCATTCGCTGAGAATTATCTGTCTGAGCTGTTCCGCTGCTCTGTTTAAGTCATCGTTTATGATGAAGTAGTCATAATCTACAATGTGCTTGACCTCTTCCCTTGATTTGGCCAAACGGCGCCTGATCACTTCCTCCGAATCGGAGCCCCGCAGGCGCAGGCGTTTGCTCAGCTCTTCCGGGGTAGGTGGAAGCAGAAAAACCAAAACGGCTTCAGGCATTTTTGCTTTGATCTGGGCAGCCCCCTGGATATCTATGTCCATAATGACTGCATTGCCTGCTTCGATCTGTTCATAGACAAACTTCTTCGGCGTGCCGTAGCGGTAACCCACAAAGGTTGCTGATTCTAATAATAGATCATCTTTGAGCATCTGGTCAAACTCTTCTTCTGAGCAGAAGAAATAATGGACAGCATGAACCTCCCCAGCCCTGGGCGGCCGGGTTGTCACACTGACCGAGTATTTTAAATTGGGAATGGTGGGAAAAACGGCGTTCATCACAGAGTTTTTGCCCGCACCGCTGGGGCCGGACAGCACGATGAGAAAGCCCTTTGTTTTTAACCCACCACTCCGCATATCCTTCTGTGTTCCCTTCAATTCAGCAGCAACTCCCTATTTCTCATTAGCTTCCAGATTGTCTCTGCTTGTAAGACGATGTGCCACGGTCTCGGGTTGCACTGCTGACAGAATTATGTGATCGCTGTCCGCGATAATAACTGACCTGGTGCGTCGGCCGTAAGTGGCATCGATGAGCATGCCGCGCTCCCTGGCCTCCTGCACCATGCGCTTGATCGGAGCCGACTCGGGGCTGACTATTGCCACGATTCTGTTTGCCGCCACTATGTTCCCAAAGCCGATGTTGATCAACTGGATGCCCATGTCTCTAGCTCCTTACTGTTATCCTAACCTCTCAAGCAGCTGTTCTTTTTGCCTCTTGCCCAAACCCTGGACGCGGCGATTTTCGTTGATGCCGATCTCCCGCATCAGCTTCTCAGAAGTGACTTTACCCACCTGCGGCAGGGACTGCAGCAGATAGGTGACGCGCATCCTGGCCACCACCTCATCATCGGTTTTCTCCAACACTTCCCGGAGAGTGATGGCTCCTTTTTTGAGCTTGGACCGTAATTCGGCGCGCTTGCTGCGCATCTCTTGGGCCTTTTTTAGGGCATTCAACTTCTCTTCCGGGGTCAAAACCGGCAGCGACACGACTGTTCACCTCCTTTGCTCGACAGATTCAGCACCTGGGCAAGTTGGAGCTTTTACTCAACATTCTGCACCTGTTCGCGCACCTTCTCCAACTCACTCTTCAGCTCCACCACCAGGCCGGCAATGTGCACGTTATTACCCTTGGACCCGATGGCGTTAACCTCGCGATTCATCTCTTGTATCAGAAAGTCCAGCTTGCGCCCTACTGGTTCGGTTGAGTGCAAGAGGCTTTTCAGCTGGTGAGTGTGACTGCCCAGACGAACCAACTCTTCATCGATGCTGCATCGGTCAGCAAACAGGGCCACTTCTGCCAAGAAGCGCTCCTCGCTTAAGGTTGTCCCCTGCAGCAGGTCGCGTAAGCGGTCGCGGAGGCGTTCCCGATAATCCTCCACTACCTGGGGGGCAAGCTGCGCCACCTGAGCCTGCAGCTGCTCGATGCGGGATATCTTATCCTGCAAGTCGGCGGCCAAGCGCTCCCCTTCCGCGGCCCGCATCCGCTCCAGATCATCCAGAGCGGCCGCCGCTGCCTGGAGGACAACCTGCTGGAGATCCTCCCAGTCGCATTCCGGTTCCTCCACCTCAAGGATGCCGGGGAGAGTGAGAATTTGGCTGAGGGTGATGGCCTCGTCACTTCCTAAAATCTCCCTGATCCCCTCTAAAGCCCGCAGGTAACCCTGGAGCAGAGGGGCATTTAACTCTACATTTCTCTCTCTTTGTTCAAATTCCTCCACAGAAACTGTGGCTTCAATCCGGCCCCGGGTTACGCGCTCGCTAACGGCCCGGCGCACAACTTCCTCGATTTGGTTGTACTGCTTGGGCAGGCGCACGAAAACGTCCAGAAAGCGGTGGTTGACCGCCCTTAGTTCAATGCGCACCCCATACCGCGCGCTCTGCGCTTCGCCTTGCCCAAAACCCGTCATGCTCTTGATCACTTGTTTCCTCCAAAGCTTAGTGTGTTACTCGTTTTATTCTGGGTCTGGTAAAATAATCCTGCCAGCTCATCAAACTTTCAACAAGGAGAGATGCCTCCTCACTGCCCTTCTCAAGGTGAGCACCACCGTTTCCGCAAACAGGGGGAAACAGGCAAAAAGGCCCACCAGCAGCCAGTCATCGAAGTTCAAGGGCACTGTCTGGAACAGGCGGGCCAGAAACGGTGTGTACAGCAGCAAAACGTGGGCCCCCCCAGAAAGCAGTACCGCCACTACAAGATAGAAGTTGCCCCAGATGCCCCGCTCAAAGATGGAATGGCGTTCAAAGCGGCACTGGAAGGCATAGATGAGCTGGGCCAACACCAGAGTGGTAAAGGCAAGGGTGCGGCTGCGCTCGAGCTGGCCTGGGTAATACCACAGGCTGAAGAGGAACAGGGCCAGGGTGGCCAGGCTGATGGTCATCCCGGCAAACAGGATGCGCCTAAACAACCCCCGGGCAAAGACACCCTCCCGGGGATCCCTGGGCTTTTGCAGCATGATATCCCTCTCCACCGGATCCAACCCCAAGGCGATGGCAGGAAGACCATCGGTGACCAGGTTCATCCACAGAATCTGTAGGGGAACCAAGGGCAGTGGCAAGCCCAGGAGGGTGGCAGCCAACATGGTGAGCACTTCCCCCACATTACAGCCTAACAGGTAGCGGATGAACTTGCGGATGTTATCGTAAATGCCCCGTCCTTCCCGCACCGCCTTGATGATGGTGCCAAAATTGTCATCCATGAGCACCATATCAGAGGCTTCCCTAGTCACATCGGTTCCCTGCAGACCCATGGCTACACCAATATGGGCCTCCTTTACCGCGGGGGCATCATTAACTCCGTCCCCGGTCATGGCCACAATCTCCCCGTTGGCCTGAAGGGCCCTGACGATGGAGAGCTTGTGGGCTGGGGCCACCCGGGCGAAGACCGCCGTACGTTTGATCTCCTCCCGCTGCTGTAGGGGCGTCAGGGCTTCCCACTCGGCCCCCGTGAGCACCTGGTTGGCCTCTGGCGTGAACAGGCCGATCTGTTCAGCGATGGCCGCAGCGGTCCGTTTGTGGTCTCCCGTGACCATAATGGTGCGCACACCGCCCAAGCGGGCAGCCTGCACCGCGGCAGGCACCTCCGGCCTGGGCGGATCCAGCATGCCCAGAAAACCGGTGAGAATCAGCCCCTGCTCCCACTGGTCTTGAGGAGGTAACTGCTGACCCAAGGGCTTAAAGGCTGCGACCAACACCCTCAAGGCCTGCTCGGCCATGGCCTCTAAGACGGCCGCCGCTTCCCGGCGGAGTTCTGGAGTGAGGCGCACCACCTGGGTACCCTTGAGGATGTGTGTACAGCGGGGCAGCACCACATCGGGCGCCCCCTTGACCATGACCGTGTGGTCACGGCCCTCCCGCACCACCACAGACATGCGCTTGCGCTCCGAGTTGAAGGGAATCCCCCCCACCTCCCGGTATACTTGGCGCAGCTCCCTCTGCCTTAAGCCCAGCTTTTCCGCGAAGCGCACCAGGGCTACTTCCGTGGGGTCGCCGAAGGCTTCCCCCTCTCCGTAGGTCTCCGCCTTGGTACATAAGGCTCCCACCGCGGCGCTGTACCACAGGTCATCTTGGAGCTGGGGATCGACTCTCAGGGTCTTGCCCCGCTGCATGCTGTGCAGCCCCCGGGCGGTCCAGAGCTGCTGTACCTCCATCTGATTGAGGGTGAGCGTCCCCGTTTTGTCGGAGCAGATCACGGTAGCGCAGCCCAACGTCTCCACCGCGGGCAGCTGGCGGATTATGGCATTCTGCCGGCTCATGCGCTGTACCCCCACGGACAGGGCGATGGTGACCACCGCGGGCAGGCCCTCGGGAATGGCCGCTACTGCCAAGGTGACGGCGACCATGAACATCTTGAAAACGGGCAGTCCCTGGCGCACTCCGGCTAGAAAAACAACGGCCACTATAGCCCCGCAGGCTAAAACCAGGATTTTCCCCAGCTGCTGGAGGCGTCTCTGGAGGGGAGTTTGAATTTCGTCCCCTTCCTGGAGCAGATGGGCTATCTTGCCAATCTGCGTATCCATGCCAGTGGCGGTAACCACCGCTTTGGCAAACCCCCTGGTGACCAAGGTGCCTTTGAACACCATGTTCTTACGATCTCCCAAGGGCGTATTCTCCCGGCCTAAGAATTTCTCATCCTTGCTAACAGGCAGCGATTCTCCTGTTAGGCTCGCCTCATCTACGCTGAGCAGTTGGGCCTCCAAGAGACGGGCATCGGCAGGTACCCGATCCCCTGGCTCCAATAGAATTATGTCCCCGGGAACAAGCAGCGACGCGCTCATAAGATGCTTGTGACCGTCCCGGAGCACCCGGCAGTTGTCTGCGGCCAGCCTGGCCAGCATCTCCATGGAGCGTTCCGCCCGGTACTCTTGGACAAAACCGAGCACAGCATTGAGAAACAGGATGGCAAAAATGGCCGCCGCATCCAAGTATTCACCTAGGAGCACGGAAACTGCTACCGTGCCCAGCAGCACCAGCACCATGAAATCCCGAAACTGGTTAAGAAAAAGCCGCCAAGGTGCAATTGGCGGTTTGGTTTCCAACTTATTAGGACCAAAGCGCTTCAGGCGCGCCTCGGCTTCCTGGGTGGCTAGCCCCAGCTGCGGATTGACTTGGAGCTCTTTCATGAGCTTCGCTATAGGCATCAGATGCCAGTTTCCCGCCATAGACCTCACTTCTTTCCCAGAATAGTCGGGCAGATCAGTTGGCCCACACATCTCACGCCATCTTTATTCCGGGAAAGGGGAAAATAGTACGCCCGGCCAGGCCCCAAGTCTTAGTTCGCGCTGCGCAGCTCTTCCAGGCGGGCAAAGGTATGGGCTGCCTGCTCGCCGCGACCCGCCGCTTCATAGCTGAGACCCAAATACTCCAGCATGGTCAAGGAACGGGGTGCCTGCAACTGGGCAAGCTCCAACACCTCGATAGCCTCCTCGTATTCCCCCAGGTGATATAGGGCCTGGCCCAAGCCCAGGCGGGCCGCGAAAAAGTCTTGGGCTTCTTCTAGAGCCCGGGAAAAAGACTCTTTAGCCTCCGCGTACTGGCTCCGTTCCAAGGCCACCGTTCCCAAACCAAAATGGGCCCTAGCCCAGGATTCCCCCTCTAGGCTTCCCTCCAAAGCAAGGCGGTAGCTTCGTTCGGCCTCAGTGAGGCGCCCCATCTCCAGGTAGAGATCGCCAATTAAGGCCTGTACCCACACTGCTTCGGGATGAAGCTGCGCGAACTCTAAGTAATAGCCCAGGGCTGTGCCGGGGCGCTGGAGGTGGCTGTAGATCAACCCCAACAGCAGATTGGCTTCCCCTGCTTGGGACTGCACCCGCGCCGCTTTCGCCAGCTCTTCAATGGCCAGGCCCAAGGGGTTAATACGGGGAAACGACTCTTCTATCCTCACGGCATGGTAAAACAGGGCTTGAAAACCATTCTGCAGATAATCCACGGGTGCGCTGGTCTGGGCTAACACGGCGCCGGAGACCACAGCCAGCACGATGAGGGTCAATACTGTACGTTTTCTCATGAGCAACATCTCCTTACCCGCTCCTTACTTCTCCACCCGCGGGCGATCACCTGCTTAGTTGTGGGCGGGCTTCCCAGGTGATATAATAGCCTAGAGAGGTGGTACTATGCCCCTAGATGGCCTGACAATCCATGTTTTGGTTAATGAGCTGAAACCACTGCTCAAGAACGGCCGTGTACTCAAAATTTACCAGCCTGAAGAAGCGACCATCACCATGCAGCTGCGGGTACCGGGCACGACCTACACCCTGCTCATCTCGGCAGACCCCGTCTATCCCCGCCTGCACTTGGTTGAAGACCAGCTCCCCAATCCCCAGACTCCCCCCAGTTTTTGCATGCTGCTGCGCAAATACTTGGAACCCAGCCGTCTGCTCAGCATTGAGCAGAGGGGGTTTGATCGCGTAGTCCGCCTGCGCTTTGAAGCCCTAGATGAGCTGGGCCGGCCCGCGGAGCTCAGCTTGATCTTTGAGGTGATGAGCAGGCAGAGCAACCTCTATTTGGTGGATGCCAAGGACGTGATCATCGATGCCCTGAAGCGCTCCCCCGGGCGGGATATCTTACCGGGCCGCGCCTATCAGGCGCCCCCAGATCAGGGCAAACTGGAGCCAACGGCTCTGGAAGCTGGTGCCTTTCTCGATGAACTCCGCCTGCTGCCAGTGCAGACGAAAGTCTGGAGGTGGCTGGCCGACTCCTTCCAGGGTTTGAGCACAACGGCAGCACAAGAGGTTCTGCACCGGGCAGGCCTGCCCCCTGAGGCAACCCGGGGCGAGCTGGCCGAAGCCGATTGGTACCTGGTGCAGCAGGCTTGGCAGAACTTGCTGGAAGAAATCGCCTCTGGGGGAACCCCCAGGTATTATCCCGCGCTCGATGACTTTACGGCCTATACCCTTACCGGCCAAGCAGGCGAACCTTACCCCTCCGTAAACAGCCTGGTGGCCCAGGTGTTGATGGAACGGCAGAGAACCAAAGAGCTCACGGAAGCTAAAGGCACACTGCGCCGGCGGGTAGCCCAGCACCTGAAGCGGCTGAGTAAAAAAGAAGCCATCCACCAACTGGCCCTGCAGCAAGCTGAACGGGCTGCCCTGCTGCGCCACCAGGGCGAGCTGCTCACGGCCTACTTCCACCTGATCCCCCCGGGAGCAGAAAAGGTGCAGGTCCCCGACTACCTGCAAGGGGGCCAGCTAGTCACCATTGAGCTGGATCCCAGGCTTTCGCCCAGCGCCAATGTTCAGCGCATCTTCAAGCGCTACCACAAAGCTAAAGCCAGCCAGAAACACAGCGAAGAACTGCTCGCGGGCGTTTTGGAAGAAAAGCAGTACTTAGAAAGCGTTCTGCTCCAGATCGAACAGGCCGACAGTCTGGCTATTCTCCAGGACACGGAAGGGGAACTGCGGCGTTTGGGTTATCTGGAGGCCAAGACAGCCAAGGCCAAAACGCGCCCTGCCCCTTCAGGCCCCGACCGCTATGTGTCCCCCGATGGCTTCACTGTTTTGGTGGGACGCAACAACCAGCAAAACGACGAGCTCACCTTTAAACTGGCCAGTCCCAATCACCTCTGGCTCCACGCCCGGGGTACTCCCGGCAGCCACGTGGCCATCCTCGCGGAGGGCGCCATACCCGAGGAAACCTTGCGTTTCGCCGCTCAGCTCGCCGCCTATTACTCTGCCCAGCGCCGCTCCCCTAAAGCTGAAGTGGATTACACTTTACGCAAATACGTACGCAAACCCAAGGGTGCCAAACCGGGCTTTGTGCACTATGAGCGGGCTAAGACGATTGTGGTGGATCCCACCAAGTTTACACCCCCACCGAAACACTAACGACAAGAAGCAGGCGAGTCCACATAACTGTCATCTGCGCCTGCCCCTTGTCACCTCTGGGAGATGGAGGTCCTTGAACCAAGGACCTCATTTTTGTTTAACACTTTTTATTCTACCCATTATTGCAGATTCCTCTTTTTCTCCCCCATTTTCTGCGCCGTGAGAACCCATGCCGCCTCCTACTGCTCGTGAGTTGAGTATAACCCATTCCGTGGTGGTCATAATAATAGATAAACTAAAGCTCAAAGGGGGACTGACCATGATGGCAGATGACAAGCAAGCTGCGCTGGCAACCCGGGGCGGGGTCCGCCTGTGGACTGAAGAAGAAAAGGATTTGGTGTGGGAGCAGACCCTAAAAGCTAAGGAAGAAAACCTACCCCTCACCGAGGCCTTCCGGCGCTGCGCCCAGCTGCTGCCCCACCGTTCTGAAGCTGCCATCGGCATGCTTTATTACAACGTACTGCGCAAAGAGCGTAAGGAACCGGCTCCAAAACCTAAGACTCAGGCACCCAAAGGGTCTGCCGAGTTCAGCGTGGATCCTAGACTCGTGGAAGCCTTCCAAGGGTTACCCGAGTACATCCAGGACCTTAACCGCAAATTGGAATCCCTCGAGGAACGGCTGCAAAACCCGGAGCCCGAAGCCATCTTAAGGGCATTAGCCGCCCTGGCTGGAAACCTCACAAGTCAGGTGGAAAAGGACGAGTATATAAAAAGATTAGAAGAAGAGAACGCAAAACTGAAGGAAGCAAACTCCGAACTGCAGGCAAGCCTTGCCGAGTTGAAGGCCGCCTATGATGATGCCCTGGGCATCTACGATATGTTCACCAACATGGCCTCCATCTCCCAGATCATGAGTTTAGGCGACTTCAAACAGCAGATGAAAACCACTTTAGATAAATGGGGAAATGTGCTCAATATTACCTTTGCCCGCAGCGTCTAAGACCAAAAGGCTGAAGGGATCGGCAAGCGCACAGCCAATTAGGTACCAAAAACGGAGTTTGCAGACCATGAAAGAAAAACTAGTTGTGGCAGAGGATAAAGTAGCCCCCGGCTGCGCAGGAATGGAGCTTGGCCGTTTTGCCAGGGACGTTATGGGTGTTTCCAGCCGCCGGCTGCAGAAGGCAGTGCGCACCCAAGGCCTTCTCCTCAATGGACGCCCCGCCCACAGTAAGACCAAAGTGCGGTCTGGAGATTTTGTACAGGTAGTCTTGCCCGCGCGGGAGCAGGTGAAACTCCCGGCAGCATCTCCCCAAAACTTAAGGATCTTATACCAAGACCCCTGGCTTTTGGGGATTGACAAGCCAGCGGGGCTGCCCACCTACTCGCCCCATAGCCCCAAAGGCGCCGCTAACCAAGTGGCGGGATACTTCTTGGCCCAGGGCCTGAAGCTCACACCCCGCCCGGTACACCGCTTGGATACCCCCGCTTCGGGGGTTTTGGTGTTTGCCAAAGATGCCCAAACCCAACAGGCCTTAACGGAACTCTGGGCCCAAGGGCAGGTGCAGCGCTGTTACTATGCGATCTGCCAGGGACGTCTGGAAAAACCCCTGGAAATCGACTTGCCCCTCCAAGGACGGCCCGCCCTAACCAAAGTGCAGCCCCTGGCCGTACACAGCCACTGCACCGAACTTGCCGTGGAGCTTCTTACCGGGCGAACGCACCAGATCCGCAGGCACCTAGCGGCCCTAGGCCATCCCCTCCTTGGCGATGGGCGTTACGGCCTGGCCCAGGGCGGCCAGTCCCGCTTGGCCCTCCATGCCTCCAGCGTCAGCTTCCCCCACCCACAGAAAAAAGGAGAGCTGATCACCATCTGCTCTCCTATACCCAGGGCTGAGCTCTCCAGCTACTTACGGACGTAGTCCGCCTCCTGCACTTCGCTGAAATCCTCTTTGTACTGGAGTAAATAGAGGTTGTAGTAAAGGCCCTTCTTGGCCAAAAGCTCCTGATGGGTGCCCATCTCATGCACCCTGCCTTTATGCAGCACAATGATCAGATCCGCATCTTGGATGGTGGACAGCCTGTGGGCCACCACCAGGCTCGTCCGCCCTTGAAGCAGCTTGGGCAGGGCATCTTGGATCAGCTGTTCTGTCTCTGTATCAATGTTGGCCGTGGCCTCATCCAGGATCAGAATAGCAGGATCATAGGCCAGAGTCCGGGCAAAGGCAATGAGCTGCCTCTGGCCAGCTGATAAAGTAGAGCCCCGCTCCGTAACCGGCTCATCGTATTTTCCGGGCAGCTTTTCAATGAAGTGGTGGGCGTTCACATAGCGGGCTACCTGTTCAATCTGCTCATCGCTGATTTTGGGATTATACAGCCTGATGTTCTCCCGGATGTTCCCCGAAAACAAGAACACATCCTGCATTACCAAACCAATCTGGCGCCTCAGCTCCTCTTTGCTCAGCTGCCTGATGTCCTTGCCATCGATCAGGATCTGCCCCTTTTGGATGTCGTAAAAACGGGTGAGTAGGTTCATAATGGTCGTCTTGCCCGCCCCGGTGGCTCCCACAAAGGCCACGGTTTGGCCCGGCTCCACTGTAAAGGAGACATCTCTGAGCACCCACTCTTCCCCCACGTAGGCAAACCACACATTCTTAAACTCAATGCGCCCCTGAACCTGGCCCAAAGGCAGGGGAGCCGGTGGATCTTGGATGGCCGGCTGCTCGTCCAAGATCAAGAAGATGCGCTCCGCCGAGGCCATGGACGCCTGGAGGATATTGAACTTCTCGGTGAGATCATTGATGGGTCTGAACATCATCTCAATGTAGTTTACAAAGGCAAACAGCACGCCAAACTCCAGGGAGCGGCCCAGGAGCAAATTGCCCCCTACCCACAAAAGGAGCAGCTTGGCCAAAAGATCCACGAGGTTAATGGCGGGCCTAAATATGGCATAAACCTTCAGCTCCCGCATACTGGCCTGGTAATGGTCGTGGTTGATCTCTTCGAACTCCTTGTACTTGCGCCGCTCCTGGCGGAAGATCTGAACAATTCGCATGCCGGAAATGGTCTCCGCGAAGTTGGCGTTGATCCGGGCCAAGCGCACCCGGGTTTCCCGATAGGCGGCCCGGGCTTTGGTGCGGAAAAACGCGGTCATCACCGCAATGACAGGCAGGACGGCCAAAGAGGCAATGGTTAAGCGCACATCCAGTCTAAACATGACCACTATGATCCCCAGAACCATAAACACGTCCTTGAAGAGGTTCACCACCACCTCGGTGTACATCTCATTTAGGTTTTGGGTGTCATTGGTCACCCGCGTCACCAGGCGCCCCACGGGGGTTCCGTCGAAAAAGGCTAAGGACAGGCGCTGGACATGGGCAAAGAGTTCCTTGCGGATATCGAAGATAATCCGCTGACCGGTGTACTGCAGCAGATAAACCTGGCCATAGTTCAAAAGGAGACCCACGGTCAAGAGCAGCAAAAGCAGTCCGCCCAGCCGCATGATGGACTTGAGCTCATAGCTTCTCAGCTGCCCCGCTTCCTCTGGGCTTAAGGCCAAGGAAATCGCACCATCGCTGCTGCGCAGATACTGCTGTCCCTCCCCTTTGACCAGCTCCAGCCGGGGGCCTGGGGCCAAATCCCCCAAGCGATCTTCCCGGAGCAGAGTATATCCTTGGATCGTGACGGTCGCGGGGTGTTCCACCGCGCTGTCTACCACCACATAGGCACGGTCGGCGGTTAGAATATGATCGTCAATGGCCACCTTGATCACGTAAGGTGTGGCTAGGTCAATGGCTGCCACCACCAAAAGCAGTACAATACACAATAGAATCCAGGCCCCATAGGGCTTGGCGTATCGCAACAGCCTGCGCATGAGCCGGCTGTCATAGGCTTTACCGAGGGTTTGCTCTTCCTGCAGATACTGCAACTTGTTCACCTACCTTGCCGCATTTAGCTAACGCTTTCGATCTGCTCTTCCAACAGCTGCTTGTGATACAGTTCCCGGTACAGTCCCGGCTGGGCCAGGAGCTGTTCGTGGGTACCCCTTTGGGTGACCCGGCCTTCCTCCAGCACCAGGATCTGATCGGAATTCTTGAGGGTGGAGATGCGGTGGGATACAATAAGCACCGTCTTCCCTGGGAACACCCGGCGCAGATTGTGCAGGATGTTCTCCTCTGTTTCCGTGTCCACTGCCGAGAAACTGTCGTCTAGAATCAGAATCTGGGGTTCTTTCAGCAAGGCCCGGGCGAGGGCAATGCGCTGTTTCTGGCCGCCCGAGAGGGTCACGCCCCGCTCGCCCACCATGGTGTCAAACTTCTGTGGGAACTCCACAATATTGCCGTACACCTCAGCGATTTTGGCGTACTCCATGATCCGCTCCAGGCTGCTGCCTGTGGCGGCGAAATCGATGTTCTCTCTGATGGTTGTGGAAAAAAGGAAGCTCTCCTGGGGCACATAACCGATGTTGGTGCGCAGTACCTCCAGGGAGATGTCCTGGATATCCACACCATCAAGCTTGATCATGCCCCGGTCCGCATCATAAAGGCGCAGTAGCAGGTTCAGCAGCGTGCTTTTCCCTGCCCCGGTGCGGCCCAAAATACCCACCACCTGTCCCGGTAGAATCTCTGCGCTGATGCCTGTGAGCACAGGCTCTGTGGATGTGGGATAGGCGAAGGTGAGGTTGTCAAACTCGATGCGCCCCTGCAGGCGCTCCAGGGCACTTACCGGTGGATCTTCAATGTCTGAGCGCTGTTCAAAAATGGCATTGAGCCTGTCCATGGACGCTTTACCCCGCTGGATCATGTTGATTACCCAGCTGATGGCCATAACAGGCCAAGTAAGCATGCCCAAATAACTGTAAAAGGCCACAAAATCGCCCAGGGTAATGGCTCCCCTCAGCACCAAAGCTCCGCCGTAGCCGAGGATGATCACCATGGCCAGGGAGGCGCAATACCCGATTAACGGCCTAAACAGTGCCTGAATGCGCACAAGTTCCATGTTCCGCTGGACATTAAGCTCATTCACTTCCCGGAAGCGTTCATCTTCGCTGCTCTCCCGGGCGAAACCCTTGATCACCCTGATACCTGCAAAGTTTTCCTGGACCCGATCGGTGAGCATGGAAAAGGCTTCCTGCACACGGAGGAAACGCCTGTGGATCACCCGCCCAAAGCCAACGCCCATCCCCACCATAAAGGGCAGGGGAAGCAGGGCCGCCAGGGTCAGCTGCCAGCTGATGGTCCGGGCCATCATATAGATGGTAACAGTGGTCAGAAACACCGCATCTACCGCACTGACGATGCCGGGACCAAAGGCCATGCGTACGGCCTGGATGTCATTGGTGGCGTGGGCCATGAGGTCACCTGTTTTGGTGCGATTGAAAAACTCGGTGGACAGCGTCTGGAGGTGTGCAAAGAACATGTTGCGCAGCGTGTATTCCATCTTCCTGGCTGTCCCCATAATATTGATCCGCCAGACATAGCGAAAGACGGCAATAAGCAGCGCCAGGCCCATGAACTGCAGGGCAAAGCGGGCCAGCTCCCCCCGGGAAAACTCTCCGCTGGCCACCTGATCGGTGAGGTTGCCCAGCATCTTGGGCATAACCAGCTGTGCCGAGTTCACCAAAAGCAAGGCTAAGACACCGACAATGTAGAAGCGCTTGTGGGCTAGAAAAAACTCCTTTAATCTGCTAAAGCTCTTGATAGTACTCCCTCCTCGCCACAAGACCTAGCTGCTGATCACCTCAGTTACCAGCAGTTCTTTCCTTTTCGTATTCGGGAAACGTAAGAGAAACCCTCCAACGAGCAGTGTTCCCAACGCGAAAAAAGGGCCTGAACAGGCCCTTTGCTGCACGCATTACTGCCTGCCTTTGGTCACCCTTTCTTCCAAAATGGTCACGGCGTAATACAAGATCACGGAGACTACCAAGAGCAAAAGCACGCTGGCCATCACCAAGGACATGTTAAACACCTGACCGCCGTACACGATAAGGTAGCCCAAGCCAGCCTTGGAAGCCAAGAATTCACCCACGATAGTACCCACCAAGGAGAGCCCCACATTCACCTTCAAGGCCGCGATCATGGTGGGGATGCTCGCGGGGATGATTACTTTCCACAGCACCTGCCCTTTGCTGGCCCCAAAGGTGCGCACCAGCCTCACTTTATTGGGATCCACTTCCTTAAAACCGGTGTGCATCATCATGATGGTTACGATAATGGAAACGGCAATGGCCATGGCCACAACCGCGGTAATGGTGGTACCCAACCAGACCACGAAAATGGGTCCCAGAGCCACTTTGGGGATGCTGTTGAGCACGACAATATAGGGATCCATCACCTGGGAGAAAAACTCCGACCACCACAGGATCACCGCAATCACAATCCCCGCGGCAGTGCCCACGGTGAAGCCCAGGACGGTCTCCCCCACCGTCCAGCCCAAATGCCGCCAGAGATCCCCTTCCCGATAGAGACGTACCAGGGCGGCCCAGATCCTGGTGGGCTGGGAAAAGATGAAGGCGTTGATCCATCCCCGGGACGCGGCCAGTTCCCACAGCACAAACAGGCCCACAAGCAGCAGAAACTGGGTGGTGCGGATTAAAGCCTGCCGCAGACGCAGACTGCGCAGATAAGCAAGGTGTTCTGGGGAGATGTGGTCCTCAGTCATCCCGGTTCAGCTCCTTCCAGATGGTAGTGAAGTACTCCCGGAACTGGGGCATCTCCCTGGTCTGCAGGGGAGTGAGGCCTTGATCACACATTGTGATCCGGTGCACGCTGCGGATTCGGCCGGGCCGCGGCGTCATGACCACGACCCGGTTGGCCATGCTCACCGCTTCGGGAATGTCGTGGGTGACCATGATAACCGTCTTTTTGCGCTCCCGCAGGATCTTGACCACTTCCTCCCCCACAGCCAGGCGGTTTTGGTAATCCAAGGCGGAAAAAGGTTCATCCAAGAGCAGTACATCAGGCCTCATGGCGAGGGTGCGGATCAGGGCCACCCGCTGGCGCATGCCTCCGCTGAGCTGAGGGGGATAGTAGTGCTCAAAACCCCCTAGCCCGTAGGCTTTGAGCATGGCTTGCACTTCTTCCACCGCTTCCGGCGTCTTCTCCCTTTGAATCTCCAGGCCCAAGAGGGCATTTTCCAAGATAGTGCGCCATTCGAACAGATAGTCATTTTGGAGCATATACCCCACCCGTCTGCTGGGGCCCTGTACTTCTTCATCGTCAATGAACACAGAGCCCCGGGTGGGCTTGAGCAGACCGCTGACGAGGGAAAGCAGCGTGCTCTTGCCGCAACCGCTTTGTCCCACAATGGCCACGAACTCCTGGTCTTCCACAACTAAACTGACATCCTCTAGGGCTTTCACTTCACCCGCGAGGGTATGATAGTTCAGACTAACATGGCTTAGCTCCACGCGAGCCACGTTCTTCCCCCCTTTTCCAGCAGGTCATCGGAGCTGCGAAGGGCTTAGTCCAGTTCGCCCACTGCCTTGCGGGCGATGGTGGTGTTCATCAGCTCGGAGAAGGGTACGAAGTCCTCCAGCTCACCCGCTTCGATCATGATTTCCTGCAGATGCCGGAAATGTTCCTCGGAGATGACCGGCCACGGGTTCCAGGCGTTAATGGACTGGTAAAGACCCATACTGCGCACGAGAATGTGGTGATCAATCAGTGGGAAAAAGGGAGCGATCACTTCCGCGACTTCTTCGGCAGTATGCTCATTCACCCAGAGCTGCCCCCGATAGATGGCCCTGGTGAAGCGTACGAAAAGGTCAGGGTTCTGCTCCAAAACGCTTTTGCGGGCATGGTACACCGTGTAACTCACGGGACCCGCCTCAGCCCCTAGGGAAGCCACAATCTTACCCCTTCCCCGGGCTTCCAGCTCGCTCAGGGCCGGCTCAAACTGGGCGATGTAGTCCCCAAGCCCGGCTTCAAAGGCGCCTACGGCGGCCTCAAAGGCGAGACTGGTGATGATCTCCACATCCTCAAAGGGTTTGATCCCATTTTGCTTCAAAACCCACTCCAGGGTCATCTGGGGTACACCGCCGATGCGGGCACCCACAATGGTTTTGCCCCGCACGTTGTCCCACTCGAACTCTTCGTTCACGTCCCTGGTCATGAAAAACGAGCCATCTCTAGCCGTGAGCTGGGCGAACCCCACGATGTGGTCCACGGCCCCCTGCTGGTAGATGTACACCGCGGCCTCCGGGCCGAAAAAGCCCACATCCACTGCGCCCGCAATCAGAGCTGCGGCACCCTTATCAGCGCCCCAAGCGGTGCTAAGCTCGATCTCCAGCCCCTCTTCCTCAAAGAATCCGAGGGCTAAGGCCACGTATTGGGGCGCATAGAATACGGAACGAACCACCTCCGAAAGGCGTACTTTCTGCAACCCTTGGGCAGAAGCGGTAGCCCCCAGCAGCACGGCCACCACAACTACCGCCCCAATCAGCGCGATCCATCTGCTTCTTTCCAAATCAACTCCTCCCTTCATTTACCCTGTATAGTATTCCAGTGCCAGGAAGGTGTGCTGGAAAGCAGAAAAAAGAGGTCCCCACCAGGGACCCCTAGTCAAGTACGCCTCTCACTCAATCTTCATCTGGCCCACCCATGGGAGCAGCGTAGAACCGGATATCCTCATTGAAACCGCTCACAGTGTACTCGGCCGGTGCGAAAGACCAGCCTACCTTATAAGCAGCCACGGTGTACGTGCCTTTGAGGCCTGCCTTTTCGAAGGAACCATCCGCTTGGGCGGGCACCGCGGCCACTACTTCACCCCGTTCATTGGCAAACGCGATCAACACTCCAGCGAGGCCAGTCCCGCTCTCATCAACCACAAGTCCCCTGACCTCATAGGGCAGGCGTCTGCCCTGGAAGGCGAGGATCTCTCCCTCGCCTGTGACCCGTTGAGCTTCAGGGTGAAACTCCCATCCATCCTTCTTGGCCACAACTTCCGAGCCCTTTTTGGCCCGCAATAAGCTCCAAGTGCCATCCGCTGTGGTCACCGTTATGCCGCCCGGAGCAGCGGCGATCTCCACACCGCCAACGCCCTCCTCGCTATCGGCATCAATAACGATACCTGAGACGTACACATCCGGCGTTTTGATGCCAATACAGCCCGCCAAGAACAGACAGATTACCACTAAACCGATCCAGCCCACACTCCGCTCCATTCTAGTTCCCCCTCTTCAGCTAGAACCGCACTACAGGAAAAAATAAAGCACCATGGCTGCTGCGGCTAAACTTGGTCCAAAGGGAATGGGCGTTTTGCGGTCCTGTTTGGTGATGTACAAGTACAGAAGCCCGCCAAGGGCACCCAGAACCGATGCCCAGAAAAGCACATAGAAGACCGCCTTCCAGCCCAGAAATGCTCCAATCAATGCCAAGAGTTTAGCATCACCCATGCCCATACCACCCCTGGAGATGACCACAATAACAAAAACAAGGCCAAATCCCACCAAAGCCCCCAGCAAGCTGCGGGGGAACGGAAGGGTCCAACCGAATAGAGAAAACAACAGCCCACACCCTAACCCCAAAACAGTCAACTTGTTCGGCAGAACCTGGTGCTCCAAATCGATCAACGCCAAAACCAGGAGAAAAGAAAAGAAGCTAACTCCAACAACGAACTCAGCCCAATCAGAGCTTGTCCCAGCATCCAGCGCGCAACCCAAACCCGTAAGCAGTTCCACCACGGGATAACGCCAGGAGATCCTCCCGCCGCAGACCCTGCACTTCCCCCGCTGCCGCGCAAAACTAAACAGGGGGATCAACTCCGCCGCGGTGAGCCGGTGCCCGCAGTGGGTGCAAGCGGAACCGGGCTTTACTATGGATAGGCCGCGGGGCAGGCGGTAGATGACTACGTTGAAGAAACTCCCTAAGATAAGGCCGGCAAAAAAGGAGAGGACAGCCACAGTTACCTCCTTGTACACTGCACCGAACTAGGCATAGAACACCGTCAACAGGTAAAGCATCAGTAATCCATAGGCCGCACATGTAAACCGGAGGGCACCCATGTACTTCAGCAAAACTGTACTGCGCTCCCGCCACAGAAAGAGCAGCCCCAGCGGAACCAGTACTAACTTGTAGGCGGCGAAAAAAGGCGTGCCTACCAGCAAACACATGAAAGGGTTAAGTTCAAGATGATCTCCATAAACCACAAGATGGCGCGTCGCCAAGAAGTCCAAGCTGTTGCACACCCCAATGAACAATAGGGGCCAGAACAACCTGCGACCAGACGATTTCGAGAGCGGCAACCAACACTCCCCCTAGAGCTTTTGCCCTAGGTTATCCGCAACAGCCGCCGAATATGACACACAATGGCAAGGAAACCAAAGACTGTAGACAGGAACCTACTCTACGGATGCCCACTGCCCGCGTGTCCACGTCAGCTGATCGCTTGGAGAACCTCCTTGGACATACCTGCTCGCGAACTCCGTAAGGTCTCCTTTGTAGACGATTTTGGCGTTGCCAGACGCCGTAACTCGCCAAGCCACCATCGCTTCGGTTTCACTGTTTCCAGCCATATCCACGGCCGCCCGTGGTGCATAAAGCAAGCCCAACTTCACTTCCGCATTTCCAGCCAACTCAACGTTTCTGCCACCCGAGAAAATGCTTCCCTTAAAAGTAGAATTCCCGGTAAGCTTGATATCCGCTTCCTTGACGATGAGAATGCAGTTAGCCTCTAGTTGGTTACCAAGTTCCTTTGTCCCCGCGTAGTAGATGACAACCGTGTTGGGATCGGCTCCAGACTTGAGCGCGCTGTTTCCGCTCATGGAGAACTCTTGATCGACATAGAGGAACAGCTTTCCATCTCTACCCGCGTTGGTCACTGTAAGTTCAGCGTTGCCCCTCATGGTTAGACTCTTCACCCGGATCCGCCGTTCGCCGCCCCCCAGATCGATGACAAGCTTGTCGTTGCCACTGAGAGAAATGGTGCCATAGTCGCCATCGCTGTTGATTATGAAATCCGACCCCGATTTAGCCGGTGTAGACGGTTTCGTCCAACTTGGGAACTCGGGAAACAGTGGAAGGGGATATGTAACTTCCTCCGCCAAAGACGTAATGGCGCCGGTGATTCTGCTGCGGTCATTGACCACGGTCTTGGCATCGGCTCCTGGCCCGATCCACAAGTTGCCCTTTATGACAGCATTACCGGTCAACTCAACAGCACTCGCTCTCACGGCATTCGTTGCGCCGCTTCCCATGATCTG
This sequence comes from Bacillota bacterium, assembly GCA_029776155.1. Classification (GTDB taxonomy): domain Bacteria; phylum Bacillota; class Limnochordia; order Darwinibacteriales; family Darwinibacteriaceae; genus DTU010. Next base: position 105,130 of record JAKOTU010000040.1, on the reverse strand, counting down.
GGCATTCCCGCCGAGATCAATGGCTTTGTGAGAAGTACCTCCGTTGGTTGTGGCAAAAATCGCCTTATCGATTCGCGGCAACGGTGAGGGAGCGGCCTCCTGAGGCAGCAGCGTAAGCTCCACCACCCGTTTTGTGTCCTTCACAACACCAGTGGATATCAGTTTGATGTGATCGCCGCGATCCTGCACCTCAACGGTGAAATGACCCTTGCCCAGCGGCGTAGCAGCAGACACCGCACCCTTCAAGCTCTCTAGTCTGGAAGGGTCATCAACAATGCTCTGTGCCACCGCATCCGCGCCAGACCTGGCGATATAGTAGGCCTGCAGATCATAGACCTGCTCCGTCGCCTGCCGTGAGTTGGAAATGCTAGTCATAACGAGGCCGCTGCCCAAGATCATCACAACCATCAACACAAGGATGGTCAGTATCAAAGCCGACCCCTTTTCACTCAACATAGGGGGTCTGCCTCCCTTCTAGAGATTAACTCCGGTACCACAGCACAGGGCCAGCTGAACCCTGTACTTCAGATACATTGAGGGCCAGGATAGCGGTGGTAACTTCGTATGTCCCAAGTTTCCCCGCGAAGGTCATGGTTACATCAACTACTCTGCGGCCCCTATCTTCCCGTATTGCAAAGTGTAGTGAAGAGCCACCCTCAAAACCGGCACCGCTGCTCAACACCGTAGTTTGTGAAGCCGACTTTCTCACAACCCTACCGTCCCGATCCACAAAAACCGCAATACCATCTGCCAGATCATCTGGAACATCACCCAAGATGCGCAGTTCTTGGGCAAAACGCATCTCCCCCGAAAGATACGCTGAGATGAACCTCGCCTCAAGCTGCATGGCGGCATATTGCGCCCCTTGGGCAAAAGTCTTCATCGTGAATGACTGTATGGAGTAGATGACACCTACTATTCCACCCAGCAGTGAAAGAGCGATGAGTAGCTCCAGCAAGGTAAAGCCACGTTGGGATTTAAGATGCTTCCGGAAACAACCCACTCTCTCACCACCTAATAGGCAAACAACATTCTTGTTGCTTTTCAGATCTCAGCTTCGGTCGAAAAACACAGCTGACGAAAACCTAATTCAGGGCCTGGCCCCGCCGCTGCCCTGGGGAATGAAAACGGTGACAACCTCTTTGTACCCATTGGACTCCACCTGCTCAGTCAACACCCAACCGTGAATTTTCAAAGGTTCGTGGAGGTGCGGAAAAGATATGAGCAGAAAGGAGTCTTCCATCTTGCCCCCATCCCATGTATCCGGATCTTGGCCCAGTGCCGTCTCTATATCAGCTTGAATGCTGTAAAGCTCAACTGTGGTCTTGCCAGCCCTAACCAGCGCAGAAACATTGCTGTTGTACACCGCAACAACGGCTGCGCCCATAATGGACAAAACCACAAGCGCTACAACAACCTCCACCATGGTGAAGCCCCGTTCCCGTTTCAGCACTCTTCAGCACCACCCGATTCTAGACTCTGGAACCTGCCAGCGCAGCGATCCCCGATGAGCCGCGCAAAAATGCGCGACTCATCAGAAGGAGCAGGAGAGTATTACTCATCGTCTCCCCCTGTTTCGTCCGGTTCCGGTTTTGGCAACTTTCCTCCTTCTACCGATGTATCGGGATAATACTGCCGTTTTTCTGGGTCCCAGTTTACGTACTCGACTTCGTCTAAGCCTAGCCAAGCGAACAGACCCGCACCATGCGTCTTATGGTCGTATTTGTTCTCTTCTATGAGTTCATCTTGAGGTTTTGGTTTGCCATTCTCGTCGGGCATTCCTAAAGCGATCCAATGCACAATGCTTCTGTTCAACATCTGCGCATTAGCTTCACCCACCGCATACTTGGCCCGTTCTTGCACTCCGTTGTATACGGGAATGGCAATACCGCCGAGGATGCCGATGATCGCAACCGCGATCATCAACTCCATAAGGGTAAAACCCTCTTCTTGTTTGAGCATTTTTCTGATTTTCCTCAGCATCTCAAATCCTCCTTGTCCTGAGACATTTATGACCTACTGTCTGTCAAAACTGATACTGCACCCGCAGCCCCATGTTGGGCAGGAACCACTGGTTGTTAGCCGCCGACCACACCAGATGCGGTTCCAGACTCAAGTCCTTGATGGTCAATGGTACCCCCAGGGTAAACTGCGGATTCCAGCTGCGATCGGCCAATAGATCCAGCTGCAAACGTCCTCGAAGAAATGTGAGGGAATACTGCATGTAGCCTGTCAATCCCAACTCCTGTGCAGTGTAAACCGCCCCCAACCCCACTTCAAAGCTCTGCGCTTCAGTACTCACCCCCCCGGCTACCCGTTGTGTTGTGAACTCTACCCAGTAACCGCGCTCAAAGGTTGGTTCCCCTCGTCTTTCCGTTCGGGTTACTGGGCTGCGGTAAAAAAACTCTGATCCACCACATCTTGTCCCTCATCTATGATGCGGGGAATCACGATAATGGTCATTTCTGTCTGGGACTGCTTGGTATCCCGCCACTGGAAGAGCTTGCCCAAGACGGGAAGCTGCGACAGGAAGGGAATACCCGAAACCAGCTCATGCTCCTCGTCCTGGAGCAGGCCCCCCAGTACAAAGGGCTGGCCATCCTTGACCCGCACCGTGGTCTCCGCTTCCCTTGTTCTGATCTGGGGATAGTCCGTTTCCATGCGCCACACAAACGTGCTCACCTCGGGCTGCACCAGGATGGTGACGTACTCGTCATCGGAGATGCGGGGGGTGACTCGGAGGTTGATGCCCGACTCCAAGAAGCTCACAAAGGAGCTTCCGTCTTCGTTTTTCAACACCACCGGTACCCTGTCCCCAACAAAGATCCTCGCCGACTGCCCGCTGAGGGTAGAGATTTTGGGATTGGCCAAGAGCTTGGCTTCGCCCTTCTCTTCCAAGACCCTCAGGGCCAAGATCAAATCCCAGGGAGTCCATTCCAGCTCCAGAAAGACGGGAGCATCGCCGCCGGAAACACTGGGCACGCCGCGCCATTCGATCCCCAAATCCTTCAGGGCATTGCTGGTCATCTCCTGAACCCAGACCTCCAGCACAACTTGGGGTAGCGGCTGGTCAAACTCGCTCAGGAACAAGTCGATCTCGGCCAATTCCAGTTCCGTGCCGCGCACGATAATGCTTTTGCGGTCCTGATCGATGCGGATCTGCTCCTCGTTGATTAACGCTGTCAAGGCCTGCCTAGCCGCTTCCGGTTCCGCGTAATTCAGGCGGTAAACCTTCACACGCTCCAAAGAAGAAGCAGCTAAACTGCCCACCACCAATGTAGTTTCGGTGATCTCCACCTTGAGGGGAACCAGCAGCTGAATCTGCTTGATCAGCGCGTAGGGATCCTGGCTGCGCAGCTGAACGTGGAGCTTAATGTCCTCCAGGGCCGGATCAGCCACCAAGTCTAGTTGGAGGGCAGCGCTGAGATCCGCGAAGATCTCCAAAAGCGATTTGGCCTTCTGCTCGCCTGTACCGGTCTTGCTCGCATCAAGCGTGAAGAGCAGCTCCTCCGCCTGGTCCAGCACAGTGCTGGTTCCCTGCAGCACCACCAGGCCTCCCTGGGGGGGCACGTAAATGCTGGAAGGGGGCATGACCAGGTTCAAAGCCTCAAAGATTTCTTCCCGGGTCAAGTTCTCCACCGGCACATACCGCACATCCGTCCTATTCAGCTCGGCAGTGGATTGGCCGGAAGAAACGAGAAGGGTGTTCCCGCTGATGCGGTAAGTGCAGCCGCTCACCTGAGCAACCAACTCCAGGGCTTCTTCGAAGGTGACTCCTTTTAACTGAAAGGTACCCTGCCCTGTTACGGCCGGATCCACCACCACATTCAAGCCCTGGCTTGCCCCAAGGGCCATGAAGATTTGGCTGTAATCCACCTCTTGAAAGGCCAAATCCAAGGTCTGGGCAAGACTGGGGGTGCTGAGGACCAGGCAGCCCGTCAGCAGCAAAAACAGTATCACGGACAATCGGAACCTCTGCTGCGCTGTCATGCGGCTACCTCCCCAATCTCACTACAAAGCTCCGTTCACCCTGGGTGAACTGTGCTGTGCCGTCCCCCACCTCGGTCAGCGTCCAGCCCACAAGCTCATCGCCTAGTTTCAGGAAATGGGAGACCCCTTCATGTTCCACCAGCGCCACAGCCTGATCCGCGCTGCGCAGGATTCCTTTCAGGGCCAACTCCGGCAGATCGTGCCGGGCAATGACCACTTTCAGGGTTTCCCATTCTTCAGGGGTGGTTCTAGCGCTGAGTAGACCGCTTTCAGGATGAAAGGCGAACTCACGCTGGGGCAGCAAGTGGCGCAGCATGGTCAAAATCCCCTGCCCATCCGCGTACTCAATGGGCACCGCGTAGAAGGATAGCTGCTCTTCCCCTGCCTTGAGGGGCGTTTCCTGAGGAAGAGCCTGCGCAGGCACGGCCTTTCCTCCGGCTTGCTGGTCGTACTGCCTCAGCACCCGCTCTGCCACCTCCAGGTCCTTTTCCGGGCCATACAGCACCACTAAGTTGTGCTTGGCATCTACAAAGCTGCGCACATTGGGTACAACCATACTGACCAAAGCACGGGCATCATCCGCGGCAACATGGGCAATGGAGACAAAACGTACCCCTTCACTGCCGAACTCGCTTCTCAGCCTCTCCTCACTGGCAAACACCAAGGTGTTGCCCACCAATTGGTACCCGTACCCCGTGGTTTTGGTAACTAGGTCCAAAGCCTCTTGCACCGACAGGTCTTTCAGCACGAAGCTCACTTCACCCCGCACCGACGAATCCACCAGGACGTTATACCCCCCCAGCTGGCCCAAAATCTGCAGCACTTCTCCTAAAGGCGCCTGTTTGAACTCCATGTTCACAAGCTCAGCGCCCAGCGCCTGTGAAGCTAAAGCCGCTATCAGCACAGCCGCAATTACAATGCCTTTCCTCCGCATCCTCTCAGCCCCCTATGGTCAATCTCAGCTCCACACCATCTAAATCCAGCCATAACCCATTGTGGGAGATATCAATGACAACTGCCTGGTTCAAGCGATCCCCCACTCTGAGCCAGCGCCCCGCCTCACCATTTTCCTGAACCAACACCGCCTTCTCGTTTCCCGCCGTGACAATCCCCAGGACCCGCACACCACCCTGGAGGAATTTCCAGATGGAGTCAAAGGGAAGGCCGAAGGCCTGTGCCCCCAATTCTCTGGTCTTCCTGGCACCAAAGGAAGGCAGTTCGTAGCTGGACTGCTCCGCGGACGGCACCAGCACCACGTGCATATTCCCCGCAAGGCTCAGCGCAAAACGCCCCTCGCCAAGATAACTGAGGTTCAGCTCCTGTACATGCAGGGAGGGAACGAGCTCTTGAAGATGGTCCAGATAGCTGGGGAGCAGACTACCCCCTGCCACCTCCAGCCACAAGGTCACCTGCCCCGCCTTACCATCCTGGTAGACTTGGAGCGGCGCGGCGCTCAGGGTCTGCACGGAAAGGTCGTAGTAGGCGGCGAGCCTTTCAATTCCAGTCAGCGCTTTTTGCAGATCATACTGCGACGGGATGCTCCCGGCATAATCATCTAAACGTGCCTGCAGCTCTGCCAACCTGGCTTCCAGCCCCGAGGCCTGGTCCAAAAGCCGGCCCAGCTGCTGTTCGGTTTTGGCCAGCTGATTGAGCTCGCCCTCGAGGCGCCCGGCCTTAAGGCGCAGGGGCAGAAACCGCGCTGCCAGAACCACAGCCGCCGCCACGTACAAGGCAAAGGCCACCACCACCTGCCATGTGATCCTCTCCCTAATTCTGCTCAACCGCAGCAACGCGGGGCACCCCCTTGACCTCAATGACAAACACCTGGAAATCACTGCTATCCATGGGCTGAGCCTGCTTGAGCTCAGCCCCTTCACCCAAAGCCTGCAGCCGGCTTAGATAGGCGGAAAGGGAAGTGACATCCCTGGTGTAACCGGTAACCGTGGTGGCCTGGGGAGTGTAGGCCACCTCTTCAATCCACAGGCGCTCCAAGGAGAAACTGCCCACGGCGCCCAGAGCAGCCGCGGCATGCCCTGTCCCTCCTAGAAGTCCCTGGAGCAGATCTTCTTGGGCCTCCAGGGCTGCAATCTCCTGGCGCAGTGCGTTGACATCCCGCACCTGCACCTGCAGCCTCGCTTCCCTCACTTGGGCATCCCGGAGCGCAGCCTCCAGGGACTCTACCCGCACTCCTTCCAACCACGAAAAGGAGAGGGCAGCCGCCAAGGCCACAAGGCCCAAAAGACCAACTAGAAATTCCCAGCGCACCTGGGAGTGTTTCAGGGGCCGTTCTTCTTTGGGGAGTAGGTTGATTTTCATTCTGCAACCCCCCTTACGCCCAGGGCCAACGCTGAAGCAAAGGAGCTGAGCCGCTCTGGCCTGGGCATTGACCAGGACACGGATAAATCCATAGTACCCAGGGGATACGTCGGCAGCTCAATTTCCTTGGCCAGCAGCTCGCCAAGGCCAGGTAGTTCGGCCAGCTCGCCCAAGAGGACTACCTCCTCCAGCATGGCCCGGAAGTTGGCGGCCCGTTCCTGGGCGCGTACAAAGTCCAAAGTCTGCAGGACAGACCCCACAAACTGCTGCACCGCCGCCCGCAGTACCCTTTTGCTGCCCTGTCCCTCCACCAGCAGGTAATCTAGATCCTGCTCGGCCATGAGCGCTACCGCCTCCTGCGGCAAACAGGCAAAGGCTTCTTGGATGCCTTGTATGATATGGAGACTTCCGATGGGAACAATGCGGAGGACTTTGAAGAGCTGACCAAACAGCACTAGGATGGTGGTTTGATGCGCACTAACCTCCACAAAGGCCCTTCTGCCCTCCTGGGTCAACAGGGCAGGCCAGCCCAACGCGGGCACATCAACCACTTCCAGGCTCAAATCCAGCTCGCGAAAGGCACGGATGAAGGGCTCGATATGCTGCCTGGCACAGGCAGCCACCACCACCTCAACCTCGTCTTCGCCGCGGAAGTTGATGAAGTAGTCGTAGCAGATGTCTTTGGGGGATTCGATGGGGAAGGAGAAAAGATCGGGTACCTCAAACTCCAACGCTCGGTCCAATTCGCGTTTAGACATGCTGGGCAGGCGGTGAACCTTCACCGTCACCCACGAGCTGCGTACCCCTAAAACGGTGGACTGCGCAGTAAAGCCTTCAGCTTGCACCAAGGTCTCCAAGCCGCGCACCAGTTCACTGGGATTAAGCAGTTTCCCATCGGCAATAGTTCCCGGTGCGAGCGGAAGCTCAACGAGCTTAGAGACCACACGGGCGCGGCCTTTGCGCACGACTTCTGCGGCCTTGATAGTGGAGTAATCCAGATCAAGGCCAATGGCCTTTTTAGCCATTCCCCAACCCCCTAAATTGCTGTGACCATCTGCATCATGGGCAGATACACGGAAATGAGAATGAACAGTACTACCACAGCCAAAACAAGCATAATAGCTGGTTCGATAAGCTTGGTGAAACTAGCCACCGCGAAGTTCACTTCCCGATCGTAGAAGTCGGCCAGCTGCACCAACACGGTTTCTAGACTACCAGTCTCTTCGCCAACCGAGACCATCTGCACCAGCATGGCAGGGAAAACCTTGTGCTCACCCAAGGGAGCACTGATCCCCTCGCCCCGTTCCACTCCCCGGGTTGCCCTCTGCACCGCCTTCTTCACAACCACGTTATCCATCAAACGCTCCAAAATGTGCAGAGTAGGCAGCATGGCGATGCCGCTGTTCAACAGGAGTGCCAAGGTACGGCAGAACCTGGAGAAAATGACCATTTTCTGCAGTTCGCCCAAAACAGGCAGGGCCAGGAGCAGAGAATCCCGCACCCAGCGGCCTGGTCTGGTGCTCACCGTAAACCGGCAGCCAAACACCAAACCGGCAAGGACTCCCAAGACCACATACCAGTGCCGCACCATCCAGTCCCTGGCATTGAGTACGGCCTGGGTTAACGGGGGCGTGGGTACTCCTAGACTGGCGAAGTTCGCCGCCAGCATGGGCAGAACCACAAAGAGCAGCACGACAACCATCGCCAAGGAGAGGACGCTCACTATCGTTGGGTACATAAGCGCTTCTGATACCTTTTTACGCAGCTCATCTTCCCGTTCGTAATAGACCGCCAAACGGTCCAGCACCTCAGCTAGGGCGCCCGCGATCTCTCCAGCCTCAACCAAGTGGATGAACACATTGGGAAAAACCCCTTTGTGCTTTTCCAAGGCTTTCGTGAACGCTATCCCGCTGGCCACATCAAGACGCACAACCTGCAGCACCTTCCCGAAGGCGGGATCCAGGGCTTGTCCTTCTAAAATCTCCCGGGCCTTCACCAAGGACACACCGGTATGGAGCATTATCGCGAACTGGCGGCAGAAGATGGCCATGTGTTTGGCCTTGAGTTTGACCGGCCGTTCAAACAGAACTCGCGGCTCTTTCACGGGCTTGAGGGAGGTGATAATATGTCCCTGCTCCCGCAGCTGCAGCCGAGCGGCGGCTTCGTCTTCGGCGACTACGATGCCTTTGATCTGCTTTCCAGCCCTGCTGCGCCCCGTATACGCGTAGCGGATCACAAGCTTCCCCCCTGTCCCTAGCTGAAGTTCTCCCGGCGAAACAGGGCAGATTCATCCACCAAGCCTTTCCTAATGAGCTCTTCCACCGCTGCCTTCATGGTCTGCATCCCAAAGCGGGCTCCAGTTTCAATCATGGCCGGGATCTGATGCACCTTTTCCTCCCGGATCATGTTGCGGATGGCGGGAGTACCTACCATCACCTCCACCGCAGGCACCATGCCTCTGGCGTCCTTTCGGGGCAGCAGCTGCTGGGAGATGACCGCCTCCAGAACCGTGCTCAGCTGCACCCTGATTTGGTGCCGGCTTTCTGGGGGAAACACATCGATGATCCGATCAATGGTCTTGGCCGCCCCCCGGGTATGTAAGGTGGAGAGGACCAAATGGCCCGTCTCCGCCGCGGTAAGGGCAATGGCAATGGTCTCCAGATCCCGCATTTCCCCCACTAGAATCACATCGGGGTCCGAGCGCAGTGCCGCCCGGAGACCGTCCGCAAAGGAGGTAGTGTCAGTACCCACCTCCCGCTGGTTCACCACACATTTTTTGTGGTGGTGGAGAAACTCGATGGGGTCTTCTAAGGTAATGATCACTCCCTGGCGCTCCCGGTTGATGATGTCGATCATGGCCGCTAGGGTGGTGGATTTGCCGCTGCCCGTGGGGCCGGTAACCAGGATCAAGCCATCACGCAGGTGGGCTAGATCATGGAGAATCTCCGGCAGCCCCAACTCCTCCAAGGATCTGATGGTAGAGCTGATCACCCGCAGCGCAAGGGCCCAGGAGCCCCGCTGTTTGGAGATATTGCAGCGAAAACGCCCCAAACCCTGCACCCCAAAGGAGAGATCCACCTGCCCCCTTTCTTCCAGCTGACTGCGCTGGGTGTCAGTGAGCAGGGGACTGAGCATGGCCTTAATGTCGTCGGGGGCAAGCTTGTCCCACCCCGGGACCGCCCTACTGGACCCGAAAACTCGTACAATGGGCGGGACGCCCGCAGATAGGTGCAGGTCAGAAGCTTGGGCAGCTATGGCAAACTCCACAAGGGAGCGAATCTGGGCAGGAACAAGCACTACAGATCATCCTCCATCTCAACGCTGTACACGGTTCTGATGATCTCGTCCACTGTGGTAACACCAGCAGTCAACTTGGCAATGGCTGACTGCTGCAGGGTAGTCATCCCAGAGCGCAGGGCAAGCTCCAACAACTCATCCTCCCCCGCCCGCCGCTCCACGGCTTGGCGCAGCTCCTTGTTGAAAACCATAACTTCCCCCAGGGCAGTTCGGCCCCGGTAACCGGTGTTCCCGCAGAGGGGGCACCCCTTGCCCCGGTACACCACCTTGGGCGGCTCCAAGCCCAGGGAGCGGATATATCTAATCATCACGGGATTGGTCAGCTCAACCTGCTCCCGGCAGTCGGGGCAGATCCTGCGCACCAGGCGCTGGGCCACAACACCGATGATGGTGGAGCTGAGAATATATGGCTCCAAACCCATATTGAACAGCCTCGATATGGTAGCCACAGCACTGTTGGTATGGAGCGTGGAAAGGACCAGATGGCCCGTTAACGCAGAGCGCACCGCGATCTCGGCCGTTTCCTCATCCCTGATCTCCCCCACCATGATCACATCGGGATCCTGGCGCAGCACGGTGCGCAGTCCCGCGGCAAAGGTCAGACCAACCCTGGGATTAACCTGGACGTGGTTAACTCCATCCAGGCGGTATTCCACAGGATCTTCCACGGTCACAATATTCTTTTCCGGTGAGTTGAGCCGGTTCAAAAAGGCATAGAGGGTTGTCGTCTTGCCGCTCCCCGTGGGGCCAGTAACCAAGATCAAACCTTGATTCAGACGCAGCATACGCTCGATTTTCTCCAAGTTGCCTGGACTAAAGCCGAACTCCTGGAGATCCATCAAATGGCTGGCCCGCTGCAGTACCCTGGCCACGATTTTCTCGCCGTAGACGGTGGGCAGAGTAGAGATGCGCAGGTCCACATCGTAACCATTGAAATTCAGCTGGATTCTCCCATCTTGGGGTTTCCGCCGCTCGGTAATATCCAGCCCCGCCATGACCTTAATCCGGGAGTTCACATCGCCCTGGAGGTGGCGGGGAATCTCCATAATGTCCCTCAACAGCCCATCAATCCGATAACGCACCTTCATCCGGGCCTCGTGGGGCTCTAGGTGAATATCACTGGCTTTCTGCATGATGGCCTGCTCCAAGATGAGATTGGCCAGGCGCACACCGGGGGCATCCCCCAAGTACTGCTGGGTGGGTTCCTCTGCTTCTTCTTTTTCTTCCGCCCGGTAATCGTCCAAAAGTTCCCGGGCACTTTGGGCGATGTTGCGCGTGCGCTGAAAAGCTTCACTGATCTCCTCTTCTGTAGCCACCACGGGGCGGATGATTCTCCCCGTCAGACGCTGCAGATCATCAACCACATTAATGTCCAGGGGGTCCGCCATGGCCACCACCAGAATCCCGTCCTCAATATCCAGGGGAAGCACATGGTGGGAGGTAATCATGGAAGCGGGCACGAGCTCCACGATTTCCGGCGCCAAATAGCGCCGGGAGAAATCCACCCGCTCAATGCGCAGATGCTCACTGAGGGCATCGGCCACTTGATCTGCTGTGACAAACCCCAGCTTCACCAAGCTCTCGCCCAGGCGATGGCCCGTGGTGCGCTGGTCCTCCAGGGCAGCAGCCAGCTGCTCCTGGGTAAGCAAACCCTTTTCTTGGAGAATGTCGCCAAGGCGTTTGCGCATTGCCCCTCTCTCATCCCTTCCAATGAAAAAACCGGCAGAAAGCAGAGCTTTCAGCCGGTTGCACTACCAACTCCAAACAAGCCAAGTGCCCACGTACAGTCTGTCCTTCATCGTATCTGAAAAGCGTTAAGAACAGCCATCATTTCCTCAGTACCCATAGCCGAACAAGCCTGAATGTAAAAAGCACATTCCAAACGCTTCTTCTCCATGATGCAGGACAATTCGTCAACCCCCTGGAAATTTCCTGCCTTTTCCCAGTTGTTTTTTATGCAGCCGCCGCTGCAATAATACTTGGCCCAACAGCTGCGGCAGGCGGGGCTGTTCAGCACGTGGGCATCCTTAAACTGCCGGGGCAGATCCTGATTGACAATACCATCCCACACACTGCCCAGAAGGAAGCTGTCATAACCAACAAACTGATGACAGGGATAGAGTTCTCCCTTGGGGGTAACGGCTAAATACTCATAACCCGCACCGCACCCCGACAGCCGTTTGTACAGGCAGGGGCCCTTTTTCAGTTCCACGTTAAAGTGGAAGAAGTTAAAGGCCCGCTCCGTGTCGCGCCGCGCCAAGACAAGTTCCGCGAGGCGTTCATATTCTTTTAGGATCTGGGGGAGATGACTAGGCTGCAGTGCCCAGGCCTCATCTTCTGGCGTAACCACAGGTTCCATGGAGATCTGGGAAAAACCCAGATCGCTCAAATGGGCAACATCCTGGGCAAAATCCAAGTTCAAAGCGGTGAAGGTGCCCCGTACGTAGTAGCTTTTGCCCCTTCTTCCTTGAAGCAGGCGCTGGTACTTGGGCACCACAAGCTCGTACACCGAACCATTTCCGGTCACGGTCTGGCGCACCCGGTCGTTGATCTCCCGGCGTCCATCTAGACTGAGCACCACGTTGTACATATGCTCATTAATGAAATCCTCGATCTCAGGGGTGAGCCCCAGGCCATTGGTGGTAATGGTAAAACGGAAGCTCTTACCCTGTTCCGCTGCCCGGGCCTGGGCATACTCCACCGTACGGCGGACAACCTCCCAGTTCAAGAGGGGTTCTCCCCCGAAAAAATCAATCTCCAGTTGGCGGCGGTGTTGGGAGGCCCGCAGCAGAAACCCCACCGCGGCCTGGGCAACTTCAAAGGGCATGAGCTCCCGTTCACCCTTGAAATCGCCCGTGGAGGCAAAGCAATAGGTGCAGCGCAAGTTGCAGTCATGGGCCACATTCAGGCACAGGGCCTTGACCACCGTTTCGGGCCTGGGTGGGGCCTCAGGGAGGTCCTCACTGAACAGCATCCCCGCATCCACCAAGTCCAAAATTTCACTGCCCACTTCCCGAAAGCGGGGATGCTGCTCCAGAAAACGCGCCAGATCCTCCCTGGTCTCCAAATCATCCCGGCTTTTTAGGAGAGCAATCAGCTCTAGGGCCGCATCATCCACCACATGTACTGCTCCCGAATTGCCATCTACCACAAAATGCAGCCCACCTTGACTGTAGGTGTGCACACAGGTTTTATCCAGCAAAAGGTTTCACTCCCGAAGTGTAATTGAAAATCCAAAAGCAACCTCCCAGAAGCGAGAAGGTTGCTTGGATTCCTACCGTTCGCAAGCTTGGTTGCCAACGGTGCAAGAGGTTTTGCATGCCGACTGGCATGAGGTCTGGCACTCGCCGCAGCCCCCGTGAAGCAGGGTGTTTTTTAAGGGGGTGCCGCTGAGCGTCTTGATATGCTTCTTCATGCTCCCGCCTCCTCGCAGTACTATATCTGCATTTTACCACAAAACGCCTCCAATGGCAAAACAGACTAATTTACACGTAGAGGGCAGGATAATTGCCCATGAAAGCGGAACTATAGACAACCAAAACCGGTGAAGGAGTGACCCCATGAGCAGCCGCAGTAGAAAAAAAGCAAACAAGGAAAAGTCAAGGGCGCGCCTTAACCTGCGCCTGAAGGCTCGGCTGATCCTGGCCTTTGCACTCATCGCTCTCGTACCGCTCACCCTGCTTACGCTGGTGGTTATCTCGCAGACCCAGCAGTCGATCACTTCCATGGTGGAAGCCACCCTTACCGACCAGGCCAAGCGCATAGCCGATTCCATAGCCTCATCCCTGCAGCAGCTCACCTATGACCTGCAGAACCTGACGGTGAATCCCTCCATTGAGCAGATGGCTGTAATCAGGCCAACCAGCGCCCTCCGGGAGCTGGGCCTAGAGGGCAAGTCCCCCGAAGAAATGGAAATAGCCATGGCTGAAACCCGCAACCTGGAGGCCAATACCCGCACTCAAGCGTTTTTGGAAAATACGGTGGCTGAATACAAAAGATTCTCCCAGCTCATTGTGGTGAATACCGATGGAATGGTGCTGGGGGCAACAGAGCGCCCCGATCGCTTCATCCACGCCAATGAGCACTGGTTCCGGGAGGCCCTCAACTCCCAGCTGTATATCAGCGACATTCAGAGACTGCCCGACAAAGAAGAAGCCGGGCTGGTCTTAGCAGCCGTCATCTACAGGTCTTCATCCCTGGCCAGCGGTTCGGCAAGGCCGGCGGGGGCCGTGCGGGGGCTTGTGCCCCTTACCTTCTTCACCGCTCCCATGCTGCCCATCGTGGCTGAAATACCAGGGGGAGAACTGCAGCTGCTCAGCTCAGGCCAGGTGATCCTCGAGGTGAAAAACGAGGCTGCAGGCCCCCAAGTTACCATCTTCTTGGAGAACACCCCCCCTGCTCCCATCGCCGTGGCAGAAGGGGAGTCCCAGAGGTTAGGCCAGACCAGCTCGGGAGAAGAAGCCCTGACCGCGGGAGCCCAGGTGGCCCTGGCTGAACTGGCGGCCTTTGGTCACAACTGGGAAATCCGCATGGCCCAACCCACCCGCTACGCCCTCACTTTGGTCCACAGGTTGAGTTTGCTGGGCTATGTGGGCATTGCAGTGACGGGACTTGTGGTGGTGGTAATAGCCATTGTCCTTACCCGGCGTATTGCCCAGCCCTTGATCGAGCTAACGGCCCACGCTAGAGATGTGGCCCGGGGGCGGTTGCGCCAGTATAAGCCCAAGCACAGCCGCCGCGATGAAGCGGGCGAGCTCACCGCCGCTTTCAACGAGATGACTGCACAGTTAGCCCGCCTGCTCCACCGGGTGCGCAGTGCCAGTGAGGCCCTAAGCACCTCCAGTCAGGAGATTAGTGCTGGTATGGAAGAAATGGCCGCGGGCGCCCAAACCCAGAGCGAAGATGTGCACAGGGGAACAAGGCAGATCGAAGAGATGGATGAAGCCATGGCTGCCATGGAAAAGCGGGCTCAGGAAGCGGTCATGCTCTCCCAGAACGCCACCTCCGCTGCGGCCAAGGGCGAAGCCCAGGCTCTGGAGGCGGTAGAGGGCATGGACACGATCAAGCAGTCGGTGGACAGCCTCACCCAGCAGACCCAGGAGATCGCCAAGATCCTAGCTCTGATTCGGGAGATTGCCGAGCAGACCAACCTCTTATCCCTCAATGCCGCCATCGAAGCCGCCCGTGCAGGCGAACAAGGCCGCAGCTTCGCGGTGGTGGCCCAGGAAGTTGGCGAACTGGCTATCCGTTCCCAGAAGGCCACTGAAGAAATCGAACAGGCCTTGAAGCGGATCCAAAGCGAAACGCTCCGTTCCCTGGACAGCGTGGCTAAAGGTCAGAAAGAGGTGCATGATGTGCGCGCTGCCCTCCAAGAGATTACCAAGGCCACCAAGGAAACGGAAGCGCTGGTGCAGGAAATCGCCGATGAGGCGTCGGCCCAAACCAGCCGAACCCGGGAAGCGGTGGCACTGTTCCAGTCCATCGGCGATATCACAGAGCAGACCGCCGCCGGAACCGAAGAGACGGCTGCGGCCGCCCAGAATCTGGCCGAACTGGCCCAGCAGCTCCAGGAGATCATCTCCAGCTTCCAGGACCAGGCTGAAAGTTAGGCAAGGCAAAAAGTCCTCCGCACACAACAGCGGAGGACTTTCTCTTCCTTGTGAAAATCTTACGCGCCCTTCTCTTCGGCTGCCGGCACCAGGTGGCAGGCCACAAAGTGGCCGCCGCCCGAATCCACGAACTTGGGCTCCTCCACCCGGCAGATGTCCATAACCTTGGGGCATCTGGTGTGGAAACGGCAGCCCTTGGGCGGGTTGATGGGGCTGGGCACATCGCCCTTGAGCAAAATCCGCTCCTTCTTGATGGTGGGATCCGCCTCGGGGATGGCCGAGAGCAGAGCCTGGGTGTAGGGATGCTTGGGGTTGCGGTAAAGCTCGTTTTTGTCCGTAAGCTCCACAATCTTGCCCAGGTACATGACGGCCACCCGATCAGAGATATGCTTCACAACACTCAAGTCATGGGCAATGAAGATGTAGGTGAGATCAAACTCTGCCTGGAGATCCTGGAGCAGGTTGATCACCTGAGCCTGGATAGATACGTCCAGGGCCGATACGGGCTCATCGCAGATAATCAGCCTGGGCCGCACCGCCAAAGCCCGGGCAATGCCGATCCTCTGCCTCTGACCCCCGGAGAACTCGTGGGGGAAACGGCGGGCATGGAAAGCGCTCAAGCCCACAACTTCCAAAAGCTCCCGCACCCTTTTTTCCCGCTCCGCACCCCGGGCTAGCTTATGGATGTGCAGGGGCTCACCAATAATGTCGCCCACGGTCATGCGGGGGTTGAGGGAACCGTAGGGGTCCTGGAAGATGATCTGCATATCTTTGCGCAGCTCCCGCAGTTCATCCTTGGACAGCTGCGGAATGTTCTTGCCATCGAAGATGATATCACCTGAGGTGGGCTCAATCAGGCGCAGGATCAAACGACCAGTTGTGGTCTTCCCGCAGCCGCTTTCCCCCACCAAACCGAGGGTTTCCCCCTTGTGCACGGTGAAGCTGATGTCATCAACCGCCTGCACAGCACCTACCTGCCGGGAGAAGATAATGCCCTGGCGGATGGGGAAATGCTTCACTAGATGACGCACCTCGAGCAGTACTTCCTGCTGTCCGGTTTTTACTGCTGCTTCTCTTGCCATTGCTTAGCCCACCTCCCTTTGATCGATACCAGCACTCTCATCGTAGTCCACAACTCGCCAGCAGGCCACCTGGTGACCGTTTCCTAGGTCAAAGGATGGCGGGCTGGTGCGGGTGCACAGGTCCCTGGCGAAGGCACAGCGGGGATGGAAACCGCAGCCTTTGGGGAAGTTCCCAGGCGTGGGCACAGTGCCCGGAATGGCCTGCAGTCTGGAACCATCACTGTCCAGACGGGGAATGGAAGCCAGAAGCCCGATGGTGTATGGGTGCTTGGGGTTCTTGAAAATGGTGTAGGTATCGGCCGCTTCCACAATCCTGCCCGTATACATAACCACGACCTTGTCCACCAACTCGGCAATCACTCCCAGGTCGTGGGTGATCATCATAATCGCGGTGCCCAGTTCCCGCTGGAGTTCCCGCATCAAGTCCAAAATCTGGGCCTGGATGGTCACATCCAAAGCGGTGGTGGGCTCGTCAGCGATGAGCAGCTTGGGATTGCAGGAAAGGGCCATGGCGATCATCACCCTCTGGCGCATGCCGCCGCTCATCTGGTGGGGATAATCGTCTATGCGCTTTTCTGGGGAAGGAATCCCCACCAGGCGCAGCATCTCAATGGCCTTTTCCCGCGCCTCTGTTTTGCTGGCATTCTGGTGCAGCATGATCGCTTCCATAATCTGGTTCCCAACGGTGAACACAGGGTTCAACGAAGTCATGGGCTCTTGGAAGATCATGGAGATCTCGTTGCCCCGGATATGGCGCATTTCGGCTTCGGACAGCTTGAGCAGATCCCTGCCTTCGAACTCAATCACACCGCCTTCAATTTTCCCCGGCGGCTGGGGAATGAGGCCCATAATGGTCAGGGATGTCACGCTCTTGCCGCAGCCCGATTCACCCACGATCCCCAGGGTTCCCCCCCGTTCCAGCTCAAAGCTGACGCCATCTACGGCAGGGACTACTCCGTCATCTGTATAAAAATAGGTTTTTAAGTCCCTAACTGACAATAGAATATCAGACATAACACCCTCCCTCTCTTTTTCCCAGCTGAACGCGGGAGCGGACTCGCCAGCAAACGAGCCCAACAGAGTTCAGCGAAAAGAATATTTATCAATCATTCTCCACTAGGCGCGAATCTCCTGCCCAAAAGGCCTTGGAAAGATCCGATAGTCTGGGCGCCTAAGCCCTCTTTTTCCCGGCTTAGAGCACCCTTTTCAGGCGCGGACTGGGGATCAAGCCCGGAATCCGCCCCCGCTTGCTGGTGGCCTGTCCATCCACGATCTTAAGGTCCATGGTCATGTCAATGGCCGCGGCACTGGAGATGTAACTGCCCACTCCAAAGGCATCGGCGCCCGCTTCGGAGAGGATTTTGATCCGTTCAGGATCCAAGCCCCCAGAGACAAAGATCTTAATGTGCTGGAACCCCGCCAGATCCAGTCTTGCCCTCAGCTCTTGGATGAGTCCAGGGGTCACTCCCCCCCGCTCACTGGGCGTATCCAAACGCACGGATTCTAGGCCAGTTTCTGGGCAGGCCGCAAGGCGCAGGCTCTCCTCCACTTCATCTTTGAAGGTGTCCACCAGCATGGAGCGCACCGATTCGGGGGGCATAAACTTGTGGTACGCTTTCGCCGCCTCAAGGGTATCACCCACGATCAGGAACAGGGCATGGGGCACCGTACCAGAAGGTTCAAGTCCCGCAAGCTTGGCGCCGAGGATACAGGAAGCACCGTCCGCGCCCCCCACAATGGCAGCCCGTTCCATCACCGGCGCCACTGCTGGATGCACGTGTCTGGCCCCAAAGCAGAGCACGGGCTTGCCCCCGGCAGCCTCTTTGGCGGCCCGGGCGGCCGTGGCCCACCCGCTGGAACTGGCCAGCATGCCCAAGATGGCTGTCTCGTAAATGCCGAACTGGCTGTAACGGCCGTGGATACGCATCACCACTTCCTTGGCCTGGAAAGAATCCCCTTCCTCCAGACTCCACACCTCTAGACCCAGGCCCTCCAGCAGAAGCTTCACCTCGGGCAGGCCGGCGAACACCCCGGGGCGCCGCCCGAAGATCTCCGCGACCACCTCCGCCTGATCCCGGCCCATTTTCTGGAGGATTTCCTTCGTCTTCACGAAGTAGATGTCCGTGGTCAGTCCCTGCTTGATCTCATCATGGGTGGCGGAAAACAACCGCTTTGCTTCCACCTGCAGGTCGCTTACCTGCTGCACAGTCTCAATCTGCTTGACCATCCTACCTGGCTCCTCTCAATGCTCCAACTCCTGAATTCCCTGGGGATACATGAATTTATACAAGCGCCGCATCATGGACACTTTGCGCACATAAGACCTGGTTTCCGCAAAGGGGATGCTCTGGGCGTTTTCATAGGAACCATCCCAGATCCCTTCTTCCAGCCAGCGGGTCACATTGGCTGGCCCTCCGTTATAGGCGGCCAGGGCTGCCTGTTCGCTGGCGAACCGATCCAGCAGATAGCGCAGGTAGTAGGTTCCCAGGTGAATGTTAACCTGGGGATCGAACAGGTCCTCCCGGCTCACCCTTTCACCCAAGCGCGCCCCGATCCAATCGGCGGTATCGGGCATGATCTGCATGAGCCCCACAGCCCCTTTCTTCGACACTACACCCGGACTAAATCCGCTTTCCACGTGGATGATGGCTGCAATAAGGGCCCAATCCACCCCGTGGCGCTCACCAGCCGTGCTGATCACGTCCGGATAACCAAGGGGAAACACCTCCTGGAGGATTTCCGGGAGGAAGATCAGTCCTAAAGCGGCCGCGCCCAAGAGCACAAAAGTGAGCAGACGCACTTAGTTCATTCCTCGCCTTCTGGGGCCGCTTGGGCACTGTTCTCCCTCAACCAGTGCAGCACCAGCTCCGCTGTGGCTTCGTTGGTGGCCAGGGGCACATTGTGCACATCGCACACCCTCAGCAAAGCCGTAATGTCTGGCTCATGGGGCTGCGCGGTGAGGGGATCCCTAAGGAAGATCACGGCATCCAACTCGCCGCTGGCCACCAAGGCTCCGATCTGCTGGTCGCCCCCCATGGGACCCGACTGCACGCGCTGCACCTCCAACCCGGTGGCCTCCTGGATCAAGCGCCCCGTGGTGCCGGTGGCGTAGAGTTCATGGCCCCGGAGATCCTCGAGATGACAGTGGACAAACTCGATCATGGCCTTCTTTTTCTGATCATGGGCAATCAATGCGATCCTCACCCTGCAAACTCCTTCCAAAGAGCATCAACCTGCTCCCACGTTTTCTCCAGCGGCCCGCTGTTGTCAATGACCCGATGGGCGAGCTCCACCTTTCTGGCCAGGGGCATCTGGCTGCCAATCATGCGCTCCGCATCCCCTTGGCTTACTCCGCTGCGCTCCATGAGGCGCCTCAGCTGCACCTCATAAGGGACATATACCACCCAAACTTGCTCCATGAGCCCATCCCAGCCCACTTCATATAACAAAGGGACCTCGGCAACAACGACACGCCCTTCCCCTTCCGCCCGCGCCGCCTCTGCAACGAGCATTTTGAGCACCTCGGGATGGATAATGCTTTCCAGAACCCTTCTCTTTTCCGGATCAGCAAAGACGATCTGACCCAGAAGGCGCCGATCTATAGCCCCGTCGGCGCGGATCACGTCAGGGAAGGCTTCCTGCACCTTGTGCCAGCCAGGAGTATGGGGTTTTACTGCTTCCCGGGCCAAAAGGTCCGCATCCAAAACCACCGCGCCCAGGGCCCGCAGGCGCTGGGCCACGGTGGATTTGCCGCTGGCAATTCCTCCTGTAAGGCCGATCATGGCTGTTCCCTCTGACAGGCGGGACAGAAATGACTGGTGCGCCCCGCCACTTTTCTATACTCTAACTGTACGCCGCAGCGGGGGCAGTCTGCACCCTTCTTGCCGTAAATCCGCAGCTGGTTTTGGAACGACCCTTCGCGGCCGTACCCCGTGCGGTAATCGCGAAAAGTGGTCCCCTGATGGGCAATGGCCAGCTCCAAGACCTCTTTAATGGCTGCATGCAGCCGCTGCACCTCTTCAGCAGTTAAAGAATGGGCGCTGCGTTCGGGGTGAATCCCAGCTTGGAAGAGGCTCTCATCCGCGTAGATGTTGCCCAAACCCGCGATCTTGGTTTGATCGAGGAGCAAAGCTTTGATCTTGGTTTTGCGCCCCAGGAGCAGTTCCTGGAAAAAGCCCAGGGAAAACTCGTCAGAGAGGGGTTCCACACCCAGAGTATAAAGCCCTTTCACGCTCTGGTACTCCCCTTGGGGCACCAAATCCAGAGTCCCGAACTTGCGCACATCCTCAAAACGCAGCTCGCCCCCTTCGCCAAAGCTGAACACTGCGGACGTGTGTTTGGCCAGGGGAAGATCTGGGCTGGAGTAGTAGATCAGGCGGCCCGTCATGCGCAGATGGGCTATGAGCTCCAATCCACCCTCCACGGAAAAGATCAAGTATTTGCCGCGCCGGATAAGATCCGTAAAACTCCTGCCCACCAAGAGCTCTTGAAACTGCTCAAGGGGCCTGTTTTGGACGATGCGGTGGGTGAAAACGCTAACGGCAGTAATTGGTTTATGCAGGACAACAGGGAGCAAAGTGCGCCTGACTGTTTCCACTTCAGGTAACTCGGGCATGGCCTACTCCTTTAACTCAAACTCCTGGACATCGCGCCAGTTCTTCCCATAATATACATCCACAACTAGGGGTACGGCAAGCTCCCAGACCTGCTCCATTTCCCGTTTCAACAGCCGCGCCGTTGCTTCCAGTTCACCTTCGAGCACCTCCAACACCAGCTCGTCATGGACTTGGAGCAGGAGTCTACTCTGCAGGCCCTCTTCCTTTAGGGCCCGGCGTACTCTGAGCATGGCCAGCTTGATGATGTCCGCGGCACTGCCCTGAATGGGCGAGTTCATGGCGGTACGCGCAGCAAAACTGCGCAGCGCGAAGTTGCGGCTCTTCAGGTTGGGCAGATAGCGCCTGCGGCCAAAGAGGGTTTGCACATAACCCTCTCTGCGGCCCTGCTCCACCGCGCCGTCTAGGAACTTTTTCACCCCTGGATAGCGCAGGAAATAAGAGTCGATATACTCCTGGGCTTGAGCACGGGTTAGGTTGATACCCTTGGCCAAGCCAAAACTGCTGATGCCGTACACAATGCCAAAATTAATGGCCTTGGCCGCACTGCGCTGCTCGTCGGTCACTTCCTCCTTGGGCACTCCAAAGACTTCCGAGGCGGTCTGGATGTGAATGTCGGCTCCGCTGCGGAACGCTTCGCACAGGGCCTCATCCCTGGATAGGTGGGCAAGGAGCCTGAGCTCAATCTGGGAGTAGTCCGCGCTCACCAGGTAGAACCCGTCCGGAACCACAAAGGCTTCCCGGATGCGCCGGCCCGCCTCGGTGCGCACGGGGATGTTCTGCAGATTAGGATGTGTGCTGCTCAACCTGCCCGTGGCCGTCACTGTCTGGTTAAAGGTGGTGTGCAGGCGTCCCGTTGCCGGGGAGATGAGCTCGCCCAAGGCATCCGCGTAGGTGGATTTGAGTTTGGCCACCTGCCGGTACTCCAGCACATGGGCCACAATGGGATGATCGCTCAACTCCTCAAGCACCTCAGCGCTGGTAGAAGGGCCCGTTTTGGTGCGTTTGAGCACCGGCAGACCCAACTTGTCAAAGAGGATGGTCCCCAGCTGCTTTGGCGAGTTGATATTGAACTCCTCCCCCGCTTCTGCGTAGATAAGTCCCGAGAGCTGATCCAAGGCTACCTGGAGATCATGGGAGATGGTCTTCAGCTTCCCCCGGTCTACCAAAACGCCGTGGGCTTCCATTTCCGCCAATACTTTTGCCAGGGGCAGCTCAATCTCCCGGTACACAAACCAGAGGTCATCCGTTTTGAGGCGCTCTTCTACCAAAGGTGCGATCCTCTGCAGCACCTGGAGCATGGCTGCCTGATAATCCGGGGCTGGTGGCTCCACGGCGGGGGCCTCTAACTGGAAGTAGTGCGCGATAGAGGCTAAGTCCCAGCGTTTTTCTGGATCCAAGCAGTACAGGGCTAGCTCCAAATCGAAGCCAATGTCCACGGGACTTTCAGGACCAAGGAGGTGGAGAATCTCCTTGCTGCCCACGGCATAGATCCTGGGCGCGGCCAAAGCAGTGATGAGCTCTTCCCGCCGTTCCAGGAGGAGACCTTTCGGTACGGCCCAGTTCTTTTCCCCTGTCCTCACCAGCAGCTCTGCCCGGCCTTCAGGGCAGTTTAGATACACATCCTGGTGGGCCTTGAGCTCAGAGAGGAATTCCTCCCAGTCTCCCGCCCCCAGGCGGGTCAAATCTAGATCCCAGCCAGTCTTTACAGAAATTACCGCAGGGGCCTGACGCTCCCCTTGGGGGAGTCTTGCCAGGAGGCTTTTAAAGTCCAGGTCTTGGAACATCTCCCGCACGGCAGCGTCATCCATGGTCTGCTTGCGGTCTAAATCGATGGCGATTGGTGCCGAGCAACGAATGGTGGCCAGCTCCTTGCTCAAAAAGGCCTGATCCTTATATTCCCGCAGACGGCTCTGCAGTTTGCCTTTGATTTCATCGAGATGGGCGTACACTTCTTCCAAGGAACCGTAGGTTTCCAGAAGTTTGAGTGCGGTCTTTTCCCCCACCCCTGGCACACCTGGAATGTTATCGGAACTATCGCCCATCAGGCCCTTTAGATCAATAATCTGCTGGGGGCTGAGCCCGTAGTGCTTGCGCAGGGCGTCCTCATCCACCACTTCCGTCTCGGTAATGCCCCTCCTGGTAAAAAGCACCGTGGTCTGGGGTGAGATGAGCTGGAAAGCATCCCGATCACCTGTCACGATGAACACTCTGTAACCGGCTTGCTCCGCCTGCTTGGCCGCGGTGCCGATGAGATCATCTGCTTCGAAGCCTTCCAGTTCCAGGCGCTGGATGCCCATTTTATCCAACAGCTCTTTCATCAAGGGGATTTGGCTGCGCAGATCATCGGGCATGGGTCTGCGCTGGGCCTTATACTCGGTGAACTGCACGTGCCGAAAAGTGGGGCCCGACACATCAAAGGCCACCAAAATCTGGTCCGGCTGGTAGTCTTCCTGCAGACGCAACAGCATAGTGGTCAGCCCGTACACGGCATTAGTGGGCTCTCCCCTGCGGCTGGTTAAGGGCGGCAGGGCGTAAAAGGCCCGGTTGATCAAGCTGTTGCCGTCCAGAAGAAACAGACGTTTTTCCACAGCACATCCCTCATTTCTTCCTTGTCTATTCCACGCCAGCCTGTAAAAACCTGCTGTTGTTGGGGAAAGGCACCGCCTCTGCCCAACTTTACATAAAGGGCTTCCCTTGTCAGGGGCGAATTGGGGGGTATAAGATAAGACTCAGTTTGAACCAGAAAAGGGGTATGCAGATGCGACCTGCAAAACTTGTCAGTGTACTACTGATCCTGCTTATAACCCTGCCCAGCGTAGCCGCTTGGGCGGCCTTTGCCGATATTGAAGGGATCTGGGCGGAAAGCGCCATTACCGCCCTGGAGGAAAAGGGCCTCTTCCAGGGACTCTGGGAGGATCAATTCGCGCCTTCCCAAAGCCTTAGGCATGACCAGGCCCTGGCGCTGTTGGCCGCAGCCTTTAACCTAACTGAAGAGGAAGGTGAAAACCTGGCCCAGTGGCTGAATCAGCTCCTGGTCGCCCACCCGGAAGGGATCACTAGGGGAGAGTTCGCCGCCTTGTTGGGTAACCTGTTGGGCTTAGGAGAACACACGGAAGCACCCAAGGGCTTTTATCCCTCTTTCTCCGATCTGAACATTGATTACCCTGGTTTTCTCGGCATCGAGGTTCTGCAGCGTTTGGCCCTGCTGCCCACCCATATGGTGGGACGCTTTGAGCCCTACCGGCTGATCACCAGGGCAGAGGCTGCCTACATCCTAGACCAGGCCTTGAAGCTAACTGAGCTCAAGGGCCAAGTCGCGGACGTATTGGGTGAAGGCAGAGAAATCGTGCTCCAGGTGGAAGGTGCAGAAGAGCCCATCTCCCTTACCCTGCTGGGCGAAACCCTGTTCATCTCCCCGGGCAGCCTGATGCGGGAACCTATAAGCAAGGGGGAGAAGCTCAGTGCGGGACAAGAAGTGGTGGTCCTCGTACGCGATAGCCAGGTCCTGCTGGTCCGTCTCCAGGAAGCGGGACGGATGCAGGTACTCCTGGAGGGCCTCAACAAAGCAACCAAGGTGCTCGCGGATCTGCTTACTCCAGCCCAGATCAACGCCCTGATCACCGGTGATTGGGATCAGCTCGGCGAAGAGGTGCGCTATGAGCTGTACCAAGAGCTTGTAGATCGCGGCGTTGCCCCTTGGGAGGCGGAAGCAGCCATCAACCAGGATTGGAGCAGCCTGCAGCTCATGCTCAAAGAGCGGCTCACTGCGGAAACGGCGGAGTACCTGGATGTGGCCCCTGAGCTGATCAGCGCCGCCCTGGACCAGAACTGGTCCAAGGTATTGCAGTACGCGCAGGTGGAACTGGCCCAAAGGCTGCTCACCAGCGAGTGGCTGCAGAATGTGTTGGATAACTAAGGTTTTAACAATACTAAGAATCTCCTCCCCCGCCGAAAAAGCGGGAGAGGAGATTCTGTTTTCAGCTTGCCATCAGCTGCACCTGCTAAAACCACACTGGACGCAGGTGGCGCAGCCGCTTTCCTGCACCATGGCTCCGCCGCAGTCTGGACAGGCCTCGTTGGAGAACGCCTGCCCCGGGTTGCTGCTGGGGGCGGCGGCTCCGCTTTGGACCCGTGGGAGTGAGCCGCTGCCGTTTACGCCGTTGTTCTTAATGTATTCATCCAGCACCTGGGCAATGGCATCCGGGCAGGAAAGTACCTGCTGGCCATCCTGCCAGATGGGGTGCGGGCAGCGGATACCCTTGAGCTGTTTTACGATCTGGGTGGGCTCCACGCCAGAACGCAGGGCCAGAGAGGCCAACCTGGCCGTAGCTTCG
This sequence comes from Bacillota bacterium, assembly GCA_029776155.1. GTDB lineage: Bacteria > Bacillota > Limnochordia > Darwinibacteriales > Darwinibacteriaceae > DTU010. The sequence continues at coordinate 79,886 of JAKOTU010000040.1, read as the reverse complement.
GAGAAAGCACCCGCGCAGCCGCCGGCCTTGCCAATGGTGGTGAACACTTCACAGATACCTTGTTCATCGGAGTTAATGGTTACATACAGCGTTCCACAGCCGGTTTTGATGCGCACTGTCTCCCCCCTGGTCACCCTAGGCCTTTTGCGCGGTGCTGGACGCCGGGCGGGAGCCGGCTGCTCTTGTTGGGCCTTGTCCTCCTTTTTGTGGCCCACCGTGAGCACTTCACCTTCCCGGGAGCCGGCCCGGTAGACGGTCACGCCCTTGCAGCCCAGTTTGTAGGCCAACTCATATACTTCCCTAATATCATCTTTTGTGGCTTCTTGGGGGAAGTTCACCGTCTTACTCACCGCATTGTCGGTAAACTCCTGGAAGGCCGCCTGCATGCGGATGTGCCACTCGGGGGTGACATCGTAGGCTGTGACCAAAATGCGCTTAAGATCTTCGGGAAAGTCCTGCAGATGCTGCACACTTCCCGTTTTGGCCACTTCCTCGATGAGCTCAGACGAGTACAGATCCCGCTCCCGGAGAATGGCCTCGAATTGGGGGTTGACCTCGATCAAGCGGTCATTGTCCAGCACATTGCGGGTAAACGCCAGGGCGAACAGGGGCTCAATCCCGCTGGAACAGCCAGCAATTATGGAAATGGTTCCAGTCGGGGCAATGGTGGTCACGGTAGCATTGCGCATGGGCCTGCCCGTTTTCTCCCAGATACTGCCGGCATAATTGGGGAAGGAACCCCTCTCCTCCGCCAGCTTGGAGGAAGCCTCATGGCCTTTGGTCTGGATAAACTTCATGATCTCCCGGCCCAGCTCCACCCCTTCCGGACTGTTGTAGGGAACCCCGAGGCGGATCAAGAGATCGGCAAAACCCATTACCCCAAGACCGATCTTGCGGTTGGCCTGGGTCATTTCCTCAATTTCCTTGAGGGGATAGCGGTTTACGTCGATCACGTTATCCAGGAAGCGTACGGCAATCTCCACCACTTCGCCCAAGCGCTCCCAGTCAATGGTCCACCCTTCTGCCGTGCGCTGGACCATCTTGACCAAGTTGATGGAGCCCAGATTACAGCTCTCGTTGGGCAGGAGAGGCTGTTCACCGCAGGGGTTAGTGGCTTCAATAACACCCACCTGAGGTGTGGGGTTGAAGCGGTTGATGCGGTCTAGGAAAATAATCCCCGGCTCACCGTTGCGCCAGGCCATCTCCACAATGAGCTCAAACACTTCCCTGGCCCGCAGTTCCCCCACGGACTGCTTAGTGCGGGGGTTGATCAGGGGGTAGGTCTGGTCTGCGAAGACCGCTTCCATGAACTCTTCTGTGATCGCAACCGAGATATTGAAGTTGGTGATCTCGTTGGGATCAGCTTTACACTGGATGAACTGGAGAATATCGGGATGGTCCACCCGCAGGATACCCATGTTGGCGCCGCGACGGGTCCCCCCCTGCTTAATGGCATCGGTGGCCGCGTTATAACAGCGCATGAAGGAAACGGGGCCGCTGGCCACGCCGCCAGTTGTGCTTACCACATCAAAACTTGGACGCAGGCGCGAAAAACTAAAGCCTGTCCCGCCACCGGACTTTTGGATCAACGCTGTGTTCTTCAGAGTCTCAAAAATACCCTCCATGGAATCTTCGATGGGCAGGACAAAACATGCCGAGAGCTGCTGCAGTTCTCTACCGGCGTTCATCAGCGTGGGGCTGTTAGGCAAAAACTCAAGATTATCCATGATTTCAAAGAATCGTTCTTCCCAGATGGGGTCCTTCTCCAACTGTGCTATGTTCTTGGCCACCCTGCGCAGCATATCCTCAGGGGTCTCAATTATCTCATCGCCCGCCTTGGCTAAGTAGCGTCGTTCGAGTACTATTCTGGCGTTATCAGAGATTTGCACCTGCATCTTCCTTCCTACAAGCAATTGTAACATCTGCGTGTACATTATACTACATGTGGTACTTGATGTAAATGACGGGGTCAAAAAAAACTGAGTACCTGCTGCGAAACCAGGTACTCAGAGTCGGAACAAAAATTAGTTAGCTTGGCTTACGGCCTCTTCATCTTCTGCACACTCGGGACAGACCCCGTAAAACTCCAAACGATGGGAATTCACCTTGTAGCCGCGCCCCTCAACTTCCCCTTCGATCCCTGCCAAGACCGGCATATCCAGATCTTCTATCAGGCCGCACTGCTCGCAGACAAAATGATAGTGGATTTCCTTGTTGGCATCAAAGCGCGAATGGGTGCTGCCAAAGGCGAGTTCCTGAATCTCCCCATGTTCGCTTAGGGTCTTCAAATTACGGTATATCGTACCTAGGCTTACATGGGGCATGGTCTTGCGCACCTCTTGGTAGACCCAATCGGCGGTTGGGTGGCTTTTGGTACCCCGTAAGACTTCTAGGATCACTTCCCTCTGCCTGGTGCGGCGGACAAAACCTTTGGGCTTCACGATGATTCCTCCAAAATGATAATAATCATGATTAAGGATTCTTAGTATGATTGTACCTCAAGTGCACGATCCGAGTCAAGACTGGGGCACAACAACAGGAAAAAGTGGTTGCAAAAATCACGGCCCCGTGGTAACATAAATGATGTCAGCGGCACAAGCAGGCCGAAGTGGTGGAATTGGCAGACACGCACGACTCAAAATCGTGTGGGCTTAGTCCCATGAGGGTTCGACTCCCTCCTTCGGCACCACTAGTGACTTTAGACCCCAGAGAGGCTGGGGTTTTGCTTTTTGTCCACAACTCAGCTTGCGGACCAACCAACTTCCGCCTGTTCTTCCCGGGCCAAACGGATGATCCCAAAGGGCGTCTGCTCCGCCGATTGGCCCAGCGGGTTATCCCGCATGATCTCCACCAGCAGGTCCGCATCCATGCCGCCTGGCGACAATCCCAGGATATCCACTCCCAGATCGTTGGCATCGATCACCGCCGCCTGGCACTGCAGGGCGGCGCTGAGCCTTTCTGCCACCGCTCCTGGGTTTTCCGGCGCCAGCACGATGCACTTCTGGTAAGGCGGGATAGTCCCTTCCCAAGCGCCATCCACCGATCTGGCTTTAGGGCCGCAGATGCGGTAGAAGAGGCCGCGGATGCCAAACAGCTTACCTATACCGCCCACAATGGCCGCCACCAACACCCGCAGCCGCCCAACTTCCCGGAGGGTGAGCTCCATGGCCTTGGGGCAGCGCAGGTTGGCCCCATGGGGCGAATTATACACAAATCTGCTCAAAAAGCGTGCCAGCAGCGAGGGTTTCACCTCATCCACATGGTAAAAACGCCCCTGGGTGATGGCTACCACCTTTTCACTTACCACCACCACATCATCGGGCTCCAGCAGAGGGGCAACATACTCCCGGGCCACGTCCGTAATCTCATCGGTGGCGCCAATCACTTTGGTCTTCACGGGGATCCGCAGATACACCTGTTCCCCCACTTGCTTCTCTAATTGCTTGCCTGGATTCGGTTCCCATAACTTCGCTTCCATGTCATTTCCCCTCTTCTAATCTGGCAAAAAACCTCCACAACTCATCTTCCACGTGTTCTTGGATAGGCACCCCTTCCCCATCTGCCCGGATCAATACAGGGCAACTGCCTGCGGTGATCCGGCCCACAATGAAGGCGGGAATCCCCGCTGCCCCCAGGTGCCCTTTCAGCTCTTGACCTTTGGGGGTGGCAATGAGCATGGCCCCTGAAGAGAGCAGGGCCAGGGGATCCAGCCCCAAATGCTGGCAGATCCTCAGGGTCAACTCGGGCACAAATACTTCTTGTTCCCAGATCTCTGCCCCCACGCCAGAGGCCAGGCAGATCTCCCGCGCCGCGCCCAAAAGGCCCCCTTCGGTTACATCATGCATGGCGTGGACGCCAAACTCAGCCGCTAAAAGTCCTTCCGGCACCACCGAAAGGCTCCTGGTAAACTGCGCAATCTGTTCAGGCGTGACCTCAAAGGGCAGAAGCTGCCCAAAGTCACGGGCCAAAATGGCGGTGGCTTCAATACCCACACCCTTGGTAATTAGTAGGTCATCGCCGGGCTGGGCCCCGTGGCTGGTGACGTATCTGCCTTTGGGGGCCCGTCCGATGGCGGTGATGGAAACCACACACTCCCGCACCCGGCTGGTCACTTCCGTGTGACCACCGATCACCTCCACGCCCAAGGCGGCAGCGGTGGCATGAACATCTTCCATGACCGTCCGGATATACTCCTCGTTTGTCCCCTCGGGCACAAGCAAAACTACCTGTACCCCCACGGGGGTTCCGCCATTGGCCGCCAGATCGTTGCAGGCCACGTGTACCGCCAACTCCCCTAAGCCTTCCACCGCCCCGGTGATGGGGTCACTAGTAACCAGGCATACTTCTTCTCCAAAGTCGATTACCGCGCAGTCCTCGCCGAGGCCTGCGTGGACCAGCACGTCGTCCCGCTTAAACCGCAGGGCCGAGAGGACCATGCGCTCTAAGAGTTCGCCCGATAGTTTTCCCGCTTTCAAAGGCCCACCTACTCCATGATCAGATTCAGTCCACTCTCACTACCCGCAGCATGTTGGTTGAACCTGCGGTGCCGCCCGCGAGCCCGGTGATCACTGTGACGATATCACCACTTTGCACCAAGCCCCGGCCCTTCGCCTGGTCAATGGATTGCTGGACCAGTGCTTCCAGCTCAGAAGGCCGTTCCATGTGCACGGCGCATACCCCCCAGGACAGGGCGAGCTGCCTAACCACATGTTCGTTGGGGGAGGTGGCAAAAATAACCGCCTTGGGCCTCTTCTGCGACAAAAAGCGCGCCGTGGCTCCGGAGAAGGTGGAACAGATCATCACACCCACACCTAGATCCTGACTCACCTGGCAGGCAGCCAAAGATACGGCCTGATCCACAGCGGTGCGGCCTTCCGAGGCCTTTTCCCGCAGAATGGACTGGTAGTCAATGACTTCTTCCATCCTCCGGGCAATCTTGTCCATCACCTGCACGGCCCGGACCGGGTATTTACCCACGGCAGTCTCTCCCGAGAGCATGACCGCATCTGTACCCTCAAAAATGGCGTTGGCCACATCGGTCACTTCAGCCCTGGTGGGGGTGGGATTGCGGATCATGGAATCAAGCATCTGGGTTGCGGTAATCACTGGTTTGCCCGCTAGATTACACTTACGGATCAACATCTTTTGGGCCAAGGGTACTTCTTCCGCGGCGATCTCCACACCCAGATCGCCCCGGGCTACCATAATACCGTCTGAAGCGGCGATAATCTCATCAATGTTGCGCAGGCCCTCATTGCTTTCGATCTTGGAGATCACCTGCTGGGTGCCTCCTGCCTCCCGGATGATGCGGCGCACCGCTTCCACATGTTCGGCTTTGCGCACAAAGGAGGCGGCGATGAAATCCACTCCGTGCCGCACGCCAAAGCGGATGTGCTCCACATCTTCTTTAGTCAAAGGAGGCAAATCCACATCTACCCCAGGCAGAGACAACCCCTTGCGGGAACTGAGCTGACCCCCAATAATCACCCGGCAGACCACATCCGTTCCCTTGATCTCCGCTACCTTCAACTCCAAGAGCCCGTCATCTATGTAGATCACGGCTCCGGGCCGCAAATCCCTGTGCAGATAAGGATAGTCCACATGGATCCTGTGCTCATCCCCGTCGCAGGGCTCAGAAGTCAATATGTACTGCTGCCCGGGCACCAGCTCAATGGGGCCGCAGGTCAGCTTACCCACTCTGATCTTGGGCCCCTGGATATCCAGGAGCAAGGCCAGATTAACTCCCAGTTCCTGGGCAGCCTCCCGTAAGTTTGTGATGCGTCTCAAATGCTCGTCGAGGGTACCATGGGAGAAGTTGAGCCTGGCCACATCCATGCCGGCCCGCAGCAGTGCCCGGATGGCTTCGGGGCTTTCACTGGCGGGGCCGATGGTACAGACGATCTTAGTTTTGCGCATGGCTGAACCTCCTCTTCGCCTAGATGGATGACAGGATGTTGTATAGGCGGTAGTAGTCCATATTAAGCTGTTTCTCTTGGGCTAAAGCATAGGCTAGGTCAAAGGAGGTGATCTGCTGGTTCACCTCGCCCAGCATCTTGCCGCCTCGACCGCGGGCCACCAGCTCAACGGCATGATAGGCCAAACGGCTGGCCAGGAGGCGGTCCCGCACCGTGGGATCCCCTCCCCTTTGAATGTGGCCTAAGATGGTGATCCGGGTCTCCAAGCCCACCTGGTTGGCTATATAACGGCCGATCTGCATGGCCGGGCTGGCGCTCCCATCACTATCATCCAGGCGCCGCACTCCTTCGGCCACTACGATTATGTTGTAGGTCTTATCCAGCTTTGCTGCCTGACGGAGCTTCTCACATACATCGTCCAGATTGTAGGGAACCTCTGGGATCAAGATCACATCTGCACCACAGGCCAGACCTGAGTAAAGGGCTATGTACCCAGAGTGCCTACCCATCACTTCCACCAAATACACCCGGTCATGGCTGCTGGCTGTGTCTCGAATCTTGTTCACCGCATCCATCACCGTATTCACCGCGGTATCAAAGCCGATGGAGTAATCTGTGCAGGGGATATCGTTGTCGATGGTGGCTGGAATGCACACCACATTGACTCCCTGTTCCTGCAGGCTCAGGGCCCCGCGGAAAGACCCGTCTCCGCCAATAACCACCAGGGAATCAATGTCGTGCTGGCGCAGCATGTCCACTGCCCGGTCACGCCCTTCCGGGGTCATGAACTCTTCGGAACGGGCGCTTTTCAGCACCGTGCCTCCCCGCTGGATAATTCCGGAAACGTCCCTACTGCCCATGGGCTCGAGTTCCCCATGAATCAGACCGTGGTAGCCGCGGTAGATGGCCCAAGGCTCCAAGTTGTAGTGCAATGCCGTGCGCACTGCGGTTCTGATGGCAGCGTTCATGCCTGGGGCATCGCCGCCGCTGGTTAGGATTCCCACTCTTCGTACCACTGCACATCCCGCTTTCTTAGTTCAGATTTCGGACAGCCGCTGTTCCTGAAACTGGCCCACGCGGCGAAATCGAGCCAGCCTTTCCTCCACTAACTGCTCGACTGGTATTCTCTTCACCACCGCCAGATAGCGCCGGAGAAAGGCCCGCACCTGCAGGCCCGTAAAAGCATGATCCCGGTGAGCTCCCCCCAAAGGCTCGGTAATCACATCATCTATAATACCAAACTTCAACAGATCCGTGGGGGTTAAGCGCAAGACCTCCGCCGCCTCTGGGGCCCGGGCCGGATCCCGCCAGAGGATGGCGGCACACATCTCAGGGGAGATCACTGAATACCAGGCGTTCTCCAACATCAAAATGCGGTCAGCCACGCCCAAAGCCAGCGCTCCCCCTGAACCTCCTTCGCCTGTAATAACGGCGACAATAGGGGTCTGGAGGAAAGACATGGCCTCGATGCACTCCGCAATCACCAGGCCCTGCCCCCGCTCTTCAGCCTCTATGCCCGGATAGGCACCCACCAGGTCAATGAAGGTAACAATGGGCCGGCCAAACTTCTCCGCCTGCTTCATCAAACGCAGGGCCTTGCGGTAGCCCTCGGGATGGGGCAAGCCGAAGTTCCTGGCTAGGTTTTCCTTGGTATCCCTGCCCTTTTGGGGGCCAATTACCGTTACCGGCTGACCCTCGAATAGGGCTAGGCCGCCCACAATAGCCCCATCGTCGCGAAAGGTCCGATCCCCGTGGAGCTCCACAAAATCTTCGAAGACAAGGCGGATGTAATCTAACGTGGTAGGACGCTTGGGATGCCTGGCCATGAGCACCCGCTGGTAGGGTGTGAGGTTGGCATAGATCTCCCGGCGCAGCGCCCAAGCCTTGCGCTCCAGAGTGGCCAGCTCCTCACTGAAATCCATCCGGGTCCGGGCGCAGAATTGCTTCAGCTCTTTGATGCGCTCTTCCAGCTCCACCAAGGGCTTTTCCCACTCAAAGGCCTGCATCCTACTCACCTACCTGTGCCATGCCAGGAGCCGGCCCACATATGCGGTGAGCTCGGGCCGGGGTACAATGGCATCGATCATGCCGTGCTCCAGGGCAAATTCCGCGCTCTGAAAACCACTGGGCAGTTTCTGGCGCGTCGTTTCTTCAACGATCCTGGGCCCGGCAAAACCGATCAGCGCCCCAGGTTCGGCCAGGATGATGTCGCCCAAGGAGGCGAAGCTGGCATAGACACCACCCATGGTGGGATGGGTCAAGATGGAAACAAACAGCAGGCCGGCCCGGCTGTGCCTGCCCACCGCTTGCGCTGTCTTAGCCATCTGCATTAAGCTGAAAATCCCTTCCTGCATGCGGGCTCCACCGCCTCCGCCAGACACCACCACAACGGGTAGGCGCTCCTGGAGGGCCAGTTCAAAACCTCGCACCAGCTGTTCACCCACCACCGAGCCCATGCTGCCACCCATGAAGGAGAAATCGATGATGGCCAGCACGCACGGCACTCCCAGGATCGCGGCCTTTCCAATTAAGACCGCATCATCTAGGCCCGTCTCTTCCTGGGCCTGCTTGAGTTTTTCTGCGTATCCGGGAAAGTCCAGAGGATTGGCGGTAACGAGAGGAGGAAAGGGTGTGAAGCTGCCCTCATCGGCCAGCATGGCCAGGCGCTCGGCTGCTCCGATCCTGAAATGATAACCGCAGGCAGGACAGATAAAACGGGTTTTCTCTAACTCGTTGCAAAAGACCATTCTGCCGCAGCCATCGCAGCGAGTCCACAGACTGCCCGGCGCCTCCACCTGCTTGACCGTCATGAACTTGGGCTTGCCCCGCAAAACGTTGAACATCAAAATCCACCTTGACTGCTAACTGAAGGAAGCAGCGATGATTTCACTGGCCTCTTCGGCCTCCGATTCTGGTACCAATACTTCCACGCTCGCGGAATCCCCCAAATGCGGTGCACCAATGGGACGCAGCATAGTTAGGATTCCGCTGTCCCTTAACAGCCCCTGCAGCATCTCGGCAATGGGTCGGTTGGGGGCAATGTACACCACTTTCCACATCGTCAACGGTCCTCCTTTACTCACTCTGACTCCGCTACGCCCAAGTCAGTGAAAACCTTTGCTTTCCCCCTTATTTTAATCGCAGAAGTGTGTTCTGTAAACTGGGCAAGCAGAATCTCGCCCTTATCCAGCTTCTCAGTATGATGGAACTTGGTACTTGCACCCCTAGTCAGGCCGATAACGGTCACCCCATCTTCCAGGGCCTGGACCATGATGTACCCATCTCCTGTCTTCACAACCAGCACCTCCCCACACGCTGCATTCTTTCTCAACGGGCAGGCAGTTCCCTGCCGCTAACTATTTTCTTTCCAGGGATCAAACCAGGTGTACACAATCCCCTGGGCCTGCAGGGCCCGGTTCACCTCTGTGCTCGCGCCCACCCAATACTGGGGAGGCAGGACATGGTAAGCCTCGCCTAAAAGGAGGATAGCCGGCTTACTGCCCCCCTTACCATGGAGGATCCCCTTCAGGGGTTCAAGATCCTCCGCTTTCGGGGTGATCAAAAGTGTAGGACCCAAAGGCAGGGCCCACTCCACTTCCAGCAGGTCGCCCGCTTGGCGCCCGAACACCCCGGCGCGGCAGCCGGGCTTGAGCTTCCAACCAAACTGACTGACCCTGCCCCTAAGGGCCAAGGGCCCCTGGGGAGTATCTAAGCGTACCTGCACGGTTTTGCCCTGCACCGTTAGGTCCACTACCTCACCAACCACTGCATCAAGGTCTCCCTGGAGCTTCTCGACCAGGGGCCAAAAGGGACTGCAGGGATGGGAACTAACATAAATGCCCAAAAGTTCCTTCTCCGCGTGCAGCAGCTCTAAGCCCGTGCGGGGCGCTAACCCCAGCTCAGCTAGGTGCTGATTGCGCTCGCCCAGCTCATCCAGGGCCCCCATGAGGATGAGGGTCTCCAGCACTGGAGGCGGCAGCTGTAAGTCCCCTTTCAGCTGGGCCAGGCTAGCCCAAGGCCTTCTCCCGCGCCGCGCCGCGATTTCCTGGGCCGCGTGGGCAGGAAGCTGTGGAGTAACGGCAAGTCCCAGCCGCAGAGCCCTGCCCTCCAGGGAGCTTTTCACCTGGGAGTGGAGCACGCTAGGGGGCAGAAGGTCAACCCCCAGGGACTTTGCTTCGGCAAGGAGAGCGCGCTGTCCCCTGCCGCTGCCGCCGGCATTGAGCAGCACGGCGCAAAACACCTCGGGATAATGGGCCTTAAAGTAGGCAGCCTGCCAAGAAAGCAGGGCATAACTCACGGAATGGGCTTTGTTAAAGGCATATCCGCTGAACTGGGCTATGCTGGCAAAGAGCTTTTGGGCCAGGTGGCTGCTGAGGCCCTTCCTTTGTGCCCCCTGCACAAAGCGGTTCCGCCACAGCTCGACACTTGCGGCCTTTCCTTGGGCCAGATCCCGGCGCAGAAGGTCCGCTTCACCCAAGGACAGTCCCCCTAGGCGGTGGGCAATGGTCATCACCTGTTCCTGGTAAAGAATGAGTCCGTAGGTCTCGCCCAGGATGGGCTCTAGTTCAGGATGGAGGTAGGTAACCCTTTCGGGATCCTTCCGCCTGGCCACAAACTCCCGGAACATGCTTAAAGGACCGGGCCTGCCCAGGGCCAAAAGGGCCACTAGATCCCCAAAGGTTTGCGGCTGGAGCTGCTTTAGAAGATCCTGGAAAAGTTCGCTTTCCAGCTGGAATACCCCCAAGGTCTTCCCCTCTCCCAAGAGCTCAAAAGTCTTAGTATCTTGCAGGGGGATCTGCTCCCGGGAAAAACGGGGCTGGCGCTTCTGCACCTCCTGCTCCATGGCCCGGAGCAGAGTAAGGGTCTTTAACCCTAAGAGGTCGATCTTCAGCGCCCCCAGTTCCTCCAGGGCATACATATCCAGATGAGTCACAGGTACGGTGCGGTCGCTGTACACCGCGCTGAAGGCTTGTACGGGACTTCTGCTTACGATAATACCCGCCGCGTGGGTGGAGCGGTTGCGCTTTAGCTGCCGCAGCTCCGCCGCTATCTTGGGATCCTCGCGGCCTAAGATGCGCCGCACTTCCTGAGCGGAACCTTTGGGGCCGAAGGTACCGTAGGTGCCGATCTGGGCCACATGCTCCCTCCCAAAACGCTCCACTGCATAGGCCAGAACTTCGGCGCGCCGTTCATAGCAGAAGTCTACGTCAATATCGGGCTTGCTTTGGCGCTCCGGGTTGAGGAAACGCTCAAACACCAGGCCCCACTCCAGCGGGTTTACTTCTGTGATCCCAAGGACATAGGCAGTCAGGCTTCCGGCGGCACTGCCCCGCCCCGGTCCCACTGGGATTCCCGACGCTTTGGCGAAGCGCACCAGATCTGCCACTATAAGGAAATAGTCGGCAAAGCCGAGCTCGGTGATTACTGCGAGCTCATAGTCCAGGCGAGCCCTCACCTCAGGGGTGATCTGGCCGAAGCGCTTCCGAGCCCCCTGCCAGGCCAGCTCCTCCAGACTCGGGCCGTCCACTGGGGGAAAGCCCTGCTCTTTAGGCAGCTGCACCCGGCACCGTTCCGCCAACCCCAAAGTGCGCTCCACCAGCTCTGCAGAAGCTCCTGCCCTCCGGCAGAGCTCTTCCCAATCGAGCATGGGATAAGGAGGGATGCACGGATCCGTCCCTTTCAGGGATGCCAAAACCCGCAGGGCATCTGCTGCCCCAGGTTGCAGATAGCGCACATCCTGGCAGAGGACAAAGGGTGCGCCAGGGAACACACGCTGCAGCACTCCTTCCCCGCCAGCTTCCAGGCGGAGGAAGTAGTCCTCCCCAAACTGCCCGGTATACCACCTGTGCAGCTCCTGGGCCTCTGCGATCCTCCCTTCGGCCACCAGTGCCGTGAGCTGCCCCGTGCTGCCCCCTTCCAAGAGGGCCAGCCCTCCTTTGAACTGGGGAAGGACATCCCAGGAAACTGGGGAGGAAAGGGAAGCCAGACGCAAAAGGTTGCCGTATCCGGCATTATCCAAGGCCAAAAACACAAGCTGCCGCGTCTTGGACCTGTTCCCGAAACGCACATCCAACTCCACTCCAAAGATGGGTTTGATGTCCGCAGCGCGGCAGTGGCGCTGAAACTCCCAGTGGCCTCCTGTGTTGTTGTGGTCGGTGAGGGCCAGCGCACTGAAACCCAGGCGAGCAGCCTGCTTAACCAGTTGTTCCACAGTGAGCACTGACTCGAGCAGAGAAAAGTCGCTGTGGGTATACAGCTGCACAGCCAACCAACTCACCCCCCGTTTCAGTTCCAATCTTCGGTTACTCTTCCGAAAATCCTGTACGGCAAGGAGAAAAAAGGGCCTTGCGGCCCTCGGCTCAACTATCTAGTTGCCAGTTCATGTGGGGAGGTGAGCTGCTCTCTGTAGATATTGGCCCCAAGCAGGCGCAGTTTCTCCTCGAAAAACTCGTAACCCCGGTCGATGATCTCAACTCCGTACAGCTCGGTACGGCCCTGGGCAGCCAGGGCGGCCAGGGCCAATGCCGCACCTGCCCGCAGATCCGTGATCTCCACGGGAGCACCCGTGAGTTGCGGAACGCCGCGCACGATGGCCGTATTCTGCTCCGTCTTGATATCCGCCCCCATCCTGCGCAGCTCATCTACATAACGAAAGCGGTCGAAGATGGTCTCCCGCACCACACTGGTGCCATCGGCCAGGCACATGGCGGCCACAAAAGGCTGCTGCAGATCTGTGGGGAAACCGGGATAGGGCAGGGTTTCCACATCCACCGATTTGAGACGTTTGGGAGCAACCACCCGCAATTCTGTACCGCTGCGGATAACTTGCACGCCGGCCTCTTCCATCTTCACAATGGGCACCCTCAGGTGTTCAGCCACAACGTTCCTGAGTACAACATCACCGCCGGTGATGGCCGCGGCCAGCATAAAAGTGCCGGCCTCGATGCGATCCGGGATAATGGAATACTCGATGCCCCGCAGCTTTTCCACACCATCAATGCGGATGCTGTCCGTACCTGCCCCCCGCACCTTAGCTCCCATGCCGTTGAGGAAAATAGCCAGGTCCACAACCTCAGGCTCTTTGGCCGCGTTCTCCAGTACCGTGGTTCCCTCGGCCAAAGAGGCGGCAATCATCAAGTTGATGGTGGTGCCTACGCTGGAGCGGTTTATGTAGATATGGGCACCTTTCAGCTTGGCGGCCTCCGCTTTCATATAGCCGTGCTCGATCACCACTTCCGCTCCCAGCTGCTGAAACCCTTTGATATGGTAATCCACTGGACGCGAACCGATGGCGCACCCGCCGGGCAGGGGCACTTCCGCCTTGCCCAAGCGGGCCAAGAGCAGGCCGGCGCTGTAGAAAGAAGCCCGCATTCTGCGTACGAGCTCGTAGGACGCTTGGTGTTTGCTCAAAGTCTGGCCCCGCACATGCAGGCGCCGCTCCCCATCGTACCAGATCTCCACCCCCAGATCTTGGAGAATCTGGCAGATCGTGGTTACATCACTACCCTGGGGAATGTTTTCTAAGACAGACTCTCCCTCCGTAGCCAAAGCCGCAGCCACTATTATAGCCAGGGCACTGTTCTTGGCCCCGCTGATGTCCACCGCTCCGCGGAGGGGTCTACCACCTTCAATGATTAAGCGCGACACTCAAACCCCTCCTTAAGCCAAGTTCTTGAAGTAATCAGCTACGATCTCTTCCAGCAGATCGGTACGTTCCAGGTTTTGTATAAGGCGGCGTGCATCACCGTGGGCCGTAATGTACGACGGGTCGCCGGAAACCAAATAGCCCACGATTTGATCCAGGGGCTCATAGCCCTTTTCTTCCAATGCAGCCCAAACCCGGGTTAGGATGTCTCGCGTATCTACCTGTTCTTTGTCTATGGCAGTATACATTCTCGTTTGATCGGATGCTTCCATCTGCCTAGTCCTCCCTCTTAGTAAATGGGACCGTCTAAAGAATTCGCCCTGCTTTGCCCATCCCTGACCGCTGCCCTATTTTGCAAAGGCAATGTCGGCCACGGCCTCGGCGATGTTGGTGGCATGGTCAGCCACACGCTCCAAGTTGCTCAAGGCATCTAAGAACAGCACTCCAATTTCGGGATCGCACACACCTAAATTGAGCCGTTGAATGTGATTGGCCCGGTAGATCTTCTCCAGGTCATCCACTACATCATCTAAAACAATTATATCCTCAGCCTGGCGCGGATTATCCTGTTCCAAAGCCTCAAGCACGCCGCGGCACATGCGCATCACTTCACCATGCATCTGCTCTAAGTCTTTCACCGCGGTCTCGCTCAGCTCCAGGTTCTCGCCTGCGCGTATTTGGGCCAGCTCCGCGATGTTCACCGCGTGGTCCCCAATCCTCTCCACATCGTTCACAATGTGCATGAGGTTGATCACCCGCCTGGCCTGTTCCACGTTCATCGACTCCTGATTTGCTTTGGCCAAGTAAGCGGTGATGGCTTTCTCCAAGGTGTTCACCACTTCTTCCCGCTGTTCAAGCTGGCGCAGTTGGGCCACATCCCCATTTTTAAAAGCCGCCACCGCCTGGTCCACCATGTCCGTAGAGAGTCTGGTCATGCGCAGAACTTCCTTCTGGGCTGCCAGAAGAGCGCCTGGAGTGCCAATCATGCGCTCATCTAGATACATGGGTTTCAGGTCAATCAGTTCATCTTCACCCGGCACCAGGGAGGTGACAAGCTTCACAAAAAAGGGGAAGAACGGGAAGAGAATTAGGGTGGTACCCACGTTAAACAGCGTATGGGCATTGGCTAGCTGTCTGGGTACTGTAGTACCAGTGAGCTCCACTAGATTCGTGAAGGGAATCCGCAGCACCATGAACATAATGGTACCTAACACGTTGAAAAGTAGATGCCCGATACCAGCCCGGCGGGCCGCAGTCCCAGCGGTTACCGAAGCCAGCAGGGCGGTGACGCAGGTACCGATATTGGCGCCCACGGCAATTGCTAGACCCGCTGGCAGATCGATTATTCCCTGCCATGCCAGGGCGATGGCCAGACCGGTGGTGGCGCTGGAGCTTTGAACAATGGCGGTGAACACCGCACCGGCGAGAACACCCAACAAAGGGCGCCTGCCTAACAGCACCAGCAGGTCCAAAAAGGGCTGATAGGTCTTGAGGGGATCCACGGCGCCGCTCATGGTGGAAAGGCCCAGGAGCAGAAGTCCAAACCCCAAGGTGCTTTTCCCCCCGTAACGGGGCAGCTTCTTTTGGGTGAAGAAGTAAAGGAGCGCGCCCAAACCGATGAAGGGCAGGGCCAAGGAGTAGATGTTAAAGGAAACGATCTGCGCGGTGATGGTGGTACCGATGTTGGCCCCCATGATGGTTCCCAGGGCTTGGGTCAGGTTCATCAATCCCGAGTTGACAAAACCAACAATCATGACCGTGACCGTGGAACTGGACTGAAGTACGGCCGTAACTCCCGCTCCTGTTAACACAGCCTTGAGGGGCCGTGAAGTGAACAGCTCCAAAATGCGCCGCATGCGCTCGCCCGCGGCCTTTTGCAGGCCATCGGACATCAAGTGCATCCCCAAGAAAAAGATGCCCAAACCGCCAAAAAGCTGGACTACCACCTGCACACCTGAAGTCATGCCCGCACCCCTTATGCTGAGTTTAGTACCCTTTCCCACCGAACGCATACATTATGTAGAAGCGGAACTTGGGGGGATTATGCTTGAAGGTCCTGCTGTTGTCCGATTTCTTTTTAAGCGGCCAAACGACCCACGTCCTGGAGCTGGCCAAACAGTTGAAAAAACTGGGAATCGAACCGCATATTGCCTTCGGCACTATCCATACCAAGCTCTTTTGGAGCGATTATGTCCCTTACTTACAGCGGCACAGAATCTCCTTCTCCCGCAGCGGGGGCCTTAAGGCCATGCTCGTCGAAGGGCGCCTGTTGGCACCGGATCTCATTCACGCCCAGAGCTCAACCTTGTTTCAACAGGCCCAGGTGCTGTCCCATCACCTCAAAATACCCTACCTCGTCACCTGCCACGGACTGGGCTTTAACCAGCCCCGCTTCCGCCACTTCCTGGCTTCGGCCAGTGCCATTATCGCCATCGGACCCAAGGTCGCTGAGCAGCTCAGTGAGTTTCGGCAGAAGGTGCACATCATTCCCAACGGCATAGACACCGATGTGTTCGCCCCGCCCCCGGGCAGAAGCGGACCCCGGCGAGCCCTTTTGTATGTAGGACGCTTGGAGAAAAAGCGTCTCGAGCCCCTCAGGTACTTGGCTGAAGCCAACTCCCTTCTGGTGGGCACACCTTTGAAGATTATTTCTAACTTCGATCCCGAAATCCCTGGTACCGTTTACCTGCCTTGGCAGGTAAATCTGGTGCCCCATCTCCAGAGTTCAGGCATCGTGGCGGCCTGTGGGCGCACAGCCCGGGAAGCTTTGAGCTGTGGAAATGCCGTGCTGCTCATGCAGCAGGCCTATGATGGAGTGATCTCCCCCCGCTTGGTCAAACAGGACGATTTCGATTTCAGCGGCAATCTGGGCCGCTATGAACTTGCGGATCTGAAGTACGATCTCCATGCCCTGCTGCACAGACCTCACCGCTTAAAAAAGCTCCAGAACTGGGGAAGAAGTTATGCGGTAAGCCACCTGTCCAGCTCAGAGATGGCAGCCAAAACGGTCGCGCTGTACAAACTGGTGCTGCACACCTTTAAACCAGCACCACCCTCGTGGCAGCCAGCAGCCCAGATCCTCCGGTTCTAAGTCTTCCCTTGTCCAGCAGTTTATCTTCTGGACCCAGGGCCATTGTCCTGCCAATACCTGCGCCCACCAGTGGTCAAAACTGCCAGAGGCAACAAAAAAATAACCTAACTCCCCCTCAGTAAATCTTGAAAATACTTTGTGACTCCCCGCCTTTTATGTTACAATTAATGGAAATTACAGGAAAACAACAGGCCAAACACCCTATCACGAAGGAAGGTGAACCCCAAAAAACTTAGATCCAGGCATACGGGTAGTCAACGCTGAAAACCTAGACTAGACAAACGGGGGAGTCTGTATGAAAGGAAAAACTCTTGGTATTCTGGTTGCGGTACTTACTGCTGCGCTGCTGTTGACGGGCTGTGTACCGAACCTCACCGGTTCCGCCTCTGACAAGAAGGCGATCAACGAGTTGATCAATCGCTACGAGCAAGGCATGCGAGGCAACAGTGCGGACGCGTTAGCGGACCTTGCCAACCTGCCTTTCGTCGGGTCACTTGGCCTGGAACTCATGGACCGCGCCAATGTTCGCTGGGAGTATAACCAATTGTTCCAGATCGCAGAGGTCCTAGACTATCGAGTTCTCGAACGGGAAATCAACCTAGGTAAGGACGAAGCTGTGGCCGAACTGACAGCCTATGTCAAAGACCGCTCCCGCTTCGGAGGCCCCGAGGACGTGTATGAAGAATACCGGAGGCTGGAACTGCGCAAAGCAGAAGGCAAGTGGGGAATTTACAAGGACGAGCAGATAGGCATAGTCGACTAAGAGACCGCGACACGCGGTCTCTTTTCTTTAGGACCCCAGTTGGCGGTGCCAAGAAAAAAAGACCGCCACAGCGGTCTCCCTATACTCACAGAAATGGCTGGGGGACTAGGATTCGAACCTAGACTAGAGGAGTCAGAGTCCTCCGTCCTGCCGTTAGACGATCCCCCAGCACTCTGAAACTTAATATACCACACGCTCGGAAAAATGGCAAGGGTTTTGCCGCATTTTCTTGTTAGTCCACCAACCGATCTCCTGAACCGTGGCGGTGGTTTACCACCCTGGCCGCGCAGAAGAGGTAGTCGCTGAGCCTATTCAAAAAGGGCAAGATCCAGCCGCCCAGTGGATAATCCTGTGGGTTTAGGCGGCTTACCGCCCGCTCCGCCCGCCGGGCAATGCTGCGGGCACAGTGGAGAAAAGCCGCACCCGGGGTTCCTCCGGGGAGCACAAAACCCCGGAGCGCAGGCAGCCCTTGGCTGAGGGCATCGATGGCGGCCTCCAGATGCTTCACGTCCTCCCCGGTAAGTTCGCCCCAACTGCTTTCGGTGCGCCCAGGAAAGGCCAAGATAGCCCCCAGAAGGTGCAGTCTCTGCTGCACCCAGATCAGCTCCTGGACCAGATCCTCATCATGGACCGCAGTTAGGGCCAAACCAATGAAGCTAGACAACTCATCTACCGTTCCATAAGCGTCCACAGTAGGGTCGCCCTTGGGCACAGGTAAGCCTGTGCCCAATCTGGTCTGTCCCCCATCCCCCGCTCCGGTGTAAATCTTCATATTCGGCCTACTCCTTGATCTGGACCTGCCAGTCAATCTCTGCGGTTTTGCCCACCATGCCCGCGACCGAGCAGTACTTCTCCAGGGAAAGGCGCACCGCATCTTCCAAGGGTTTGCGGGTGAGATCCTCTCCTGCAAAGACAAAAGTGAGCTGCACCCTGGTAAACACCCGGGGGTGCTCCTCTGCCCGCTCCCCTTCCACGAAAACCTGGAAGTCCCTGACCTTAAGGCGCTTCTTTTTCACGATCTGGGCCACATCCACCCCAGAGCACCCTGCCAAGGCCATGAGGACCAGCTCCATGGGGCTGGGGGCAGTTCCGTCGCCGCCGTTTTCCTTGCGTACATCCATTACCACGGCATGGTTAGAGCCAGAAACACCCACAAAACCCATTTTACCGTTCCAGCGTACTTGCGCCTGAACCATGGCGTCAACCCCTTTCTGCCAGCATCTGGACAGTCCGTTCAATCCTCTTTAGAGTTCTCTCCCGCCCCACCAAATCCAGCACTTCGTAGATACCGGGGCTCACATTAGTCCCGGTGATGGCAACGCGCAGCGGCTGCATCAGATCACCCATTTTCACTCCGAACTTCTCCATCCCCGCCTTAAACTGGGGCTTGAGGTGTTCCTCGTCGAGCTGGGGTGCCTCCGCTACCACATCTGCCAGATAGCGCAGAATCTCTATGGTCTGGGGTTTGGTGAGAATCCTGTCCACCGCCTCTGGATTGTACTCGTATTGATCATCAAAGAAGTAACGGGCCAGCTCCACCGCCTCAGCCAACAGCTTCATGCGGGGCTGGAGCTCCTTGAGGATGCGCAGGCTGTACTCCCTCAGTTCCTGGTTCACTTCTAAGGGCATAAGCCCAGCGCGCTGCCAGTAAGGAAGCACATGGGCAAACAGCTCTTCCACAGGCAGCTCCCGGATATAAACTCCGTTCATCCAGTCCAGCTTCTGAAGATCAAACACAGCTGGATTCTTCGACACCTTGTCCAAACTGAACTTCTCCACCAGTTCTTCAACGGAGAACAAGGTTTGGGAATCGTCATAACTCCAACCCAGCAGGGCCAAGTAGTTCACCATGGCCGCCGGCAAATAGCCGTTTTCCTTAAACTGGAGCACCGATGTGGCGCCATGGCGCTTGCTGAGCAAGGCCTTATCGGGCCCAAGGATCATGGGGATGTGGGCAAACCGGGGCACGGGAAAGCCCAAGGCCTCGTAAATCTGAATCTGCTTGGGTGTATTGGACAGGTGGTCTTCACCCCTGATGACATGGGTAATGCGCATGAGGGCATCATCGATCACCACTGCGAAGTTGTAGGTGGGCATGCCATCAGATTTCATGATCACAAAGTCGTCCACCTGGGCCACGTTATCAAAGCGCACCTTACCCCGGATCAGGTCATCCACTTCCGTTGTCCCTTCATCCAAGGACCTAAAACGGATCACAGGAATGCGCCCTTCTGCTTGGTATTTAGCTTCCTCTTCTGGGGTGAGGTTGAGGCAGTGCCGGTCGTATTTGGTGGACTCGCCCCGCTTGATCTGCTCTTCCCGCTTTTTATCCAGTTCTTCCGGGGTGCAGTAGCATTTGTAAGCCCGGCCCATGTCCATCAGCTTCTGAACATACTGCCTGTAGAGATCCAGGCGTTCACTTTGGAAATACGGTCCGTAACTGCCCCCTTTCCTGGGCCCCTCATCCCAATCTAGGCCAAGGTACTCCAGGGCATCAAGAATAACCTGCACCGATTCTTCTGTGGAACGGGCCAGATCCGTATCCTCAATGCGCAGCACAAAAACGCCTTGGTGCTGCCTGGCATACAACCAATTAAACAAAGCGGTCCTGGCTCCGCCCACGTGGAGATACCCTGTGGGGCTCGGTGCAAAACGTACACGGACTGTGTTCATCACTACTACTCCTCCAATGCCTCTTCTATTTCTTCCTCACTAACTCTCTGGCCAGCTCCCGGTAGGCCAATGCTCCGGGTACCTGGAATTTCCCTTCATAGATTGGTTTTTGACTGGCCGCAGACTCTGCAAAGCGGATGCTGCGGGGCACCGCGTGGGGATAGAGGTAGATGTTGGGGAACTCTTCAACCAAACGGGCCAGCACTTCCCGGCCGTGCCGAGTACGGTTATCAAACAAAGTAGGCAGGATCCCGGCAATCTGCAGCTTGCTGTTGAGGGACCCCCTTACCTTAGCTATTAGCTTGAGCAGGGCCCGTGTTCCCCTGATACTCAAGAACTCGCAGGAGACCGGGATAATCACCTCATCCGCAGCCGCCAACGCGTTAATGGTCAACAGCCCCAACGAAGGTTGGCAGTCAATGAGTATAAAATCGTATTCGTCCCTCAGCTCGTTGATGATGCGGGTGATGCGCCGCTCCCTAGCGGGCGCGCTCACCAATTGGAACTCGGCTAAGGAAAGGTCAATATTGGCTGGCAGCAGGTCCACTCCATAGTCGTTCTTGAGCATGACTTCCCGCGCAGGGGTATTGCGCACCAAACAGTGATAAATAGTCTTTCCCAGCTCCTCTGGTTCAAAACCGGAGTAATAGGTGAGCCCTCCTTGGGGATCTAGGTCCAAAAGCAGTACCCTTTGACCTACATCGGCCAGGGCCACACCCAGGTTATAGGTTGAAGTGGTCTTGCCCACTCCCCCTTTTTGATTAGCTAGGGCTATGACTGCTGCCACGCGCACTCCCTCCCTTGGCTTAGAGGGTTAGTTCAACGACTCTAAGGCGAAACCCTGCCGGGTCTTTTGAACTCTTTGCAAACTGAAAAGGATCTCCGCCCAAGGGCAAGAATAATACGATGAAAGGAGTGTAACTATGTACCGCGTATTTGTCACCAGAAGACTACCTGGCCAAGCCCTGGAGCGGCTGAAGGATATCTGTCAGGTCACCGTCTTCCCCGAAGATCGCAACATGACCAAGCAGGAACTGCTGGCGGTCATTCCTGAGCAGGATGCCATCATCACCATGCTGGCCAATCCCCTGGATGCCGAGGTGATCGGGGCGGGTCAGAGACTCAAGGTAATCGCCAACTATGCTGTGGGCTTCAACAATATTGATCTGGCCGCGGCCACAGCCCAAGGCATTGCCGTGGTGAACACCCCCGATGTGCTCACCGATGCCACAGCAGATTTTGCCTGGGCACTCCTTCTAGCCGCGGCGCGCCGTTTGGTGGAAGGGGACGCCTTAGTGCGGGCCGGGCGCTTCCAAGGCTGGGCGCCTGAGCTGCTTTTGGGAGTGGAGGTCCACGGCAAGACCTTGGGCATCATCGGCGCAGGCCGTATCGGCCAAGCGGTAGCCCGCAGGGCGTTGGGTTTCGGCATGCGGCTTATGTACTACAACCGCACCAGGCTCCCGGAGAAGGTGGAACGGGACTTAAACCTGGAATATGCTGACCTCAAAACGCTCCTGCAAGAGGCCGATTTCATCTCCCTTCACTGCCCCCTCACACCCCAGACCAGGCACCTGATCGGAACGGAAGAGTTCAAATTGATGAAACCCACGGCAGTACTCATCAACACGGCCCGGGGGCCGGTGGTGGATGAGGCTGCTTTAGTGCAGGCCCTGCAGACAGGTCAGATCTTTGCCGCCGGCTTAGATGTGTTTGAGGACGAGCCGGCCCTGCATCCGGGGCTTGGGGGACTGTCCAACGTCGTGCTCGCGCCCCACATAGGCAGCGCGGGAATGGAGACCCGCCTGCGCATGGTGGATCTTGTTGTAGATGACGTGTTGGCGGTTCTCGGGGGCAGACGTCCCCGCAACTTGGTCAATCCAGAAGTCTGGCAAAGGGAGGGCAGTTGATGAGCAAGCGCCTGTACCGTTCCAGAGACAGAAAAATCGGCGGTGTCTGCGGTGGGATAGCAGAATATCTGAACGTTGATCCCACCATTGTCCGCCTGATCTGGGCTGTTTTGGCCCTCTTCTATGGCACCGGTATCTTAGCTTACATCCTCGCCTGGATCATTATCCCCGAACAACGCTGAAAAGGACCCCAGGACTGGAGAAAGCGACTAGGATTGACCTAGTCGCTTTCATGCTGGCTCCTCGGGCTGGACTCGAACCAGCAACCCTTCGGTTAACAGCCGAATGCTCTGCCATTGAGCTACCGAGGAACACTAAGTACACTTTAGCACAGCTTTTTGCTCGTGTCAAGAGGAACACATCCTCCTTTCCACTCATATCCTGGTATGAACCGCAAATGGGGACCAGGCGCGCTCCTCCCGTCCCCGCGGTATTGATGTGTAAAGGAGGATTCACGTTGGAAGACCAAGAAAAACTTGCCACCGAGCAGGCCCAAACGGAACCCCAGGCTAATCCAGAAGCTGCCCAAGTCTGCGGACCTAATACCTTCCCCTATGTCGTTCGCCCTGGAGATACCATGTTTTCCATTGCCCGGCAATTTGGGGTAAGCCTTGACGCCTTAATCGCCGCCAATCCCCAGATCCCGGATCCCAGCCAGCTCCGCCCCGGACAGATTGTCTGCATTCCCCGTTCACAGGTGACCTGCCCCCCCGGCACCTTCCGCTACACAGTGCAGCCAGGTGATACCATGTTCTCCATCGCCCAGAAGTTTGGAGTTTCTTTAGACGCCCTGATCGCCGCCAATCCCCAGATTCCCAATCCTAACCTGATCTTCCCGGGGCAGATCGTGTGTGTTCCCGAGTTCACCTGCCCGCCCAATACGTTCAGCTATACGGTACAGCCTGGCGATAGCATGTTCTCCATTGCCCAGAGGTTTGGGGTATCCCTCAACGCACTGATCGCGGCCAATCCCCAGATCACCAATCCCAACCTCATCTTCCCGGGACAGATTGTGTGTGTACCCAGAACAGATGGCCGCTGCCCGCCTGGAACCTTCGCCTATACAGTCCAGCCAGGGGACAGCATGTTCCTGATTGCCCAACGTTTCGGGGTCTCCCTCAACGCCCTCATTGCCGCCAATCCCCAGATCCCCAACCCCAATCTGATCTTCCCAGGGCAGATCGTATGCGTACCCATCGTCTCCCAGACACCACCTAGCCAGTGCCCCGCTGGGACCTTTGCCTATACCGTAAAGCCCGGCGATACCATGTTCAACATCGCCCGCAGATTTGGGGTATCACTGGATGCCCTAATCCGTGCCAACCCCCAAATCCCCAATCCCAATCAGATCAGACCAGGGCAGATTGTGTGTGTACCCAATCGCTAAGTGACTGAAGCCTGCACCTTCTGGCCATAATATGCACAGGAGGTGTAGGCTTTTTATGCTCAAAGCACAGGTTTCCTTATACCCCGTTGACCAGGAGGGACTGAAGACCCTTACAGGGCTGCCCACCAAGTTCCTGGCGGAGCACGCCCTGGATTACGATTTTCGCCAGAGCAGCACCTCCCTTGATACGACAATCACAGGGAGTGCCGATGAAGTCTGGAGTGCCTTGCGCCACCTCTTTCAAGAAAACTGCAGGCAGGGACATGATGTGGTGATGGTCACCACCATTACGCAGCACAACTGAACTGCCGCGCCTTCTGCGAGTTGCTAAACAGCCGCACAAAACGCATAGAATATTCTTGATTAAACATCTTGACTACCTCCGTTTAATTTGTTAATCTAAAGCTGGGCCCGGTTGGTGAAAGAATTCACTAGAACAAATTGAATTGGAGGTTTGAGTACATGAAAAGGCTTTCGCTGCTCCTCGCTGTCGTCTTGGTTTTGTCGTTGAGCGTAATCTCCCATGCCCAGTACATCGATGGTACATATGAAGGCTGGGGCGATGCCGGTGACAAGAGCATCTGCTACGCCAAAGTATTCATCGAAGATGGGAAAATCGTTGGCGTTATTCTCCGTGAGTTTAATGACAGAATGGTGGAAAAGGACTGGACCACCTACCCCTGGCCTCAAGCTGCTGAAGCTGCCCGCACCTTGGGTCTGCAGTTTGTAGAGAATCAAGCTGCCGAAGCGGATATCATCACTGGGGCCACCGGCAGCTGCGTAGGCTATATCAAAGCTGTAGAAAGGGCCCTCATTAAAGCCAGCCCCGACAAACCGAGCAACAAGTACTTCGATGGCGTGTTCATGGGTCGTTCTGATGTGGCCAGCCGCGGCTACTACAAAGTAGTATGGGTCACCATCAAAGACGACAAAATTGTTGACTACAAAGCACAGCGCGTGCTTGCTGACGGCAGCATCCAGGATCCCGCCGAGTATGGCTGGCCCCTGGAGCAGGCTCGAGAAGCTTACAAGCAGGCTGCTATCAACTCCGAACCTGGTTACGTTGATACCATCAGCGGAGCTACTGGTTTGACCCTCATGTCCAACCTGGCGGTCCGTGATGCTTTAGATAAGGCCCGCATCGACAAGTAACTCACCAACATGCCCAAAAAAGCACCTGACGCCCAGTCAGGTGCTTTTGCTTTCCTATTCAGATCACTCGCCTTCGGCGCGCTGCTCCCTTTCGCTCAAGCGGAAGGACAATCTCAGCAGGCTGTCCGTGAGGTGGATGTTTTCCAAGATCACCTCGTCCGGTACATCGAGCTGTGCCGGGGAGAAGTTCCAAATCCCCCGCACGCCGCCTTCCACCAGAAGGTCGCAGATGGCCTGGGCCGCTTCTTTTGGCGTAGCGATGATGCCAATGTCGGTGGGATGATTGCGTAGGTACTGCCTGAGTTCATCCACGTGGCGAATGGCACAGCCCCCATGTATGTTGCCGATCAAGTGGGGATCAATATCGAAAATAGCTTCGATAATAAACCCCTCCGCCCGAAACCAGCTGTAACTACCAATGGCCTTTCCGATATTGCCAGCCCCCACCAGAACCAGCGAGTGCCTTTTGTCCAGCCCTAAGATGTTCCGCACCTGCTGCAGGAGCTCCCCAACGTTATAACCGTATCCCTGCTGGCCAAAGGACCCGAAGTAGCTGAGGTCCGAGCGGATTTGGGCTGCGGTAAAGTCCAAAGCTTCACCCAGTTGGGCTGAGGAAACCTTGTCCACCCCCTGGGCTGCTAGTTCCGTGAGATAGCGAAAATAAACGGGTAAGCGGCCCACAACCCCTTGGGGGATTGCGTCGCGCTTTTTCCTCCCTCGTGCTGTCATCATATTCCCCCTTGAAAAATGGTCTGCTTGTTCATACTACGACAAGCAAACCTTGTATCCCTTTTCACAAGGCGAATTAGTACACCACAACCTCCCGTTTTTCCTCCAGTACGCTGCCTGCCAGCACATCCCGCACTGTGATCACCGCCACGTATGTACCCCGGGGGGCCCACCAGGGAACGTCCACATAGATGTAGAACCATGTATTAGCAGGGGGCTCCAGGTACCACTCTTCCAGTTCCAGTACATCTTTCTGGGTAAAGAGCCGCAGGCCCCGCCGGGTTTCCAAGGCCACATCCACATTCAACTGCAAAACGTAGTACTCTCCTAGCCTGTCCACCTGGAAACCCTCCACTACCAGATAAGCGTATCCCCGCTGACCACGGGGAAAACGCCCTTCGGGATTGGGATCGTAGTCATCCTCCCCCCTAACTTCACAGGCCCACTCGGCTTTAGCGAGGTGCAGACCAGGTACCGATTCCTCCCCAGCCCAAACCGGTTGGGGACAGAGCAGAGACAAAAAGATACATATCGTTAACAACACCAACACAACCATCTCCCAATCAGACTAGGATTTGGGGACCCGATGTGTAATACTTACAAGTGGGAAAGGATGAAAGCATGCTGAACGAACTCAATCGAGGCCAATGGAGTCGCCCCACCGACAAGTCTGCCGTTTATCTTGAGATCGCCCCGGGGGATCAGTGGGGGATCCGGGTCACGCTCATGGAGGATTGCGCCAAAGTTGAGGCAGTTGATGGCCCCGATACGGCGTGGTACAAGGCTCCTGAGCGCTACTGCTCCATCATCCGCCCTCCCAAGTTTTGGGAAAGGCTCAAAGGCGTAACCCTGGAAAGCAAGATCATGTCAGCCGTGCACGAAAAACGCCTCGTAGCCCAAGAAGAAAACGCCCGTCTCCGCGGAGATATGGCATAGGCGCCGGTGCCAGATGGCGCAGGGTGTCTAGACAGCTTCGCTTTCTGACTGAGGTGATTTAGGTTGGGAGGTTCTAGCTTGACTTTTCTCATCGTTGGCGATACGGTTGATCCCCAGTTGTACGACCATTTCAGGCGTGAACGCTTTCCAG
The DNA here is from genome assembly GCA_029776155.1 of Bacillota bacterium. Classification (GTDB taxonomy): domain Bacteria; phylum Bacillota; class Limnochordia; order Darwinibacteriales; family Darwinibacteriaceae; genus DTU010. The sequence continues at coordinate 53,537 of JAKOTU010000040.1, read as the reverse complement.
AGTCCATCGACGCCATCCTCTCCGTTGGTGATTTACCCCCCTGGTATCTTTCCTACCTCATGTCGGTATTCAACGCACCCCTCTACTATGTTCGCGGCAACCATGACGACAACTACGCCCACAATCCCCCCGATGGCGGTGAAAATATCCACGGAAAAGTGGTCTCCTTCAAGGGCCTGACCATTATTGGCTTTGAAGGATCCATGTTTTACCATCACCCTTCCGCTGTGCAGTATACCGAGCGGCAGATGCGGGCCATTTGGCGCCGCATGGCCTGGCGCTTTCTCACGGGACGCAGAATCGACATCGTGCTCACCCATGCTCCCCCTTTCGGCATTCACGACGCAGAAGACCAATGCCATAAGGGCTTTTTGACCTTTTCCCACATCATACACAAGTACAAGCCCCGCTATTTCATCCACGGACATACCCATCTCAATTACGGACTAAAACAGAACCGCATTGATGTAGTAAACGATACTGTGGTCATCAACGGCTATGGCTTTCACATTTTGGAAATAGAACCGCCGGTGGAGTGAGTGTCCAATGCGAGGACGACATGCTGCAGCGTTTCACACTGCCAAGGAAGAACTAGGTCTTACCGATTCGCTGTACCTGGGACTGCGTACAGTCCCTGTGGACCAGATTGTAGGCTCGGTTAACCGCTGGCGGGATTTTGATGCCCGCTTTCGGATCAAGAACCGGGCCACGATGTACCGCTACCAACAGATCAAACAGGCTGTAGAAAGGGGTGCCACCCTCCCCCCAGTCTCGCTGTATAAGGTTGGCGACAAATACTACGTGGTGGACGGCAACCACAGGGTGGCAGCGGCCAAGGAAGTTGGCCAAACGTATATCGACGCCGAAGTCGTGGAGTTCTTCCCTCCCCCGGACAGCGAACTCAACCTGCTCTGGCGGGAGCGTTCCATCTTTGAACACAAAACGGGTTTGAGCGGCATCGAACTGACGGAGCTTGGGGCCTACGACAAGCTGCTCATGCAGATCGAGCAGTACCGCCAGGAAGAATCAGAGGCTTTGGGCATCGAGCTCACGCTGCACAATGCCGCTGCCAGTTGGGAACAGGAAATCTACAAACCCGTCTGCCAGTTAATCCGGGAGCAGGGCCTGCTTCACGAGTTTCCAGGCCGCACCGAAGCGGACCTGTTTTTGTACGCCTCTTATCATAAGGTGGCCAAGAGCCGCTTGACCAAGCGGAAAGTGAGCTACAAAGAAGCCCTGGCCGACTTTAAAGTGCCCAAACCCGACAAAACCTTGGCCGAACAGCTCAAGGATTTGATCACCAGTCTGTTCAGCCCGGACCCCCACACGGCCTGTCCTTACGGACTGATTATGGATGAAGACGGCCTGGTTAGGGTAACCCGGGACTGCCGGGGCTGCGTGCACTGCCGGGACCGGGGCGGAGACCATGCCCTGCCCCCGGAGGAGCAGCACTTCCTCGACTATTAAGCCAGCAGGTGAGTCCATGTTAGAGATCCTTCAGATCCTGGAATCCATGTATCCCAACTCTAAAACGGCACTAAACCACAGCAGCCCCTTCCAGCTCTTGGTGGCCACCATCCTCTCTGCCCAGTGCACCGATGAACGGGTGAACGAGATCACCAAGGAGCTCTTCCCCGCTTTTCCCACGCCCCACCACTTGGCCCAGGCCAGCTTTGAGGAAGTGGCCTCCTATATCCGCAGTGCCGGGCTTTGGCGCAGCAAGGCCAGCAATCTGATAGGGACAGCCAAGATCCTGGTGGAGAAATACGGCGGCGAAGTGCCGCGCACCCGGGAAGATTTAGAGGCACTGCCGGGTGTAGGCCGCAAGACGGCCAACGTGGTGCTGGCCAACGCCTTTGGAATCCCGGCCATTGCCGTGGATACCCACGTGTTCCGGGTGGCCAACCGCCTGGGCCTGTCCACTGCCTCCACCCCCCTCCAGACAGAGCAGCAGCTCATGGAGGTGATCCCCCAGGAGAAGTGGATCGATGCCCACCACTGGCTGATCCGCCACGGCAGGGCCCTGTGCAAGGCCCGCCAGCCCCTCTGCAACCAATGTCCCCTCCAAAGCCGCTGCCGCCACTACCAAAACATGCAGAACAAAAGAAATTAGCAGGGAGGTACTTCTACTCCCTGCTGCTTGCTTCCTGCCGCCCAACTACGCCCCGTAAGGATTGGGCTGGTCGGCTAAAGTCTCCAGCTCGGCATCGGGGGGGATCTCCGTGTAGATGTAGATCAAAGACCCCGCATCGATCTGGGCCCCAGGGGCGGGGACCTGGCCGATAATCCTCGTTCCCGGCCCCACCACTTCTACCCTAAACCCCTGCCGCTGCAAAACCCCTTGGGCTTCAGCCGCCTCCATGCCCCCCACATCGGGAACACTAACCTGCCGAACCGTGCTGGCACGGGCAGTCGGCTTACGTTCCACGCCCATGTAGGTGAGCACCCGTTCCGCAAGGCGGGCAAACACGGGAGAAGCGATGATCCCCCCGTAGAAAGCTCCCTGGGGTTCCCAGAGCACCAAAAGGGCCGCCATTTTTGGGTCATCTTTGGGGGCAAAACCGGCGAAGGAAGTGACCATTTTGGAGTGGGAGTAGCGGCCGTTCTCAACCAACTGGGCTGTTCCTGTTTTGCCCGCCACGTCGTACCCCGGCACTTCCGCCCGTTTCCCAGACCCTCGCTCCACCGCCATGCGCAGCACGTAGGCGGTGGTCTCAGCTACCTCGCTGGAGATGATCTGTCTGGGTTCAGGTACATCGGGGGGAAAACTGCCTTCCTCCGTCACCATCTCCTTAACATAGCGCAGCGGCGTATAAATCCCCTTGTTAGCAATTGCCCCAAAACAGGCCAACAGCTGAACGGGCGTTACGGTGAGTCCTTGGCCGAAACCAATGTTGGCCCAGGTGACCAAGGGCACACTAGGTGAAGGTGCCTTAAGTACGCCCCCCATTTCCCCCGGAAAGTCAACGCCGGTCTTCTGCCCCAAATTGAAGCGCAGCAGTCCTTGATGGAAGCGTTCGGGCCCCAAGTCCAGGGCCAGTTTGGCGTAGTAGGGATTGCAGGAGTTTTGCATGGTCTCCACAAAGGACTGGGGACCGTGGCCGCCCCGGTTCCAGCAGCGTACCGTCCAACCCGAGACCCTAATGTATCCCGGATCGAAAAACCCAGAGTGGAGTGTGGTCACTCCCTCCTGGAGGGCCAAAGCCGCGGTGACGGCTTTAAAGGTGGAACCCGGTTCATAGGTATCGGTCACGGCAATGTTTCTGCGGTTGGCCGCCGGGTAGGCGGCAAAGTTTTCCAGATCAAAGGTGGGGTAGATGGCCGTGGCCAGGATTTCACCCGTTTTCGGATCACTGACCAGGATCAACCCCAAGCGGGATCCCGTTTCCAAAGTGGCCCGGCGCACCTCTTCCTCGGCAATACGCTGAATGAAAATGTCAATGGTCAGGATGAGGTCGCCGCCCTTTTTTCCCGGGAGATAGCCCCGCACCCCATCTTCTAAAGCCCTGCCCTGGGCATCCCGTTCAAAGACGGTCTGCCCTGGGGTACCCCTGAGGAACTCGTCATAGTAGAGTTCGAGCCCCTCCAGACCTTGATTATCGATGCCCACAAAGCCCAAGACCTGAGGCGCCACCGAACCGAAGGGGTACACCCTGGTTGAAGAGGGGACCACACCGATCCCGGGCAGGCCCGCGGCGATAATGGCCCTGGCCTCTTGGTCAGTGATCTTTTTTTTCAGCCATTCCACCGCGGAATGCTTCTGCAGACGCTGCAGGATGAATCCCTCGTCGAGATTGAGAATGCTAGCCAATTTTCGGGCGGTACCTTCCTTGTCCAGAACCTCCGCGGGGATGGCATAGGCGGTATGGGCACTTACGCTCACAGCCAGCGGCACTCCATTGCGGTCGTAGATCCCACCCCGCAGCCCCTCAATGGGTATGCGCTGCAGGCGCTGTTCCAGCGCTTTGGCCTGGAAAAACTCGTTCTGCCACAATTGGAGGTAGGCGAGGCGCAGAGCGAGCAGGCCAGCCGCGGCAATGAGCACCAAAAGCATAAATAAGATTCTCCTCTGTACCATTGCGGTGGAAATACCGGTCATGGTCATTCACCCAATCGGCCGAAAAAATGGCGGAGATGATTGAAAAGCCGCCGCAGCCAGGTCGCCAGGCCCGTGCTCTGGCGCGCCACAAGATCCAAACGTACGGTCACCCCATCAGCACGCCGCACCACCAGCTCCCCCACCTTATCCCCGGCGTCGATGGGCGCTCGCAGCTTAGGTTTCAGCTCCACCTCCGCAGTAAACTCGCGATCCTGGTCGTCCCTCACTACTACGGAAAACTCCCTGGCCAAAACGGCATCAACCTGGTGGTGCACCCCATCGGGCACGATCAGGCGCGCCTGCACCTCCTCTGTGGAGATGAGAGTGCGTAAGTTGCCAAAGGCCCACTCCAAAAGCGCTTCGTTTTCGGAATTCCTGATTTCCCGAGTGCGCGCCCCTAAAACAACCGCGATCAGCCTGCGGCCGTGGCGCACGCAAGATGTGATCAGGGTATGTCCCGCGGGAGTAGTGGCTCCGGTCTTGCCCCCCTCTACCCCTGGAGAGTCCAAGAGGGGATGGGAATTGGTAATCTTGCGGTTCTGGCTTTTGAGGAAGTAATCGGGGGCGCGCAGGATTTCCCGCACTAGCTGCGAGTTTAGGGCCGCGGCAAGCAGCCTCGCTTGGTCGGAGGCTGTGGAATAGTTGTTGCTGGACATGGACAAAAGCCCCGTGCAGTCCACATAGTGGGTGTCCCGCAGTCCCAGCTCTTGAGCTTTGGCATTCATGAGCTTAGCAAACTCCGCCTCTGACCCCGCCACGTATTCAGCCAGGGCTACCGCGGCATCATTGGCCGACTGCAGAGCGGAAGCATACAACAGTTCTTCCACCGTTAAGCGATCCCCCGCCTTGAGGTTGATCTGGGTCCCTTCCCGGCTGGCGGCCCGGGCACTGACCGTGACCTCATCTCCGAGGCCGATCTTGCCCGCCTCCACCAGTTCCGCCGCGACAAGCAGGGTCATCACCTTGGTAATGCTGGCGATGGAGCGGCGCTGGTGGGCGTTTTTTTCCAAGACCAGATAGTCATAGTCGGCATCATAGACCGCATAGGCGATGGCGCTGAGCTCCGGCGGGGCAGAAACACTCCCCGCTGCCAAAGGAGCGCCTACCCAACACAGCACAGCCACAGCCGCCAAAACTGCCCCTTGCCATGACCGCATGGGCTTCCCCCTTCCTTCCTAAGAATAATTACGCGGCACCGGGAGTAATTAGTACATATACTATGGTGGTGCGGAAGGAGGAAGAATATGGAGATCAAGCTCTTCCTGGAACGGCCGGCCCTGTTTGACCACTATGTGGCCTCCCATCCCCGGGGGGACGTACTCCAAACCACAGCCTGGGGCAGGGTAAAAGCTAGTACAGGCTGGGAGGCTTACCCCTTGGGGGTCCTGGAAAGGGGAGCGTTGGTGGCCTCGGCGCTCGTTTTGACCAAAAGGCTCCCCCTGATCCCCGGGTACGCAGCCTATTCCCCCCGGGGACCACTCTACTCCTCACCGGAGGCCTTACGCTGCCTGCTCACGGAAGGGGCTGCCTTCCTGAAGGCCAAAGGAGCCTTGGTCTGGAAGATGGATCCGGCCATACCCCAGGGAGACCAGATCTGGCTTGAAACTACGTCCTCCCTGGGGCTGAGGCCAGTGGAAACGGGATTGGACTTTGACAGCGTCCAACCCCGCCATGTGATGGTTTTGGATCTCCATCCCTCCCTAGATACGCTCTTAGGCGGCATGAAGAGCAAAACTCGCTACAACATCCGCTACGCCCAGCGCAAGGGCGTCCAGGTGCAGCAGATAAGGGAAAAGGGCCAGCTGGGCGTGTTTTACTGCCTGCTCCAGGAGACTGCGCAGCGGGACCATTTCACCATTCGAGACCTAAGCTATTTCGAAGCCCTCTGGGATCATCTGGTCCTAGGGGGACTGGCCAGAGTGTTCCTGGCCTACCACGAAGGAAAGCCCCTTGCGGGGGCCATCTGCTTCCGCTTGGGACAGCGGGCTTGGTATGTATACGGTGCCTCCAGCAGCGAACAGCGCAACCTCCAAGCCCCTCACCTCCTCCAGTGGGAGATGATCCGCTGGGCTAAGGGCGCGGGCTGCACCATTTACAATTTTCGGGGAGTCTCCGGTGATCTGCGACCCGAACATCCCCTCTACGGGCTCTACCGATTCAAGGAAGGGTTTGGTGCCCAGTTGGAAACGTACGTAGGCGAGTTTGACCTGCCCGTTCGACGAGGAGGGTATGCCCTGTGGCTGGCTGGACTAAAACTGCACAATTGGCTGCGCAGCCGGAAAAGGGAAGGCCATTAGCTTTTTCCGCTTGGGTGGAGGTTAACCTCTCCGCCCTGGAACACAACCTGCGGCTGCTCCAGAAGCTGAGTGCGGTACCGATCCTCCCCATCCTTAAGGGCGATGCCTACGGACACGGGGCGCCCGTTGTGGCCGCCTTCCTGCGCAGCCGGGGCTGCTCCACCATCGCAGTAAGCACGGTGGAAGAAGCCCTGGATATCCTAGCCTGGACCAAGCCCCAGATCATGCTGCTCACCCCGCCCCTGCCCGATCAGCTCCCGGCGGTGGTCGAGCACAGCCTGACCCCCACCATCACCTCCCCTCACCTGGTTGGGGAACTCAACCGACTGGCCGAAAAGGGGCAGCGGCGCCTTAGCGTACAGGTTAAAGTGGATACAGGCTTCGGGCGGCTCGGGGTAGCTCCCCAGGACTTTTTATCTGTGGTAGAACTGATCGCCAACGCCTCCCACCTTAAGTTGGGAGGCGTGTTCACCCATTTCTCCGCGGCTGCCTGGGATCGCCGCTTCACCAGAAAACAACTGCAGACCTTTCTCGCTCTGCGGGAGCAGTTCCAAACCCACACCCAAGCCCCTAACGTCCTTTGGCATGCCGCCAACAGTGCCGCTTTTTTGACGCTGCCCCAGAGCCATCTAGATCTGGTGCGCTTGGGCACCCTGCTCTATGGTCAAGCCCCCCTGCCCCTGCCCCCAGGTTACTCACTCCAGGAAACCTGGCGGTTTCGGGCCCGGATTATCCACACCCGCTGGCTGCCCCCAGGCCATAGCGTGGGCTACGGCCGTGCCTACCGCACCACTCGCCCCACCCGGATCGGAGTAATTCCGGTCGGTTATGGCCACGGTTTGGATCTTGAACCCCAGAGCTCCCCTTGGCGCCAGGTCAGACACGCCGTCGCCAAGGTTTTATGTCCCCGCCCCACAGTGCTGCACGGTGGGGAACCCCTTCCCATCTTAGGCCGCCCAGGCATGGGCCTATGCTGCCTTGACCTCACCCAAAGCAGGTTGGATGTGGGCGATGTGGTCACTTTGCACACGCGGCGCACTGTGGTAGGCCGGCAGGTTCCCCGCCTGTATTACCTCCACGGCAGGCTGCTGTGCACCTTCTGGAACGGGCAGGTGCTCAATCTTCAAGGCCGCACGATCAGTTTAAAAGGTCTGTTCTGAGCAGGATTTCTTCTTCGCTCGAGCTCTGGGCCTGAGCCACATAGCCGTTTTGGTCAATGATGCTGGATTGCCCGGCAAATTCCACATCCCAGAGCTTCCCCACCAGCATGGGGTTGATGGCCAGCTCAAACTCTTTATTCTCGGCCACTGCCGCATAGGCACTGCGCCGCCAGTCCTCCTGCTGCCAATTATCCCAGGCCCGGGGATTGGCGGAGGGTTGGATTAGGATTTTGGCACCTAGACCTTGGAGCCGCCCCCGCACTTCCCCATGGAAGGCATCTAGGCAGACCGCTACTCCCAGGGCGCCAAAGGGGCTGCGCACTGCACTTACGTAGTTCAAGGGGGCTGACTCCAGATCTAACCCCTGTTTCTGCTCCATCTCCACCAGGTTCACCTTGTGCTGGCGGTAGATCACCTGGCCCGTGGGGGTGATCACCGGGGCAGTGTTGTACACGCGGCTCGTCTGTCCCCAACGCAGCGCGGCCGACCCGGCCACAATCCAGGCCTCATACTGCCGCGCAGCCTGGATGAAGGGCGAGAGATAAATCCGTTCCACTTCCTGGGAGCGGGCCAAAAAGAGGGCGCGCACTGGCGATACGCGGTGCACCACCAGCTGATGGAGCACCGCGGCCCCGTGGTGCAGCAGTAAGGCACGGCCCGCTTCGGCAAATGTCCGTTTGGACCAGATCCGGTCCGGGGCATTCGCTAAGATACAGAACGTCCCTATATGTTCAGGAAAGGCAACCAGCAGGGGGCCTTCTCCGGCCTCCCCACGGATGCGCTCCATGATCCCCAGTATTTTGGCGGCAAAACTCTGCTCCGTGCGATAGTCCTCTGGGTTCAGCTTCATCTGCACACAGGCGATCATTTTCCTTCACCTCACTTTAATGGTTCGCTTTCGAGATGCCATTTCCTTGCGCCAAAGGCCAGGTTTGACACCTCAGGGATTTGAAAGTAAGATTAAGGTGAAGGAGGAACGCCTGTGAGAACTGTCGATCAGAAGGGTGTGCTGAGGCGCCTAGCTCGCATTGAAGGTCAAATTCGCGGACTGCAGAGGATGGTGGAAGAAGGGCAGCCCTGCAGCGAGATACTCACCCAGATAGCTGCTGCCCGGGCCGCACTAGCGGGGGTAGCCACCATGATCTTCGAGGTGTACTCCAGATCCTGCATTGAGCAGGCTCTCAACCAAGAGGAAGGATGCGGCGACGCGCTGGAGGACATGCTGCGCTCCCTAAGCCGCCTCCTGAAGTAGCTGGGCTTTAGGGAAGCCACTGCAGGGGATCTACCGTCTGATCCCCTATTTTGATCCGGAAATCCAGGTGGGGTCCTGTGGTCAGCCCGGTGCGCCCCACTAGGGCGATGGTCTGCCCCTGTTTCACCGTTTCACCGACACGTACCAACAGCCGGGAACAATGCCCGTACCAAGTGGTTAGCCCACCACCGTGATCCAGCACCACGCCCAAACCGTAACTCCCCATGTTGCCCGCTTTTACTACCCTGCCCGCCTCGGCCGCCTTTACAGGGGTCCCTTCGGGAGCGGCTATATCGATCCCGCCGTGGAAGTGGCGGACATTGAGTACCGGATGGATGCGGGCACCGTAGCCCGAGCTGATCCGCCCCTGCACCGGCCACTGCAGACTCAGCCTCAGTGCTGCGCTAGCTGGGACAGACTGGGTGGGAATGAGCAAAATCTGGCCGGGCAGGAGCCGATCGGGGTTGGCTAAGCGGTTATAACTGGTTATTTTACTCACCGTAGTATTGTACCGCCGCGCGATGGCCGTGAGGTTGTCGCCCCGCTGCACCGTGTAAGCCACCACACTTTCTGTCAAGCGTGCCAGAACTTCCCTGGTCAAAGGGCCCACAATCCCATCGGGATCCAAGCCTGCCGACTTTTGGATCTCTTGAACTGCCCGCTCCGTCTCTGGGCCAAAGATACCATCCACCGCCACCTTATAACCCAGTTTCCCCAAGAGTTCCTGCAGACTCAGAACCTCCGCGCCCCGCATGCCCCGCTTGAGTAATGGGCTTGCTGCCCCGGCGGGCACTGAGGCGGCCGCGATCAAACCCAAGAGCAGGATCGAGATGATCACCTTACGCAGTGGAGGCATAAAAATCCCTCCCACAGCCTTTTGACCCTAGTATGGGCTGGGGAGGGAGAAAATATTCTAAGCAATACCTAGAGGCTTTCCAGGTAGTGATAGGCTTCCATGGCGGCGATGGCCCCATCACCAGCTGCGGATACGATCTGCCGCAGGGGAGTATTGCGCACATCTCCCGCGGCAAAAACGCCTGGGATGGATGTCTTCATGTCTGGACCTGTCACCACATAACCCCACTCGTCCAAAATGCCCGTCCCTTTCAGGAACTCCGAGTTGGGGAAAAAGCCCACGTAGATGAACACCCCAGCGCAGGGAATCACCTGCGTGGAACCATCCTGGTTGTTGCGAATCAAAACGCCAATAACCCTGCTGTCACCTTGGATCTCCTGTACCTCCGAGTTGAAGATAAACTTCATCTTCGGATTGGCAAAGGCCCGTTCCTGTAAAATGGGCTGAGCCCGCAGCACATCCCGGCGATGGATCACCGTCACCGAATTAGCATAGCGGGTGAGGAAAATGCCCTCTTCCACAGCGGAGTCCCCGCCGCCCACCACTACCACATCCAGCCCCTCATAAAAGGCGCCGTCACAGGTCGCGCAGTAGGATACCCCCCGGCCCGCGAGCTCCTGCTCGCCGGGCACACCCAGTTTGCGGGGCTGGGCGCCGCTGGCGATGATCACGGCACGGGCCTCGATTACCTCCGCCCCCACCTTGATGGTCTTGGGCTGGCCCTCTAGGCTCACTTCCGTCACTTCCCCGTATTTCCACTCACAGCCCACAGCCAGCGCCTGCTGGTACATATGTTCAGATAGCTCCGAGCCGCCAATATTCTTGAAGCCCGGATAGTTCTCAATCTCCAAAGTGTTCTGCATCTGACCTCCGTAGAGGCCTTTTTCGATGATGATGGTTTTGAGGTTGGCCCGGGCACCATACAGGCCCGCCGTCAGGCCCGCCGGCCCTCCGCCAATAATTGCCAGATCATACATACGCCGCTCTCCTTCCCTATTGAGTTACCATGGCTTGCGCCAAGCCTGGAGAAACCCAGGCATCAGTATCGCTGATCAGAATGGCCTCAATACCCGGCAGCGCCTCCACCAGGGTGCGCCCTTTTTCCCAGCCCAACACAAACACTGCCGTGGAAAGGGCATCGCACACCGCGGGATCATCGCCCACAATGGTCACACTGCGCAGCCCCCGGGCGGGGTAGCCTGTGGAAGGATCGATGATGTGATGATAGCGTTCATTGCCTACCATGAAATAGCGCTGATAGTCCCCGGAGGTGACCACGCTTTGGTCATCCAGAGGCAAGATGAAGCGGATACTGCTGGGCTGGTCTGGATCCTGCACGCCCACCCGCCAGGGCATCCCATCTGGTCTGCGGCCAATCACGGAAATATCCCCGCCGGCATTGATCAAAGCCCGCTCTACTCCCGCTTCCCGGAGCAGCTTAATGCCTTGGTCCACGATAAACCCCTTGGCAATGCCGCCAAGATCCAGGATGGTCCCCTGGGGAATGCGCACCGCGCTGTTCTCCCTGTCCACCTCAACTTGGTCGAAACCTACGGTGGCCAAGGCTCCCTGCAGCTCCTCTTCCCCAGGAACCCGGCGCAGATCGCTGCCGAACCCCCACAGATCGAGCACCGCTCCCACGGTGATATCAAAGGCCCCAGCGGTGATCCGGCCCATTTTCATCCCCAGCTCAATCAGCTCCAGGGTCAGGGGACTAACCTCAACCCATTCCCCGGCCCTGCGGTTGATCGCGCTCACTTCACTTTCGGGAACGAAACGGGAAAACAGGTTTTCCAGCTCCGCCATGAGCTGGAAAACCCTATCCACCAACGCGGCCGAATTAGGCCCATCCACACGCACATCCACCACCGTATCCATGAGAATCATGGAGCTTTGGGTGGTGCTGTCCTGCGCCTTGGCCTGGGGGGCCCAGATCAGATAATGGCTAAGGAAAGCCGCGCCGCTTAACACCACAAGAATCAGTCCTAGAAGCAGAACTGACCGCTTCCTCAAGTTCATAACTCCACCCTTTTCTAGCTCACTGCCGCCTTTTCCAGTACTAAAGGCTTGCCTTCCTGCCACACGATGGTGTTCATGGGGCAGACAGCCACACACTCACGGCAGTTCGTGCACTTATCGTAGTCAATCCGGGCCAGATTATCCTGCATGTAGATGGCCCCAGTTGGACAGACCTTCACACAGCGCTGACAGGCGATGCAGCCCACGCTGCACACTTGGCGCACGGCAGGTCCCCGATCCAAGTTGCGGCAGCGGATGTGCACCCCCTGCTCCTCGGGCACCAGGATGATGATGTCCCGGGGGCAGGCCTCCACACACTTGCCGCAGGCAGTGCAATTCTCTTCAATTACCACGGGCAGGCCGTTCTCGTTCATATACATGGCGTCAAAGGCGCAGGCCTTCACGCAGGAACCGTAGCCCAAGCAACCGTAGGAACAAGCTTTGTCCCCACCCTGGGTAGCATGGGCCAGGCGGCAGTCTTGTGGACCGTCATAGGTCCCCCTTTGTCTGGCCTCGGCCAAGCCGCCCTTGCAGAGCACCTGCGCCACTTTACGCACCGGTTCCACGGCCTCCACACCCAAGACCGCGGCCACCATTTTGGCAACCGCTGCGCCGCCAACGGGGCAGCCATTGGTTGGAGCCTGCCCCGACGCCACCGCTTCGGCAAAGGCCCGACAGCCCGCAAAACCGCAGCCGCCGCAGTTCACGCCGGGCAATACTTCTTCTATGGCATCGATCTTGGGATCGGTTTCAACTGCAAGCTTCTTGCCGGCCACCGCCAAACCGAGGGCAAAGAGGGCAGCCAGCGAACCCATACTTACGAGGGACACCAATGTTGTACTCAAACCTTAACCCCTCCCAACAAAAATTAGATGAGGCCGGCAAATCCGCTGAACGCCAGGGACAGCAGACCGGCGCAGATAAAGGCAATGGGGGCGCCCAAAAGCGGTTCAGGAATATCGGCAAAGCGCAGCTCCTCACGGATACCCGCCATGAGCACCAACGCCAGCGTAAAACCGGCGCCTGCCCCCAGGGCAAAAACCACCGATTCAATAAAGGTGTAGGCGTTCTGCACCGCCATGATGGCCAAACCCAAAATGGCGCAGTTCGTGGTAATCAGGGGCAGGAAAATACCCATGGCCTTGTACAGGGTTGGGCTGGTCTTGTGAATGAACATCTCCACCAGCTGAACCAGGGCAGCAATCACCAGAATAAAGGCCATGGTCTGCAGGAAAGGCAGCCCCAGCGGCTGAAGGATAAAAGTCTCAATCAGCCAGGTAACCGCTGCAGCTACCACCATGACGAAGGTTGTGGCCACGCCCATTCCGAATGCCGAGTCAACGTCTTTGGACACGCCCATGAATGGGCAGATGCCCAAAAACCGCACCAATACGAAGTTGTTTACCAGGAACGCACTGAGGAAAAGTAGGAATAAGTTCATGCCCGTCCCCCCTAACTGGCCCTTTTCTTCTGCCGCGCCGCAATCATGTTCATGAAGGCCATCAAGATGCCCAAAGTGATGAACGCTCCCGGCGGCAGCGACATGACACCGATTGTCGTGGCTCCCTCGGCTAGGAACTGCTTGTCAAAAAGCGAACCAGAACCAAGGATCTCCCGAACCGCTCCGAGCACCGTGAGGGCCCAGGTGAAACCCAAACCCATGCCCAGGCCATCAAAAACGGACGATACCAGGGAGTTCTTGCTGGCAAAAGCCTCAGCTCTCCCCAAAACGATACAGTTTACCACGATCAACGGAATGAAGAGGCCCAGCACCTGATGGAGGTCCGGCAGATAAGCATTCATGAACAGATCCACAATGGTCACGAAAGTGGCGATGACGATGATATAGGCTGGAATGCGGACTTTGTCCGGGATGACCTTGCGCAGCAGGCTCACCAAGGCGCTGGAGCAGACTAAGACAAACGTTGTAGCCAAGCCCATACCTATACCGTTGATTGCCTTAGTGGTCACAGCCAGAACCGGACACAAACCGATCATAATGCGGAAGGTGGGGTTCTCATTCCACAAGCCATTCACGAAGTTTTTCCATAAACGAGCCATGTTTACTCCCCTCCCCTGTAAAGCTCCACCGTATCCCGCAGACCTTGGCGCACCGCATCGGCCACGGCCCGGGAAGAAATGGTGGCTCCGGAAATACTGTCAATATCCTGGTTTACGGCGATGGGGTCCTGGACCGTCTTGCCCACAAACTGGCTGCGGAATCCTTCCTCTTCGATGCGCGAACCTAGACCGGGCGTTTCGGCATGGTTGAGAACCTTCACATTTAGAATCTGGTCCGTAGCTTCATCGACACCAACTAGGACCCGCACGACCCCACCATAGCCGTTGCCCTCACCCACAAAGGCATAGCCTATGATCTTACCCTGCTCGTCCACACCTTGGTAGATCAGGGTCGTCTCCTGGCCTTTTTCCCGCATTTCCTGGGGATCATCCACCCCCAGCTCATCGGGGCTGCGCCGGATGATGTTCACAGTGCTGGTCCCGGGCAGGACTTCCAGTACGGAGCTCTCCAAAGCCCGGGCAGCATTCTCTTCTATTATAACACTAGTCTTACTGTAGACCACAGACAAAACGGCTGCGGAAACCATGGCAATTACTGATAAGACCACAACCATTCGTACAGACTCATTCACTGACTTTCACCCCTTGTCCGTAGATGCGGGGACGGGTCCACCGATTGAGGAGCGGAGTTACTGCATTCATGAGGAGAATAGCGAAGGTAACTCCCTCGGGATAGCCACCCCACAACCTGATCACCATGATGATCACGCCGATACCGATACCGAAGATCCAGCGTCCGACCTTAGTCACCGGAGAGGTGACCATGTCTGTGGCCATGAACACGGCACCGAACAGCACACTCCCCGCGAGCAGATGGAAGATGGGATCTTCCCCTGCGAGGAGAGCAAATACGGTGACGGTGGCACCAATACCTACTGGAATGCGGTAGTCAATTACTCCCTTGTAAAAGAGATAGATCCCGCCGAGCAGGATGGCCAAGGCCGAGGTCTCACCTAAGGAGCCGGCCACTGAACCAAAGAACAGATCAGGCACACGGCTTACGGCCGCGCCCATGGCCAGGGGCGTAGCGGCGGTTACGCCATCAAAGGGTGCGGTCCACGTAGTCATGGCCCGGCCAAAGGAGGCGGTGAGAAAAGCCCTACCCACCAGAGCCGGGTTAAAGGGATTGTGGCCTAAGCCCCCAAACACCTGCTTGCCAATGGCAATGGCAAAGGCTGAACCCAAGATGACCATCCAACTGGGCAGTGTAGGGGGAACGCTTAAGCCCAGCAGCACTCCCGTGATCAGGGCGCTGCCGTCGCCGATGCGGATGGGCTGTTTGCGGAGACGCTGCCAGATGGCTTCGGTGGCCACGGCAGAGGCGGCAGCTAGAAGCAGAACACGCACCGCGTCCCAGCGGAAGAAGTAAATGGCAGCAGCCACAACAGGTAGTAAGCCGATTAAAACTGCGAACATTATCTTCTCAGTTGTATCTGTATCCCGAATATGGGGAGATGGAGATACGAGTAATTTCAGCTCGTCCATTATCCACCCTCCTTCAGTATTAGTGCGTCTCACGAGCTAGGATTTCCGCTTTAGCAAAACGGATATAATGGAGCAGTGGTCGCTTGGACGGGCAGATATACGTGCAGCAGCCGCACTCAATGCAGTCCAGCGCCCCATATTCCCGAGCATTATCCCACTGCTCGTTCATGCCGTACGCTTCCAGTTTAAGCGGCAGCAGATTGGCCGGGCAAACATCCACGCAGCGGGCGCATTTGATGCAGGGCAAGGAATCGGGTGTCTTGCTCTCATCCACACCGAAGGCCAAGATACCGCTGGTGCACTTGGTTACGGGCACATCCAAGCTGAACTGTGCGCCGCCCATCATGGGGCCACCTGCCACCACCTTGCCCGGTGTCTGGCTGAAGCCGCCGGCAGCGTCAAGCACATCTTGGAAAGAAGTGCCAATGGGCACCCAGAAGTTTTGGGGATTGGCGATGGCCGAACCGGTAACAGTCACCACCCTGGAGATGAGGGGTTCCCCATCGCGCAGGGCTTTGGCCACTGCCCAGGCTGTGCCCACATTCTGCACTACGCAGCCCGCCTGGAAGGGCAGTCCTTTGCTGGGCACTTCCCTGCCGGTTAGCGCCTGGATCAGCTGTTTTTCTCCGCCTTGGGGATACCTGGTGGCCAGGGCCACAACTTCGATGGCTCCCGCCTTTTCCCGCAGCGCGGCAATGGCATCGGGCTTATTGTCTTCCACGCCGATGATGATCTTGCGTGCCCCACAAGCTTTGGCCATGAGCTTTGCCCCGAGGATGATCTCCTCGGCGTACTCTACCATCAGGCGGTGATCAGCAGTGAGATAGGGTTCGCATTCACAACCATTGATAAGAAGATAATCAATCCTGGCCCCTTTAGGCGGAGTAAGCTTGGGTGCGGTGGGAAAACCGGCGCCGCCCATGCCCACAATGCCGGCTTGTTCAATGCGCTGCACGATGGTCGCAGCATCGAGCTGGACCGGATCGGGGTGCCCTTCCCTCTCCACCCACCTATCCTGGCCGTCATTTTCAATGACCACACACATCACAGACCGGCCGGAAGCACTGGGTCTGGGTTGTACGGCCGTCACCGTCCCTGATACGGGCGAATGTACATGTGCGCTGATCCTGCCATCAGCCTCGCCGATGAGCTGCCCCTTGAGTACTTCATCTCCCTTGGCCACCAGGGGCTTGGCCTGCTTCCCCGCGTGCTGCAAAAGGGGAACGGCAACTACTGCCGGGGCTGGTAGAACTTGAATAGGAGCGCTGTTGGTACTTTCCTTGTGCTCTTTGGGATGAATGCCCCCAAAGAAAGCACGAACTCGTCGCATGTATCCTGTCACCTCACAACATCGTTTTGGCATACCATCCGACTACATATTCTGGTCCGGGTTTACGAATCCTGCCTGTGGCAGATTTTTCGCTCCCGGAAATCCAAGCTGTCTCCAGGCCTCATAAACTACGATGGCTACAGTATTAGCCAGATTCAGGGATCTTACATCCCGCTGGGGCAAACTGATCACCTGATTGGCATAGGCTTGCAGAAGGCCTGGGCTTAGACCCTTGGTTTCACTGCCGAACACCAAGTAGTCGCCTGGGGCATAACAGACCTGGGAGTAAAGCTTTGCTCCCCCCGTCTCCACGAAGTACATCCGCTGCGGCCGCTGCGCTGCTAGAAAACCCTCAAAGGAATCATGCACCTCCAACCTAAGGTGCTCCCAGTAATCCAATCCGGCCCGCTTCAAGCGAGGGTCACTGAGGAAGAAACCCAAGGGCCGAATCAGGTGCAAAGTCGCGCCTGCAGCCACGCACAGCCGAGCAATGTTCCCGGTGTTGGCCGGAATCTCCGGCTCAACCAAAACCACATGCATCCCTTTCACTTCCCCTTGCGCAAGAAAAGAGGGCCTTGTGGCGACCCTCCATCGAACTCTAGGACCTTAGAAGGAGTACCGAATAAACACCTGGGCTTGCTCCTGAGTCAGCCCCGCCCCAACCGTGAGGGGGTGCTCACTCAAGGAGAGCAGCACGTGCATGCTCAAACCCTCTCGTACCAAAGTGATGTCCAGCTCCACCTTTTCTTGGGGCTCTTGATAGGACATGCCAAAACCAATGGAACTACCCAACGTGAGGGAAAACCTCCACACACCCTGCCGCCGGAACTGCACATAAGGAATGATGGTATACTCAACTTCCCCTCCCTCGGAGACAGGGAACTGCGCTTGGCCCGCCAGGCCGTGCCCGTAATCTCCGTACATCCTGCTGAACTCACCGTAAGCGCCCACATGGGGATCGGTGCCACTGAGGAACGTAGAGAGGATGGGCCGTTCCGTGTTTCCTCCAAACAGCTCTAAGCTGTACCCGATATTTCCCAAGATGACCTGCTTCCGTCCGCTGAACCAGCTGAGTGTCTCCTCTTGTCCTTCTGTTTGATACAGAAAACCGCCGATACCAGTTTTCTCGTAGCCCAACAGTCCTCGGGCAGTCACCTTCTCCTGACTTACTCCTAGGCCCGTGTGCCAACCCTGGGGCCCAAAACCCAAGGGCAGGTCCTCCGCCTCAAAGGCTGCGGCTGAGCAGCTGGCGACCAGGAACATGCACCCCATCAAGCAAAGGGCAAACAATCTGCGCAACCAGGGCTCCAATGTCACCCCTCCCTCAAATCCTTTCTACCTTGACCTGGGGTAGGCTGGTGATCTCCTCCACACTCAACCCAGGGTTCAGCACCACATTGGACAGCCGCATAGTTCCCTGCAAGCTCTCTCCTTTGTAAACGGAGATCTCGTGGGGAAACCAGCTGTCATCTTTCACCCGCACATACCACACCTCATCCTCGGGGGCATCCACCTTCAGCAGGTAATCGGTGACCCCCTCCAGCTCGGCTTTCTCCAAAATCTCCACTTGATACTGGGAGAAATCAAGATAGGATGTGAGCTGGGTGAAGTCCTGGCCGATACTTAAGGCAGCCAGGGCCTCTTTGCTGGCATCTTCCAAGCCCCGCACCACAATCACATTAGTCACGGGCTGAAAGATCTTTACCTCCATGTTGGCCTGATCGGCCACCATAATCATGCCCCGCACCGCGCTGGGGGCCTCAAACTCAATGCGGGCCAATTTATGCACTACGCTTGCCTTAAGATGAAGGGATACTTCTTCATTGCGCCGCTCCCGGATCTCGGTAATGGCCATGTCCACACTCAGGTCCTGCACATCTTCCACGGCCGCTTTGATCTGGTCAACTACTTCCGCGGCCTCTTCGGATATGGAAATCTCCTCCATTACCTGGCGATACTTCTCCGTAAACTCATCCGGCTCTTCCTCTACCGCCGGGGGCAAACCCAAATTCAACTGGATGGTTTTAGGCGAGTCTTCAGCCATGCTCAGGGCAGAAAAAGATAAGACCAGAAAGCCAACCAAAATGAGTGCTGCAACTAATTTTGAACCGTACTTCATTCCCACAACGACTCCTCGCCTTTTTTCCGAATTTCCTCGCATCCTAACCTGGTTGCACATAAGACAGACAAGTTGTACAATATCTCTTAGATGCCTGAAAGGAGGGATGCCAGATATGCCTATCTACGAGTACAGATGTCCTAACTGCGGCCGCTTTGAGCTACAGCAGAGTATTAAGGACGACAAACTGAGTACTTGCCCCACCTGCAGCGCTCCCGTTGAGCGTCTGATTGCGAAGAATATTGGCATTATCTTCAAAGGGCCTGGTTTCTACATCAACGACAGCCGAAACGACGCCAAGAACGGTGCGGCAGACAGCCCTGCTGCGGAGAGTTCTGCGTCGTAAGAGTCGCTGTGCACCTTCCTCCCCGTGAGAAGGTGCTTTTTCTTTTCCCTACCGATCAGGGTGGCGTCAGCTCGGGCCTGGTGAGCCGGAAAGTATTGCCCTCCCTAATCAGGGTGGGGGTGAGCACTCGCCGGCGCTGGAGAACCACTGGCACAGGTTCCGTGATGCGCACCGGGATCACCTGGGGCGGTTCCGTCTTGTACCAAGTTCCTGCATGGAGGAAATACAAGGCATCATCTAGCCACAGAGCATCTTGGACTTCCCATCCCCTGCCCACTTCAGCCAAGGCTTGGGCCTGCAGGTAGGCAACCACCAGGCGGGCCCCCTGGGGCCCCTGCACGAGTAAAGCCAGCAGATCCCCGTGGGGCGACCAGGAGAAGGAAGTGACCGCGCCCCGGGGGTCTTGAAGCTTGCTAACCACGTGGCCCCAGCGATCCACGATCCATACTTCGCTCCCGCCCCTTTCCTCCACCAACAGGGCGAGATAGTCCCCTGGCGGCGACCAGGCTGCCTGCGCGACCAGGGCGTTCTCCGCCCAGAGTACTGACTCGCCAGTTTGCTGATCAAATAGCTTAACGCCCGCGGCCACCTGCCCAGGCATTTCCAATACATACCGTCCTTTAGGATCAGTTCGCCCATCCTGGTGTGAATTCCTGCACCGAGTTAATCTTTCTAGCGCCTTGTCATCGGTCACTGGAGCGGGCGCAGACCAAAACAAGGCCAGCCTTTCTTCCAACCGCGCCCGCCGCTGCCCCGGGTCTGGGTGGGTGCGGAAGATGTGCATGGGCTCATCCGAAAGCTGGGCCAAGGCATCGAGGAGTCTGATGGCACCGGTGGGATCAAAACCAGCCCGCACCGCCAGTTCCTGTCCAAGGACATCGGCCTCAAACTCTGCTTCTCGGCCAAAGCCTGCCTGGAGCAGCTGCACCAAAGTGAGGCCAGCCATGCGCAGCAGATCCGCGGATAAAAAGTCCAGGGCCACCACACTAACTTCCGCCAGTACCGTAAGCCCCATCTGCCTGAGCACCGCATTAACCCCGTGCTTCTTCTCAACATGCCCGATTTCATGGCCCAGCACCGCGGCCAGCTGAGCTTCATCGGAGCCAATCAGATCCAAAAGCCCCTTGGTGATAAACACGAATCCCCCAGGCAGGGAAAAGGCGTTGGCCTCCCTGGAATTGAGCACAGTCAGGGAATAGTCCAGATCGTCCCGCTCACTTTCCGCCGCGAGGCGGGCAAAAACCTCCTCCACCCACAGGCGCTGCTGAATGGGCAGAACGTACTCGCCGCCGTACTCCTTGATCAAAGCTGGCGCCGCGGCCGCGCCCAGGCTGCGCTCGAACCGATCCGCCAGACCCGCGGCGGAGCTGGGGGCGCCGGCCCCCAGCACCACAAGGAGTATCAACACCAGCCAGATCCCTGACCCAGACCGCCTCATCTTCACAGTAACCACCGCCAGTGCCGCAGAATGTCCTCCAGGGGCGGGGGACCTTCTGCTACCTCGGGACTATGATCACTAAAGGCGATGGAAAACCCTTCCCCGGTGGGAAGCACCAGGAAAATGCGGTACTCCCAGAGCCTGTTCCCGTAGCCATCCTGGTACGCATAGGCACAGGAGATGCCCTGCACACCCGCTACTTCCACCGCCGCAAAATCCCTCACCAACTCAAACTGCTCCAAGCCCCCCGGTCCCCCGTAAAGCTCTATGGAGCGCTGGGCAAACTCCAGGGCAGTGGCATAACCCACGGGCCCCAGCCGCTCAAAATAGAGCAGCTCAAAGTCCCCCGCCCCGTAGAAGACCATAAGCTCAGAAGTGCTCTGGTGGGCCTGATATACCCACCGATCACCAATCTGTGTACTGTACAGGCCGGTGGGATCGGTGAACAGAAAAGCCTGCACCGTGCCTGAGCAGCCAACCAGCACAGCCAGGATCACAACCATTACCACTCTGCCCACAGCCATGCCCCCACCCCCTTAAGCGGACCCACGCACCACCAGCTGCGCCTGGAGCATCTTCTGATCGGGAAACGTACCGGACCCATAAATCTGGGCAATAAGCATCTGCACTGCGCTCTGACCCAACTCGTAGATGGGCACGTGCACCGAAGTGAGGCCCGGCTGTACATACGCTCCTAAAATGGTGTTGTTGAATCCCACCACAGCCACATCGCGGCCCACTTTAATCCCCCGTTCCTCCAGGGCCCGCATGGCTCCGATGGCGATAAGATCGTCCACAGCAAAGATGGCGCTAAATCTGCATCCCTGGTCCAGCAGGCGCCGGGTCGCTTGGTAGCCCCCATCGACAGAGAAACCCGAATGCTCCACGAGGACCGGATCCCTGCAGGCAGAGTGTTCTGCCAGGGCCTGCTCATAACCGCGCAATCTATCTGCACTCACCACGTAACGGGGATCCCCATCTAGACAAGCGATACGGCTGTGCCCTTTGGCCAGCAGATACTCGACAGCGGCCTTGGCATCAGCCACATTGTCGTTGTTCACCCAGTTGATCGCCTCGGGGCCTTCATGGCGCCCGATGAGCACAAAGGGGAAACCCTCTGCTATAAGGCGGGGAATAAGCTTATCTTGGCGATGGGAAGCTAACAATATCACCCCATCTACCCTCCGCTGCCGGAGCAAGTTCAAGCATTCCTCATCTTCTTGGGTAAAAGTGCTGCTGGTGGATAACACTAAGTGCAATCCATGCTTGTGAGCCACAGAAGAGATGCCCTGGATCACTGCGGGAAAGAAGGGATTGGCAAAATCGCCCTGGGTCAACCGGGAGCGGATCACCCCTATGCAGCTGCTGGTCTGGTTGACCAAACAGCGGGCAATGGCGTTGGGGTAGTAGCCCAACTCCGCCATGACGGCGCGCACCCGTTCCTTGGTTCTGAGGCTGATTCGCGGGTGATCGGCGATCACGCGACTGACCGTGGATGGCGAAACACCTGCCCGACGGGCCACGTCCTTAATGGTTACCTTAGTCGTCAACAAAACCACATCCATGAGCTAAGCTGCTTGGTTAACTTATACTACAAGCACCAGTTGATCCCTGCCCCTTCGCCCTACGGAGGTGATTCTTTGTCCAGCTCTACATCAAAACTATTCGCCGGTGCCCTTGGTGTTACGGGCGGTTTGGCGGCCCTGCGCTTTCTGGCAGGACAGATCGCCAAGCAAGGCGTCAAAGTGATCATGACCGATCCCTATAGCGAAAACCTCGCCGAGCTGCTCTCCGCCACCAAGCGCACGGGTGTCCAGACCATTTTAGAAACCAACCTGCGGGCGCAAAGGGCCCAGGTGCTGAAACGTCCCCTGGGCAGTCCCCGGCGCTTTCTAGACTTTGATGGGCTCATGTTTGTTTCCGCCCACCTGGACCGGGAAGCCCTCCCCCACACCATCCCCGTGGATGTGACCACGACCATAGGGCCGAGAAGCAAACGTCCCCTAACTGTGGGCACGCCCCTTTTTATCTCCGGGATGGCCTACAAAAAAGCCCTCTCCGCTCGGGCTAAGTACGCCTTGGCCCTGGGCAGCAGGCTGGCCGGGACCGTGTCCAATACTGGTGAAGGACCGTTTCTGCCCAAGGAACGTGAACTTGCGGATCGTCTCATCGTGCAGTACCCGCGCCTACCCCTGCACCGCACCTTGGATATGCTGGCCCAGGCCGATGCCCTGGAGATCCAGCTGGGTCAGGGCGCCAGCGCCGGAGGAGCCCAGGTTCCATTCCCCCACCTGGTCTTCCCTGAACTGCCCCCCGTGCGCGCCAGCAGCGACCTGCCCAAAGTGGTCAGATTTTTGAAACAGGCCGGCGGTGGGGTGCCCGTGGGGGTTAAGTTTTCCTTCACCAACAATCTGGAGAGGGAAATAGACCTCTGCCTGGAGGCAGAAGTAGATTTCCTGGCTCTAGAAGGGGCGAAGGCCGGAACGGTTGCCGCCCCCCCTATTCTCCTGGACGACTTTGGCCTGCCCACCATTATGGGGCTCTGCCGGGCCGTGGAACACCTCAAAACCAGGGGGGTGTACGGACAGGTAAGTCTGATCGTCTCTGGAGGCTTTTTCTCACCGGGCCAGTGCCTGAAAGCCTTGGCTTTAGGTGCAAATGCCATTTACCTGGGAACCATGCCCCTCTATGCCATGAGCCATACCCAAACCACCAAGTCCATTCCTTGGGAACCCCCCACCCAATTGGTTGTGGACGGAGGGAAGCAGAGCAGGAGATTCAACTGGAAGCTCGGGGCCAAACACCTGGCCAACTATCTGATCTCCTGCACGGAAGAGATCAAAGAAGGGGTGAGGGCCCTGGGCAAACACGCGCTCCATGAGGTAGATCTCACCGATCTAGTGGCCTTGGATGAGGTGACCAGCCAGGTGACTGGAGTCCCCCTGGCTTACGCCAAGCGTACGGTGCGGGCCTTAGTGCCCTCGCGGGGATAATAAAAGAGTACGGTCTGGGTACCTGTTCCAAAGGACAGTTCCTCCACGACGATCCTGCGGGAAAGCTCCCGGGGAGTAAGCTTGCTTGCTTCCGGCAGCACTTCCTTCAGGCGCGGACTGGACAGCCAGTCCTTCTCCAGCCTACGGTCCTGGCTGCCTCCCATCCACCGAGGCGGATTCTGCCGCCGCTCGTACAAGCGGAAATCGTACAGCATCCACGGCAGAAGGTCAGGATTGCCTGCGGCGAAGAACTTGTGCAGAATCTCAAAACGCCCCAGCAGGGAGTGCTCCACCCACTGATAGCCCGCTTCCTCCCACTTGGCTGCCAACTCGTTGAAAAACTGGAAAGGGGACCGTCCGTCCCGCAACAGGTACTTTAAGGTGTGCTCAAAGCGCGGCCCGTAGTACTTATCCACCAGATCCTCAATGAGCTTCAGACGTTGAATCTCCTCAAAAGAGAGGTCTTTGGTGTACAGCACTTCATAGGGGGCCTCATGTGTGAAAACACAGCCGAACTGCTCTGCCTCAGCCCGCAGGCGGGAACCGCGCAAGAGCTTCAAAAAACCCAGATGAATGCGGTGGGGTTGGAGGGCATACACAAAATCAAAGGACTGGCCAAAACGCCAAAAACCTTCTGCGGGCAGACCCGCGATGAGATCCAAGAGCACGATCACCGTTGTTCTTTCCCTCAGAAAGCGCACCGCCTCTGCCAAGCGCTGCAGATGGGAACGGCGTCCCACCGCGTCCAAGGTAGCGGGATTGGTAGATTGAACCCCGATCTCAAATTGGAAGCGGTTTTCGGGCGCCTTGGTGAGCAGTTCCAAAATCGGCTGGGTGAGGATATCTCCCCCCACCTCCAGCTGGAAGCGGGTGGTAGTATCTAAGCTGATCATGAACTCCAAAAGTTCCAGGGCGCGCCGGGGATCGTAGTTAAAAGTCCGGTCCACAAAGCGCACCTGCTGCACCCCAGCCGCAGCCAAAGCAGCCAGCTCCTCTTTGGCCCGAGCCAGGGGAAAAGCCCGCACCGGCCCCATGACGGAAGACAGGCAGTAGGCACACCGAAAAGGGCAGCCCCGGGTGGTCTCGAAATAGACGATCTTATCCTTAAGCTCGCCCAAGTCACCGGCATAGATGGGGGGGATGGACGCCAAATCCAAGGGAGGGTTGGGGTTTTGCACTACCTGACCGTCTTGGCGGCGATAGACAAGGCCCGGCACCGCAGCCAAACTTTCTTCCGTGAGCTGGCCAGCGCAGCGCTCATATTCCTCCAAAAAGCGGCGCAGAGCCTCCTCCCCTTCCCCGGCAATGAGAAAGTCGATACTGGGGTATTTGCTGAGCCAGTATTCCCCATCAAAGGACACCTCGGGGCCACCTAAGATGATGGTGGCCTCCGGGAGCACTTTGCGCAGATTGCCCACCAAAGGCAGGATGATCCCAATGTTCCAGATGTAGCAGGACAGGCCCAGCACATCTGGTCTGCGCTTGACCAGCTCTCCTAGGATCATCCCCGGGCTTTGGTTGATGTTGAACTCTACGGTCTCAATGTTAGGAAACTGCCCCTGACAGTAACGTTTGAGATAGCGCAGCGCCAAACTGGAGTGGGTGTACCTAGCGTTGAGCGCCGCGAGTACTACTTTCATGTTCTCTCCCCTATTCAAAGCAGGATCCACCGATAAACTCCTGGAGGATGGAGTTGCAGGGAATAACTGACCAATCGTCCACAGCTACAAAATAGTCCAAAAAGCGCAGCAGCCTGCGTGCTTCCCCGTATTGAGGATCCTCGGGTGTAATCTCTTCGAGAAGCGGTGTGACCAAGGGCTTCAACACTGCCAGCTCATAGATGAGGGTAGAGTTGAACATCACATCGGCACTCTCCTGGAAGGGGAAGATGTGGCGGCGCTCCCCCCGGGTTACGGAGGGCCAGCGTTCAATGGTGGCTTTGGCATTGTGGCCCCTAAACTGATTATCCCGCACGATCCTCCTGATCAAGCGCACATCGGTGGTGGAAATCCTGGTATGGTGATCGAGGTTTAAATTGGTCAGCGCCGAGACGTAGATCTTGAACTTACGTCCCTTGGGAATGGACTTGGTGAGCTGATCATTGAGACCGTGGATGCCCTCGATGATAATGGGCTGATCGGGCCGGACTTTCAGCTTGGTACCAGTCCACTGCCTCGTTCCCGTAGGAAAGTGGAAAGAGGGAATCTCCACTTCTTCGCCCTGGATCAGCTTGGTCAGATGCTCGTTGAACAGCTCCAAATCAATTGCCTCCAGGGCCTCAAAGTCGGGCTTGCCCTCCTCATCCAGGGGCGTGAGGTGCCGATCCACGAAATAATCATCAAGTCCAATGGCCACCGGTTCCAGGCCGCAGACCCGCAGCTGCACCTTCAGGCGCTGCGCGAAGGTGGTCTTCCCCGAGCTGGAAGGTCCGGCAATGAGAATTAAGCGCAGGCGATCCCTGTCCTTGGCAATGAGCTGGGCAATATCCCGGATTTGGTTTTCATGGTAGGCTTCCGACACCCTCACCAGATCGCCAAAACCGCCCCTGCGGATGCAGTCATTGAGGGAAGCCGCATCAGGAATGCCCAGGTTATCCTGCCAGCGTTCCGCCTTAAAAAACTCGTTGAACAGTTTGCCCTGCTCCACGTATTCCGGAATCACCGTGGGATTGCTGCGGCGCGGATACTCTAGGATAAAGCCGGGCAGGTAATAGCGCAGCCGGAAATGCTTCAGGTAGCCACTGCTGGGCACCAAAACGGAACGCAGAGAATCATGGAACCAGCCGAAGCTGTACAGGACAACGTCCCTGCCGTTTTGCTGCTCCAACAGCCTGACCTTGTCGGCAAACCCCTGCTCCGCATAGATCCTCTTGGCCTCTTCCACGGGCACAATCCGGCGCACGAAGGGAATATCCTCCTCCACCAGGGCATGCATGCGCTCTTCGATGGCCCGGATATCCTTTTCAATTACCGGCTGACTATGATCGAACTCGCCGTACAACCCGTTGTTGAGGGCATGCTTGATGTGCACCGTACAACCGGGGATCACCTCCAGGGCCGCGCGCACAAACAGGAAAACCAGGCTGGCGCGGTAGGCCCGCATGCCGTCCTCGGTCCGCGTATCCAAAAACTCGATGCGGCTGTCTGCGGTCAGGGGAAACTGGTAGCCGTAAATGTCGTTGTTCACCCGGGCCACCACTGACCCCTGGCTAAGCTCAGGCACCAGGGCGGCCACCTCACCCACCAGTGTACCCGTGGGCACTTCAAGTCTCTGCTCTCCAACTGTCACCACAATCTGCTTTTCGCTCACAACCACTACCTCCCACTAAGCTTTGTGCGGGATAAGTTCCTGAACACGGAACTAGTTATGATTATCCCTGCGGCAATTGCACCTGCTAAAAAGAGGGTTGTCACCAGCAAAACCACACCTTGGGTATAGTCCTTCTGCACAAAGCTGAGCATGGTTAAGTACGCTTTGCTCCCCGGCACAAGGGGGATAATACCCGGGGTTAGAAACACTATCACGGGCTGATGCTGCCTTCTGGCCAGCAATTCGCTGCTGACGGCCACCGCTGTAGCGGCAAAAAAGACTGCCCCCACTTCGCCCAGGCGCCCTTCCAGGGCCAAAAACGCTGTCCAGCCCAAGCCCCCGACCATGCCGCAGCGCAGACGTTGGCCGGCTGGGACACGAAAAATAGCTCCAAAAGTTAAGGCGGCGAGAAAACCCATGACCAGCTGCACCAGCATCTCAGGCACCTCCCAGGCTCAGCACCACAGCCACCCCTGCGGCTATGGCCACCGCGATGACTAAAGCCTCAGCACTCCTGCTTAGACCCGAAACCAGTTCTCCGCCTAGAAGATCGCGAATGGCCGTGGTGATCACCAAACCGGGGGCAAGAACCATCACAGCGCCGAGTATGGTCACATTGACGTTGAGCTGCAGATAGGAGCCAACAGTGGCAACCAGTGCGGCCGCCACCATGCTTCCCACTCCAGCTTGGATCACTTTAGGGAACCGCCCCTCCATACGGGAAACGACCCAGAGAACCAGCGTACCTACTACCCCTGCAACCAGTCCCTCCAGCCAGGAGCCGCCCATCATCACAGCAAAGGCCAGGGAACCTCCCCCGCCGATTAGCGGGCGGGCTGGACTGTCAGGAACGCCCTGCTCCCGCAGCCCCTGCAGAGCCCGATCCACCTGCTCAGCCGTGAGCTCCCCTGCGGCAAAGGCCCGGCTTAAGGCATTTACTTCGGCAATAAGGGCGATGTTGCTCTGGCCGCCCCGGATACGCTTCACCCGGGTGTACACTCTGCCCTGGGCATCGTGCAGAGACACAAACAGCCCGGTTGGGGTGGCATAGCTTTCCACCTGCACAAACCCGGCAGCGCGGCCCATACGTTCAATTGTGTCTTCGACCCGGGCCATTTCGGCCCCGCAGGTCAACAGCAGCTCACCGGCGGTGAGGATCAGGCCCACAAGCTCTTCCACTTCGGATCATCCCATTCCCTCTGGACTGCTGGCAGGAAATACTATTGCCGTGTTGAAAAGCAAAGTCATAAGGAGGTCGATGTAATGGATATAAACAAGCAGCGCTTACTGGATGAATTCCTGGCACTGGTGCAGGTGGACGCCGCCTCCAAAGACGAACGGCTCATGGCCGATGCCCTAAAACCGAAACTGGAAGCCCTGGGCTTTACCGTCACGGAAGACGATGCCGGTGCCAGGATCGGAGGAAATACCGGCAACCTCATCGCCGTATTGGAAGGCACGAAGGACGCCCCGGCCCTTCTGTTCTGCGCCCACATGGACCGGGTGGAACCTGGGCGCGGCATCAAACCCGTGCTCAAGGATGGGGTAATCCGCAGTGATGGCACCACCATCCTGGCCGCGGATGATGTGGCCGGCATTGCGGCCATACTGGAAGCAGTCCGCACACTCCAAGAACAACAGATTCCCCACGGGCGCCTGGAAATCCTCTTTACCGTGGCCGAAGAAGGCGGGCTGCACGGAGCTAAGAACGTCGATCCCAGCCGCCTCAAGGCGCAAGCAGGCTACTTCTTAGACACCGGCGGACCTGTGGGTACCATAGTGGTGCAAGCCCCAGCCCAAAAGAACATCTCCGCCACCATCCACGGCCGGGCGGCCCATGCGGGAGTGGCTCCCGAAAAGGGCATCAGCGCCATTGTGGTAGCGGCGGAAGCTCTAACCAAGATGAAACTGGGCCGCATCGACCCTGAAACCACCGCCAACGTCGGTGTGATTCGCGGCGGCGTGGCCACTAACATCATCCCCGACCGGGTGGAGTTCCAGGGTGAGGCCCGTTCATTGGATCAGGAGAAACTCAACCGCCAGGTGGAGCACATGGTGGAGGTGATCAAAACCACTTGTGCTGCCCACGGCGTGGAAGCGGACGTGGTGGTAACGGACAGCTACAGCTCCTTCCGCCTAACCCAAGAGGATCATGTAGTGCAGCTGGCGGTAAAAGCAGCGCAGTCCCTGGGGCTAGAGCCCAGAATCGAAAAGACAGGCGGCGGAAGCGATGCCAACATCATCAATGGTTATGGCATCCCTTCGGTCATTTTGGGCCTGGGCTACACCAATGTGCATACCACCGACGAAGCCATGCCCGTGGACCAGCTGGAAGCAGCCGCCCAATATGTGCTCCAGATCATCAAAGAGAACTGAAGCAGAATAGGGAACTGGTGCCCGTCCAACCTCGACTGGACGGGCACTTTGTCTCCCTTATAGTATATTGTCCTTGAGGATTTTGGTCAACTGGTCCACCGTGGGAGTGCCCCGGGAATAGGTCACGTTGCGGGTCTGGGCAGCCTTTTCCGCGTAAGCGCGAATTCGCTCTTCACCCACGTGCAGCTTACCTACAAAATCGGCAAACAGCTCATTCATCAGCTCACGGAAAGCCTCCAAAGAAGGCACGTCCAACAGCTCCAAGACCGTTTCCACCCGCTCCGGCGCATGCTCGTTGGTATACTCCAAGTAGGAAGCCATAAACACACCGTTGGCCCGGCCGTGGGGGTAATCATGGAAGTAAGTCAAGGGATAACCCAGGGCATGCACAAAGGTGGTCCCAGTTTGGGCAATGGTAATCCCACCCAGCATGGAGGCAAGCAGCAGATTCTCCCTGTCTTCCATGGTAAACTGCCCCGCGCGCAGTGCCGGGATGGTCGCGCCCCACACCGCAATGCCCTGGAGGGCCACAAAATCACTCGCGGGCGTGGCTCGATTGGACAGATATCCTTCCACCAAGTGGGAGAGGGCGTCCACCGCGGTGTCGATGGTCACCTGCCGGGGCAGCGAAGCAGTGTATTTGGGATCCAAGTAGGCCACCCGTGGAAACAGGTCCGGTCCGCCCAGGCCCTTTTTGGTCTCCTCCTCGTGCAGGGTTAAGACCGCGTATGGAGTAACCTCACTGCCCGTCCCTGCAGTGGTGGGGATGGCCACTATGGGCAAAGGCTGGTTCTCCCATCCCCCATAGAGCTCCAAGGGCTTTTTGTCGTTCACCGCGAGGACAGCCATGACCTTGGCCGCATCCAGGGGTGATCCCCCGCCGATGGCGATAATGTAGTCGCAGTTCTCCTTTTTAGCTAACTCCGCCCCTTCCAGGCAGTTCTCACCGGTGGGGTTGTTCTCCACACGGTCAAAGAGGACGTAATCACCTGTGAGCACGGATAGAACATCATCCAGGGCCCCGCTTTTGCGGGCGGACGTCTGGCCGGTGACGATCAAGGCCTTGCGGCCAAGGGCCAAACCATCCCCAGCCTTTTTCACCACATCCTGGCCGAAAACAACTCTGGTTGGCATAAAGAAAGTGAGTTCTCGCATAACTAACGCTCCCTCCTATACTTTAACTAATTTCCACTCTCCCCGACGAAAGCGCAGCTGAATGAGGATGCTGCGCAGGAAGAGGTCAGCAACCATGGCGATCCAAGCCCCAACCAATCCCAGACCCAGGCGCAGGGCCAACAGGTACGCCAGGCCGACGCGCACACCGAGGAAGGACACCATGACCATCCCCATAATTGACCGCGTGTCCCCAGCTCCCCGCAGACCGCCAGCCAGGATCATCCACACAGCCAGGGAGGGCTGGGCCACGGCCACCAGGCGCAGACAGACCACAGCCAGGGCGATTACCTCAGGATCCTGGGAGAAGATGCGCACGATGGGGCCTGGGAACAAGAAAAAGACTATGCCCATGGCGGACATGACCAACATGCCCATGTTGCGCCCCACTTTTCCGGCCCTTTCCGCATCGTCGGGCTGCCCTGCCCCCAGGTTCTGCCCCACCAAGGTGGTGGCGGCCACGGCAAACCCCGCCCCAGGCATAAAGGACAGCGATTCGGCATTGAGGGCCACCTGGTGGGCGGCGTAGGAGATGGTGCCCAGCGAGGAGATGATCATGGTGTAAAAGAGCTGTCCCACCCGGAGCATGCCCTGCTCCACACCTGCAGGCACCCCAATATTGGCAATACGGCGGATGATGTCCCAATCCGGGCGAAAAGAATCGGCAGGGCGCAGGCCCAGGAGTTCATCCCTGCACAGTACCCGCAGGGCCAAA
Source organism: Bacillota bacterium (assembly GCA_029776155.1). Lineage (GTDB taxonomy): Bacteria > Bacillota > Limnochordia > Darwinibacteriales > Darwinibacteriaceae > DTU010. The sequence goes on along the minus strand of JAKOTU010000040.1, from coordinate 22,488 downwards.
ATGCCCCCGCAGGCTTGGGAAATGGCCGTGCCCAGGGCAGCCCCTGCCACCCCTAGAGCGGGCACCGGACCCACTCCGTAGATGAAAACAGTGTTGCCGATGATGTTGATGACGTTCACCAGGGCAGTGATCTGCATGGGGGTTTTGGTGTTCCCCGCCCCCCGCAAAACCGCGTTAATGACGATGAGGAAATAATTCAAGATCATGGCTAGTGACACGATGCGCACATACCCGGCCGCCTGGTCTAACACCCCTACCTCGGCCCGCCGGAACAAAAACCCCACCAATCCCCGGGCAGAAGTCAGAAAAATGAGCATAACAGCGCCGGAAACAAACACTCCAAGGATCAGGGACTGTCGGGCCACATCCCGGGCCCGCTCCGGTTCCCGGGCCCCTATGTGCCTGGCCACCAAGGCGGTGCTGCCGGTGGCTAGAGCCGAGAAAATGGTCAGCCCCAGATGGTTGATCTGGTTGCCCAAGCCCACTGCAGCTAGGGCCGCCGCCCCCAAACGCCCCACCATAGCCGTGTCCACAATGCCCACCATGGTATGCAGCAGGTTTTCCACAATGGCCGGCCAAGCTAAGCGCAAAATCCGAGTTCGGAAATCCGCCCGCTCGGCCGCTGTACAGTTATCCAATGGCCTCTCTCCCTTCTACCAGCGGGAAGGATTCACCCCTTCCCAGGCGAACTATGTTTCTATTATACCTCATCTGGAGGGATGGTCCGTGCAGCAGCGTTCAGTATATCAAACTCCCCTGGGCCCTTTCTACCTTTGGTTTGCCCAGGGACAGCTGGTTTACGCTTCCTTTGACCAAGCAGGGGGAGAGAAATTCACCAGCATCCGCTTTCCCGCCAGCGAGTTCCCCCTAAAACCCCTGCCCGAGGGCCCCCGGAGCGATCTACAAGCGTATTTTCGCGGTGAAAAAGTTGAGTTCACCTGGCCCGTGCTCCTCCTGGGAACCCCCTTCCAGATGAAGGTGTGGGAGGAGCTCCGGCGGATCCCCCACGGGTCGGTTACCACCTACAAACGAATTGCCGAGAGTCTGGGCATCAAAGCGTACCGCGCGGTGGGCCAGGCCGTGGGCGCTAACCCCGTCAGCGTCATTGTGCCCTGCCACCGGGTCCTAGGGACCCATGGTCTAGGCGGCTACGGCGGAGGGCTGAACCGCAAGCGCTTGCTTTTAGAGTTAGAAAATGTTACGCTAGCACCAAACCTACTAGCCTAAGGAGGTGCACTACCATCAGACCATACGTATTCGGCTTCGACATAGACGGAGTCCTCACCAACGACGACGACGGCACCCGCAACATCTGGCTGGAGGCAGCCAGCGCCTATTTCGGCGAACCCATCCTCAGACCGGCCTACAACGTGGAAGATGCCTTCAACAAAACCCGGGACGAAGTAGAAGAGTTCTTCGCCTCCTGCATAGAGGGCATCTTCACCACTGTCCCGCCGCGGGAAGGGGCGCCGGAAACGCTGCGCGCCCTGCATGAACAGGGCTGCATCATCCACCTGATCACCCACCGTGATGAGCGGCACAGGACCGTAACGGAAAGCTGGCTGGCTCGGCACGGCTTCCCTTACCACAGCCTCACCATGTGTCCCACGGGCCAGGGCTATTCCAAGAAAGCCCGCTGCCTGGAACTAGGCGTGCAGTTCTTCGTCGATGACAAGCTGGAGAATGCTCAGGAAGTGGCGGCAAGCGGAATCTATACCCTGCTCTTTTACGCCTCCCACAACGCCCGGCGCCCCAATGATCTGCCCCTGGTGAAGAATTGGGAGGAAATCGGTGAGCACATCCACTTCTTCCTCAACCAGCCCCAGCGCCAAGCACGTTGACTACCCGGCGCTGAGCTCTAATTCCTGTTCACACAGCTCATAAAAATTGCAGAATGGGCACTGTTCCCGGGCTTCAGTGAGGTCAAACTGCTCTTTGGGCCGGGGAATGTTGTGCCGAGGATCCTGGAGGAGCTTTTTCATCTCCTCCATACTGGCCAGAGCCTTGTCCTTCACCTCTTGCAGGTGCTCGTCGCTGAACTGCAGCTCAACCCATCTTTCCTCGATTAGGTACTCTAAGCGGGCAGTGATCTTTGCCGCAGGAACGGCATACTTCACCTGCACAAACAGAACATAAAGGGCTACCTGATCCCTGTTCTCCTCCACCTCTTCCCCGCTCTTCCAATCCACCACCACCCAGCGGCCTTCCCCGTCTCGGTAGATCAGATCCGGTACCGCGTAGACGGGCGTGCCTGCCAGGGAAATGGTCTCAAACTGTTCACAGCTCACCACCAAGGTACCCTTCCGCCGCAGGTCCGTCCACACTTGGCTGCGCACCAAACCCTGGGCCGCCTGGACCAGGCGTTGGTTAATGCGCTCGATGAGGGCATCGCTTACTCCAGTGCCATAGTAAAACTCCCGGAGCATGTCCACCCGGTTGGGGCGCAGCAGAAAAGCCTCCCGGTTCTCCCGGGAAGACTTCCACACCCTCCGCAGATGTCTGCGGATTTCTTCTTCTACAGCCTGGACCGGGGGCAGCTCGCGCCCCTGGGCAGCCCTGGCCACCATGGACTCTGCGGTTTTGTGCACAGCATCGCCTAGAGTAGTGTAGAGGTTAGCTAACTGCTTGAGGCGATAAGCTGTGGCCGCCTCTGGCGGTGCGTCCCGTTCCCATCCATTGTGGGAAGCATAGTAGGTGTAATAATACCGGCGCAGGCAGCTGGCGAAGATCCGCTGCCTGGAGAAGGACCACGACCACTGGGGGTACTCCGTTCTAACGTACGCCAACTTCCATCCCCTTTCCCGTTAGTGCCTGCATAAGATCATGACCGCTGGGGTTTTGGAACACGCGCAGCCCAAACTCTGGAATGATAGCCAAGATATGGTCGAAAATATCGGCGGCCACGCCTTCGTGGTTTACCCAGGCCGTATCCTTGGTAAAGGCATAGATCTCCATGGGCAGACCGTTAGTAGTGGGCGGCAGCTGCCGCACGATCATGATCAGATCCTGGTTGATCTGGGGATGGTTCTTGAGGTAAGCCTGGAGATAGGCCCGGAACGTACCCAGGTTGGTTAAGTGGCGGCCGTTCACCAGCGAGCTTTCATCAATGTTGTGGAGGCGGTTGTACTCCTCAATCTCCTTGGTCTTGCGGGCCAGATAGTCCTGGAGCAGCTGGATCTTGCTTAGGTGCTCCAGAAGCTCTGCATCGAGGAAGCGCACACTGGTCTGGTCAATGAGCACCGCCCGCTTAATGCGCCGCCCTCCCCCTTCAAACATACCGCGCCAGTTCACAAAGGAGTCGGCAGTGAGCTTATGGGTGGGGATGGTGGTAATGGATCTATCCCAATTGCGCACTTTAACGTAGTGGAGGGCCACTTCCACGACGGAACCGTCCGCGTTGTATTTGGGCACCTCGATCCAATCCCCTACCCGCACCTGGTCATTGAAGGTGAGCTGTAATCCTGCAAAGAAGGCCAGAACAGTATCCTGGAACACCACCAAGAGGACCGCGCTCACCGCGCCCAAGCCGCTGACCAGGATCCAGGGTGACTGCCCCAACAACAGGGAAAAGACAATGGTGCCCGCAAAAGCCCAAAGCGCGATCTGCAGAATCTGCACCAGTCCCTTCAGGGGCATCCGAACAGAAATGGGAAAGGTGTTGTAGATGGCCAAGCCCGTGCGGAGCAGGCGGTCCAGTGTGACCGCGGTGGCGAGCACCACAAACACCTTAAGCAGCTGGCTAACTCCCTCCTGGAGCACCGCCAAATACGGCACGACGCGGAACAAAACAGCCGCGGGGATAACCAGCGCCGCAGTGTTCAAGGCCCCCTGCTCAAAGAAGAGATCATCCCACTTAGTTGGTGTTCTGCGCAGCAGGCGGTGCAGCCAGCCAAACACATACTTCCGCACGAGGCCGTAGGCTAGCGCGCCCAAGGCCAGCCCGAAGATGAGGAGCAGCAGATCCCGCACAATGGGGTTCTCCAAAAACAACATGCCACACCCCCCTAAATCCTGGCCCACAAGGCGGGCGCCCAGCGCTTCACCAAAGCCCTCACCGCAGCTCCCAGAAGCAGGGCCGCGCCGAGGAGCTCTAGGGGTATCAGCCACAGAGTTCCGCTCTGCAGGTTCCAGTAGATGAGCACGCCCAGGAGAAGGCCCAAGGCCAGGCCTATCAGCAGCCCCACCATGGCATTGAGGTTGCTTTTCACGGCCTTAATGGGGTTAGTCCAAACGAGCATGGGCTTGCGCAGATCAAAGAGCACGAGAAAACCCGCCAAGGCGCTCGCTAAAAGCACGCCCAGCAGCGCGCCCAGCACAACCTCCTCGGCTCCCCAGCCCAAAAAAAAGGCCACGGGGACTATCCCCAGCACACACCCTACAGTGTTCACCACTTGGGAGCCCACGACTTTGGCGGCGATAATCTGCTCGATGGTCAAGGGCAGGCTGCGGATAATCCACAGCTGGCCTCCCTCCCGGGAAAAGGTGGTTGCGGGGATCATGGACATGGCCGTCATGAACATGAAAAACAAGGCGATCCCCCCTGCGACCACCGCAGGAGGCAGCCGATCCAAGGCCAAAAGCTCAAAGGGGTTATTCTGCAGACTTTGGCCAAAGAGGGGGAGCAGGACCATAGCCGGCACCAGCACATAACCAACTAAACCGTTGAGGGCGAAACCTGGATGACGCACAAAGAGCTTGGCTTCCAAAAGGCCCAAGGTGAGCAGCGGCCAGCGGCCTTCCCTGTCCAGGCTTACTTGACGCCTTTTTCCCGAACCCCTCGTTCCCTCCAGGCCCTGAAGCAAGCCCTGCAGGAAGACTTTCTCACCCAGGAGATACAGGACCAACAAGGCCAGCACACTTACCAACACCAGGTACAGCAGGTTCAGCCAGCCCTGGCCCGTGTGGGCATAGGCCATGGCCTGGGCCGCCCACACGCTAGGTGGGAAAACCCGCCCTGCCGCCCGAACCAGCCCATCGGCCCGGCTGAGCAGCTGCTCCATGATAACTTCGGGGTCCTGCGCTCCCAGGCTGTTCTGCAGCCAAAACTGGAATCCTATGGTGACCACCAGCAGCACCAGGCCGCCGATTAAGGTCAGTTTATCCCGGTGCCTGCTGAGGTTCACAGCGCGCATGAGCAGCACAGCCAGTAAACTGGCGAGAACCAATGGCAGCAGGGGCAGGGCAAAAAAGACCACCACCGCGCTGAGCACAAAACCCAGCCCCACACCGGCCAAAAGCCCATAGCGCAGGCAGAGGGGCAGCAGGACGATAAGGTTGATCGCGTACTGACCCGTGAGCACCACCGCCAGTTTTGCCCCTAGGATCTCCCAGGATTGGAGGGGCAGGGGGACCAAAACGGGCAGGTCAGTACTGAAGTAAAAGGCGGAAAGTACAGAGAAAAAGCCGAAGAACAAGCCAGCTAGGCCCACCAAAAGCGCGCCGTTGAGCAGGGCCAGGTGGGGCTGTCCGAAGGCCAAGCCCGCCAGGAACAGCTTTTCCGTGAGATTCCAGATAAAGGCAATCGCCATGGCCAGTGCAGGCCCCAGGGCAGCCGCGATGACCAGCGGCTCCCAGGTGCGCTGCCTTTTCTTCAAGTAGTAGTACTTGGCTGCAGAAAGGCCGTAATGATCACTAAGGAGGGCGCGGTATAACGTCCAGAACCTAGGCCTCATCATGGCCATCACCTGCATCCGTAAGCTCAAGGAACAGCTTCTCGAGACTGGAGCCTGCTTGACCTGAAGCCGCGCGCAGTTCATCCATGGTGCCGCAGGCGATGAGCTGCCCCTTGTTAATAATCCCCACCCGGTCGCAAAGCTGCTCTGCCACTTCCAACACGTGGGTCGAGAAAAACACGGTGTTGCCCTTGTTCACATGTTCCCGCATCACCTTTTTGAACAAATGGGCCGAACGGGGATCCAACCCTACCATGGGTTCATCCAGGATGAACAGTGGTGGCTGGTGCAGCAGAGCCCCCGTCAGAGCCAATTTTTGCTGCATACCCCGGGAGTAGCTCTGGATCAGATCTCCCAAGGCAGAGGTGAGCTCAAACATCTCCAGGAAGTAGTCCAAGCGCCTTTTGCGCGTGGCACCGTCCACACCGAAGACATCGGCAATCAGATTCAGGTATTCCAACCCGGTGAGCCGAGGGTACAAGTTGGGATTATCGGGGACAAATCCGATGGAGCGCTTCGCGGCTAGAGGCTCTGCGAACGCATCATGGCCATTGACCAGGATCCTGCCCCGGTCCGCCCGCAAAAGGCCCACAATCATCTTGATTGTGGTGGTCTTCCCCGCCCCGTTCGGGCCCAGGAAGCCAAAGATCTCACCTGGACGCACTTCTAGATCTAAGTTGTCTACAGCATTGACTGCTGCGCCTTTGTAGCGTTTGGTCACGCCCTCAAGCTTCAGCATAGATCCACCCCTTTCCACCTACCTTGTTATTCTCCTTTGTAGAGCCGTTCCCTGCCTAAAATCCAGTTATCGCCAAGGAGGTTGAAGCCCACCACGGCTGCGGCGATAAACAACCCTGGCGCCAAAACCAACCAGGGGGCCAAGGAACCAAAAGCCTGGGCCTCCCGGAGCATGCGCCCCCAAGAGGGGTGGGGCGGCTGCAGTCCCACGCCCAGATAGCTCAAGGACGCTTCCGCCAAAATGGCCCCCGCTAGACTCACGGAGAACTGTACCAGCAGGGCCGAGCCCACATTGGGGAGGATATGCCGGAGCACGATGCGCAGATCACTGGCCCCCAAAGCCCGGGCCGCTTCCACATAGGGCCGCTCCTTGATGCTCAGCACTTGGCTTCTGGTTACCCTCAGGAAACTGGGAATATTCCCCAGGGCAATCCCCCACAGGACCACGGGCACACCAGGTGACCAGATCGTAGCAAAGAGCAGTGCCAAAAGGATGCTGGGCAGGGCCTGCAGGGCAGTGCCCACCCGCATCAACAGTTCATCCCAAAACCCGCCGAAGTAACCCGCGGCCAAACCTAGAGCAACCCCCACCAAGGCTCCCACGCACACGGCGGCTGTACCAACGGCTAAAGAAACCCGAGCGCCCCACAGGATGCGGCTGAACACATCACGGCCGAAGTGGTCCGTACCCAAAAGGTGCGGCCAGCCCGGAGGCTGAAAGCGCTCGACCACCCTGGTCTCATTGGGGTCATAGGGAGTATAAAACCAGCCCAAAACGGTCAGGGCCAAGAGCGTTCCTACTAAGAATATTCCCCATCTACGGCTCCGCACCGGTGCACCACCCTCATTCATAGCGAATCCTGGGGTCCAGAAGACCTAAGCAGAGATCGAACACAGAATCGAACAGTAAAATAACCAGAACCACCAGCATAACCACGTTCTGCACCAAGGGCAGATCGCGCTGGAAGACACCGTTTAAAAGGAGCTGGCCCATCCCGGGCAGCCCGAAGACCTGTTCCACCACGATAGTACCCGCCAAAAGCTGAGCGAACTGAACCCCCGCCGCCGTCAGGGGAGCTAGGGCCGCGTTGCGCAGCACATGTTTGAAGAGCACTACCGGGCCTGGTACCCCCTTGGCCTGGGCCGTACGCACATAATCCTCGCCCAAACTCTCCAGCAGGCCAGCACGCAGAAAACGGCTGAGAATGGCCATTCTGGGCAGGGCCAAAGTGACGGTTGGCAAAAGGAGGCTCCCCCATCCTTCCCTTCCCCCCGCGGGCAGCAGCTGCAGCTCCACGGCAAAAAGCTGGATGAGGAGAATCCCCACCCAGAACTGGGGCAGACCAAGACCCAGCTGAGTGCCCAAGGAAAGCAGCTGGCTTAAAGGGCTGTGGGGCCTCACCGCCATAAGCAGCCCTACGGGCAGCGCTGCCAAAACGGCAACACCCACAGCCAGGAGGGCTAAGGCAAAGGAGAGGGGAAACGCCTGGCCCACCAGCTCCCGCACAGACAGGGAGTAACGCCAGGAGTTCCCCCATTTACCCTTGACAAAATCGGCCAGCCACTGCACATAGCGCTGGAGCAGCGGCTGATCTAAGTGGAGCTCCCGGCGCAGCAAGGCGTAAGCCTCGGGGCTGCCTTCCGTGCCCAGGATCAGCAGGGCAGGATCCCCGGGGAGCACCTGCAGGATGAAAAAGGTGGCCAGGCTGACCAGGAGGGCGGTGAGGAGAAAACCTCCCGTCTTACGCCACAGGTAACGCTGCACAGAAACGCTCCCCCCTACTGATACAAACTAGCCACATCCACCACATAAACTGGGTAGCTTCGCCAACCTTGTATTTCCTGGCGCATAGCCGCCATCTGCAGTGGATCCATGACGAACACGCCCGGCAGCTCCCGGGCTAAAATCTCCTGGGCCTCCCAGTAGATGGCCCGGCGCTCCTCTCCCAGCGCCCTTAAGCCGAGCTCAATTAGTTCGTCGTAGCGGCTGTTGGAGAAGTTGAAAAAGTTGCGGCTGCTGCCTGTGGTGTAGCGTACCAAGATGGCGTGGGGATCCAGGCGCCCAGCTAGACCAATGATAGATACGTCGTAATCCCGCTGGGTGTACACCCTCTCCAGCCAGGTCCCCCACTCCACAATCTCCAGATCCACCTGCAGCCCCAGTTCTTCCCACTGCCGGGCAGCCAGCTCCCCGGCCTGGACGTGCAGGGGATAATTGGCGGGCAGGGTCAAGGTGAAGCGCAGGTTTTCCTGGCCGGCCTCCTGGAGAAGCTTCCTCGCCTGCTCCGGATCATAGGCGTTCACCTCGCCCAACTGGTCGTTGTAGAACTGGGCCATGGCCGGACTAAGGGCACTGTCCAAGAGCACCCCTTGCCCCCACGCTGCCCCGAGCAGGATTTCTTCCCTGTTCAGCCCCAGGGCCAGCGCCCTGCGCACCCGCAGATCATCAAAGGGCGGTCGGGCATTGTTGATGGCAAAGAGCTGAACTAAATTCATGGGCGACATCTCCACTTTGATACCCGGGCTGTTGGCCACTTGGTGCAGCACCGACGCCTCTAGGCGGGGGATGAGCTGCACCCTACCCGCCTTGAGATTGAGTACCTGACTGTTCTCATCAGGGATAATCAAAAAGTTGACCTGGGCGAAATAGGGCTGCCTCCCCGACCAATGCCCATCGAAACGGCGAAGCTCCAGGTGCTGATGGGGACGCCAATCAGCCAGATAATAGGGCCCTGTGCCGATGGGCCGGCGGCTGAGATCCTCCGCATCCGCGGGGTAAATGGACGCATACACTTCCGTGAGCAGGTAGATAAAGGCACCGTTGGGCTCCTGGAGCTCGATCTGCACCCCGTTTTCCAAGGCCTTGATCCCTTTGATCATATCCAACTCTCCCGCCCGCACGGAAAGATGCGGATCCCGGGCCCTGTTCAGACTGTGCACCACATCCTCTACTGTAACCGGGCGCCCATTGTGAAACTGCGCATCCCGCAGGTAAAAAGTGTACCTGGTGCCGCTGGGATCCACTTCCCAATGACTGGCCAAAGCTGGCTCCACTCCCCCTTCCGGAGTAGCCTTCACCAAACCTTCGTAGATGTTGAAGGCCACCTCACTGGTGGCAGCAGCCACCGTACGGATGGGGTCAAAGCTGTCCGGATCCTGGGGAATGGCAATGTTCAAAACCTGGGCAGCGGCCCCGCCGCCCACAAGCAGGGTCATGAGCAGCGCTGCCGCCAGTAGATTTAGACGTTTCCGCATCTATTTATCCCCCTCACCTATCAGTCTCGGGCTGCCAAACCGTAGCGCAGCACATCCAAAACCTGCTGCAAGAAACGGTCATCACAGCCTTGAGCAAAATGGTCAATGAGCTCCTTGCCCACTGCGTGGTACACAAAAAACACCGCCTCAGGGTCAAGCTGGGAATTGACAATCCCCTCTGCCATGGCCTCCTTGAGCACCCGGGCAAAATCCCGAGCCCTGCTCAACCTCCCCTTTTCCAGCTCGGTCCTGAGCTGATCGGAACGGCTGTCCCAGAACTTGTTGGCCACTTGGTGCAGCAGGGGATGATCCAGGGCGAATTGATAAGACAAGCGGTAATACTCATCAAGGATGGCAAAAATGTCACCCTGCACCCCGAAAGCCCTGCTCACATAGGCCCTTTTCTGCTCATAGGCCAGGTCAACAATGTATAGGTACAAGTCCTTCTTGTCCTCGAAGTATTGATACATACTGCCCTTGGCGATCCCGCAGCTTTCCACGATCTTGGTTAAAGAAGCCTGCTCAAAGGGGTGCTCGGCAAACTCCCGTACCGCAGCGGCAATGATGGCTGCGCGCCTTTCTGGTTCTAGGTTGAAAAATGTCTGCTTGGGCATCCAGCTCACCCCCCATATGACCACCCAGTCATACCTTCAGAAAAAGTATACCACGGAGGTCCGGCCTTGACTAGACCCCGTGGCAATTTTTTCCCCCAAACCTTTAGCGAAAAATCAGCAGGCCCAGAACCGCCGCTCCCACAAGCACCTTGATGGGATCCCACTTCCTAAAGGCCACCACATAGAATGTGGCCCCTGCAATCAGGGCAGTCCAGAGCTGGCTTAAGTACCCTTCCACATACCTGAAGGTCGCCAGGGCAATGAGCACGGCTGCAGCCGCCACAAGACCGGCCACCACAGGGCGGAGGCCAGCGAACATGTTCTGCACCAGGCGCGCCTGTTTATACCGCTCCCAAACCCTGGTGACTATGGAAACGCAGATCAAGGAAGGCAGCACCACAGCCAGGGAGCTCAGAAGGGCGCCGACGATGCCGGCGGTGCGGAAACCCACAAACGTTGCCGAGTTAATGGCAATGGGCCCCGGCGTTATTTCCGCAATGCCCACCACATCCACAAACTCCTCGGGGGTCATCCAGCCGTGGCCGATGATCTCCTGCTGAATCAAGGCCAGCATGGCGTAGCCGCCGCCGATGGTAAACATCCCGATCTTGAAGAAGGAGAAAAACAGCTTCCAGAAGATCACCGCGCCTCACCCCCTTGGCCCCTGCCGAAGTAGATGATGCCACCCAGTCCTCCCAGGATGATGATCCACACGATGGGCACCAACCCTGAGACGCTCAAAGCAAAAGCACAGGCGGCCGCCACTAAACCATAGCGGTTTACAACGGTGTTTCGGCCTGCCCTAAAGGCCGCCGCGGCCACCAGGCCAATAACCGCGGCCTTTACGCCGGAAAAAGCCCGCAGCAAAAAGGGATTCGATTGAAACTGGGCGAAAAAGTGTGCTATGATCAGAATAATTACGATGGACGGGGTAATAGCCCCCAGAAGCGCTGCAATGGCTCCCGGCAGACCACGCAGGCGCAGGCCGATGAAAATGGAACAGTTGACCGCGATGGCTCCGGGAACGGATTGGGATAGGGCCACAATATCCAAGATCTCGTCCTTCTCTACCCATCCCTGTACATCCACCACTTCACGTTCAATTAAAGGCAGCATGGCCAAGCCGCCGCCGAAGGTGAAGGCTCCGATGCGGAAAAAGGCGCTGAACAACTGCCAAAGACTTGCCGATTTCTGCTGCACTTAGGCCACTCCCTTTAACACATAACAGTATACCGTATTCCCCTTTGGGGGCGGATCTCCTTGTTAAATGTTAACCAACTCTTTGTAAGAGGTGACTGCCATGCCCTTTTTTGAAGCCGATTTGATCTCCACCATCAGAAGCTTTACCCGCGCCGGAGATATCAACAAGCAGACGTTTCTCGATCACGCCGAACGGGTGGCCCACATTGCCTATCACCTGGGGAAAAAGTTGGGTTTAGGTGATGGGGATTTGGGGGAACTGGTGCTCAGTGCCCTGCTCCACGATGTGGGCATTCTCACCGATGAGGAGCAGTTGCTCTTGGCTGATCTGGAGCCAGTGCGGGACGGGGTGGCACCCCACTGCGCCCGGGGCTGGAGGCTATTGAAATCCACTACACTGTTCAGTGACCTCGCCCAGAATGTCCTAGAACACCATGATTACTACTCCCCTGAGCTGCGTCCCATCCCTGCCATTCTGCATGTGGCCGACAGGGTAGAGATCCTCCTGGACAGGGGGCTCTACTACCTCTGGCAGGTGGATGATCTCATTGCCTATTTCCGCAGCAAGAAAGGTGATATTTTCTGCCCGGTTGTGGTGGAGGCTTTGGAAGAGGTGGCCCAGACCCCTAGTTTTTGGCTTGATCTGCAGTATCGCCATTATCAGTACGCCAACGGCCGCCAGAGTTTCCACCGTGTACTCACCATGGACGATTTGGAGGAACTCGCGGGGCTTATGGCCACCATCGTGGATGCCAAATCACCGTGGACCGGCGACCATTCCCAGGGTGTTGCCGAGGTAGGGGAGTTCCTAGCCCAAAAGGCGGGCCTGCCCCCGGTGACTACCCGCATGATCAAGGTGGCAGGGCTGCTCCATGATATCGGTAAGCTGGCCATTCCCGATGACATCCTCATGTACCCGGGAGGCCTGAACCGTGCCCAGCGGGCAGTGATGCAGCAGCACACTTACCACACCTACTACCTGATCCGCGAGATTGGGCCTGGTGCGGAAAAGCTGGCCCAGTGGGCAGGGTATCACCATGAAAGACTCAACGGAACTGGCTACCCCTTTGGCCTCACCGCAGACCAGCTTGACTTGGAGTCACGCCTCATGGCCGTTACCGACATCACCCAGTCCCTCTTGGAAGAACGCCCTTACCGTCCCCCCATGCCTCAAGATAAAGTAGCGCAGATTCTGCGCAATAACGTCGAGGCGGGACACATCGACCCCGACTTGACTGAGCTGGCCATCGCCAACTTGGAGGAGATTAAAGAAATAGTGGATCGGCACAGCTAAAGCCGGGAGAGGACAAGCAACACCACACCGCCATGGGTGTGGTGTTGGTCTTGTTTACCCCTTTATCCCTCTTCCAGACCAGAAGCGATAAGCTCACGACAGGCCTCCTTGAGCTTGGCCAGCCTGGCCCCGGCCTCAGCTTGGGTGGGGCCCTGCACCTCCAGGTACAGTTTTATCTTTGGTTCCGTGCCAGAGGGGCGCAGGGACACTTTACTGCCTGCCTCTGTAAACCACTGCAGCACATCCTCCTTGGGCAGGTCCAGGTAGAGCCTTTCTCCGGTGGTGAGCTTGAGCGCCTCGCTGCGGCCGAAGTCCCTGATCTCCACCACCCGCTCTTGGCCGATTACGCTTAAGGGGTGCTCCCGCAGCCGCTGCAACAGCATGCGGGCACGCTCAGCCTCCAGGCTGCTGGCGAAGGAGTAGGACTCCAGGGCCTGCTGGTACCAGCCATGTTCCTGGAACAACTGTTCCAGGCGCTGCACCAGGTCCAGCCCCCGCGCGGCATAATAGGCGGCAACCTGGGCCGTGAGCAGGCTGGTCACCACCGCATCCTTATCCCGGGCATAGCTACCCACAAGATACCCGTAGCTTTCCTCAAAACCAAAGAGAAAATGCTTGCCTTCCCGGGGCAGTTCATCCATGAGCGCACCGATATACTTAAACCCCGTGAGGGTGTTGCGCACTTCCACCCCGTATTTGCGGGCCAAGGGTTCGAGCAGCTCGGTGGTGACAATGGTTTTGATCAGCACCCCTCCCTGGAGCTGTTCGGGCCTGGCCCGCTGCAGCAGGTAGTCTGCGAGGAGCACACCCAGCTGGTTCCCGTTGAGCAGTACCCACTCGCCTTGGTGGCGCACGGCCACTCCCAGGCGGTCCGCATCTGGGTCAGTGGCCAGGATCAACTGGCAGTCCTCCTGGGCCTGGGCGAAGGCCAGCCCAAAGGCGCGCCCATCTTCTGGATTCGGCGATTGTACAGTGGGGAAATCCCCATCGGGTTCCATCTGTTCGGGCACACAGCCGAGGCAGCTAAAACCGGCCCGCCGCAAGATCTCGGGTACATGGCGTCCGCCCGTGCCGTGCAGGGGAGTGTACATGATGCCCAGACTGCCAGCGTGCTGCAGAGGAGGCACCGCATCCAGCATGGCCTGGTAATATGCCTCCACAAGCTGCTGATCCACAAGGCGCAGCAGGGGGTGTTCCAAGGGTTGGGCCGTAAAGTGCACCTCGCTTAGACTAAGGCGGGCCATGCAGGAGCTGATCTTCTCCGCCTCCCTGTTCAAGATCTGGCCGCCTTGGGCGTTGTACACTTTGTAGCCGTTATACTCCGGTGGATTGTGGCTGGCAGTGATCACAATACCTGCCCCAGCTTGAAGATGGCGCACTGCGAAGGACAATAGCGGCGTGGGGGCCACTTCGGGAAAGAGATGGACAGGGATACCGTTGGCCACCAGCACTCCGGCCGCGGCTTGGGCAAACTCCCGGGACAGGCGCCGGGAATCGTAGGCGATCACAACGCCCCTTGAAGCTAGATCGCCCTCCTTAAGGGTCAGGGCCAAAGCCTGGGTAGCCAAGCGAATGGTGTAGATGTTGATCCGATTTGTCCCGGCTCCCATGGTGCCCCTCAGGCCCCCGGTACCGAACTCCACCCATTTGTAGAACCGATCCTCAAGTTCAGCTCCATTCTGGGCCAAAGCCCTTAGCTCCGCTTTTGTTGCTTCATCAATGAGTGGGTCGGTAAGCCAGGCTTCGTAGCGTGCCTTCGCATCCATGCGCAGCGCCTCCTTAAGCAGATAATCATAACTCCCCAACTATTTCTAGATGCCCACCAGGCCTCCTGCCAGGGCCTGCGAACTGTTTATGCCTGCTTAGCCTTGGGGCCCCTGCTTTTCGCCCGAAGCTCAGCGGCGATCCAGATCGCGACGGGAATTACCACTTGGAACAGGACCTCTATCCCCGAGTGAGTAGCCGTGGCGGACCGATCGACTTCCAAAACAGTGGTGATGAACCACTGGGAGCCGGGGATCACGCCCAAAGCCAGGGGTGTGACCACAAAGCGGTAGTCCTCAAAACCAAAGGCATAGGCCAAGGCGCGACTGGAAGCCAACAGGCTGCAGGCCATCTTCACGAAACTCCCCACGGCAAAAACTAATCCAACAATGGCTTCCTGGCGGGTTAGAAACGTGGCCACATTGATGCGGGCCACTGCAGTCCAAACCGGAAAGTAAAAGAGGGCATACTGCTCCGCGCCCACAACGGCCAGGCTGGCACAAT
This sequence comes from Bacillota bacterium, assembly GCA_029776155.1. GTDB lineage: Bacteria > Bacillota > Limnochordia > Darwinibacteriales > Darwinibacteriaceae > DTU010. Next base: position 7,447 of record JAKOTU010000040.1, on the reverse strand, counting down.
CCATAACGAGCAGGATCGCAGCAGCCAACAGAAACCCGGGCACAAACGCCCGGTAGGGCGAGCTTTTGCTGGGGAAAGAGTCGAACACCCAGAACAGGACCACTACCTCCAGAAAGGGGAAGTCCAAGAGCTGGTACGCCCCCCTCAGAACGGGCTTGAAGCCGTGATACAGTACGGGTTGAAACTGGGTCAGCTCAACTTCGCTTAACAGGAACATAAGGGTTAGAAACAGAACGAAAAAGACCACCTTACTGATGAGCACCGCAAAACGGGCTAAGACTTCCACACCTTCCTTAGCCGCCCAGAGCATCAGCAGGGCAAATAGGGTGGCCACCACCACCTGGGGTGTGGTGGGCAGGGCAACGGCCTGCACAAAGTTGGTTACATCGCTCACCACAAAGCAGCTCAAGCGCCAGGTAAATCCAGCATATGCCAGGGCCAAAAGCCGCGACGGCCACCTGCCCAAGATGCGTTCCAAGCCCGCGTAGAACCCCAGCCCCTGCATTAAGCTGCGGATCCGCGCCAGGAGCAGAACCATGGGGAGTGCCGCGACCATGGCAATCAAGAAGGCCAGCCAGATATCCGCGCCAGCCAGCCCTCCCAGGGAATACACCAGTGTGTTGCCCACAATAAAGAGCAGCACTAGGATCATGCCCTGCTGGTCGGGAACGATCTCCCTCACGGGCCCCCACCTCCCTGCCACAGCTTTTTAACCAGCCCTTTTAGATAGCCTACTGGCTCGGGGACAGCCAATTCGTTATCCACCATGATCAAAGCGGCCAAAGTGGCGGCTCCGGCAAACAGCACCAAGTAGAGTACGACCTTTTTCCAGGGCCGCTCGTCCCAGAGCCAAAGCTCAAAGGCGGCCACCGCTGCATAGACCAACACCACCATTACCGCCACAGCTAATCCCTCACCCGCACAGATTCAGCGGACAACCCTGTAAGCACCACTTTGCACTGTACATCCAGTTCAACTTCCAAGTGCCGATAATATAGGTCCCAGTCCTCCCTTAAGCTGCGCCACACCTGGGGATGTTTGCGCTTCAAAAGCTGCCCAAACCCGAGAATATCTGCGTTGTACTCCCCTTGGATTTTGCCCAAAAACTCCCGGATGCGGCGGGTAAAGGCCGTGGCCAGTTGGGCTTCCACGCTTTTGACCATCTCTTCATCCCGGAAAACGATGGGCGCCCTCCCCACCTCCTCCACACCAAACTGCATGGTCAAGGTCAGGGAAATGGCGGCCCTGCCACCTCGGATCACCGGTTTCATCTGCACCTGGTTACCCACCAGTTCGTAGGTGATGGGAAAGTAGCCGTGCTCACCAACTTTGGTTTCAATAACATAGAAGGCCCTTTGGGCCACCCCCTTGAGCAGGCAGAGCAGATCGCTTTCCTGGCCATCAAGCCAGCCCACCATGCGGTCCCCCTTAAAAACGGCAGTCCCTTCCACAATGGGAACCAGATCGCCACTTTCGTGGACCAACTTCACCGTGGGCAGCACAGCGGAGATACCTTCGGCGGCAAATTCGTGGCCGAGCTGCCAGACCTGCAGGGGTATAAAACCAGCGATGGCCTGCTGCATGAGCACAATGGCATTGAGGTGCTCGCTCACAGAGTTGGCCACTGGCGGCCTGCTCTTGAACACCTCTTCCACAGTGCAGTCTTTGGTTATAAAAACCCAGACGGTGCTGCGGATATGGCGGCTGCGGGCCAGGTATTCCATGGCGGGGACGATCCCCTGCCTGGCCACCTGTTCCGACATCAAAAACACATAGGCATGGGACCAAAAGGCCCTCTGGCCCGCGGGATTGGACAGGGCACTGCCGGCGCTGGAAACGCTCTGGCCCTTTGTGGCCAGCACCTTGGGCTCCACTTGGGCCTGCTGCCCACCTCCGCTCGTTTTCACCATTTCCAAGACCACCACGAAATCAGGCTCCACCTGATCCACACCGAGTCCAAACACAAAGGCCAGGCTCTCGATTTCGATGTAATCCCAACAGCCCGCGAGCACAAGACAGGCGACCAGCAGGAACAGGCTGCACGCCAATCTTCCCTTCATCTGCCTCCGCCCCCGTCTTGACCTTGGAGGCGCTGGCGATCTTTGGAGGCGAGGTAACGGGGACGCAGGATCATCTGCCACCAGGGCACCCGGACCAGGGTGTCTTTGACATCTTGGGGAACTAGGGTGGTCATGGTGGAGAGGTATGGTACGCCGAAGGATTCCATGGACGAAAGGAGCAGAGCGATGGCGATGGCTCCCAGAACAAAACCATACAGGCCCAAAATGGCCGCGAGCAATACCAAGGAGAGGCGCATGAGTACGGCAATGTCATTGAGGTTGGGCACCACAAAACCGGCCACACCTGTAATACCCACCACGATAATCATGGGGGCGCTGACTAGGCTGGCGCTCACCGCGGCATCGCCCAAGACAATGGCGCCCACGATGCTGATGGCCTGGCCGATAGGCCGGGGCAGCCGCACCCCCCCTTCCCGGAGAATCTCGAAGACCAAGCCCATGGCCACCACTTCCACAATCCCGGGAAAGGGTACATTTTTCCGGGATGCGGCAATGCTCACCACCAAATTGGTGGGGATCAGCTGGGGATGATAGCTGATCAGGGCAATATACAAAGCAGGGGTTGTAGTTGTGATAAAAAAGCTGATATAACGGACCAACCTGTGGAAACTGGCCGTAATCCAGTGGTTGTAATAGTCCTCATTAGCTTGGAAGGCTTCCACCAACAGATAGGGCATGGTCAGGGCAAAGGGTGAACCGTCCACCAACACTGCTACCCGACCTTCCAGGATCTTGGCCGCCACCACATCGGGCCGTTCGGTCTGCCCAATGGTGGGAAAGGGCGAAAAGGGGGCATCTTGGATCAATTCCTGGATGTATCCCGAGTCCAAAACCGCATCGATGTCAATCTGCTCGATGCGCCGCTGCACTTCCTCCACCAGCTCCAGGGAAGTGACGTTATCCAGATACAAGATGGCGACCCGCGTCTTGCTCTGGGTCCCCACATGGACAAACTTGGTCTTAAAGTTGGGACTGGAGAGCTTCAGGCGAACCATGCTGATGTTAACCCCCAAATCTTCTCCAAAGCCCTGGCGGGGGCCGCGCACCACGCTTTCCGTGGGCGGTTCCGTTACGGCGCGCTTGGCCCAGCCCTGGGCATCGACCGCTATGGCTAAGGGACAGCCGTCTATCAGGAGAACTCCCACCCCATCCATGAGCTTATCTCCGATGGCGCTGTAGCTGGTCACAAACTCCGATCCGTCGGATTCGAGAACCTGCTCAGATAAGTAACGGGCAACTTCTCTGCCCCGTACGCCCCGGGGCACAACGGCCCGCATCATGGGCCGCAGCACGAATTGGCTCAAGTACTCGTGCTTCACCATGTTGTCGGCATAGACCAATACGCAATCGAGGGGGCGCTTCCCCTTGGTCTTGAAACTCCGGAAGACGATGGTGTCATCATTGGCAAAAACATCACTCTTCAGCCAGTGTAGATTGACTGCCAGGGAGGAGCTGAGCTGATCCAGTCCCCTGGGCCGAGGTGCATTTTTCTGCGTCCGCTTCCAAAAGAACATGCCTGCTCCCTCCTGCTCTGCCTAGTATATCCAGGTCCGGGGACTTTCAGTCCCCAACCACCATTTTCCCACCGCGGGGCGCAGGATTTCCCTACCCAATGCGGAACATAACCAAAAAGCGGAAGGGGGATTGCTCATGAACACCATGTTTGAATGCGGCCAGTTTTTCGTTAGAATTCAGAACAAGAGCGGTCGGCTGAAAATCACCATTTGGAACAACAGGGGAGACAAAATCTTCAGCGACATCCTCGGTCCCGAACCTGCACTGCAATTCTGGAATGCAGTGGAAAACCTGACGGACAGCGCCGTGGCCTCTGAGATCAGGAAAAGGGTCATGACTGACCCCACATAACGACAAAAAACAGGCGTCCACTGTACAGCGGCAGAGGACGCCTGTTTTTCCTTTTATGCTTAGGAATGCGCGGGAATGAGCGCAAGACGCTTGAGTACGTTGTAGATGATGCTGTAGGTTTTGGCTAGGGATCCCCAATCCAACTCCGCAGTGCGGGCAAAGGCATCACCCTGAAAGGAAGTAGTATAATGGGGCGGGAGTTCATTGAGGATCTCCGCCATAATCCAGCCCAGTTGTTCCCTGCTCACTTCCAGCTGCTCCTGGGCCAGAACCTCCCCTAAAGCACTGCGGGCCATGCTCTCGGTACAGTTCTGCATGGGTGACCGGTCGTGTTCGTGGCGGGGGCTCTTACGCACCAGGGAAACGGCCCGGCGAGCTTCCCACATCACCTTGGCTGCAGTTTCCGCCTCCAGCTCCTCCATGCGCAGCGGTTCAAGGGGGATTGAAGGCACAACGGAAACATACCGGGGCGGCAGTTGGTTAAGGAGTAGAGACTGCATATCTTCACGGCACATCCTGCAGCTGCAGCCAGCGTCATGCTCTTCCAGGACCAGAGCCACAGCCTGTTTGGCCACATCTTCCATGCGGTTGTGGATGGCGTAATCACCCGGTTTTATTTTCATGGTCAGACCCTCCTAGTTCCGGCCCTTATAGGCGATAATCAGGCATTCTTCCCCGCCAGCATACTCCTGGAGTAGAGAGTTGGCGTAGACTCCCTGGACGCTAAAGCCAGCCTGGGCAAGGAGACCTGCCATGCGCGCTGGCTGGATCACCGCTTCCCTGCTGGCATACACCGTTACCTGAGCCGGCTGCGGGTCTGGGGGCAGCACGTAGTTAACCTGGTTAAGCAGCCTCAGATCCGCCGCCAAGCCTTTGATCTGCACAACACTAACCACAAGGTCTCCGGTGAAGGGATGCAGGCCCTGCAAAGCCAAAGCAGGCAGACCCTCTCCCAGTTCCACCTGTCCAGCCAGAAAATCAAAGACGAGCCAACCACCCTCCAGCAGATGCGCATGGCATCTCCGCAGCACAGCTAAGCGGTCTTCATCGCTGTACATGTACATAAGGGAGCAATAGGGTATGATAATGGTCTGAAAAGGCCGCTCAAAGGTAAACGTGCGCATATCGCCCTGCACTAGTTCCACCCCTTGGGCCCTTCCGCCCAAGCGGCGCCGGGCACGCTCCAACATGGCAGGGGAAAGATCCAAACCGGCCACTTCCAGACCAGCATCCAACCGGAGAGGAAGCAATCGCCCCGAACCGCAGGCCAGGTCCAACACCCGGCCCCCTTGTTCCTGGGCAAACCGCGCGTAAAACTCATCGTCGGCGCGGCCCGGATTGAGCAGGTCATATAGCTCAGCATGGGCGTAAGGGTCAGCAACCTGCGCCCGCCCCTTTTCCAGCAGTTCCTTGGCAAAACCAAAAAAGTCGCCCATGAATCCTCCCAAAAAAAGGCCGTGATAAGCACCGGCCTAACGTCTTTTGTCGATAAACGCCCCTTCTGGGCTGGAACCTCCAAAGTAGGCACGCTGCGACTGCTTCCCGCCTTGAATCTTGCGAGCTTCCTGCCGCAGGTGAGCCATGCTGCTCTGCAGCACCTTTTCCAGTTCAGCATCTAAATGTTGGATCTCCAACATCTCCGCCAGCAAGGCTTCCTTCAGCGCTCCCTGCGGCCCTGCCGCCCCCATTTTCGCCAGCTCAGCATCGAGCCCGTCGATCTCTTCCATAAGCCGCTCCCGTTCGGCCAAGAGCTCAAGCAGGCCTTCTGAGGCCCGCTCTTCCCTAACCAGCTGATCCTGGGTTAAGCTCGCCAGGCGAGTGGTGAGCTCTCTGAGGTGGCGGAATAGATCCAGTTTCTGTGCATAGAGTCGCTCAGCCACTCACATCATCCCTGCATGGCCATGAGCTGCTGGTAAAGCCAGTCGCTCTGGGCATAGAGCTGGCCCAGGGCCTTCTCCATGGCCGTGAATTTTCTCCACTGCTGTTCTTCATAACGCTGCAGGCGCTCTTCCATGGCACTGAGCCGGGATTCGTACTCGCGGATGCGGTTGCCCAAAAAACTCTGATCATACGGTATGGTAGCCTTTCCGGCAGTGTCGGTAATGCGGTCCATGGACCGATCCAAAACCGCGGTGAGCCGCCGGGCTAATCCCTCACTCTCGCCCTGCTGCGTAAAGAGATCGCGCACCGCATCAGGATTCTCTTCCAGGGCTGCCCTCAGCTTATCCTCGTTCAGGTACAGCTTGCCGTACTCATACCAGGCGCCGGTGGTAATCCCGATCTCCCGCAGCCCTACCGAGCCCGCTCCTTCCCTCTGCACTACGCCGCTGAGGGCCGTGCGCATATCGCTGAGCACGGACCTGAGGATGGAGTCGGAACGGAGCAGGCCGCTCTTGGCCTTTGTTTCCCAGAGCTCGATCTCCTTGTCCGACATAGCCTCCCTCTGCTCTTCAGTGAGGGGCGCGAAGTTTCGATACACCTCTTCCCGGAGCAGGCCGTTGAGTTCCGAAACCAGTTCATTGTACAGATTGACGAATTCCTTGACCTTCTCCACCACCGCATCCACATCCTGCTTGACTTCGATGACCACGGTGGTATCCGCTTCAGCAGCTAGCAGGTTGACGGTAATGCCGTTGAAGGTGAAGGTGTTGGTGCTGTAGGAGGCTGTGACACCATTAATCGCGACCTGGGCATCTTGTCCTGTAACCTTGCTGCCTCCCTCTTGCAGGGCATAGAGCTGATCGCCCTCTTCGTCGATGACGATTCCATCTCCTTGGTCCAGGGACAGATCCGTGCCGAATAGAGACAGAAACTCTCCATCTACGAAGAACTTCGCCTCCGCGCCGGTGGCAGTGGTGGTAAAGGAAATCTGCCCGTCCTGGGCAAAGGCATGGATCCCCAGCTTCTTAGCATTGATGGCTGCGGCTATGTCCTCTAGACTAGTACCAGCTGCGAAGGTGAAAGTGGCCCACTTATCGGCACTGGTTCCGATGGAAAAGGAAAATGATTCAGGTTCCCCAGGCCCTTCTTCCCCTTCCCCCGATGCGGGCTGGGGCAGTTGAACGTTAGTTGCCACAAACCTCGCCGCCTCGGCCAGCTGCTCAACCCTGAGATCGTATCTTCCCTCGGCAGCTGTTCCAGAAGCCGCGGCCGTTAAGATTTCAGGCCGCGACGAAACGGCGGTCTTCTTGAGGAACGTGCCCTGCAGGGTAAAGTCCCAGGCCAAATTGCGAAACCGCAGCAGCTTGCTGTTCACTTCCCGGTAGGCATCGCGCTTCCATTCCGCCAACACTTTCTGCTGGTACACCCGGTCCATGGGAATGCGCTGCGCCCGTACGAGATCGCTGACAATCTGTTCTATATCCAACCCAGAGTTCAAACCGGAGATTCTCATCTTCTCCACCTCATCCCTAAGCTTTCCTAAATAACTATCGGCATGCAGACCGGACTTCTTTAATCCGCATGTGGCGTGCCCAGGCGGCTTTCTCCACTGCCGCTTG
>JAKOTU010000028.1 GCA_029776155.1 Bacillota bacterium | reverse complement strand
AGCGCCATGATGTTGTTGTTGATTCTCATTGCTTTACCTCCTTGTGGTGTTAAGCTTTTTTGGGAACATCCGTATTCCCCTGGACTTCAGCTGAGTTGGCCATACTCAGCTTCTGTCCCCAAGTAAGCAGCTTAGGCCTACAGCTCCTTACCCGTTCGCTTTTATTATCGTCCCCCTCCTGAAAACCTTTAGCCCCCAGTCTGAGAATTTTTTGAGTATGCACAGATCATCTTGTTGTGGTTTTCTTTAAGAACACCACCGCCAGCGGAGGCAGCTTCAGCTGCAGTGAGTAGGGTTGATTGTGCCAGGGTATGGGCTCTGCCTTGAGGTGTGTGTTTGCCTGTCCCGAACCTCCCCATTTAGTGTTGTCGCTGTTGAACACTTCTTTGTAGGTGCCTAGTTCAGGTACACCGATGCGGTAGTTCTCTCTCACAACCGGCGTGAAGTTTGCGGCTACAACCATGTAATCCTGCTCGTCTCTGCCTTTCCGCATGAAGATGAGCACGCTCTGCTCACTGTCGCTGCCATCGATCCATTGGAATCCTTCTGGAGAGTGGTCGAGCTGCCAGAGGCAGGGGTTTTTTGGGTAGAATTGGTTGAGTGCTTTATTGTATTCCCAAAGCTTGTGGTGCATGGGGTAATCAAGCAGGTGCCAGTCTAGGCTCTGTTCGCAGTTCCATTCAATGAACTGACCGAACTCACAGCCCATGAAGAGGAGCTTCTTGCCGGGATGGGCCATCATAAAGGCCAAGAGTGTCCGTAGGTTCGCAAACTTCTGCCAGTAATCCCCCGGCATCTTGTCCAGGAGTGAGCGTTTACCGTGCACCACCTCATCGTGGGAGAGGGGCAGAAGGAAGTTCTCGCTGAAAGTGTACATGAAGGAGAACGTGACCAGGTTGTGGTGGTACTTCCGGTAGATGGGGTCCAGACTCATGTACCTGAGCATGTCATTCATCCAGCCCATGTTCCACTTGTAGTTGAAACCGAGTCCTCCTAAGTAAGTGGGCATGGTCACCATGGGCCAGGCCGTGCTTTCTTCGGCCATCATGATCGCTCCCGGAAAGCGGGCAAAGACCTGTTCATTGAGCTTGCGCAAAAAGGCGATCCCCTCTAGGTTTTCCTTGCCCCCGTAGGCATTGGGATTCCACTCCCCTGGCCCCTTATCGTAATCCAGATAGAGCATGGAGGCCACCGCATCCACCCTCAGCCCATCTATATGGTAAACATCAAACCAAAAGATGGCATTGGAGATGAGAAAGCTCTGCACCTCCGTTTTGCCCAGATCGAAGTTGTTGGTCCCCCAGCCCCGGTTCTCGGCCCGCCTGGGATCCGCGTACTCGTAGCAGGGTGTCCCGTCAAAAAGGCGCAGCCCCGGGTCATCCCTTACGAAATGCCCCGGCACCCAATCGAGGATCACCCCCAGATCGTGTTGGTGGCACAGATCCACAAAGGCCATAAACTCCCTGGGATGCCCATAGCGGCTGGTCACGGCGAAGTAACCCATGGTCTGGTAGCCCCAGGACCCATCAAAGGGATGCTCCATAATGGGGAGCAGCTCCAGGTGCGTGTAGCCCATTTCCTTGGCGTAGGGGATCAGTTCCTGGGCGAGCTCGAGGTAGCTTAGGTACTCCCCATTCTTTCTCCTCCACGACCCCAGGTGCACTTCGTAGATGAGCATGGGTTCCTGGAAATGGTTGCGGTGGTCCTTTTGGGCCTGCCACTTGTGATCCTGCCAGTTGTAGCTCTGGAGATCGCACAGGCGTGAAGCGGTGTTGGGTTTCTTTTCCATCCAAAAACCAAAGGGATCGGCCTTGAGAAGTAGATGGCCGTCCTTGGTCAAGATCTCGTATTTGTACAGATCCCCCTCCTTCAGGCCCGGAATAAACAGGGCCCAAATCCCCGACTGGGGCATGCGCTGCATGGGGTGTCTGCGTCCATCCCAATTGTTGAAGTCCCCCACCACCGCAACCCTTTGGGCATGGGGCGCCCACACGGCGAAGCGGGCCCCCTTGATTCCGTTCTCTTCTGTGAGGTGTCCACCCATAAAGGTGTGGGCGTAGTAATGGGTCCCTTGGTGGAAGAGGTAGCGGTCGTATGCGCTGTAAGGAGAAGCGGTCCACTTCATCTCCCTTCACCTCCGCGGGCCAGAATCAAGGGACTGAGGGCGGGCAGCACCACCTTGGGGCCCGTCACAATGCTCAGATGTCCCACGCCATCCTCGTTGACCAGCACTTCCCAGCAGCCCGCCTCCACCGCCACTTCCACTTTCCGGGGGTTGCTGTTGAAAAAGACCAGGATGGTTTCAAAGCTGTCTCCACCGGCATGGGGCCCGAGCGCAAAACCGATCACCCCTCGCGGTACCTTTAAGAACTGAAGAAAGCGGCGCACTTCCTCCCCGGTGCGCAGGCGGAAGGCGGGCCTTGCTTTCCTCAGGGCGATGAGATCCTTGGTGTACCTGTAGAGCTCCAGGAATTCTGCCTTGCGCTCCCAATCCAGCTGGTTCACCTGATCCGGCGACTGGTAGCTGTTGGAATCGCCCCCCTTGCTGCGGGCAAACTCCTGGCCCGCATGGAGGAAGGGTATGCCCTGGGCAGTAAGGACAATGGTTTGGGCCAGCTTCATCATTTTGATGCGCTGGGCGTGGTCTTCAGGGTCGGTGGTGCAGAGCAGCTTATCCCACAGCGTAAGGTTATCATGGGCTTCCGCGTAAGTAACACTCTGGCTGGGATGCAAGGCCCAGGGCCCCTTGGAGTAGAGCACCTGGTGGTAGTTGATCTGGGGATGCTGCACGGCCCCCACCAGACCGAACTTCACCGATTCTGCCAAACCCCGGCCTTGGATAAAGCCCCCCTCCTGGGTGTGGAACACGTGCCCTTTGATCCCATCCCGCAGATCGTTGCAGAAAGAGGCAATGCCTGGAAGCTCGTGGGTGTTTTCCTTCACCGCCCGCGCGTACTCGGGGAGGGTGCTGGGCCCCGCCGCCCAGCCCTCCCCGTAGATGAGGATTTCCGGGTTGATTTCATCCAGCGCCCTGCGCACCGCGCGCATGGTGTCCACATGGTGCAGGCCCATGAGATCAAAGCGGAAGCCGGCGATCTTGTATTCCTGGGCCCAGTAGGTTACCGAATCCACGATCAGCTTGCGCACCATGGAGCGCTCATCGGCCAGTTCGTTGCCGCAGCCTGAGCCGTTGGAAAACCCGCCCCGGGAGTCGTGGCGGTAGTAGTAGCCGGGCACCAGTTTGTGCAGGGAAGATTCCACACTGTGGAACGTGTGGTTGTACACCACATCCATGATCACCCCGATCCCGGCCCGGTTGAGCTCTAGAATCATCTCCTTAAGCTCCCGGATGCGCACCCTCCCGTCCCTAGGGTCGCTGGCGTAGGACCCTTCCGGCACATTGAAGTTTAAAGGATCGTAGCCCCAGTTGTAACTGCCCAGGGGATTGGCCTCATCCACTGTGGCAAAGTCGAAGATGGGCAGCAGATGCACGCTGGTGATCCCCAAATCCACCAGGTGATCCAGGCCAGTAACAGTCCCCCCCGGCGTTGTGGTTCCCTTCTCCACTAGACCCAAGTACTGACCCTTGGCCTTGATCCCGGAAGAGGGGGCACTGGAAAAGTCCCGCACATGGACTTCGTAGATCACCGCATCCACCGGACTTTGCAAAGGCAGGGGTTTCAGTTCTGCCCAGCCCAGGGGATCGGTCTTGCGCAGATCCACAATTTGGCCCCGCCGCCCGTTCACCCCCACGGCCCTGGCGTAAGGGTCCACCACTTCCTCTGTTCTGCCGCCGTGGGTAACCAGGTAGTTGTAAAACCAGCCCTCCAGGTTTTCATAAAGGGAGACGGACCAGACTCCCCGCTCCCCTTTGCTCATGGGCCGTTTGATCCCCCTGCCCCCTGACCCTGTTTTGTAGAGGATGAGCTCCAGCCGCTCCGCGGTGGGCGCCCACACCTTAAAGGTGGTCTGGGCTTCGCCCAGGGTTACCCCCAGATCAGAGCCGCTGTAGTGGAAAGCATCGGCGAACTCTGCGCTGTCAAAGGCCCTGCCCAAGGAAACGGGGAGCTCGCCGTGGGTGGCGTGGCGCACAGCATAGCGTTTGGTGAGGTCCAAAGGCTGTAAGGTCTGGAGGATAAAGGCTTTGGGGCTGCCCTGGGTGTAGACCGACTCCACTTGGGCTAAAGGCACTTCGACTGTCCCTTGATACAGCCTAAAGCCCCAGTTTGGTTCTGGGCAGTAGACGGGGAGATAGCACTCCACCCTGATGGTTGAGGTGTCTTCCAGGGCCGCCAAAAGGAGCCTGGGCGTGCGGTCCACATCCTGCTGGCGATAGTAAAGGCGGGGATCATCCTGCATCAGCCACACTTCCAAACGCCCCTGCCGGGAGGTGCGGTACAGGGGAATGAAGCGGTCTTTTCCCCCATCCTTGGCGGCCCAGGCCCGGCCGGGCAGGCTCTTGCGCACGATAAACCCCAGCTCCCCCCCGTCGCTCTGCTCGGGGAGCACGATCCTTGCAGTCACTCCATACTCGTCCCGCTCGGTGAACTCCACCTGCCGCCCCGGCCCCTCCCCCGTCCAAACCCACAGGTTCCAACCTCCGTAGCTGCCATCGTGGCGGTAGTAGTGGATGAGCACTTCCAGCTCGGCAAAGACCCTGATCCTGGCCCTAAGGTGGGGGGGCGGCGCCAGGTAAACGTTGGGATCGCCGGCCACCAGCCACACTTCCGCGGTATCGCCCACGAAATCTTCGATGTAGCGGTCGTGGGCGATGTCCTTTTCCCAGGACTGGCCCCGGATGAGAAAGCCGATGCGCCTGTGCTCCCTGCCCACCTGGCACACGGCAAACCGACCGAAGTGGTCCTGACCGGTAAAGGGCACGCTCTGCCCGCCGCACCCTTCCGGCCAAACCCACACACTCCAGGGTTCATAATTGCCGTCGTCCCGGTGGTAGTGGATGATCACTTTGCGCATGACCAAGCTCCTCCCAGCACAGCTTCTTCCTGCTAGTTTGTCCCCTTTCCGGCTTTGTGTTGCAGGGAGCCCCAACTTCTGCCCCCGCGTGGTATAATAACCTCAGCATCTGGGAAGGAATGGTTGCATGCACCAGTTGAACTTAATGGCCACCTCCACCTTCGGCTTGGAAGCCGTGGTGGCAGAGGAGCTGCACAAGCTCGGTTATACAGAAACCAAAGTGGAAAACGGGAAGGTGGAGTTCCCCGGCGATGAACTGGCCATCTGCCGGACCAATCTCTGGCTGCGCACCGCGGCCAGGGTGAAGATCAAGGTAGGCGAGTTTCGGGCCGCCACCTTCGAGGAGCTCTTTGAGCAGACTAAGGCCCTGCCCTGGGCCGATTTCCTGCCCAAAAACGCCCAGTTCCCCGTGGAAGGGCGCTCCGTGAAGTCTACCCTGTACAGCGTACCCGACTGTCAGGCCATTGTGAAAAAGGCAGTGGTGGAAAGCCTGAAGCAGAAATACCGGTTGGAGTGGTTCCCGGAAGATGGACCCCTGATGAAAATTGAAGTGGCCCTCCTCAAGGATGTGGCCACGTTGAGCTTAGATACCAGCGGCACCGCCCTGCACCAGCGGGGCTACCGGGAGCTGGCTGGAGAGGCACCTCTCCAGGAAACTCTAGCTGCCGCCCTGGTGCTGCTGGCCCGCTGGCATCCCGATACTCCCTTCCTCGATCCCTTCTGCGGCTCCGGGACCATTCCCATTGAAGCCGCACTTTGGGGACACAACATTGCTCCGGGGCTGAACCGCTCCTTTGCCGCGGAAAACTGGCCCTGGATCCCAAGCAGGCTCTGGCGCAGGGTACGGGAAGAAGCCCGGGATGCGATCCGTCCTGAACCGCCCGTTTACCTGCTGGGCACCGATATTGATGACCAGGCCCTGAAAATTGCCCGCCGCAATGCGGAACTTGCGGGTGTGTCCGCCTCCATCCATTTCCAGAGGTTGGATGTGAGGGCAGTGGGCACCAGCAAACAGTACGGGAAGCTGATTACCAATCCCCCCTACGGGGAACGCTTGGGTGAAGATAAAGAAGTGCGGGCCCTCTACAAGGAGCTAGCCCGCTTAAGAAAAGAGCTGGATACCTGGTCTTTTTACATCCTCACCGCCTATCCCCACTTGGAAAAGCTGTTCGGTTCCAGGGCCACCAAGCGCCGCAAACTGTATAACGGTGGGATTGAATGCCAGTACTACCAGTACTACGGCCCACGGCCCCCCAAAAAGCAGAGTTAAAGAGTTAAGGCCGCCCCTGGGGGAGCGGCCTTGCTGCTGCCCTTCGCTTCCTAGACCAAGATGAAGTAGAGGATGCTGATCACAATAATCCCCACTATACCGCACACCAAAGAAGCTAGGGTCTGGAGGCGGTAGGCCTGGCCCACCTCCATATCGGAGAACTGGGCCACAACCCAGAAATAGCTGTCATTGGCGTGGGAGACGGTCATGGAACCGGCGCCAATGGCCAGCACCGTGAAGGTGGGTCCCAGCCCCGCAGCCAGCCCCAAAGCCTCCAGCAGAGGTGCGATGATCCCCGCCGTGGTGATGATGGCCACGGTGGAGGAACCCTGGGCAGTCTTCAGGGCGGCCGAGAGCAGAAAGGGCACTAAGATGCCGAACTGCAGCCCGCTTAAGGAGCTGGAGAGATAGCCGGCAATGGGCGTATCCCGGATCACCTGGCCCAAAGCTCCGCCGGCTCCTGTGATCAAGATGATGCTGCCGGCACTGGCCAGGCCTACCCCCACCCAATCGCCCAGCACTTCCTTGGTAATCTTGGGCACCGTCAGGAAAGCCAGGAACACCCCAATGAGCAGGGCGATATTGGGATTGCCGATAAAGCCCAAAAGCACCTGCAGGGCGCCTGTGCCCAGGGGCCTGGTGGGGTAATCCGCGAAGGATTTCAGGGCGATGAGCACCACCGGCACCACAATAGGCGCAAAGGACTTCAGCACGGAAGGATAGTGTTTAGGTTCCCCCTGCTTCTTTGGCCCATCCTCAGCCTGGGGTGCGGGATCGATGTGGATCTGGGAACCGTAGCGCTTGGCGAACCAGTACCCAGCCAAGATGGTGGGTATGGACACGATCAAACCCCAGAGGATGACCGAGCCCAGATCGGCTCCGATGGTGCCGGCCCCGGCAATAGGCCCCGGTGTTGGCGGCACAAAAACGTGGGTGGAATACAAGCCCATGCTCAAGGCGATGGCAAAAACGGCCAGGGACTGCTTGCTGCGGGCCGCCAGGGTGCGGTTCAGGGGCGAGAGGATCACAAACCCCGAGTCACAGAACACGGGCACCGAAACCACACCGCCTGTGAAAGCCATAGCCAGGGCGGAGCGTTCCTCGCCCACCAGCCTTAATATGGAGTTGGCCATGACCATGCCCGCGCCGCTTTTTTCCATGATAAACCCGATGATGGTGCCCGCGGCAATGACGATACCGATGCTGGAGAGGGTGCTGCCAAAGCCTCCGGTCATGGAGCTGATCACCTGCTGCGGGGGCAGTCCAGCAATTAACCCCACACCCAAGGAGGCCAAGAGCAGAACGAGAAAGGGATGCAGCCTGACCCTCGCGGTCATGTACACAATAAAGGCGATGGCCGCTAAGAGCAGAATGAGCAAACCCGGTCCTTGCATAAGATCACTCCCTGTTTTGGATGCTGAACAGACGGATCACTTCAGCCACTTGGTTTTCCAGAAGCTCCGCCGCTTCGGCCATGGCTTCCTGGAGGCTCATGGGCCGGTTGAGGATGGAAAAGTAGGCACCGACCCCCTCCCTGTGCAGAACTTCCGCGCTGGGCAGCACGGTGCCGGCAATCACCACCACAGGCACCCCCAAAGCCCTACTGCGGCGGGCCACGCCCAGGGGCACCTTCCCGTAAGCCGACTGGGCGTCGAACTTGCCTTCTCCCGTGAGCACCAAGCTTGCCCCCCTGGCTTTGTTTTCAAAGTCTAAGGCGGTGAGCACCAGCTCAATGCCTGACACTAACCTGCCCCCCAGCAGGGCCATGAGGCCCGCCCCTAAACCTCCAGCCGCGCCTGCTCCCGGAATCTTACCCACATTCTTCCCCACATCGCGCTGTAAAATGAGGTCATACCTTTCCAGGGCCCGATCCAAAAGCTCCACCATCTCCGGTGTCGCCCCCTTTTGGGGCCCATACACGTGGGCTGCGCCCTGGGGCCCCGTGAGGGGATTGGTCACATCGCAGGCCACCTCGATGGTCACCTCGGCAAGGCGGGGATCGAGGCGGCTCAAATCGATGGAGGCCAGGCGCGCCAACTCCCCACCGCCCGAACCCAGAAGCTCCCCTTCTTCATCGAAAAAGCGCACGCCCAGGGCCTGGGCCATACCCATGCCCCCATCATTGGTGGCACTCCCGCCAATGCCGATAATGAGGTGGGTGCAGCCCAGATCGAGCGCTTTGGCGATGAGCTCGCCGGTGCCAAAGGTGGTGGTCACCAGGGGATTGCGCTTTTCTTCCGGCACCAAAACCAAGCCCGAGGCCTGGGCCATCTCAATTACCGCGGTCTTACCCCCACCCATAAGGCCCAGCTGAGCCCGGACCGGTGTGCCTAGGGGCCCAGTTACTTCTTTTTCCAAAAGCTCGCCCCCGCTTCCCGCCACCAGCGCTTCCACCAGCCCTTCGCCCCCATCGGAAAGGGGCAGAGGAATCACCTCCGCTTCGGGCAACACTCGCCTCACTCCTCTGGCCATGGCCTCAGCCGCTTCCGTGGAGCTGAGGCTGCCCTTAAAGGAGTCGGGGGCTACCACAATTTTCACCCTGCGGTCCACTTAACACTCCCCCCAGCCGCCTTTTGAATAAAGCGGTCCATGCGTTCCAGGGCCTGCTTGATGCTGTCCAGGGAATAGGCGTAGGACACCCGCACAAAACCTTCACCCGAATCGCCAAAGGCGGAACCGGGCACCACCGCCACCCGCTCGGCCTCCAAGAGGGCCGTGCAAAACTCCTCGGAACTCAGGCCCAAATCGGAGATCCTGGGGAAACAGTAAAAGGCACCCCTAGGTTCAAAGCAGGACAGCCCCATGGCCCTAAACCCCTGCACAATGAACTGCCTGCGCTGATCATACTCCCGGCGCATCTTTTCCACATCCGCCCATCCGTTTTCTAAAGCCTCAATGGCCGCCCACTGGGCCGTGGTGGGGGCACTCATAATTCCGTATTGATGAATCTTCTTCATGGCGGCGATGAGCTCCCTGGGGCCGCAGGCGTAGCCCAGGCGCCAGCCGGTCATGGAAAAGGCCTTGGAAAAGCCGCTCACCAGTACGGTGCGCTCGTACATCCCCGGCAGGGAAGCGATGGAGGTATGCTCTACCCCGTACACCAGCTCCGCGTACACCTCATCGGAGATCACCACCAGGCGGTGCTCCCGCAGAAGCCCGGCAATGGCCGCCAAATCTTCCTTTTCCATCACCGCCCCGGTGGGATTATTGGGATAACAAAACACAATTGCCTTGGTACGCTCACTGATGAGGGGCCTAATGGCCTCCGCGGTGAGGCGGAAGTCATCCCTTTCATAGGTGGGCACCGGCACCGGCACACCGCCGGCCATAATGGTTAAGGGAGCGTAGGATACGAAGGTTGGTTCAGGGACGAGCACTTCATCACCGGGATCCACCACCGCACGCAGGGCCAGATCCACCGCCTCGCTGCCGCCCACGGTGACCAGCACCTGATCCTGGGGATCATACTCCAGGGTAAAGCGGTGCTCCAGGTAGCTGCTGATCGCCCGGCGCAGCTCCATCAGGCCTGAGTTGGCGGTATAGCGGGTACCCTTTTCGGTGATGGAGCGGATCCCCGCGGTGCGAATGGGTTCGGGGGTGGGGAAATCCGGCTCGCCCACGCCCAGGGAAATGACATCCTCCATGGTCGCCGCAATATCGAAAAACTTGCGGATGCCCGAGGGCTTGATTGCCTGCACCCGTTTGGATAACATTTCCTTAACCAACGTAACCACTTCCCTTCTTTCTGTTAATATTATGCGTATTCTGCGGCGAAATTATAAATCCTACTGCCCGGGAAGATTTGCGTCTATTGACGCAATTATCGGACTATTGAACCTTTACCCTCCCCACGCCTTGGGAAAAAGCCCAGGCAGTCTGGGCTTAAGGGGAAGTGGTGGTGCTAGCTGAGGGCCGGGCCTTACCCTGCCACACCAGGTAGATACCCACTAGAGTGACCAGGCTGCCGAAGGCTTCCAAGGGCGAAGGCACTTCCTTGAGGACAAACACCGCCAGGATGCTGGCGCCCAGTGGTTCACCTAGGATGGTAACGGAAACCATGGTCGCGGGCAGGTACTTCAGCGCCCAGTTCAGACTATTATGCCCCAGCACCGTGGGAATTAAGGCCAAAGCGGCAAACATAACCCAGGTCAAAGGGGGAAAACCCTTGAAGGGCAGGCCCCGCAGCAGGGAAAAGAGGGCCAAACAGGCCGCGGCACTGCCGTAGACCAAAAGGGAATAGAGGGCCAGGGGCAGTTCCCGGCGCAGCCTGCGCCCGAGGAGGAAATAGCAGGCCATGGCCCAAGCCCCTGCCACCGCCAGCACATTGCCGTAGAGCCTAGACTCTCCCCCCGCCCCTTGGGTAAAGGTGACCAGCAGGCTGCCGCCTAAGGCCACCGCCAAGCCGAGCCACATGCGGGGCGTGGGCTTTTCCTCCAAAAAGAGCACAGAAAGCAAAAACACCCACAAAGGCTGGGTGGTCACCAGTACCACGGAACTGGCCACACTGGTATGCTCCAGGGAGGTCATCCAGAGGGCAAAGTGCAAAGCCAGCATCAAGCCTGCCCCCAAGGCCAGTTTGAGCTGGCTTCCCGTAAGCTTTCCCGTCCGTTCCCTAAGGGCCAGGGGCAGAAAACACAGGGCCGCAAAGAACATGCGGTAAAAGGCAGTGACCGGGGCAGGTGCCTCCGCTAGGCGGATGAGCACGGCAGAAGTGGAAATGGCGGCCACGCCGCCTGCCAAGACAAGTGTGATCAGCTTTTCTTTGGCCATGGATACTCTCCTTTACTCCAGCCGCTCCAACAAAAGCAGGCGGAAACCGATCTGCAGCATCTCTTCCACGCTCAAGATCTGCCCCTCCCGGGCCCGCTGCCTGAGCTGCAGGGCAATGGCCAGCTGGCCCGCCTGCTGCTCGTACTCCACCCGGTTCATGGGCACCGCCACGCCCAGGATGCGGGAAAACACCGCAGCCGCGGCTTCATGCCCCACCGCAGAAACCCAGCCGTAGAGGCGCACCAAGCTCCGGGCCCGTTCCACATCCAGCTCACTCACCCGGTAGAGCCCGGTGCTGGTGCACACCGGGCCGTTGAGCAGAACCACCGGCAGCGATTCTGCGCCCAGGGCTGCGCAGTGCAGCCCATCCGTCGTACCTTCCAGCCTGGCCATGTTCTGTTCATCTCCCTCTGTCCCGGGGGCTGCGGCCATCCTCTAGATACTGGCGCAGGAGGGCCGCCACCGTCTCCAGGGCCACCTGGTTGTGGCCCCCTTCCGGCACGATCAGGTCCGCGTACTTCTTAGAAGGTTCCACAAACGCTTCGTGCATGGGCTTTACCGTGGACAAATACTGGGCGTGCACCGACTCTAGGCTCCGCCCCCGCTCCTGCACATCCCGAACCAAACGGCGCAGCACCCGCACATCCGCATCCGTATCCACAAACACCTTAAGATCAAAAAGCCTGCGCAGCTCGGGGTTGACCAGCACCATAATTCCTTCCACAATTACAATGCGGCGGGGCTGGACCAAAATGGTGCGCTCGGTGCGGGCGTAGATCTCAAAATCGTACACCGGCACCTCAATGGCCTGGCCCCGCTTGAGCATCTCCAGGTGGGCAATGAGCAGCTCATCTTCAAAGGCATCGGGGTGATCGTAGTTGATCTTCAAACGCTCTGCGAAGGGCAGATCGGTATTAGCCACATAATACGAGTCCTGGGAAATGATTACGCACTCTTCACCCATGGCCGCCTGGAGAGCCTGGGCGAAGGTGGTCTTGCCCGAGCCGGTCCCCCCGGCTATCCCCACGATAATCACGGTTATCACCTATACTTTCCTCAAAGTCACCTTTACTCCATTAAAAAGTCCGCGGCGCGCAGCGCCTCCTTGATGCCTTCCATAACCTTGGGGTTTGGAGCTTCAATGGTGTGCAGATGATACCCCCCCGTAAGCACCAACAGCGGCTCGCCCTGCAGCTCTTCCATCTTGTCCATAAAGCGCTGCACATCGCCTCTGGTGCTCAGCTGGAGGTTGGCCGTAAGCTCGCCGTACAAAGGATGCTCCACGGACACATCCACAACCGTCCCCCCCGCATCCACAATCAAGTTGAGCTCCTGCGCGAGGGCCTCCCTTTCCGGCCCGTGGCGCACCGCCAGGCGGCTGCGCACTCCGGCGGCGGAAGGCTTAGGCAGAAGATAGCCCTGGGGCGTGGCGATTATCTCCGCGCCTTGGGCCCTCAGCACCGCCACATCCCCCACGATCACCTGCCTCGTTACCCCGAACAGGCTGCTTAAGGCCGAACCTGTAACGGGGCCATCTGTTTCTGAAAGGAGGGCCAAAATTCGGGCCCGGCGCTCTTCCTGCCTCATCTTAACTCCCCCATCCCCTGCTTGCCAAAACCATCGCCATGGTATACTATACAGGTGTATATACACCTGTAAAGAAGGCGAGGTACCCCTGATGCGCCTCAGCGTAAAAGAACTGCTCTACGGTGCGCTCCTTACAGCACTGGCCCTGCTCATCCCCCTAGCCTTTCAGGGTTGGCTGCAGGTGGTGATTCCACCCTTTTCCGCTACCCTAGCCAGCCACCTGCCCTCCATGCTGGCCATGACCATCAGCCCCTGGACCGCCGCCCTGGTTGGGTTCGGCTCCAGCCTGGGCTTTCTCCTCACCCTAGGGCCCGTGGTGGCCCTGCGGGCTGCTGTGCACGTGCTCTTTGGCGTCGCGGGGGCTTGGGTTTACCGCAGGGATCAGCGGCTCTGGAAGGCGCTCCTTGTGGCTTGGCCCATCCATGTCCTCGGAGAAACCCTGGTAGTGCTGCCCTTCGGGTTTACCTTCCGCCAGGCCTTGATCGTCATCGGGCTGGGCACCGCTCTGCACCACCTCGCGGATGGGGCCATTACCGCGGCGGTATTCCACTCCTTAACTAAGGCCGGCGTCAGTCTAGCCTTGGCTGGCAAAGGCCCGGTGAACCATCTGTAAAAGATCAATAATCTCCAGATTCTGCGGGCAAGCCGCCTCACAGCTGCCGCAGGCAATGCACTGGCTGGCGTCCTTGCTGTTTTTGGCCAGGTTCTGGTACTGCTTCCCCTCGGACTGCCAGGTGTTGTACATGTGGGCCTCATTGTACATCCTGAAGATCCTGGGGATTTCCACCCCTTGGGGGCAGGGCAGGCAGTAGCGGCAGTCCGTACACAAGACCTTAATCCGCTGGGTGTAGATCTCCCTGGCCTGGGCAATAATGCCCAGTTCTTTTTTGCTTAAGGAGTGGGGCTGTGCTTCTGCGAGCACCCGGATGTTCTCTTCCACGTCGCTCATTTTACTCATCCCGCTGAGGATCACCGACACTTCAGGATGATCCGCCACCCAGCGCAGGGCCCACTCCGCGGGAGTGCGCTGGATGGGAGCGCTCTGGAACAGCTGCTCCACTTCCGGAGGTAGGTTCTTGACCAAGCGCCCGCCGCGCAGGGGCTCCATGATCACCACGCCCAGCCCCTTGCTCGCCGCATACTTCAACCCCGCCAAGCCAGCCTGATGGCATTCATCCATGTAGTTGAACTGGATCTGGCAGAAATCCCAGGGATAAGCATCGATAATCTCCCGGAAGACCTGCAGGTCATCGTGGAAGGAAAAGCCCACATAGCCAATGCGCCCTTCCAGCTGCATCTGCTCCAAAAACTCCAAGGCTTCATGTTCCAGAGCCTGCTGCCAGGAGCTGTGGTTTAGGGCATGGAGCAGGTAAAAATCAACGCGCTCCACCCCCAGCCGCTCCAGCTGCTCGTTAAAGAGCCGGGGGCAGTCCCCGGGCTCTTTGACCAACCACACGGGGAGTTTAGTGGCAATCTTCACCTTCTCCCGATAGCCGTCTCTTACCGCCTTGCCCACCAGCACTTCACTCTGCCCGTTGTGATAGCCGTAGGCCGTATCCAGGTAGTTGACGCCATGATCGATGGCGTAGCGGATCAGGGCAATAGCTTCAGCCTCATCGATTTCCCCATCTTCCCGCGTCGGCAGGCGCATACAGCCAAACCCCAGCAAGCTCACTTCTTCCTTGGTGTTGCCCATCAATCTCCTCTGCACACGATCACCCCTCGGGTACTAATTCGCAGTCTGGCTCCGTTTCCCTGCCGCAGGGCGCAAACAGGAAAAGCCAACCCGGCCTCGAACTTAAGTTCTAGAAAGGAAGCGATGGCCATGACCACTTACCTACTAACTGCAGCAGGAGGACTGATCTTCGGGTTCTTTTTAGCCTACGTGCTCCTGGTGCGCCGCCAGGCTGCCCTCCAGGCTGAACTGGAGTTGAGCAGAAAGCAGAGGGTGCAGGAACAGGCGTACCTGAAAACTTTAGAGCAGGAATTTAGGGATGCCTTCAGCAACTTGGCCCAGGAGATCCTGGAAGCCAAAGCCTCGGCCCTGTCCGCCCAGACCAACCAGCAGCTGCACAGCCTCCTAGAGCCCCTGCGCGAGCGCCTGGTGGAGTTTCAAGCCAAGGTGGAAGCCACCCACCGGGAAAGCATGATCAAAATCGGTACCCTGGAACAGGTGGGCCTGGCCATGTCCGCGGAAGCCCAGCGCCTGGCCAAGGCCCTTAAGGGGGAGGTCAAAACCCAAGGGGATTGGGGCGAGATGATTCTAAGCCGCATTCTGGAGGCCTCGGGCCTGAGGGAAGGGCGGGAGTACGTGCTCCAGGGCGAGGGCTTGGATCTGCGCAGTGAAAAGGGCACGAGAATCCGCCCCGATGTGGTGGTCATCCTCCCAGAGAACCGCCACCTGATCATTGACTCTAAAGTATCCCTGGTCGCCTATGAGCGCCATGCCGCCAGCGACGATCCCCAAGCGCAGGAAGCTTTGGAGAAGGATCTGGTGCGCTCTGTGAAAAACCATATCGATTCCCTGGCCCAGCGCCACTATCAGCAAAAAAGCGGGGTCAACTCCCCCGACTTTGTGCTGCTGTTTATGCCCCTGGAGCCGGCTTACGCCCTGGCCCTGAAGGCAGAACCTGAGCTTTTCCAGTACGCCTGGGAGCGGAAGGTGGTGCTCACCACCCCCACCACCCTCATGGCCACCCTCTGGATCATTGCCAACATCTGGCAGCAAGCCCAGCAGGCCGCCAACGCCCTGGAAATCGCCAAACAGGGCGGCGCCCTCTATGACAAGTTTGTGGGGTTTGTGGGCACCCTCGAAGAGCTGGGCCGCAACCTGGAGCGCTGCCAGAGTACCTACCAGCAGGCCTTCAACCAGCTGAAAACAGGCCGGGGCAACCTAATCGCCCGCGCGGAGAACCTGCGGGCTTTAGGCGCCGCGGCAAGCAAAAGCCTGGACCGCGCCCTTGTGGACCAGGCTCTGGAAAGCGATCATACTGCCTAAGCGATGCGCCAGTCGATGGGCTGCTGCCCTGTACTGGCCAAAAACTGATTGGCCTTGGAGAAGTGCCCACAGCCGAAAAAGCCCCGGCTGGCAGATAAGGGGCTGGGATGGGGTGCGGCCAAAACCAGGTGCCGGGGATTGGTAATTAAGCGCTGTTTGCTCTGGGCTGGCCTACCCCAGAGCAGAAACACCACCGGGGTTTCCTTTTGGTTGAGCAGTTCCAGCACCCGATCGGTGAACTTCTCCCAGCCCCGGCCCTGGTGGGACCCGGCTTGGCCCCGGCGCACAGTCAGGGTGGTGTTCAAAAGCAGTACCCCCTGATCGGCCCAGGCTTCTAGGCAGCCGTGGGGCGGTGCGGGAACGCCCAGATCCCGCACCAGCTCCTTGAAGATGTTCTGCAGCGACGGGGGCGGGCTTACCCCCTTGGGCACGGAAAAGGCCAGCCCATGGGCCTGCCCTGGGCCGTGATAGGGATCCTGGCCCAGGAGCACCACCTTGGTTTGGGCGTAGGAGGTGCGCTTGAGGGCCTCAAAAATCTTGTACATATCTGGATAGATGGTGCGCTGGCGGTATTCT
Organism: Bacillota bacterium; assembly: GCA_029776155.1. Taxonomy (GTDB): domain Bacteria; phylum Bacillota; class Limnochordia; order Darwinibacteriales; family Darwinibacteriaceae; genus DTU010. The sequence continues at coordinate 1,202 of JAKOTU010000028.1, read as the reverse complement.
TGAATCAAAAACTCTCGCAGCGCGAGGTAGTATTCCTTAGTGAATTCTTCTGCTAAAAGCTGATCCCAATCGTTACCGAGCACTACTGCCACTGCCTAAACCCACCTTTCCAAGTGCTGCCAGCTGCCCAAAGGCATGCTCCCCTCCCCCTTCTCCGTTGCTGAGCACAACCAGGGACAGGGGCTCCTCCAAAGTACCCCCAAAGAAGACCTGAACGCCCGGGGCTTGTCCCGGGATTTTGTAGACCCCCAGTTTGTCGTCCCAGTAAGGGGCCAAAAGCTCCCTGACCACCTCCAGGGGCAGAAACTCCCCTCCGCTCAGCTGCTGCCAGAAGCGGGTCAGATCGGGAGCCCCGGAAAAGAGCTGGGGCTTGCTGCCCCCTAAGGCGAAGATGTTTTCCACCAGCCGCCCGTCCTGCCCGGTGGTGTAGCCCGAGGCTGCCCAGGCGGGGAGCTGATGGAGGAAAAAGTAACCGCTGCGGTTCATGTGCAGGGGCTGGAAGACTTCCCGCTCCACCACCTGCCAGGGCTCTTCCCCGGTCAGTTGGGCCAGTTCCCCTTCCCAGTCTGCCTGCGGAGGCAGGTGGCTCAAGGCGGCCCAGTCCACTGCCCCCTTGTGAGCTAGGCGGGCCAGGGCAGCCTTGGCGAAGAACTGCCTGGCATCGCCCAGGTTGAAGGCGGTATAGATGGTGTTGCGCACCTTAAAGCGCCTGCTGGCCAGGCCAAAGGCGCCCCTAAACTTGATCTCCGCCTGCCTGACCACCTGGCACACCCCGGAAAAGTCCTCGGCGATGGCAAACTCCCGGTAGTGGGTATCCCAGGTGCTCACCGCCTGGGCTCCCTTGAGTTCAAAGCTTTCATCCAGCCGGGGAACGACCACGGGCACATTCAGTTCCCGCTCCAGCAGCTCCGCGAAGCCCTGGGCGCTCTCCGCCTCTCCGTGGGTAACAAACACATGGCCCAGATGGCGGAAGCGCCTCAGCCACTTTAAAAGTCCGGCCTGATCCGCGTGCGCGGAAAAGCCGCTGATGGTCTCAATTTCCGCTCGCACCTTCACCGGTTCCCCGTGGATGCGCACCTCTTCCGCGCCGTCCTGCAAGCGGCGGCCTAAGGTGCCCTGGGCCTGGTAGCCCACGAGCAGCACCGCGGCTTCCCTCCGCCAGAGGTTGTGCTTGAGGTGGTGCTTGATCCGCCCCGCATCGG
>JAKOTU010000021.1 GCA_029776155.1 Bacillota bacterium | reverse complement strand
CATCAGAGATCCGTTGCCGTTGTCGTACTCACCGGTTCCCCCGCACTCTAGGGCAGGAACACCTCTTTCGAATCGTTCCAAGGCCGCACTTGTGGTTGTTCCCACGTCAAAGGTGTGTCCATCGGCTGTGAACTCACCCGCTTTGTACCATTTCAGGAAGTTGCGCATGATTTCATCGTAATCTAGCCCCTTAGCAAGACTGCTCATTAAGCAGAGGGTCATGCTGGTGTCATCTGACCATGTGCCGGCAGGCTTGTTGTATGTACCGTAAGCCCTCATGCCAACCACCGGGTCTCTTGCCAGGGTTTCTCTTTCCCTGAACTCAACCGGCACACCCAGCGCATCGCCAACAGCCAAACCCATAATCCCGCTCAGGACAAGCCTACTTAAACCCACATTCCACTTGAGTACGTGGGTAAAGAAGTTACAGTGAAAGCAGGAGTCTTTGAGGTAGCCATATGGCACCGGGGCAAGCAAATCGCCAGCCACCCCCGCCTCTATGAGCGAAATGGCGTGCAGTACAAGCTCGAGCACTATCAGTGTGGAACGCTCAACCAGTAAAAGCTATCGGCCTGCCCTCTGCCTTTTGGGATTTTGCAAAAAAGCTGGGTAGCGACTATGAGGTTGTCAAGTTGCTGAAGCTTTTGGCTGAGTACGGCCTGCCAGCCCTTCTCGTAAGCATGGAGGCTGCGGCCAGTGTCGGCTCCTATGCTTACGAAGCGGTCCGAACTAAACTGGAGCAGGGCCAGTACTCCACCAAGGTGGACAAGCCCATCCTCAACCCCGTTCAAATCAAGCAGGTTGACCTTTCGGCGTATGATTCCATGTTAGCGGGGGGTGAACCCGCGTGAACGCAGCCATCGAGCGCATACGCCTCTATGCTAAGCAACTTAAGCTTCCCACCGTCGCCCATCCTGAGCAACTGCTTCGGGAGGCCCATGCCAGCCAATGGAGCTACGAAGAGTTTCTTGCCCAGCTATTACAGGCAGAGGCGGAACAGAGAAAGGAGAATCAACGGAAACGACG
>JAKOTU010000013.1 GCA_029776155.1 Bacillota bacterium | reverse complement strand
GAACTCTCCCCCCACGGTGGGAACTCCCATGGTGTTTCCATAGCCAGCCATGCCGGCCACGACTTCCTTCAAAAGGTATTTGGTCCGTTCATTATCTAGCTCACCAAAGCGCAGGGAGTTGAGTACGGCTACTGGTTTGGCGCCCATGGAGAAGACGTCCCGCAGGATGCCGCCCACGCCGGTGGCTGCGCCGTGGTAGGGTTCCACCGCAGAGGGATGGTTGTGGCTTTCGATCTTAAAGACCACAGCCTTCCCACCACCGATATCCACCACACCGGCTCCTTCCCCAGGGCCTTGCAGTACGCGGTCTCCCTTAGTGGGGAACTTCTTCAGGACGGGTTTGGAGTTTTTGTAGCTGCAGTGCTCAGACCACAAAACGGAAAAGAGGCCCGTTTCTGTGTAGTTGGGCAGGCGGCCTAGTTTCTCGACTATCCGCTGGTATTCTTGATCCGTTAAGCCCATGCTGAGGTAGAGCTTGTCCTTTTTGATCTGTTCTGGATTCGGTTCCTTGTTCAACACGACTGCACCCCCAAGCGGGCTAAGATGGCTTCGTAGGCTTCGGTGAGACTGCCCAGATCCCGGCGGAAGACGTCTTTATCCAGTTTTTCATTGGTTTCCATATCCCACAGGCGGCAGGTGTCGGGTGAAATCTCATCCGCGAGGAGAACGTTTCCTTGGCTATCCCTGCCGAATTCCAGCTTGAAGTCGATGAGCTTGACGCCAAGTTCGGCGAAGAGCTCTGTGAGCACCTTGTTCACTTCCAAAGCCTTGGTTTTGAGCAGTTCCACTTCGTCTGGGCTGGCCAAATCCAGGATCTCAATGTGATCCTCGGTTAAGAGGGGATCGCCTAGGGCGTCGTCTTTGTAGTAGAACTCCACGATGGGTCGCCGCAGCTTTTCCCCTTCGGGGATCCTTAAGCGTTTGGAGATGCTGCCCGCGGCGTAGTTGCGGACAACTGTCTCCAAGGGGATGATCTCCACCCTTTTCACCAGCTGTTCTGTTTCTGAAAGCTGGCGGACGAAGTGGGAGTCAATGTCCCGCTCCTGCAGTTTGGTGAAGATGATGCTGGAGATGAGGTTGTTCAAGCGGCCTTTGCCTTCAATCTCTGCTTTTTTCTTGCCGTCAAAGGCTGTGGCGGAGTCTTTGTACTCGATCCAGAGCAGTTCTGGATCATTGGTCTCATAAATGCGTTTGGCCTTTCCTTCGTAGAGCAGTGCTCCTTTTTCCATGGCTGCCTCCTTTACAGTCCTAAGCGTTCAAAGATCAAATCCACGTGCTTGAGGTGGTAACTAGGATCAAAACAAGCATCTATTTCCCCAGGCGTTAACCTGGCAGTGATCGCAGGATCCTGGAGCAGGAGATCCCTAAAGGGGATCTGTTGGGCCCAGGCTTCCATGGCCCGGGGCTGAACCAAACCGTAAGCTTCTTCCCGGGAGAGGCCTTTATCGATCAGGGCCAGGAGGATGCGCTGGGAATAGATCAGCCCGAGGCTCTTTTCCATGTTCTTAAGCATGTTTTCGGGATAGACGGTAAGATTCGCAATGATGCCCGCCAAGCGGTTCAGCATGTAATCTAAAAGGATGGTGGCATCGGGGATGATGATCCGCTCCGCGGAGGAGTGGGAGATATCCCGTTCATGCCAGAGTGCTACGTTTTCGTAAGCGGTGGACATGTAGCCCCGCAGCACCCGGGAAAGCCCCGAGATGTTTTCGGAACCGATGGGGTTGCGCTTGTGGGGCATGGCGGAAGAGCCGGTCTGACCCCGGGCGAAGAACTCTTCCACCTCGCGGGTTTCAGTTTTCTGCAGGCCCCTAATTTCGGTGGCGAACTTCTCCAGGGAGGTGGCGATCAGGGCCAGGGTGGAGAGGTAAAAGGCATGGCGGTCCCGCTGCAGGGTTTGGGTGGAGATGGGGGCAGGTTTCAGCCCCAATTTGCCGCACACGTACTCCTCTACAAAGGGATGCACGTTGGCGTAGGTGCCCACGGCACCGGAGATCTTGCCCACCTCGATCTGCTCCCGGGCTAGCTGAAAGCGTTCCAGGTTGCGCTGCGTTTCCGCATACCACAAAGCCAGCTTCAAACCGAAGGTGGTTGGTTCGGCATGCACACCGTGGGTGCGCCCCATCATCACGGTGTATTTGTGCTCTGTGGCTTTTTCTTTGAGCACGCTGAGGAAGTGCTGCAAATCCTGGAACAGGATGGAGTTTGCTTGTTTGATTAAGTAAGAGAGGGCCGTGTCCACCACATCGGTGGAGGTTAGGCCGTAGTGGACCCATTTGCGCTCTTCGCCCAAGCTTTCAGATACGGCGCGGGTAAAGGCGACCACATCATGCCTGGTTTC
>JAKOTU010000004.1 GCA_029776155.1 Bacillota bacterium | reverse complement strand
AGTCCGCTGGTGAGTATGGCTCTACCCAACAGTTGGTTCAGGGAGATTGGCCTCTTGGACCTAACGAAGTACAGTGTTGGTATTGTGTCGCAGTTCTACGAACGGCGGTAGATTCTTCAGGAGCGGTGTACGCGGCCCGTACGCACCGTTCTGTGAGAGGAAAGCCGCTAGGCTGATCACCTAGCGGCTACCTACTCGATTTAGGCTCTAGGTTTTGGCGGCCTGGGGCCGTAGTACTGGTAGTACTGGCACTCGATCCCGCCGTTATACAGTTTGCGGCGCTTGGTGGCCCGCTGGCCGAACACCCTTTCCAGATAGGGGTAGGCGGTTAAGATGTAAAAGGACCAGGTGTCCAGGCTCCTTTTCACCCGGGCCAGCTCCCGGTAGAGCTGGCGGACCTGGCGGTCTTCCCCCAGGCGCTCGCCGTAGGGGGGATTGGTGATCAGCTTGCCGTACTTTTTGCTCGTGGTTAGATCCTTCACTTCCTGCCGCTGGAAGTGGATGGAACCGGCCACTCCAGCAAGTTCTGCGTTGAGGCGGGCGATTTTCAAAGCATTGTCATCCACATCATAGCCCACCAGGTAGTGGGGCTTTTCTGGGCTAATCAGATCCCGGGCTTCCTCCCGCACTCTTTGCCAGAGCCTCCGGGGGATCCAGGGCCAGCTTTCCGCGGCGAAGGAGCGGTTGAGTCCCGGAGCCATGTTGTGCCCCAAAAGGGCCGCCTCAATGGGGATGGTGCCGGAGCCGCAGAAGGGGTCGATGAGGGGAATATCCGGGTACCAGCGGGCCAGGAGCACCAAAGCCGCGGCCAGCGTTTCCTTCAAGGGGGCATCTCCGGCGGTCTCCCGGTAACCCCGCTGGTGCAGTCCGCTGCCGCTGGTATCCAGGCTCAAGGTGGCCACATCTTTCAAGAGGGCCACTTCGATTTTCATCAAAGGCCCATCTTCGGGAAACCACTCCAGATGGTATTTCTGCTTCAGGCTTTCCACCACCGCCTTTTTCACGATGGCCTGGCAGTCGGATACGCTGAAAAGGGTGGATTTCACCGAGCGGCCTTCCACCGGGAAACAGGCGTTCTTGGGCAGAAAATCAGCCCAGGGGAGCGCCTTTGTTTTTTCAAAGAGCTCCTCGAAGGTTGTGGCCCGAAACTCGCCCACCTTGATCTTGACCCTGGCCGCGGTGCGCAGCCACATGTTGGTCCGGCAGATGGCCAGCTCATCCCCTGTAAACAAAACCTTCCCGTTTTCCACCTTCGTGTCTGTGTAACCCAGCCTTTGCAGTTCCTCAGCCACCAGAGCCTCCAAGCCAAAGGTGGCGGTGGCCATGAGCTCTAAACGCACAGTATCCCGACCTTTCCCCGTCGATAGGGTTATTATATCACGTCTTTTGGGAGCAGGAAAAAAGAGTAAGGGGACTGACCCGTGGTTAGTCAGCAGGATCTTGCGCCACAGGTGGATTACCTTTGTAGACATAGCGCGTCATCAGTTTGATGCCATAGGCCTTTTCGATAGAGAATCCTTCATACCTCCTGTTCAGCTTGCGCAAGCGCTGCCGCGATATTTGGACTGGGTGAGTATCGGAGACAGTAACTGGCTCGGGGAACACTGTGCATCGCGCCAATTCCCTTTTAACTTCCTCCTCGTCCTGGAAGAAGCTGTTTCCCTCAAAGGCGTAATCAAAGGCTTCTCGCGAGAAGGCAGTTGCGGATCGAATACTCTCTATAACGTCCTGAAAATCGTCCAGCCCATCCTGGGGGAAGATCTTCCGTCCCCCGTCCATTGTTTCGTACACTTCCCGGGATAACTTCTCGCTGTGCCTGAAGTGTAGCTTTTCGAAGTTGATATCATCCTGCAAAGCAAAGGGCTCTTCCTGGCATATCCCGTAAGCATATTGGCTGTGGCATCTCATAAATGGCTGGAAACCGATGGGGAGGATCACGTTTCCCATACGTTCACAGCGCCCATCACCTACATACATCATTGACATTTCCAAATCTGCTCGCCAGGCCGGCATATGGAACAAGACGCCGTATTTGCTTTTCTCCGACCTTTCCGTTTGCTCTTTGGTTAGCGGTTTCCAAGATTTGGTGGCGCGGTCCCAATAGCAAGTTGCGAAAAACAGGGCAACTGAGAAATCGTTAGTGATATCCAGCCACTTCGTTTCGAGTCCGTAATGCTGGGCCAGGGGCTCGAAGAGCACAGTTCCATAGTTCTGGGCCCAGAACCGAACGATATTCGTTCGACACAGGAAGATGCCAAATTCTGCTATGCGCATATCGGCCACGAACCTGTAGAGCTGCCTGTCTCTTTCATCGTCAATCTTCGCCAGGGATCTATGCAGAGACGCAACGCTGCGCGGATAGATCTGGTTTTCCCCTCGAAAATAGCTACTGCGTCTAGCCTGATTGATGATTACTCCGTGTGGGTACTGCATGACAAGTCCGCTTGTCTTGGGATCGCGATAAAGGACCTCTTTGTAGAAGGCATGCCGCTCATTCGCCAATTTACCTATACCCGGTTTGCCATCGGGATAGTACGATTCGCCTCGATAACTGCTTTCTGTAACTCTCCGTACCAGCTCCGCTTCCTCATCACTGATTCTCCATATCCGCATTATGTCTTCGTAGGAGACCTCCATTGGTTCATTGGACAGGCCCTTACCTCGGCGGCTCGTGACGTAGTCCACAAAACCCCACCTTTTTCGCCTAATCGTCTCAAGAACAAGGTTCTACTTTTGAAGAATGGAGTCCTTTTGGAATCACCGAACTGTCAAAGGCAGAAGACGCCTTGAGGCGAAGAACCGGCTAATCCTAAGCGTATCTGCAAATCAAGGCCAAAAAGGGGATAAACTAGCAGGAGGGATGAAGCGGAGAAGGAGATGGGCATGCGCAAGGTGATCGTCCACTACCATAGGGAGGATGGCAACTACGCCCCCTGGCGCCTTTGGATCTGGCCGGAAGGCTGCGGGGGGCAGAGCGTTCCCTTCACTGCCAGGGACTACTTCGGCAGGATCGCGGTCTGGCAGGTGGGCAGGGAACATAGGCGCATCGGCCTGCTCATCCGGGGTGAATCCTGGGAGAAGGATATCGCCCACGACCGCTTTATCGAAGATTTCGTGGGGGATACCGCGGAAGTGTGGCTGGTGGCGGGGGATCCCCAGGTTTACCTCGCTCCCCCTGGCCACCTCCGGGAGAAGATCCGGGTCTTTCCCCAGCTGGAGCTGATCGTCCACTACTACCGCCATGACCAAAACTACAGCGGTTGGAACCTCTGGATCTGGGAAGGGGACGGTAAGGGCAGGCAGGTGAACTTCACGGAGCAAGACGAGTATGGTGTAAAGGCCCGCCTGGTCCTCCAGGAGCAGAGCGATGCCGGTGAACTTGGGCTCATTGTGCGAAGGAGCGTACAGGGCCAGGCCTGGGCGGCCAAGGACGGGAGCAGGGATCGCCACATTCCCCTTTACCGCGCCTCTGACCAGGGACGCCTGGAATTTTGGCTGATGCAAGACGATCCCCGCATCTACTACCGGGAAGGGGATGTGGACCGCACCCCGCGCCTCACCTTAGCGGCCCTGGAGGATACCAGCACCATCAGGGCGGAATGCCACCTGCCCGTGTACGTTTCAGGGCAAAACTGGGGGTTTGCCCTGTACCAGGGGGAAGAGGAGATACCCTTAGCCCTGGTGGAATCGTTCTACACCCAGGGCAGCCCCAAAACGTTCATCCTGAAAACGGCATACCCTTTGGACCTGACTAAACGCTACCGGCTGTGCCACGCCACACATGGGGAACTACAGGTGTCTCTGGGCCGGGCCTTCGACAGCGCAGAGTTCCAAGCAGCTTTTCACTACGACGGCGCTGACCTGGGTGTAACCCTCACCCCTAACAAAACCATGTTCAAGGTATGGGCCCCCACCGCTGATAGGCTGGAGGTGGTGCTCTATGCCGCGGGGGAAGGGGGCACCGGCAGGAAAACCCCCATGACCCTGGGGGAAAAGGGGGTGTGGTCCGCGGCGATCCCCGAAAACCTGGAGGGCCTTTTCTACACGTACCTGGTTACCCACGGCTCTGAAACCTACGAAGTTGTGGACCCCTACGCCAAAGGGGCGGGCGTGAACGGTAGGCGGGGGCAGATTGTGGACCTGGCTAAGACCAATCCACCGGGCTGGGAAAAGGTTGAATCTCCGCCTTTGGAAAACCCGGTGGATGCCGTGATCTACGAGGTACATGTGCGGGATATCTCCAGCGCGCCTTCTTCGGGCATCAAGGCCCGGGGGCAGTACTTGGGCTTGGTGGAGCGGGAGACCAAAACGCCGAGCGGTATTGCCACTGGCTTAGATCACCTAATTGACTTGGGCGTAACCCACGTGCACCTACTGCCCATTTTTGACTTCGCCACGGTGGATGAAGCGGATCCCCAGGGCAGCTACAACTGGGGCTACGATCCCTTAAACTTCAACGTGCCGGAAGGATCCTACGCCAGCGATCCCACAGATGGCCGGGTGCGCATTAGGGAGCTCAAGGAGATGATCCTGGGCCTGAACCGGGCAAACATAGGCGTAATCATGGATGTGGTCTACAACCACACCTTCCACTCCCTGGAATCCTCCTTCCACAAGCTGGTCCCCGGCTACTATTACCGCCACGATGCAAGGGGCGGTTTTTCCAACGGTTCAGGATGCGGCAATGAGCTGGCCGATGAGCGCTCCATGGTGCGCAGGTTTATGGTGGATTCGGTGGTGTACTGGGCCAAGGAGTACAAGATCGCCGGTTTTCGCTTTGATCTCATGGGGTTGCACCATGTGGACACTATGCGGGCAGTGCGTAAAGCGCTGGATAGAATCAACCCGCAGATCCTGATCTACGGCGAGGGCTGGGCCGCGGGGCCCAGCACCCTGCCGGAGTACGCGCGGGCGGTGAAGGAAAACACACACCGGCTGCGGGGCATTGCTTCTTTTTGCAATGATCTTCGGGATGGGATCAAGGGGCACGTCTTCCATACCCGGGAAGGGGGCTTCCTGCAGGGTCAGCGGCTGGAAGAGTCGGTAAAGTTCGGGCTGGTGGGGGCAGTGCAGCATCCGCAGATCGACTACGCCCAAGTGCTTTACTCCAAAGGCCCCTGGGCTCAGCATCCCAGCCAGAGTGTGGCTTACGTGGAGGCCCACGATAACTTGACCCTGTGGGATAAGCTGCTCTGTACAACAGATCCCCAAGATCACGCGGGGCGGTTGAAGATGATGAAGCTGGCACAGGCCATCATCTTAACTTCCCAGGGCATTCCCTTCCTCCATGCTGGCCAGGAGTTTGCTCGCAGCAAAGGGGGAGACCCTAACAGCTACCAGTCGCCTGACCACGTGAACCAGCTGGATTGGGAAAGAAAGGACCAGTTCTTGGAGCTTTACATGTACACCAAGGGCCTAATCCAGCTCAGAAAGGCGCGGCCCGCCTTCCGCATGCGCACCGGGGAAGAGGTGCGCCGCTTTCTGCAGTTTTTGGAGGTGCCCAAAGGGGTCATCGGTTTTGCCTTGGGACCCCACGCGGGCGGCGACAGCTTTGAAACCATCCTGGTCTTTTTCAACAGCAACCGAGAGGAAGTGGAAGTGGCGGTGGATGCGGGCTGCTGGGAGGTTTTAACAAGCGATCAGGGCGTGGGGCATCTGAGCATCGTAACGGGACCCAAGGTGGTGCTGCCCGCCTTAAGCCCCCTCATCCTCGCCAGGGGAGTTGATCCCAGGTGACCTGGACCGCTTCGCCCTATAGCGAATACGACCGTTACCTTTTCCACCAGGGCACCCACTACTACAGCTATACCTTCCTGGGGGGACACCTCATGGAGGAACACGGGGTGAAAGGAGCCCGTTTTGCGGTGTGGGCGCCCAATGCCAAAAGAGTTTCGGTGGTGGGTGATTTCAACGGTTGGGATGGAAGGAAACATCCCATGGAAAGAATGCCCCAGTCGGGGATTTGGGCCCTGTTTATCCCCGGGCTGAAGGAGGGGGATCTGTACAAGTACGAGATCGAAACCAGAGAGGGGAAGCTCCTGCTTAAGGCCGACCCCTTTGGCTTTTGGATGGAGAAGAAGCCCAACACCGCTTCACGCCTCTGCGACCTTAAGAGCTACAGGTGGCAGGATCAAAAGTGGCAGGAAGCAAAAGCGAAGCGCAACCACTTCCAGGAACCCATGCTCATCTACGAAGTGCACCTGGGATCCTGGCGCAGAAAAAACGGCGAGTACCTGAGCTACACAGAGCTTGCCGATGAGCTCATCCCCTACGCCAAGGAAATGGGCTACACCCATCTGGAACTGCTTCCCATTATGGAACACCCTTTTGACGGCTCCTGGGGCTACCAGACCATGGGGTATTTCGCCGTAACCAGCCGCTACGGGCATCCCAGAGATTTCATGGCCTTCATTGACCGCTGTCACCAGAATAACCTAGGGGTGATCCTGGATTGGGTGCCGGGGCATTTTGTCCGGGATGATCCAGGGCTGAGGATGTTTGACGGAACGCCCTGCTACGAGTACGCGGATCCCAGAAGGGCAGAAAACAGGGGCTGGGGAACCAACAACTTCGATCTGGGCAAGACCGAGGTGCAGAGCTTTCTCATCTCCAATGCTGTCTTTTGGTTTGATGTCTACCACATTGATGGGCTGCGGGTGGATGCGGTGGCCTCCATGCTCTATCTGGACTACGGCAAAGGACCCGGGGAGTGGAACCCCAATGCCTACGGGGGCAAGGAAAACCTAGAGGGGATCGCCTTTCTGCGCAAGCTGAACAAGGAGGTTTTCGCCCGCTTCCCAAAAGCCCTCATGATGGCAGAAGAGAGCACAGCTTGGCCCATGGTGACCATGCCCACTTACTTAGGAGGACTCGGTTTCAACTACAAGTGGAACATGGGCTGGATGAATGACATGCTCAGATACATGAGCCTTGATCCCATCTACCGGAAGTACCACCACAACCTGGCCACGTTCTCCTTCATGTACACTTTCAGCGAGAACTTCACCTTACCCCTGTCCCACGATGAGGTGGTGCACGGCAAAAAGTCCCTCCTGGACAAGATGCCCGGGGATTACTGGCAGAAGTTTGCGAGCCTCCGGCTGCTCCTGGCCTACATGATCGCCCACCCAGGCAAAAAGCTGCTCTTCATGGGCTACGAGTTCGGGCAGTTCATTGAATGGAACTGCGAGCAGAGTCTGGACTGGCACCTCTTGGATTACCCCCTGCACAAAAAGCTTTGGGACTACAGCAGGGCACTGAACAGGTTCTACCGAAAAAGCCCCTGCCTCTGGGAGCTGGATCACACCCAGGAAGGCTTCAGCTGGATCGATGCCCAGGACAGCCAGCAGAGCGTCTTGACCTTCCTCAGAAGGGGCAAAACCCCAAAGGATTACCTGATGATCATCGTCAACTTCACACCGGTGGTGAGGCAACCTTACCGAATCGGCGTGCCTGAACGGGGTGCCTACAAGGAAGTCTTCAACAGCGATGATAAGGTGTGGGGAGGGTCGGGACAGACAAATTCTGGTATCGTGCACGCCGAGCCACTTCCCCGGCACAATCAAAGGTATTCACTGGAACTCAAGCTGCCGCCTTTGGCTGTGGTGTTTTTGAGGAGGGCTGGAGCGGACTAGCTCAGTCTCAGAGAAGTTGTTCTGAAGCAGACGTTTCTGCACCATTGGTCAGAAACTCATTGCTGTGAGCTAAAGATCTCAGAGAAGGGGACGATAATATAATCGAATGGATAAGGAGGTGATGGTCTAGGCGGATCGCTTCTAGCTATGGGCTGAGTATGACCACGTTCGGCCGCAGTGTAGAAGGGAATACGGATGTTCCCGAAGAGAGAGTTTAAGTTCAACAAGGAGGTATGTAAATGAGAATCAACAACAACATCATGGCGTTGAACGCTCACAGGCAGTTGGCTATTAACCAGAGCAATGCCAGTAAGAGCATGGAGAAACTGAGTTCCGGCTTCAGGATCAACCGTGCTGGCGATGATGCAGCAGGTTTGGCCATTTCTGAAAAGATGAGGGGCCAGATCCGTGGCTTGAAGCAGGCTCAAAGGAACGCTCAAGACGGTATCAGCTTGATCCAAACTGCGGAGGGTGCGCTCAACGAAACACACGCCATTCTCCAGAGAATGAGGGAACTGGCTGTTCAAGCAGCCAACGATACCAACACTGAGGTTGATCGTTCGGAGATTCAGAAAGAGATCAACGAGCTCATTGATGAGATCGATCGTATCGCTAACCAGACTCAATTCAACACCAAGCATCTGTTGAACGGTACATTCACTGGCACGTTCCACATCGGTGCTAACGAGACGCAAAGCATTACTCTGACCATAGGAAACATGGCAGCAGGCCGAGCCCCTGAAGTAACCTTTGATACTCCTACAATCGATGAAAAGCTAAAAGGTGCTTCTGTATCGAGCGTTGCCGGCTTTGATGAGAGTGGACAAGTAACTTTTAGCGTGATCCATTCAGCTGGAGAAGAAGCCAAGCATGCAAGTGCTACGTTCACTGTTGAGTCAGTCCCGGCCGATAATGTTACAATTACGATCGCTGGTACGGTGATTGGATTTAGTGATAGTGGTACCGTAGAGGGGGCAGATACGACTATTAATACTAACGGGCTTGACGCTGCGGGCGTTGCAGCAGCCATTGCTAACCTAACGATCGACGGTGTGGACATAAGTGCTGACGGTGCAGTGGTCACTGTAAAGGCTGAAGAAGCTGGTGCAGCTGGAAATTCCATTGAAATTAATGCCTTTGGTACGACTGCTCTCACCGATGGAGCAGACGAGGTTCCTGCCGGCCTCTCTGCAACCATTAATGGAGAAGCTGTTCTCCAGACGGTGGCAAGCGGCGCTGGTGAGATAACCTATACGACGGCGAGTGGGAAGTCGGTAACCGCCGATCTAGGCACCTTCGAATTGAATGGTGAATCCGTTAATATCGTCTTCAATGTTACGGTTGAAGATGTCCCGGACGATGAAAAAGGTCTGCAAGTAGGGCAACTCAAGGTTGAGAACGTCACTAAGGATTCGGTTGGCGGGATAATGACTCAGGCAGGTGCAGATAAGGCTATTACTGTTATCAACGACGCGATTGAAGCAGTGTCTGCAGAGCGTTCCAAACTGGGTGCTTACCAAAATCGTTTGGAGCACACCATCAGCAACCTCGGCACCTCTGCAGAGAATCTCCAAGCCGCTGAGTCCCGTATTCGTGACCTAGACATGGCTGAAGAGATTATGGCATTCACCAAGAACAACATTCTCCAGCAGGCTGCAACCGCTATGTTGGCTCAAGCAAATATGGCTCCTCAAAGTGTACTACAACTTCTTGGATAAGATCTTAAGTGGTAAGTTAATAAGGAGGGCTCCTAACGGGGCCTTTCCTTTTTGAAAGGCAGTGACTGAAAAGAGGGATAACATGGAGGTGAATAAGATGCCCGAAGAAAAAGGGATTATGTATGAGCTGCTAAATGTGGATGCCGATAAGGCGTCCGAAGAAAAGCTTCGCGCTTTGGTGAAGCATTTGCAAGGCCAGATGCGTGATGTATATGTTTATTGGGTGGGGAATTGGGGAAGAGGAAATCAGGCCTGCAGCACAAGAAATGGGCAATTTGTCTCAAAAAAAGA
>JAKOTU010000044.1 GCA_029776155.1 Bacillota bacterium | reverse complement strand
TATCATATAGATACAATGTACATTAGAACCGTGAAAAGCAGAGGTTACGAATACGTCCAGCTTGCCCACAATTATCGCGATCCAGAAACGGGCGCTTCAAGGGCCAAGGTCCTGTTCAACTTCGGTAGAAAGGACCAGCTAGATGTGGAGGGTCTAACAAGGCTTGTAAGCAGCATTGCCCGCTTTCTGGAGAAACATGATTTGGCAAGCCTCCCCTTGATTGAGAGTGATGATGCTCCATTCGAGTTTGTGGGAGCCAAACAGCTTGGCGGTCCCTGGCTTTTGGATGGGCTGTGGGAGCGTCTGGGCATGCGCAAGGTTCTAGAGAAGCTGCTGCGTGAGCGCAATTACAGCACTCCGGTGGAGCGGATGATCTTTGCCATGACAGCTAACCGGGCCCTTAACCCATCCAGTAAACTCTACATGGAGCACTGGGTGCAGGAAGAAGCCTTCATTCCTGGCCTTCCCGAAGTCGATGTGCACTATCTCTACCGGGCCATGGATTTTCTGCTGGAGGCATCTGAGTTCATTCAGGAAGAGGTTTTCTTCCACGTGGCCAACTTGCTGAATCTCGAAGTGGATCTGATCTTTCTAGACACCACCACTACATACTTCGAGATTGCTGAGGAAGACACTGATACGGAGGAAGGGCCAGGTTTGCGCAAGCGCAGCCAGCACAGCAAGGATGAACGGCCTGATCTGCCCCAGGTAGTCATCGCCTTCGCCGTAACTAGAGGCGGCATCCCAGTGCGCTGCTGGGTGTGGCCCGGCAACACATCCGATCAGCAAATCATCAAGGAGGTCAAAAAGGACCTCAACAGGTGACAGTTGGGCAGGGTTGTCATGGTTCAAGATGCCGGGTTCAACTCTGAGGAGAACAAACGGCTCCTGCAGACTGCCGGCGGCCACTACATCATTGGCGAGAAGCTCCGCCAGGGCCGAAAGGGAGATCCAGTCGAAGCGCTCTCCAAGCCAGGCAGGTACACAACCCTCGAAAACGGCCTGGAGATCAAGGAGGTTATCCTTGAAAAAGGCAGTGAAGCCAGGCGCCGCTATGTATTGGTTCGCAATCCCGATGAAGCGAGGCGCGATGCCCTCAAACGAGCTGACATCGTTAAGGAGGTTGAACGCCGTCTCGAGGAGCTAAAGCAGCTCGATGGGCAGCCACACAAAAAGGCAGCCTGTGCCCTTCGGGCTCACAGTGTCTACGGCAGGTACGTCCGGCAGACCAAGACTGGAAAGCTGATGCTCGATAAGGCCAAGATTCGCAGCGAAGCGCAGTACGATGGCAAGTACCTGCTCAGCACATCTGATCTCGGGCTTTCAGCCGAAGATGTGGTTCTCGGCTACAAGCAGCTGTCAGAGATTGAGCGTGTTTTCAGGGACATGAAGCACCTGATCGACATCCGCCCAGTGCGTCACCGCCTCCCTGACCGTATCAAGGCGCACGTGTTGCTCTGCTGGTTGGGGATGCTTTTGATCCGGGTTGCCGAGCAGGAAACCGGCCAGACGTGGTTCCAGATGAAGAAAACCCTCGCCACGTTGCAGGTGGGTATGTTCAGAACCCTGGATGGAGACATCTGCCAAACAGGACAAATTCGGAAAGAAACAGCGGCCATATTCGATGCTCTGAAAGTCAAAATGCCAGCTAAGTACCTAAATTTCCCGAAACCACTACCCGAAAACTAGTGGGCACAACACTTTTTTACTTCGACACGCCTCAAATGTGCTCGGGATCGCCATTTTCAGCGATTCGTTGTGTCTGTGACTGTACAATTCAAGTGGGGCAGCCAGAACTTAGGAGGATTCTCAGCACGCAGATCTATGAGGCGATTGTGCAGAGGTTGAACCTGCGGTTCCATCTTCCGGGGATGTCCTTGGAGGAAACCAAGGGCTACATCGCCCATCACCTGCATGTTGCCGGGGCAGCCAACGCCTTGTTCACAGATGCGGCCATCGAAATCATTCATGACTACACCCAGGGTATTCCTCGCAAGATCAACAATGTCTGCTTGGCATCTTTGCTGGCTGGGTTTGCAGAGAGAAAACGGCTAATTGATGACTACACGGTTCGAGTGGTGATTGAGCAGGAGTTTGCATTCTAGGCAGGGGCAATGCTTTGCCTCTGCCGGCCATACACCGTGAGCAAAATGCGGTCAAAGAGCGTGATTAGCAACAGCAGGGTAATCCACCTCCTTGGAGAAAGTGATCTATGGAATGGAATTGGACTCCCGGGTCTGGAGCCCGCGGAGTTCCATTCTTGTCCGAGATCATCCAGGGAGGTCTTCCATGTCTATTCAAAGCATCAGACTCATTGCTCTAGATCTGGACGGCACACTGACTCAGCACAAGACTCCGTTGGAAGAGCGCAATCGGCGCGCGCTGGAGGCCTTGCAGAGGTCGTACTCGCTGGTCATGGTAGTGGCCGGCACCTGCCAGCGGGTGTACAACCAGCTGGGACGCTTTCCCGTTGACATCGTTGGCAACTACGGACTGCAGGAATCAACGATTGAGCGCTGCGGAGACACTGAACAGCTGAAGGTCCTGAGAAATGTCAAGGTCGAAGTGGACCGCGACGAGATCGTGCGGCGGGCAGAAGCGATCAGATCCTTGACTCCCTACAAGGATTACGTCGGCGAAACGGTGGAGTTCCATCCTTCCGGAGCCATTACTTTGCCCCTCTTAGGTACCAAGGCAGCAGCCCAGGACAAGCTGGCCTTTGATCCCAGCCGCGAGAAAAGGCTGCGCATCTATCCCCTGGTCAAGGAATACTTCCACGACTACAACGTATTCGTAGGCGGCACTTCTTCCTTCGACATTGTTCCCAAACCCTATGACAAGTACATGGCCCTCAAGGCCTATGCCGAGAAGAAGGGCATCGCGGAGAGTGAAATCCTCTACGTCGGCGATGATTTCGGCACCGGCGGCAATGACGAACCGGTGTTGCGGGCGGGTATTAGGTGTATTCCCATCACAGATTACCGCAAGTTTCCAGAGCACCTTCAGGAAATCTTGGCAGGGTCTGGATTCGCAGGCTGAAACCGGTTGTTCTGCTTGTTCCAGTGGCAGCATAGAATATATGACAAGGCTCCCAGGGCCAAGAAAATGGACATGGTGGCACCTGCGGTGAGCTCAGAGGAGATAACCATGCGGCAGATTATCACCATTACCCTGAACCCCGCCTTCGACATTCACTACGAGGTGGAGCGCTTCGAGGCGGGCAAAGAAAACTACAGTACAAATAAGATCGTGAGTATCGGTGGAAAAGGGCTGAACATCTCGCGGGCTTTGGCCTTGCACGGTAGGGACAGCCTAGCGGTGATCGTGTTGGGTGAGGAAGGTTCGGTTGAGTTTCGGGCTGGGCTTGATGCGGAGGGCATCAACTACCTGGCTTTCCCTTGCCCGGGGGCAGTACGCCAGAACATCACCATCCATCCCGCTGAAGGACCCGAAACCCGGCTCAGCCTGGACACCTTCCGCTTAGATATCTCAATTCTCCATGAGATTAAGCAGGCCTTGACTCCCCTCATTCAGCCTGGTTCCTTAGTCGCCTTTGGTGGCAGGGTTCCCCGGGGCTTGCCCCTGGAAGCGGTGAAGGAGTTCTTCCAGGCCTTGCAAGCGCGCGGCGCTTGGCTGGTATTGGATTCCAACAGCTTGTCTCTCCAAGATTTGGCTGAGATCAAGCCCTGGCTGATCAAACCCAACGAGTACGAAATCGAGGCCCTGCTGGGGCGGGAGATCAGGACCGAAGAGGAAGTACGCCAGGCCGCGCAGGAGATCCACCAACTGGGGGTGGTCAACGTGTTGATCAGCCTAGGAGAGCACGGCCTGGTCTATGCCGGCCCCGATGTGTGCTGCCGCGTCCATGTACCCCAGATCACCCCCGTGTCCACCATTGGGGCCGGTGACAGTGTTTTGGCCGGTTACATGTATGCCTACGCGGAAGGCTTGGATCAGCAGGAGATCCTCAAAACCGCAGCTGCCTTTGGCACGGCAGCATGCTTAACTCCCGGCACGCAACCTCCGCAGCCGGAGGTAATCGCGCAGCTGAAGGCAGAGATGGCAGTGGAGTGCCTCTAGGCTGCGCGCTGGGTGAGAGCAAAGCCCTGGGCTTTCCTAGGTAGGATAGGGTCAGATATTTAGGGCGCTGCCTCTGCTTTTCGGCAGAGTGCAGCGCCTTTTGCGTCCGCAATGCCGTGACTCCGCTCCGCTCTACTTGTGCAAAAGCTTAACCTTGCCCGCCTATTTGTTGAAAAAGAATTAGATCCTTGCAGAAAAGGGGACATGTGTCCTTATTTAGTATTTCTAAACATGCTATATTGTATCTAAATGGGGGGATTCCAAGTGTCTGAGGATGTCTTGGTGAAGATGCTTGGCTCATTAGCGCTAGAACGACCGGTGCGCGCACTTCTCGATCTGCTGCAAGGAGAGGCCAAGGGCCTTCCCCAGTGCTGCAACTTGGTCACGGTGGAACCGGAACGGCGCTTCGTCACAGCCGATGATCCCGTGGAGTGCATCTGGATCCTTCTGCAGGGGAAAGTGAAGGCCAAAGAAGAGTATCCTTCCGGTGATGTCTACGTCTTCCGTAAGTTCACCGCCCCCGAGGTGTTTGGGGAGATGGAAGCGCTGGCAGATCTGGCGACCTTCAGGGCGACCTTGGTCAGCGAAACCAGATGCACTTTTCTGGTGCTGCCCGTACCGGTGTATGTGGAGATCCTCAAAAGCAACCCCCGCTACCTGTACACGCGCGCCAAGTTCATACTCAAAAACGTGCTGGCGGTACAGAAGAGCCATCGGCTGTATATGCGCTTGGAAGCAGCCGACCGCATCAAGCTCTACTTCGTCCAATACTACCGCATGCATGGAGGAAAGGGCCAGTGTCTCCTGCGGCTCACCAGGCAGCAGCTGGCCGATGAAACGGGCTATTCAGTGAAAACCATCAACCGGGTGATCAGAGAGCTCAAAGAAGCCCAGCTCATCACCCAACGTGGGCACACCATTGCCATCGATCACGAGCAGTACGAAAAGCTGCTGGCTGGTCTCGACGATCTTGTGACCGCCACGGCTTTAGATGCCATGCTCCCGGTTTAACTCTTTGGAAAGGGGAAGTGGATTATGGGAGTTTTAGAGATCATCAAGTCCCAAAGCCTCACCTACGAGCAGAAGGTCAATCTGTTGGCCCAAGCTGCCGAAAACACAGTGCAGGTACTGAACGTTCCAGAAAGAACCAGACAGTATTTCGCCCAGAAAGTGATTGACGATCTCGGGGAAGGGGCCGCTCCCTATCGCCCCCGCTACATCCTACCCGACTACAAGCGCTTCCTGGAAAACGGCAGCGAGTTCCTGCAGCTCAATCCTCCGCAGGATCTGGACGAAGCCCTCAATGCCCTTTTGATCCTGTACCGGCATGTTCCCTCCATCACCACCTTCCCTGTGTACTTGGGCAGCCTAGATGAGCTGATCGAGCCCTATACAGAGGGAGTCAGCGATGAGGAACTTAAGAAAAAACTGCGCCTGTTTTTGACTTACATCGATCGCACCATTACCGACAGCTTCTGCCATGCTAACCTGGGTCCGCGGGAAACCCGCACGGGGCGGATTATCTTGGAGCTGGAAAGGGAGCTGCAGCACGCGGTGCCCAACCTGACCCTGATCTATGATCCTGAGGTTACTTCCGATGACTTTCTCCAGGAGGCGCTGTATACCAGCCTGTTCTGCGCTAATCCCGCCATCTGCAATCATGTGGTCAACCGCGGCACCTATTCCGTCGGTTACGGGGTAGCCAGCTGCTACAACGTACTGCCCCTGGGTGGGGGCGGCTTTACCTTATCCCGGGTGATCCTGGCCCGGGCTGCGCGGCTGGCCACAAGTATTGACGACTTCTTTGAGCGTGTACTCCCCGATGTGCTCACCGCCATGGCCGAGTACATGAACGAGCGCATCCGCTTTATCGTGGAGGAATCGGGCTTCTTTACCAGCTCCTTCCTGGTGAAAGAAGGCCTCATCCACAGTGACCGCTTCGTGGGCATGTTCGGCTTTGTGGGACTGGCCGAAGCCACCAACATATTGCTTGAAGGCACCGGCAAACGCTACGGCCATGATCCAGAGGCCGACGATCTGGCGGAGCGGATCATGATGGCGCTGGACGAGTTTGTGGATAAGTTCCCTGCCCTCTACTCGCCTTTGACCGGAGGCCGCTTCATGCTCCATGCCCAGGTGGGCCTGTCCGATGATGTGGGGATCACGCCCGGTGTGCGCATTCCTGTTGGGGAGGAGCCGGAGAACCTTGCCGATCAGCTGCGCCATGCGGCCCGCTTCCAGAGGCTGATCACCACCGGCTGCAGCGACATCTATCCCATGGAAACCACCGCCCGCAATAACCCCCAAGCTATGGTAGATATTGTCAAAGGCGCAGTGGATCTGGGCGTACGCTACTTGGCCTTCTATGAAGAGAACAGCGACTTAGTGCGGATCACAGGCTATTTGGTTAAACGCAGTGAGATGGAGAAATACCGCAATGAGCAGGCGGTGCTCCAGAACACCACCCGCTTTGGCGTGGATGCCTTTGCCGTCAACAAGGGGGCAGAGCGGAAGGTGCGCGGAGTATGACCTCCGCGCCCATCAACAAGATTATCCCCCACAGTCTGGTGGATGGCCCGGGCAACCGCACGGCCATCTTTCTCCAGGGCTGCAACCTGCGCTGCCTATACTGCCACAACCCGGAAACCCAGCAGCTGTGCCGCCACTGCGGCCTCTGCGTACCGGAATGCCCAGCAGGGGCCTTGCGTATGGTGGGTGAGCAGGTAGTCTGGGATGAAGCCAGGTGCGCGGGCTGCGACACCTGTATTTCCCTCTGCCCGCACAGCTCCTCTCCCAAAGTGAAATACATGACGGCAGCTGAGGTGTTCGCGGCCGTGGAGGGAAACATCCCATTTATCCGCGGCCTTACCGTTTCAGGAGGGGAATGCACCCTTTATCCAGGCTTTCTAACCGAGCTCTTCCGGTTAGCCCAAGCCCAAGGCCTTTCCTGCCTGCTGGACACCAACGGCATGGTGGAACTGGCGCAGTTTCCCGCACTGATGGATGTGTGCGATGGGGTAATGCTGGACGTGAAAGCCTGGGATGTGGAGGTACACAGCGCCCTCACGGGCAGCGGGAATGAGCCCGTGAAAAGGAACCTGCGTTTTCTGGCCGAAGCAGGTAAAATCGCAGAGCTCAGGGTGGTCTGCCTCCCTGGGGAGGTGGATGCGGAAGCTGTGATCCAAGGCATCAAGGATACCATCGGCTCGCAGGTCAGCAGGATCAGGCTCAAGCTGATCAAGTTCCGTAAATACGGGGTGCGGGGCAGATTGGCCGAAAGTGAGAGCCCTGCTGAAGAGTATATGCAGGCACTGAAGGCCCAGGCGGAGGCCTTGGGCTTTCAGGATGTGGTTATTCGTTAGCGCTAGAGTCTGGTAACTACAACAGGAGAGGTGGTCCGATGCTCAAAGCTTACATTGCCAACCCCTACATTTTCAGTCCGGCAACGAAAGAATGGTACGTCAACACCATGATTCCCGTGGTGGAAAAGCATGTCCAGGTGATCAACGCGCCCACCGCCGAGCCCCTTGTGGACATGTCCCAGATGAGCGATGCGGAAAAGAGCAGGTGGATCTTTGAGCACAACGTCCAGATGTTGGCTGAGGCTGACTTCGTAATCTGCGTCAGTGACGGAGTGCAGACCGATGATGGCACCGCCTGGGAAGTGGGTTATGCCTGGGCCCAGGGCAAGCCTTCCATCGGTGTGCGCTTTGATGTGCGCGATGGGTGCCGGGAGAAGTTCAGCAAATTCACTAACCTCATGATCGAAAACTGCTGTGTGGGCTTTGCTTATACCTTGGAAGAGCTGGATGCAGTTTTGGCCAAATTCGTCACCGAACGAGAATAAGGAGGATGATTGAGTGAAGAACCTGCGCACCCCCATCAAAGTGATCATCGATACTGACCCCGGTGTGGATGATGCCTTTGCCATTCTCTATGCGCTCAACAGGCCGGAATTTGAGGTGCTGGGCATCACTTCCATCTTTGGCAACGCCGGGATTGACCTCTGCACCCGCAACGCCTTAGCCCTTTTAGAGCTGGCAGGTAGGACTGACATCCCTGTGGCCCGCGGCCTCGCCAATCCGCTGGGCAAGAGTCTGGCCGAATGGGAAGAGATCAGGCAGCGCTTTCCCCGGGGCGCCATGAACGTGCACGGAGATAACGGTCTGGGTGGAGCGGAACTTCCGGAACCGCAGGTCCAGCCCATTGATCTGCCGGCCATGGATTTTATCCTGGAGACTGTCAAGCGCTATCCAGGTGAGATCGTTCTGGTTCCTTTGGGACGACTCACCAACGTGGCCGCGGCCATTATCAAAGATCGCGCCACCATGGAAAAGCTAGCCGGCATCTGCCTCATGGGGGGAACCGTGCGTGCGCCCGGCAACAGCACCGCGGTGGCGGAAGCCAACATCTATGGCGACCCGGACGCAGCGGATCTAGTGATGACCTTGGATGTACCCAAGGTGATGGTGGGTTTGGATGTGACCATGAAGGCCATCTTCCATGAAGCGGATACCCAACGGCTGAAGAGCTTCAACACCAAGCAGGGCAACTTCTTGGTAGAATGCAGCCGCCATTAC
>JAKOTU010000042.1 GCA_029776155.1 Bacillota bacterium | reverse complement strand
AACTTGCAGAGCTATCCAGCTATCGGGCTTTCCCATTCGCGGCAGGGTTACCCACTCTACAAGCCAACCCCGGTTCGCTTACGCTATGTTCCAAGGCACCCCCTCGGCTTCCTCCAGACCCCACTGTTGCCAGTGGCGCCCTTGCCTGCTGGTTACCTTCCCGCTGGTTGGGCGGTAGGGTTTCTCTCAACCCATCGGCTCGGTAGACATGCCGGGCGCACCGCCAAAAGGGGCTGGGAAAGTCTCCCAGCCCCTTTTCTTATCTGTACTTGTACCCCTTAGGCCAACTTGACCAGCCGATCGAAGGAGGGTTTCAGCGCCGGATAGAGGTCTTTGTACACCTGGTACAGCCCACGGTAGACCTTCTGCCACTTTTCATCAGGTTCTACCTGGCGCACAACCTTGATAATGGCATCGGAAGCTTCCCGCACATCCCCGTAGATGCCCGTACCTACCCCGGCCAGGATAGCCGCGCCCAAGGCGGGCCCTTCGTCGATGTTGATCTCGTCTAGGGTGAGGCCTGTGGCGCTGGCGATAATCTTTTTCCACAGGGGCGATCTGGCGCCGCCGCCCAGGGCCCTCAGGGAGGTGCCATCCCAACCTGCAGAGCGCAGCAGCTCCACAGAGTCGCAGAAGGCAAAGGCCACACCTTCCATCACGGCCCGGATCAGTTCACCCTGGTCATGGGTGGCGCTGAGCCCCACAAAGCTGCCCCTGGCATTGCCATCACCATGGGGGGTGCGCTCCCCGGTGAGGTAGGGCAGAAACACCAGGCCGCGGCTGCCTGGGGGTACCGTTTCCGCCGCCTTAGTGAGCACATCGTAGGGGACTTCTTCCAGACCCAGCCTGCTCCGCAGCCAGCTCAAGGACAGCCCGGCGGAGAGGGTGACGCCCATCATGTAAAACTCCCCGGGCACACAGCTGTTGAACATGTGCACTGTACCTTCGGTGATCAGCTTGGGCTCAGCCAGGTGGGCCAAGATCACGCCGCTGGTGCCCAGGCTCACCATACCGCGCCCAGGCACAACCACACCTGAACCCACTGCGCCGCAGGCGTTGTCCGCGCCCCCGCCCACCACGGGCGTGCCGGGCTTCAGCCCGGTGGCCTCGGCTGCTTCTGGGGTGATGGTGCCGCCCACTTCCGAGGAGCCGATGATGGGGGGCAGAATGTCGGGCGCAATGCCCAGGGCATCCAAAATGGGCCTCGACCACACCTGTTTGCGGACGTTCATCATGAGCATGCCCGCGGCATCGGACACTTCCATGGCTAAATTGCCGGTTAAGCGGAAGCGCACGTAGTCTTTGGGCAGAACGAGCCAGCGCAGTTTGGCGTAGTTCTCGGGCTCATTTTCCTTCAACCAAACCACCTTGGGCAGGGTGAACCCCTCCAAAACGGGGTTGCACACTTCTTCCCGCAGAACCTCCGCATCCACGGCAGCTTCAATTGTGCGGCACTGGGCCGTGGTGCGCACGTCATTCCACAAAATGGCCGGCCTGATCACCTGGTGCTGTTCATCCAGGAATACAGAGCTGTGCATCTGGCCGGAAAGGCCCAGCCCAGCCACGTCAGCGGGGGAAATGGAATACTTCGCTAAAACCCCCCTGACCGCCTCCGCGGAGGCCCGCCACATATCTTCCGGATTCTGCTCGGACCAGCCCGGCTGGGGCGAATAGAGGGGATATTCCACGGTGTGGCTGCCCACCACCGCACCTTCGCTGCCCAGCAGCAGGGCCTTCACCGCCGATGTTCCAACATCCAGCCCAATGAGGTATTTCATCTTTACAACCCGCCTTTACCTATGTCGATTACTCTGCAAACATGTATCTGTTGAGGATGGTCTCCAGCAGTTCTTGACGTCCAGAGGTGAGCTTGATCTCCTGGTTCTCCAGGGCGTACTGGGCCAGTTCTTTGAAGCCCACTTCGCCCTTGATGATCTTCTGACCAATGCCCGTGTTCCAGCTGCTGTAGCGCTCGGCCACAAAGTCCTCCAGTTCTTTGGATTCCAGCAGGCGATGGGCAATGAGCAGCCCGTGGGCGAAGGAGTCCATGCCGGCAATATGGGCGTAGAAGAGATCCAGGGGCTCGAAGGAACCGCGGCGCACCTTGGCGTCGAAGTTCAGACCGCCGGGGGCCAGGCCGCCATTGAGCAGGATCTCGTACATGGCCAAGGTGGTGATGTAAATATTGGTGGGGAACTGGTCCGTATCCCAACCCAAGAGGTCATCACCCTGGTTAGCATCCACACTGCCCAAAAGGCCGTTGATTCTGGCCAGGCGCAGCTCATGCTGGAAGGTATGCCCCGCAAGGGTTGCGTGGTTGGCTTCAATATTGATTTTAAAGTGTTTCTCTAAGCCGTAGGTCTTCAAAAAGCCGATGACGGTAGCCACATCGAAGTCGTATTGATGCTTGGTGGGCTCTTTCGGCTTCGGCTCAATGAGGAACTGCCCAGTAAAGCCAATCTCCTTGGCATAATCCACGGCCATGTGGAAGAAACGGGCCAAGTTATCCAGCTCCAGTTTCAAGTCCGTGTTGAGGAGAGTCTCATAGCCTTCCCGGCCGCCCCAGAACACGTAGTTTTCGCCGCCCAGCTCTTTGGTGATCTCCATGGTCTTCTTGACCCGAGCCGCGGCATAGGCAAACACATCGGCGTTGGGAGCAGTGGCCGCTCCATGCATGAACAGGGGATTGGTAAAGAGGTTGGTGGTACCCCAGAGCAGCTTGATGCCGGTGGCTTTCATCAAGTCCTTGAGCAAAGCGGTGATCTCATCCAGGTTCTTAAAGGTCTCTTCCAGGGTTTCCCCTTCGGGGGCAATATCCACGTCGTGGAAGCAGAAAAAGGGAATCTGCATCTTGGACATGAACTCAAAGGCGGCTTCTGCCTTAGCCTTGGCAATGTCCATTGGTTTGGTTAGGTGACCCCAGGAGCGCACGGCAGTGCCCACGCCAAACATATCCACCCCGGAACCGCAGATGGCATGCCAATAGGCCATGGAAAAGCGCAGGTGTTCCTCCATGGTCTTGTCGCCCACTACCCGCTGGGGATCGTAATAGCGGAAGGCCAGGGGGTTCTTGCTGTCCTTGCCCTCATACAGCACCTTAGCGACTTCAGGGAAATACTTGTTCATACACCACTTCCTCCTTCATTTTAGAGTCTTAAGTGAATTGAAGCCTGCAGGTTCCCTGCCAGCCCCAGCGGCTGGAGGGCTCCAGGGTTCCTCCCCACTTCCAATTTCGGTAAAGATTGTTACGCTTGCTATCTTTTGACACCGCCGGTTGAAAATCCTCCCAAAGCCCCCGGGGAGCAGGAAAAAGGGGACCCTTCCCCGCGGGTCCCCAAGTCTGTTCGCTATTTTCCTGCGGCCTGAACCCTTTGACAGGCCCGCACAAAGCGTTTCGTTATTTCCAGCGGCCTGGTAATGGCGCTGCCCACCACCACAGACCATACCCCCATTTCCAGGGCCTGCATGACCTGTTCCGGGTACCAAAACCCTCCCTCGGCAATTACGGGCACCGGCAGCTGCAGCATCTCCTCCAGCAGGCTGAAGTCTGGCTCCGCACCAAAGTCACCCTGCCGGAAGCCGAAGGTGGAGGCAATGATGTCCACCCCAATCTGGGCCGCGGCGCGGGCATCCTCCATGGTGGCGCAGTCGGCCATCACCAAAACCCCCAACTCTTGGCGGATCCTGGGCAGAAGCTCCTCTAAGGGATCCCCAAAGGGCCTGCTGCTCCGCACATCCACCGCGACGATATCGGCGCCGGCCTCCACCAAGTCCTGGGCCAGGGAGAAAAAGGGCGTAATGGCCATTTCCCCCTGCCCGTTGGTGGCTTTGTGGATACCAATGACAGGCAGCCCAGTCATGCGTTTGATCACTTCCACATCATGCCGGCCGTTGGCCCGAATGCCCGCGGCCCCCCCCAGGTGCACCGCCCTGGCCATGGCGGCCATGAGCATGGGTCCGTGGAGGGGCTCATCCTCTAAAGCTTGGCAAGAAACGATCAATCCCCCATGTATGGCGCGTAGAACGTCCAACTCACTCTTCCTTCCCCTGGGCAGCTTCCTGCAAAAAACCCAGCTCTACCAAAATCTGACGGACCTTTTCCTCTTCCTCAGCGGCCAGTGAACCAAGGGGCGGCGCCATCTTGCAGCTGGCGATAATGCCCAGCCAGCGCAGGGCGGACTTAAATCCGCTTAAGGCGGAGGCGGAAGGCGAAAGGTTTGCCGAGCCTTGGTAACAGATGGCAAAGAGCCTAATCAGCCGCTCCTGCACTGCCCTGGCCTGGTCGTACTCCCCGCGACAGCAGAGGTTGTACAGCTCCACATATTCCCGGGGGGCCACATTGCCGATCCCAGGTACGCACCCATGGGCGCCCATCTGCAGGGCCGTGTCCACCAAAAACTCCATGCCTGTGAGCACAGTAAACCCGGGGATATCCTTCGTGCGCATAATGTACTCCCGGAGGTTGTTGGAGTTGCCACCGCTATCTTTCAGGGCCACAATGGTGCCTTCCCGGGCTAGGGTCTCCACTGTGGCCGGCTCCAGGGGCGTTTTCACCAGAACCGGGACATTGTAGGCAATGATGGGAACAGGCAGGGCCTGG
Source organism: Bacillota bacterium (assembly GCA_029776155.1). Lineage (GTDB taxonomy): Bacteria > Bacillota > Limnochordia > Darwinibacteriales > Darwinibacteriaceae > DTU010. The sequence continues at coordinate 345 of JAKOTU010000042.1, read as the reverse complement.
GCCAAATCTCGGTAGTAGCCCACAAGCTCTGCTTGGCTGTTCATGTGGTAATAGGGGGGAGCCACCACTACCCCCTGGGCCCCTGCCTCCACCACGAGCCTGCCCAGGCGGATGGCCCTTTTAGTGCTGGTCTCGGTGATCCCAGCCACAACCGGAACCCGGCCCTCAGCCTCCTCCACCACTGTCTTGACGATCTGGACCCTTTCCTCATAGGAGAGGGCGGCGCATTCGCCGGTGGAACCCAGGCAGAAGATGACGTGGACGCCGTTGTCGATCAAGAAGTTAGTCAGCTTACTTAAAGAATCCAGATCCATTTCGCATGCTTCATCAAAAGGTGTGGCGATG
>JAKOTU010000073.1 GCA_029776155.1 Bacillota bacterium | reverse complement strand
CTTTTGCAATCCGCCCTGGCACTGGCCTTCGCTGCCACTTTGTCTGTGCCCGCCCTGGCCCAGGACAAGCCCATCAAGATCGGCGTGACTGGCGGCCCGCACGCCCAGATTTTTGAACAGGTGAAGAAGGTTGCCGAGAAGGACGGCCTGAAGATCCAGATCGTCGAGTTCTCCGACTATGTGCAGCCCAACGCCGCACTGGCCGCAGGTGACCTGGACGGCAACAGCTACCAGCACAAGCCCTACCTCGACGCGCAGGTGAAAGACCGCGGCTACAAGATCGTGTCCGTGGGCAACACGGTCAACTTCCCCATCGGCATCTATTCGAAGAAGGTCAAAGACCTGAAGGATCTGAAGGAAGGCGCCCGCGTCGGCATCCCCAACGACCCCACCAATGGTGGTCGTGTGCTGCTGGTGTTCCAGGACAAGGGCCTGATCAAGCTCAAGCCCGAAGCCGGCCTCAAGGCCACGCCGCTGGACATCGTCGAGAACCCCAAGAAGATCAAGTTCGTCGAAGTGGATGCCGCCCAGCTGCCCCGCACGCTGGACGACCTGGATGCCTCCGCCATCAACACCAACTTCGCGTTGTCCGCTGGCCTGAACCCCGGCAAGGACGCCATTTCGCAAGAAAACGCCAAGAGCCCCTATGTGAACCTGCTGGCCGTGCGTGAGCAGGACAAGGACAAGCCCTGGGTGGCCAAGCTGGTGAAGGCCTACCACTCGGATGAAATCCGCAAGTTCATCCAGACCGAATTCAAGGGCTCGGTGATCCCTGGTTTCTAAGTTGAAGGTATGCGGTCCACCGGGCCGCTGGTCTGAAGAAATGGCAGCCCTGGGCTGCCATTTTTGCTTTTCGCTATAAATTCAGGAGCTATTTGCCGGCGTTAAACCTGGGCTAGAGGCCAAAAAACCTCTAAAAATGCTATCCCTTGGGTTTCTTGCGGGGCTTATGTGTTTTTGTAGTTTGGACCGCACTTTTTGTTCGTTGGGAATCGCCGGGCCCCGTCCTATATTGATGGCTATCGCCACCATGTCCCCCCACAAGGAGTTGCCTGAAATGTCATCGGAAGTTGAAGAAGTTGTCCTGCCCGAGGCGCTGGAGCAAGCCCGTGCACAAGCCACTGAACAAGGTTTGCCCTACGCCGGGGGCGTGCGCCCC
>JAKOTU010000066.1 GCA_029776155.1 Bacillota bacterium | reverse complement strand
AGCTACGGCTGGACCACTTACACTGAAGTTCTGGGCAGCAAAGAAGGGGCCAAGGCTTCCGGCCTGCTGAACAGCGTCTGGGCCGTCTATGACTATGAAGATCTCCGCTTTACAGGCGCCTACCAAGGCACGTTCGGCCTTGGGAACCAGGGACTCAGCCGGCATCTGGGACAGGTGGCAGCCAACTACCGCGTCCTGGCTGAAGGGCCTATGCAGGTTTACGCCGGGCTGGGCTATCATTTCCTCACCGCCAGTTTTGATGCGAAACTGGGCGGTCAGCCGAAAGACTTCAGCTTCGCGGGCCACGGCTTCGCCGGGCAACTTGCCGTAGATATTGAACTCACACCGGAGCTGCACACCAGCGCGATCATCACCGCCAGCCCGTGGGTGAACTGGTCGTACCGCACCTCGGGCAACTCCACCAAGGTGGACTCCCGCTCGTCCTTCAGCGCCAAACTGGACCTGGTCTATGACTTTTCCGACCAGCTCAGTGTGCAGTTGGGCCTGGTGGGCGGCAGCCACAATATGCCCGGGTTCACCTATGGGAGCGAAAAGCTGGGCGGTACCCGCGGCTCCTACTCAGCCATCAGCCTGGGGGTCACCCAGCGCTTCTAAGACTGTATAGGAAGCTCAACATGATCACGAAGAGCTAGCGTCAAGCGCTAGCTCTTCTGCATATACTGGTAAATTTCCGCCGCCAGTTTGGCGCTGATGCCCGGCACCTGCTGCAGCTCTTCCAGGCTGGCCTCACGGATCCTCTTTACCGAACCGAAGTGTTTGAGCAGATCCTTCTTGCGCTTGGGGCCTACACCGGGAATCTCATCCAGAACGGAGCTGCGGGAAGCCTTGCCGCGCAGGTTGCGGTGGTAGGTGATGGCGAAGCGGTGCGCTTCATCCCTGATCCGCCGCAGCAGCAGCAGGCCCGGTGAATCCAGGGGTAGAATGACAGGATCAGATCTGCCCTCCAGGTAAATCTCCTCCCGCCGTTCTGCCAAGGCGATAAAGGGAATGATCAGCCCCAGCTCATCCCGGACCTGGAGGGCCGCCTTCAGCTGGCCTTTGCCTCCGTCGATGAGCACCAGGTCGGGAAAGGACGCGAACTTGCTGTCCCCCGCCTGTTCTTCTCGCTCCTGCAGCCCCCTTTGGAAGCGGCGCCTGACAACCTCGCGCATGGACTCGTAATCATTGGGTGCCCCGGACACGCCGCGTATTTTAAAGCGGCGGTAATCGGAGCTTTTGAACTCCCCGTTTTCCCACACCACCATGGCAGCCACAATATTAGTACCCTGGAGATTGGAGATGTCAAAGGCCTCTATGCGCCCTGGAGGTTCAGGCAGCTCTGCTGCTTCCTGCAGCTCCTGCAGGGCCTTTTCCAGCACCCTTTCCTTGATGGAGGCGCGGCCTTTGGCCTCCTCCAACAGCACCTGCGCATTTTTGATCACCAGCTCCAAAAGCTGCCGTTTGGCTCCCCTCTGGGGTGTGCGCAGGTACACGCGGCCGCCCCGCAGGCCGCCGAGCCAGTGCTCCAATACCCCCTGCTCTTCCAGCTCCGCGGGCAGGAGCACCTCCCGGGGGATGTACGAGGCTTCCTGGTAGTACTGCTGCAGAAAAGAGCGGAGGATCTCCCCTTCATCTTCTTCGCTGGAACAGTCCAAAAGAAAGTGCTCCCTGCCCACCAGTTTACCTCCGCGCACAAAGAACACCTGGACGCAGGCCAGCTCTCCCCAGCGGGCACAGCCCACATAGTCCTGATCCTCATTGTGCTGGGCCACGATCTTCTGCTTTTCCGCCAGGGTCTGCAGGCCCCGGATCTGGTTGCGGAAGCGGGCTGCTTTCTCAAACTCCAGCTTACTTGCGGCCTCCTGCATCTTCCTGGTGAGCTCGGGGATGAGGCGATCAATGCGCCCTTCCAAGAACATGATCACTTCGTCAATCATCTCCCCGTACTTCTCTTTGCTCACCAAACCCGCGCAGGGCGCCAGACAGCGCCCGATGTGGTAGTTGAGGCAGGGCCGATCCTTTTGCCCTTCCCCGATCTTTTTGCTGCAGGTGCGCACGGGAAACAGGGTGCGCAGAAAGGACAGGGTCTTTTTCACCACGGCCACATCGGTATAGGGTCCGAAGTAGCGGGCGCCGTCCTGGAGGCGCCGGCGCACCATGAGCACCCGGGGGAAATCCTCCTGCACGGTCACCTTGATGTAGGGATAGGTTTTATCGTCCTTGAGGCGGACATTGTAGCGGGGGGCATACTCTTTGATCAGGTTGTTCTCTAAAATGAGGGCTTCCACTTCCGAGTCGGTCACAATGTACTCGAAGTCCCGGATGTGCTCCACCAGCACCTGGACTTTCAGGGAATGGGAGGCGGCTTTTTGGAAGTAAGAGCGCACGCGGCTGCGCAGATTCACCGCTTTGCCCACGTAGATTACTTCCCCCGCTTCATTTTTCATAAGATACACGCCGGGGCTGGTGGGCAGAATGCCCAGTTTTTCCTGGAGATCCACTTGCTGCACCCCCTTTTCAGCTTTCGGCAGCTAGAATCTTCTTCAAGAACTGCCCGGTATAAGATCCCTCCACCTGGGCCACCTGCTCAGGCGTGCCCTGGGCAACCACGGTTCCTCCCCGTGCGCCCCCTTCCGGGCCCAGGTCGATGATGTAATCTGCAGTCTTGATCACATCTAAGTTGTGTTCGATCACCACAACCGTATCCCCCGCATCCACCAGGCGCTGCAGTACGCCCAGCAGCTTGCGGATGTCTTCAAAGTGCAGTCCTGTGGTGGGCTCGTCCAACAGGTACAGAGTCCGGCCATTGCTGCGGCGGGAAAGCTCCGTGGCCAGCTTAATGCGCTGGGCTTCCCCGCCGGAAAGCTGGGTTGCGGGCTGACCGAGTTTAATGTAGCCTAAACCCACATCATAAAGGGTCTGGAGGCGCCGGTGGATCTTGGGCACGTTCTTGAAAAACTCCACCGCTTCTTCCACCTGCATGTCCAAGACATCGGCAATGGACTTGCCCTTGTACTTCACTTCCAGCGTTTCCCGCCCATAGCGCTTACCCTTACACACTTCGCAGGGCACATACACATCGGGGAGAAAGTGCATCTCGATTTTCAGGATGCCGTCGCCTTTGCAGGCTTCGCAGCGGCCACCCTTCACATTAAAGCTGAACCGCCCGGGCTTGTACCCCCGCATTTTGGCCTCGGGAGTGAGGGCAAACAGCTCCCGGATGCCGTCAAAGGCTCCCGTGTAGGTGGCCGGGTTGGAGCGGGGCGTGCGGCCGATGGGCGACTGGTCAATCTCAATCACCTTATCGATATGCTCCAGCCCCTCAAGGCCGGCATGGGCCCCAGGTTTGGCTTTGGACCTGTGCAGCTCCTGGCTGAGCCTTTTGTAAAGTATTTCATTGATCAGCGTGCTCTTGCCTGAACCGGATACGCCGGTTACAGCCACAAAGAGACCCAGGGGGATCTGCACATCGATGTTCTTCAGATTGTGTTCTTTAGCCCCCCGGATCGTAATGTATTTCCCGTTGGGCTGACGGCGCTTTTTGGGTACGGGGATGCGCCGCTCCCCTTTCAGGTACTGGCCCGTAATGGAGCGGGGTTCAGCGCACACCTGCTCCCAGGTGCCCGCGGCCACCACCTCACCCCCATGGGTGCCTGCCCCCGGCCCCATATCGATGAGCCAATCCGCGGCCTCCATGGTATCCCGGTCGTGCTCCACCACAATCAGGGTATTGCCCAGATCCCGCAGCTCCCTAAGGGCCTCCAGGAGCTTCTCATTATCCCGCTGGTGCAGGCCAATGCTGGGCTCATCTAGGACATAGAGCACCCCCGTAAGACGGGAGCCGATCTGGGTAGCCAACCGGATCCGCTGGGATTCCCCGCCGGAGAGGGTCGCGGAAGCCCGACTTAAGGTGAGGTAATCTAATCCCACGTTCACCAGAAAACTGAGCCGTTCTTTGATCTCCTTCAAGATCTGCCGGGCAATCAGTCCTTCCCGCTCCGTAAGCTGCAGGGATTCCACAAACTCCAAGGCCTCGGCAATGGTCAGCTCCGTCACTTCGATAATGTTCCTGCCGCCCACCGTTACGCCCAGAACCTCCGGGCGCAGGCGCTTGCCCCGGCAGGCAGTGCAGGTGCTTACGCTCATGTACTGCTCCACATCCTGCTTGACCCACTCCGAGGACGCTTCCCGGTAGCGCCGCTCCAGGTAGGGGATGAGCCCTTCAAAGGGCGCTTCATAAATGCTCTCCCGCCCGGCCATGGTGGTATAGGCGAACCTAAGCGGCTCCCCCACACCGTTGAGGAGCACATTCAGCTGTTCCTGGCTGAGCTCCTTCAGCGGCACTTCCTGATCAATGCGGTAAAGCTCGCAGACCCGGTCGATAATGGTCCAAAGCCAGCGGCTCTTGGTGCCCCGCCAGGGAATCAGCCCCCCTTCCGCTATGGACAGGTCCAGGTCCAAGATCAGATCGGGATCGATTTCCTGCTTGGACCCCAACCCTTCGCAGCTGGGGCAGGCCCCGTAGGGGCTGTTAAAGGAGAACATGCGGGGAGTGAGCTCTTCCATGGAGATGCCGCAGTCAATGCAGGCAAGCTTCTCGCTGAACATGAGCTCCTTGCCGCCCAAAACATCGATGAACACGATGCCGTCGCCAAATCTGAGTGCCGTCTGCACCGAATCGCTGAGCCGCCCCTGCACATCAGGGCGGACCACAATGCGGTCTACCACAATTTCGATGCTGTGCTTCTTGTTCTTATCCAGATTCAGGGGATCCGTCACTTCTTTCAGCTCCCCGTTGACCCGGATGCGGATAAAACCTTCCTTGGCGATCTGCTCCACCACCCGCCTGTGCTCTCCCTTGCGGCCGCGCACCACAGGGGCCAAAACCTGGATGCGGGTGCCCTCGGGCAGCGCCAGGATCTGGTCCACAATCTGCTGCACCGTCTGCTGGGTAATGGGCTTACCGCACTCGGGGCAGTGGGGCCGGCCGATGCGGGCATAGAGCAGGCGCAGGTAGTCGTAGATTTCGGTCACCGTACCCACTGTGGAGCGGGGATTACGGCTCGCGGTCTTCTGGTCAATGGACACCGCAGGGGACAATCCTTCGATGAAGTCCACATCGGGTTTGTCCATCTGGCCCAAAAACTGGCGGGCATAGGCCGAGAGGGATTCCACATAGCGGCGCTGGCCCTCGGCGTAGATGGTGTCAAAGGCCAGGGACGACTTGCCTGAACCCGACAGGCCTGTGATCACCACCAACTTGTTCCGGGGTATTTCCACATCTATATTTTTCAAGTTGTGCTGCCGCGCACCCTTGATTACTAACTTATCCGTCAAACCGACAACCCCATTTCCGTCCTAATCTCCTTGATCTCATCGCGCAGTTCCGCAGCCCGCTCGAAGTTGAGCTCCTGGGCTGCCCGGTACATCTCCTCTTCCAGCTCCTGGATGAGGGCGATCACATCTTTCAAGCTGCCCTTCTTCAAAACCTCGTACTTGGGCTTTTCTTCAGCCACCTTCTCCTCCACCAGGTACTGGGCAATATCGGTGATGCCCTTTTGGATGGTCTGGGGAGTAATGCCCATACGCTCATTGTACTCCATCTGCAGGCGCCGCCGGCGGTTGGTTTCATCGATGGCGTAGCGCATGGCATCGGTGATCCGATCCGCATACATGATCACCTTTCCGTGCACATTACGGGCGGCCCGCCCAATGGTCTGGATCAGGGATGTGGGGGAGCGCAGAAACCCTTCCTGGTCCGCGTCCAAAATGGCCACCAAGGAAACTTCAGGTAGATCCAGCCCCTCCCGGAGCAGGTTGATGCCCACCAGCACGTGGAATACGCCCTGGCGCAGCTCCCTTAGGATCTCAATGCGTTCCAGGGTATCAATATCGGAATGAAGGTAACGCACCTTCAGCCCCACCTCGCTGAGGTACTGGGTGAGGTCTTCAGCCATGCGCTTAGTGAGGGTTGTGACCAGTACCCGCTCATTACGCTGCACCACACGCTGGACTTCATCAATGAGATCATCGATCTGGCCCTGCACCGGCTTGACCACAACTTCGGGATCCACCAGGCCAGTGGGGCGGATCACCTGCTCCACCACCTGCTCCGAATGCTCAAGCTCGTAGGGGCCTGGTGTGGCGGAGACATAGATCACCTGGTTCATGTGGGCTTCGAACTCTTCAAACTTCAAGGGACGGTTATCCAGCGCCGAAGGCAGACGAAAACCATATTCCACCAGGGTTTCCTTGCGGGAGCGGTCTCCGTGGTACATGGCCCGGATCTGTGGTATAGTAACGTGGGATTCATCAATTATCAGCAGGTAATCCTTGGGAAAATAGTCCAGGAGCGTGGCCGGAGTCTCCCCAGGTTTGCGGCCGCTTAAGGGTGCGGAGTAGTTCTCAATCCCGCTGCAGTAGCCCAGCTCCGCAAGCATTTCCAGATCGAAGCGGGTACGCTGCTCCAAGCGCTGGGCCTCCAGCAGCTTCCCTTGATCCCGCAGCTCCTTCAGGCGTGCCTCCAGCTCTGCTTCGATGACGGGAATGGCCCGCTTCAGCTTCTCTTCAGGAGTAATAAAGTGGGAGGCGGGGTAGATGGTCAGTTCCTGGTGCTCTTGAATCAGCTCCCCGGTGATGGGATCCACCTCAATGATGCGCTCGATCTCATCTCCGAACATCTCGATGCGGATCACCGTTTCGCTCCCCACGGGGATGATCTCAATCACATCCCCCCGCACCCGGAAAGTACCCCGGCGAAAGCCCACATCATTGCGCTCGTACTGGATGCCCACCAAACGGCGGAGGATGTGGTCCCGGTCCCGGTACTCCCCGTTTTTCAAAGAAAAGGTCATGCCCACATAATCTTCGGGGGAACCTAAGCCGTAAATACAGGACACGCTGGCCACAATCACCACATCCCGCCGCTCAAAGAGCGCGCTGGTGGCCGCATGGCGCAGACGGTCGATCTCCTCGTTGATGGAAGCGTCCTTTTCGATATACGTATCGCTAGCGGGAACATAGGCCTCCGGCTGGTAATAATCATAATAGCTCACGAAATAATGCACCGCGTTGTGGGGAAAGAACTCCCTAAACTCGTTGCAGAGCTGCGCCGCCAAAGTCTTGTTGTGGGCAATGACCAGGGTGGGCTTCTGCACCGCCTCGATCACCTTAGCCATGGTATAGGTCTTGCCCGACCCGGTGACGCCCAAGAGGGTCTGGTGCTTCATTCCGCTGGTGATTCCCGCAGCCAGCTGTTCAATTGCTTTCGGCTGGTCCCCCGCGGGTGCAAAGGGGGCCACTACTTGAAAAGCAGTTTGCATGGCTTTCTCCTTTTCTCAACACGAAGTAGGTAATCCGCCCCAGGCGGCTAATTATTGCTTAGAACAGACGCGAAGGAGAGGAGGTAGAACCATGAGCTTAACGGTCATGGTGGAAATACCCAGGGGCAGCCGCAACAAATACGAGTACGATCGCAAAGAGAAGAAGTTCTACCTGGACCGCATGTTATTCTCCTCGGTCCATTACCCCGCGGATTACGGGTTTATCCCCGAAACCCTGGCAGAAGACGGCGATGCCCTGGATGCTCTGGTGATCGTGGGCGAGGCTACGTTCCCCGGCTGCCTGATTCGAGTGGAGCCAGTGGGAGCGTTCGAGATGTGGGACGAAAAGGGCCCAGATCAGAAGATTCTCTGCGTGCCCATCAGCGATCCCCAATGGAACTGGGTCAAGAGTCTTGAAGATGTCCCTCCCCACCTGCTCAAGGAGATCACCCACTTCTTCCAGGTGTACAAGGACCTGGAAAGGAAGAAGACGAAGGTAGGCGACTGGTTGGACAGACAGGAAGCCCAGCGCATTATTGCGGAAGCGCAGGCCCGCTATCGCCTCCAGGGCCCGCAGGTGTGATCAGCGCCCGGGAAATGGGCACCAGCTCCACACCTGAACTGAGCAGTTCAGGGAGCATGGCCCACAGTGCATCCGCGGTCGCGGGGCGCACATGGCCGATCACCACGGCCCAGCCCCGCCGCCTTGCCAAGTCCAGGCCCGCCCGCAGCTGAGTCTTTATCTTTTCCACATCATCCTCATTATCAATGAACAGATCGTTGCGGCCCAGGGGCATGCCCAGCTCTGCAGCAACCACAGCAGCCACACTGCGGCTGGAGGTGCGGCTGTCCACGAAAAACAGCCCCAGCTCCCCCACCACCTCTAGTATGCTCCCCATGGCAGCCCGATCTTCCGTAACCAGAGAACCCATATGGTTGCTCACGCCAGCCGCCATGGGCATGGAAGCCAGATTCTGGGCGAGGATGGAGGCAATCTCCTCCCGCCCCATATCCCGGTAGATACCACCCGGCCCCAGGGGCAGCGTGATGTCCAGGGCCTCCATGGGCTGGTGCAGCAGCACTTCAAAGCCAGCCTGGTGGGCACGCTGGGCCAGCTCGGCTGTTAAAGCCAGCTGGGGCAGTACCGCCGCAGTTAGGGGCAGAGGGTAGGCCAGCAGAGGCCCCGCGGCTGGGGAATGATGACCCCAATCATCAATGATGATGGCCAACACCGGAGCCTGGGGAGTGCCTTTCAAAAAAGCAGCGGGATCGAAGTATTGGCCCAGAACCGCAACCGCGCCCCCCGCATGGCGGTGGTAGTTTTTAGGATTCAGCTCCTCTAGATGCCACTCCAGGGCCAAGACCGGCTGCTCGCCGGCAACCCTGCTCCAGAACCCCAGGTTATACCCGTGCTCCAGGGCCTCCAGCTGCAGGGTCCAGCCCTCTTTAAGCAGCTCACTGCACAGCTGGAACAATAACGGTTCCAGCTCCAGCTCCGGCCTGGTGGGCACCAGGACCCACTCTTCCCTGCTCTGCAGCCACGCCGCGTACTCCTCCCGCAGCTTGAGGGGCCTAAGCTCTGTGCCCCCGGCGCGTTTATAAAGCTGGTAGCCTACCTCCTGCCAGAACTCGACGAACGGTTCCAGATCGGGAACTGGCGGGCGGTGCAGCTGCACCTCCAGCTCCAGACGCTTGTCCAAGCCCGCCTGGTAGCCGGGGCCCAGAAGGAGGCCGAGCACAGCAAAGCCCAGGGAGCTGAAGGCAAAGAGGAGCAGAAACGCCATTATACCCGTTTTTTTCGTGTTCAGCTGCACCTGCACGGCCTCACTTCCTCTTCCCTCTCCAACCGTTCCAGAGGCGCTTCAACCAACCTTCCTTCACCTTCATATAAGCCGCCTGGCTGGGATGGGGCGCCGGGATAATGCCCAACGGAGGAACTTTGCCCCGAAAGTGTACTTCCCTCCGCCTGGGCTCAAGAAACTGATTCTCCACGACGAAGACAGGATCCACTGCCCAGGGCGAAATCTCATTCACCAACTGGGACAGATCCTGAACCTCCACTCCGTTGACGCTCTTGATCACATCTCCCACCTGGAGTCCCATCTTCTCCGCCGGCGAATCGGGATAGACAGACAACACCATCACACCATTTTCACAGTGGAAGGCGGGCTCCCGTCTGCGCTCCAGCCACTGCCCCCAGGCCATGACCAGTTCGTGGCCGAGGGGAGCGAAGATTACGGGCAGAATGGAGAGCACGGGATAGGCGTTGGCCAAAAGGGCCAACCCCAGCAGCACCAGGCTGTAGAAGAGGAGCAGGACGGCACTGCGCCTGGCTTTGGTCTTGGGCAGCTCGGTATGCACCAAGTCGCTGTAGCCCAAGGCCACCACCAAGGGAAAGAGCATGTACATCCAGACGTGCCCCTCGGGTAGCTCTGCGCCCGCCCTGAAGACGGGCCACCAGTCGGGCATGGCCACCGTTTCCCACTCCGCGCCTGTGCCAGCCACTGCCAACCCCACCAGGGCAATGGCAGGCATGGGCCAGAACTTCCTCAGGAGAAAGCCACCCACCACTTTGCCGCTCCGGTGCTTGATAAACATGGGCGAAGAAGCATGGTACCCGTCCACAAAGATCAGGACCGCCTCCACCAAGTGCAGCACAGCAACCAGAGCCATCAAGGTGGCAACATGCACCTGGGGATAGCCCGTGAGCAGGTACAGGATGCTCACCAGGCTTCCGGCATAGGCAAAACAGATAAAGCGGGGATGAACCAGCATCATCAAAATGGCCGCCAACCACAGGTACGCTGCCCCCACATTGGTCACAGAGATGCCCAGGGCAATAAACAGGACGGTGGCCAAAAAACCCCCGCCCAAGCCGTAAATGGCCGCGGCGGCGGTCTCCCGCAGAGGATCAATTCGCTTCAGGCCGAAGAACCCCTGTTCGTAGTCGCGGATTTTTGAGTACTGGCGGTAAACAATACTGAACACCAGAATTAAGATGAGCATGTAACGCAGATCGGTGAACATGAGGGTGAAGGTCTGCCAGGTAATGACCGCCAGATCCCAGATTTGCTTCATCTAATCTCCTCCTGAACTCCGCCCTAGAAAGGAAGACCCCGGAGAAGTATCCGGGGTGCGGGCAGTTACAGCTGTGAGCGCAGGACCTCCAGAGCTTTCTCCAGCTGTGGATCGTACTCCGCCTCGCCAAGGTAAATGGCTTCTTCCTCTTCCAAGGTTACTTCCACCACGATGTCCGGTTCAATGCCCACACCGTTGATGTCCTTGCCGCCGGAGGTCAGATAGCCCTGTTCCGTCACAGTCAAGGCGCTGCCGTCCCGCAGCGGGTACAAAGACTGCACCAGGCCCTTGCCGAAGGTGGTGGTGCCCACTAAGGTGGCCAGACCGTTGTCCTGGAGCGCGCCGGATACAATCTCCGAAGCGCTGGCACTGCCCCCGTTGATCAAAACCACCATGGGGATGGGTTCCCTAGTCCCTTCCTCGGTGCTGGCGAAGGGAGTGCGGTTACCCTCCTTATCCTCTAGATACAGAAGGGGAGCCCCTGAGACAAACTCGTCGGCCACGCGTAGGGCCGCGCTCAGGGTGCCGCCGGGATTGTGGCGCAGATCCAAGATCAAGGCCCGCTGCCCCTGGGCGTCCAGCTCGGCCAAGGCCTGTACCAGCTCTTCATAGGTGCGCTCGGAAAAATTGGTAATCTCTATATACCCAATCTTGTATTCCTCATCAACCATGTAGTACTCAGGCACAGAGACCACATTGATCAGCTCGCGCACGATGTGCACCTGGAAGATCTCCTCACCCCGCTGAATGGTGAGATCCACTTCCGTCGCCGCCGGCCCCCGCATGAGGCTCACCGCCTCGTCCAGGGTCATGAAGGTGGTATCTTTGCCGTCGATGGCGATAATCTTATCTCCCCTCCTGAGCCCCGCCCGCTCCCCCGGGGTGCCCTTGATAGGGGAAACCACCGTTACCCGATCATCCACAATACCTACAGACAGGCCGATGCCTCCGTATACACCTGTGGTGGTGTTCATCATGTTCTCAAAGGCCAGGGCGTCCATATGCCTGGTATAAGGATCGTCCAGTGCGTGTCTTAACATGCCGTTGATGGTTCCCGTCAGTACGTAGCCTTCCAGGAGCTTCAGGGTGCTGACCGGCTGGAAGTAATGCCTGGTTTTCACCAGGGCAATCACTTCGAGAACAGTGCCAATGCTCTCCTGGCCCGTTCCCCGCGCTCCTGTTTGGGAACTAGCCTGGTAAGACCCGTAAAAGAGGGTCACGGTCAGCAGCACGGCAACGGTTATAATCGTGAGGGCTCTTCTCCGGCTCACTCTACCACCAGCTTTCTAAGTCTCAGCAAACTATATTCCACCCGCTGCGGGGATAGACTTCTGCCTCTGGATTCATATTATCATACCAAATACTACAGGGCTTGGCAAGGACGCCTATTGCACCCCAGGGGACTCAGGCAGGCGTCTGAAGCCTTCTCCCAACACCTCGTGCACGTCGTGGATAATTACGAAGGCCCTGCGGTCAACGGTGGCCACAATCCGCTTGATGGCAGCAATTTCCATTCTGGAAACGATCACCAACAGCACATCCTTGCCCTGCCGGGTGTACATGCCCTGCCCATGCAGGCTGGTAACGCCCCGCTCCAGCTGGTGCATGATGGCTTGGCTGATCTCCTCGGGGAAATCGGAGATGATCAGGCAGGCTTTGGCGTAATTCTGGCCTTCCTGCACCAAATCAATGGCCTTGGTGCTTATAAACACCGCGATAAGCGCATACATAGCCAACTCCAAGCCGAACACCGCGCCGGCCAACAGAATCACCGCCCCGTCCACAAAGAGCAGGGCCTGCCCCACGCTGGTGGGGAAAAAGCGGGCCAAGAGCTGTGCGGCCATATCAGTGCCGCCGGTGGAGCCGCCGCAGCGAAAGGCAATGCCCAAGCCCACGCCGGAGAGCACCCCGCCGTAGATGGCCGCCAAGACCAGGTCTTCGGTCATGGGGGAAGCAGCCCAGCGGCTGAACAGATCCACAAACAGCGAGAGGGCCACGGTGCCAAACAAGGTCCTGGCCCCGAACATGGAACCCAAAACCCGCCAGCTCAAGATGAATAGGGGCACATTAAGCAGCAGCATGGTTACGCCCGCGGGAAAACCGGTAAGGTGGTACACCACCGTGGCCAAGCCGCTCACCCCGCCCGCGGCAATCTTGGCTGGGATCAAAAAGAAACTCACCCCTAAGGCGGTGATCACCACACCCAGCAGAACTCCGCCGTAACCGAGCACAATCCTGCGCACCATCTGCTACCTCCCCTTAAACAGAAGCTCCTTCCACACAGTGAGCACAAACACGGGCAGTACTGCCATGCGCCTGATCCGCCAGGGCTGGCGCACCAGTCGGTACAGCCACTCCAAATTCAGCTTGCGCAGCCACTCCGGCGCCCGTTTGTCCACTCCCGCCCACACATCAAAACTGCCCCCCACCCCCACGGCCACGGGGATGCGCAGCTCTGCTAGATGGGCCGCCAGCCACTTTTCCTGGCGGGGGACCCCCAGAGCGGCTAAGAGGATATCTGGGCGCAGCTCCTTAAGGCGCTCCAGGACCTGCTCCTCCTCAGGCCCCTGGAAAAAGCCGTGATGCGTCCCCACCACGCGCAGACCTGGCCAGCGTTCCTGAAGTTTGGCCGCGGCTTGGTCGGCAACCCCCGGGGCACTGCCTAAAAGGAAGATGCGGTAACCCTTGGCCGCGGCCCGGGCCAGGAGGCCTTCTGCCAGCTCGATCCCGGGAATCCGCTCGGGGAATGGCTGCCCCAGCTTTGCACCGGCCCACACCACACCGATCCCGTCGGGCACCACTAAATCGGCCCGCTGCAGAATCTCCATGAACAGGGGATCTGTGCGCGCCTTCATCACCATCTCCGGATTGGCCGTTACCACCAAATGGGGCCGGCCGGAACGGACAAACTCCTCCAGAAAATCCAAGGCCTGTTCCATGGACACCGGGTCAAAACCTACTCCGAGAATATCCCTTCTCCGCACACTCTCACCTCAAAACCTGGGCTAACAGCTGGCGGTTGAGCTCTGCCCGCCCTTGCAGCTCCCCAAGGGCCTGGCGGAAACGGCCCCGCCACTCCTCCCTGTCTTGGACAGCTTGATCCACCACCGCAGCCAGCTCCTCCACCGCGGCCGCCGCCACATGGGGAACGGCCAGCTGCCGGCAGATGGCCGCCACCTTCGGGTCGTAGCTGATGCCCACGGGCTGGCAGCCGCTGAGGGCGCTGAAGATCACCCCGTGCAGCCGCATGGAAAGGCAGAGGTCTGCTCCTTGGAATACCTCCGTTACCTGATCCAGCCCAGGCTGGGGATGCACTTTGAGCTCCGGGAACAGTGCCTTCAGCTCCGCGCCCAGTCTGCCATCTCCAGGTCCCACGGGCACAAACTCCACAGTCCAACCCTGGCCGCGCCAGCGGGCCAGGTGCTCAAGCCAGACCTGCTTCTGCTCTGGCCAGTACTGGTAGGGCCGCAGGTTGAGCAGGAGCCTGTTCTGCCCCAGCTCCTCCCCAGGGCTCGGCCCCTGGGCAAAAACCGGGTCCGCTGTAAGTATCACCTTCTCCTCGGGCAGGCCCAGCTCCTGCAAAAAGCAGAGGCTCTCCCCGTCCCGGACCGAACAGGCCGCGGCCAGCCGAAAGGCCCGGGCAGTCCAGCTGCGGTACACTTTGCTCTGGATGGGCCCGAGGCCCTGGGCGTACATGACTACAGGTACCCGGCGCAAAAGGGCCAGCTCCACTAGGGTGAGGTAATAGGGTAGGCTGCGCCTGCTGGTCACATCCTGCAGCAGCGAACCCCCGCCGCTCACCAGACAGCGCGCCGAAGCTAAAGTCCGCCAAATCCCGGCCAGATCAAAGCGGCCCAGCGCAGCAACTCCATGCACCGCCTTCGTGTATTCTGGATTCCCGGAGGGTACCACAATCTCGTGCCGGCTTACCCCCAAGGATTCCAAATCCCGGCAAAGGGCCGCCAGGATGGCCTCATCGCCTAGATTACCGTACCCGTAGTACCCCGAAACCAGAATCACTGCTCAGCCACCTCTTCCCCCACCTGTAGACCTGCCAGAGCAGCCAGCCGAAAATGGAACCGAATACCCATCCGTACAGGGTGCGCAATAGGCTCACCCAGAGGAAAGTATGGGTATGGGTAAATGTGTTGATCAGGGAAAGCTGCCCAATCACCGCCAGGGGCAGCAGCCAAGAGCGTTTGGGCTCCCTGGAGCGCAGGGCCAGATACAAGGCTGGGTGGCCCAAAAAGAGTTCCTTGGTGCGGGGTCTGACCCGCAGCAGGTTTTCCAGTCCTTCCCGGAGTCGTACTTCCAGATCCAGTACGGGAAGTCCGAAATTGCCGGTGCGCAGGACATAGACCAAACCCAACAGGCCGGCAACACCGACAGCCGCCAAATAGCGCACTGGAACCTCCCGCCGGAGAAACTCCCGCACCGGGCGCACCACAGAAAAGCACACCAGGGCAATGGGTAGTACATGCATGAGCTTCACGCCCCGAAACTCCGCCATTTTCACCAGAAATTCCGTACCTGTGAGGGTGCCCACCACAAACAGGGCGCCGATCAAGGAGACCAAAAACACGCTTTGGGCACGCCAAAAGCGCCCCTTACCCCACTGGCACTCCAGGGCCAGACAGGGGAAGACCACCGCGGCCAGCAGAGCCAAACCCTGCTTGGCCAGGAGGGGAGCAGCAAAAAGCAGAGCAAGCGAACCCAACCAGCCGATCAGGCCCCCTGCCAACACCAGCCAGGGCCAGCGGCCCAGAAGGCTCTGCCCGTATAAAACCGCGCCCGCCCAGATGCCCGCAGCCACAAGTGCCGTGGCTAGGCGTGAGGGCTGCCAGGGAACAAAGGGCTGGGCGGGACCGAGCTCAAAACCTGCCGCCTTCAGCCTGGTCTGCAGGGCAGAGAGCAGGGCTAGGGAACGCTCCCACCCTCCGACCTCCTCCATAAAGGGGCGCACATAAAGCACCCGGATGTTCCTCTCCCGCACCGCCCGCACATAACGGTTTAAGATCCGTTCATCGGAGAGCACCAGCATTTCCCGGGCGCTGATTCCGTGCAGGCGCACCACGCGGCTGGGGTCAGCCTCTGCCAGCTGAGGAGTGGAAAACTCCACCAAGGCCAAAACCGCCTGCGATCCCTGCAGCTGCTCCTGGGGCATGATCCCCTGGCCGCTTAAAATGAGCAGCGCCGGTTCGGCCTCCAGCCAGAGGGGTTCCACCTCCCAAGGAACCGTGTTCAGTTTGGGCGCGGCTGCCAGGCCAGCTTCCTTCACCACCTGAAACTGCTCAGGGCGGAAGGCTACGGGCAGCGTGAGAAATGAACCCAACTCCCCTACCTCCTGGGGCAGTTCCGCGCGGATCGCCGCGGGCACCTCGCCCCCGTCCAACAGGCGTTCACCTAAGCTTTCCGGCTGGATGGCGATGGTCTCCACCCCGGCCGCCTTCAAATCGGCCAAGAGGCGCTCCAAGGGAAGGCCAGCCTCTCGGCTGAGCTGTTCTAAGCCGGGCAGATCATAGACAAGTTCCACGCTCCGATTCGGCCTTTCCACCTGCCAGCGCTGGGCTGCCAGGCCTAAAGCCGCCACAACCGCCACCAGGATAATAGCCCACAAAACCCTCTTCATTGCTGTCCTCCAATGCGGATCTTGATCTCGTGGTCCAAAAGCTCCACCCCTTGCATCTCCACACCCAGGGGGAGTTCCCCCACATCCAGGGAGAAGTTGTAGCTCTCGCCGAAGGCCTCCAAAAGCAGGGGAGGAATCCTGGCCTCCTGCACCGCCACATCCTTCACCACAAAGCGGAGCGCCCCGCCCTCAACCACTACCTGGCTGAGGATCCTCAGGCTCACTTCTGCATTCCAAATATTCACCGTCCCCACCAGCGCCAGACCCTCTGGGGAGACTTCCAGCCACAGCTGCCGGGACGGGTCCACTTCCCGCCAGAACACCTCGTTTAGAGCCTGTTCAGTAATCACCAGGAAGCCTGTGAGCTGGGAGATGCCGCTTAACACCAGTTCACCGCGGCTGAACAAGGTCCAGGGCTGAAAGAGGATCTCCTCCGCCTTCAAATGCACCGCAGCCGCTTCCACACCCTCCAAGACCGCGTTCCGGGCAGCCAGGGACAGGCCGGGGATGTGCCCGAGCACAAGCTCCCAGCCCCAGGGGGCGCGCAAAGCCAGCTCCAGCTGTTCCGTTCCCAGGGCCGCGGCCAACTCCGCCTGAAGCTCCTCCTCAACCCGGGACAGCAGAAACAGGCGGGGAAAGGACAGTATACCCACGAATACAATGCTCAACAAAACAATTATCCACAGGCGCTTCATAGGTTCCGCTCCTTAAAAAGGCCTTTTTCGGCTGTGCGAAAAAGGCCTGCGCCGCTTAGCGTTTCATTTTGAGATAGGCTTCTATAAAAGGATCCAGGTATCCGTCCATCACCGCATCTACGTTGCCCACTTCCACATTGGTGCGGTGATCCTTAACTAAGGTGTAAGGGCAGAAGACGTAGGAGCGGATCTGGCTGCCCCAGGCTATGTCCTGCTGCTCGCCTTTGATGCTCTCCAACTTGGCCCTCTGCTCCGCCAGCTGCCGCTCCTTGAGCCTAGCCCTGAGAATCTTCAGGGCTGCTTCTTTGTTGGCGTGCTGGGAGCGCTCCGACTGGCACTGAACCACAATTCCCGTGGGCAGGTGGGTGATGCGCACCGCCGAGTCGGTTTTGTTCACATGCTGGCCCCCTGCGCCGCTGGAACGGTAGGTGTCGATGCGCAGTTCATCGGGGTTGATCTCCACGCTGAGATCATCTTCAATTTCCGGCAGTACTTCCACGGAAGAAAAGGAAGTATGCCTGCGGCCAGAAGCATCAAAGGGGGAAATGCGCACCAGGCGGTGCACCCCCTTTTCCGCCTTCAGATAGCCGTAGGCGTAGAGACCCTTGATGAGCAGGGTTACATCTTTGATGCCCGCCTCTTCCCCGGGCTGGTAATCCAGCACTTCCACGCTGTAACCCTGGTCTTCCGCCCAGCGGGTGTACATCCTCCAGAGCATGGCCGCCCAGTCCTGGGCTTCTGTGCCACCGGCTCCGGGGTGGATGGCCAAAATGGCGTTGCTGCTGTCGTATTCGCCGCTGAGCAGCGATTCCAGCTCCAACTGATCCAGCTCCTTCTGGAGCTTATCGGTGCTGTTTTCCAGCTCTCGCTGCAGCTCCTCATCCTCCGCTTCCTCCACCAGCTCCAGGAGAACCAGCACATCTTCATACAGAGTCCGTACCGCTTCCCAGCGCTTGATACTTCGCTTCAGTTCGCTGATCTCCCTGGTGGTCTTCTGCGCCAATTCTTGGTTATCCCAAAAGCCCGCTTCCAGCATGGCTGCTTCCAGCTCTTGCAGGCGGCTCCGTTTTGCTGCTATGTCAAAGATAGCCCCGCATTTCTTCGATCCTTCGGCCCAAATCCGCTAACAACTCACGCATTAGTTGACCTCCCATGACACTTCTTGTACTTCTTCCCGCTGCCGCAGGGGCACGGGTCATTGCGTCCCACCTTCTTCTCCACGCGGCGCGGCTTGCGCTCCACCTCTCCGCCGTGGCTGGTCTGGGCTTCCGCCAGCCTGTCCTTGGGCTGGGCTTTTTCCGCCCCCACCAGGCGCACCTTAAACAGCATGCTGATGGACTCCTCCTGGATGGCATGGACCATGTCCTGGAACATTTCGTAAGCTTCGCGCTGGTACTCCACCAGGGGATCCCGCTGGGCATAGGCCCTAAGCCCGATGCCTTCCCGCAGATCGTCCATGTTGCTCAAATGGGCCATCCACTTCTGATCGGTTATCTGCAGGAGGACCAGCTTCTCAATGTGGCGCTGAAGTTCAGGCCCGTAGCCTGCCATTTTGCGGGCATAGGCCTCCTGGGCTTGGGTATAGAGTTTGCGGGCCATGTCCGCAGGTTGCAGCGCGGCGAGCTCCTCGGCGCTGAGCGCGCAGGGCTGGCCCACAATCTCCGCGAACCGCCGCCTAATGGCCTCCAGATCCCAGTCCTCCCGGTTCAGCTTCTCGTCCGCGTAGCGCTGCACCAAACGTTCCAAGACCGCCTCCAGCATGGAGCTGATCTGCTCGGAGATATTCTCATCCAATAGCACCGCCCGCCGCTGGGCATAGATCACTTCCCGCTGTTTGTTCATGACATCATCATATTCCAGAACCTGCCGGCGGATCTCAAAGTGGCGCGTCTCCACCCGTTTCTGCGCATTTTCGATGGCTCTGCTGATCTGGGGATGATCGATGGGCTGATCCTCTTCCCAGCCTAGACGATCCATGATACCCCGGATCCGGTCCGAGCCGAACAAGCGCATGAGATCATCTTCCAAGGAGACGTAAAATTGGGAGGAACCTGGATCGCCCTGGCGTCCAGACCGGCCCCGCAGCTGGTTATCTATGCGCCTAGCCTCATGGCGCTCCGTGCCGATTACATGAAGTCCCCCCAGCTCCAATACCCCTTCTCCCAGGACGATATCCGTTCCCCGGCCGGCCATGTTGGTGGCAATGGTAACCGCACCGCGCTGCCCGGCCAGTTTGATAATCTCCGCCTCTTTGTCGTGGTACTTGGCGTTGAGTACCTGATGGGGTACCCCTTCCCGCTTCAGCAGACGACTGAGGTGCTCGGAAGCTTCAATGCTGATGGTGCCCACCAAAACAGGCTGCCCCTTCTTGTGACGCTCCACGATATCGCGGATAATAGCCCGGGTTTTGGCCTCCTTGGTCTTAAACACCAAATCTGGATAGTCCTTCCGGATCATGGGCTTGTTGGTGGGAATGACCACCACATCCAGGCCGTAAATCTTCCTAAACTCCTCTTCTTCCGTCTTGGCGGTGCCGGTCATACCGGCCAGCTTTTTGTACATGCGGAAGTAGTTCTGGTAGGTGATGGAGGCCAGGGTCTGGCTCTCCTTGAGCACCGGCACCCCTTCTTTAGCCTCGATGCTCTGGTGCAGACCGTCTGAATACCTGCGGCCGGGCATGAGGCGGCCGGTGAATTCGTCGACGATGATCACCTCGCCGTCCTTGACCACGTAATCCCGGTCCCGCTGGAAGAACTCCTTGGCCTTCAGGGCCTGGTTCAGGTAATGGTTCAGCTCAAAATGGGCATCATCGAAGAGATCAGAAATCCCCAAAAGGCGCTCCACCTTGGCTAGCCCTTCCTCCGTAATGGAGATAGTCCGGGCCTTTTCATCCACCTCATAATCCCGCCCCCGCCTGAGCTGGGGCGCGATCTGGGCAAAGCGCACATAGTGCTGAGCAGAATCCTCCGCGGCACCGGAGATGATCAGGGGAGTGCGGGCCTCATCGATTAAGATGGAGTCCACTTCATCTACGATGGCATAATTCAAGGACCTCTGCACGATCTGTTCGGGGTAGACCACCATGTTGTCCCGCAGGTAGTCGAAGCCAAACTCGTTGTTGGTCCCATAGGTGATGGGGCAGCGGTAAGCTGCCCGGCGTTCCTCGAAGCTCAGTCCGTGCACAATCACGCCCACATCCAGGCCCAGGAACTTATAAATCGCGCCCATCCATTCCGCGTCGCGCCGGGCCAGGTAATCGTTGACCGTAACCACGTGCACCCCTTCGCCGGTGAGCGCGTTTAAATACACGGGCAAAGTAGCCACCAGAGTCTTCCCTTCACCCGTCTTCATCTCGGCAATGCGCCCCTGGTGGAGAATGATGCCCCCCAGCAGCTGCACATCGAAGTGGCGCATACCCAAGGTGCGCCGGGATGCTTCCCGCACCACGGCAAAGGCCTCCACCAGCAGATCATCCAAAGTGGCCCCGTTGGCCAGTTTCTGTTGGAAATACGGGGTTTTGCCCCGCAGTTCATCATCGCTGAGGGCCTGCATTTCAGGTTCCAAGGCGTTTATGGCCTCTACCACCGAGCGCAGGCGCTTCAGCTCCCGCTCCGTGGGATCCAGCCAGTTTTTAAGCCTGTCTAGCACATCTCTACCTCCCAGGTTAATTGTACAACGAGCTGCGATCCCCCGCAACCGCCATGCTAACTGCCCTTCAAACGCGCATCAACCAAGGCCCACAGCCCGCCTGCCACCAGAGAGTGCCCGCCCAAAAGGATGGGGATGGGCGCCTCCAAAGCCGCCGCGGTAAACTCCCGCAAAGGCCAGTGGGAGATGAGCTCCAGCTCTCCCAAGTCAGAGGCAAAACGGTCCGCGGCCGAGAGCTTCCATTGAAAGTGTTCGAACAGTACCCTCGTATCTAAGACCGCCCCCCCCGCAAGTTCCGAAAGAAAGCGGAAAAAGGCTCTGAAGCCCAGCTCCTCAGCGAGCCTACCCATCAGGGCCTTCACCTCGCCGCGCACATCCCGGCCCAACGCCTTCATACTCCGCTCCTCCGAATAGAGGCGGAGGCGGCAGCGGGTGTTGGCATCCAAGTACTGGAAGAGATTAGAGCCCACCCGTCCGTAGATGATCAGCTCGCCCATGGGGTTGCCCAAGAGCTCTTTTACCGCCCGGGCCCGGGAGAAATCCCAATCCAACTCCTGTACGGCGGCTCGGGTGTGGGGCCCCAGCGCGGGATGCACACTCATGATCAGCACGTCCGTTGGCGTGTCCACATCGAAGTTCAGCCCTAAAGTACGCTGCAGAGGGATGTAGCGCAGCCCCGCTTCCGTGCTCAAAACCAAGGGCAGGGTGTTGTCAATGGCGGGAAGGGAAATGCGTTCCAAGGCCGCTCCAGGGGTGAAGCCCACAATATCGGCGGAATAATAGTTGTTGGTAAGGAAGGCCTCTTCGTTCTGTTCCAACATCTCCCGCAGATACTGCAGTTCCCCGGAAGAAATCAGGGGAGCGGCTGCTCCCCCCATGTACAACACCTTTTCTAAACGGCAGCTGTCCACCACATCCCGCAGGCGCCGGCCAAAATGAAAAGCTTCATCGGTGTCCCCATCCAGCAGCACCTGCACAGCTCTGCTCTTAAGGCTGGCAGCCAGCGCGGGATACGAGGTGACCACCAGGATGTGCTGGAAACCAGCTTCCTGGGCGCGTTCCACCAAATCCAGCACTAAGCCCTGCCGCACCATCTGCATCTGGGTTTCCAACAGGCCGTGCACAGCCCCACCTTCAAAGATTACTAGGCTGACTGTTTGTGCTTTAGAACTCCGATTCGATGAGACCATAGTTGCCATCGCGCCGCCTGTAGACAACACTTACTTCCCCGCTATCAGCGTCCCTAAAGACAAAAAAATCATGCCCCAAAAGCTCCATCTGCATGATCGCTTCTTCCACATCCATGGGCTTGAGGGCAAAGCGTTTGGTCCGGACTATCCGCGGCCGGACAGATTCGTCCCCGCCTTCAGATTCTGAGGCCTGCACTTCACTCAGCTTCGGGCCCTGGGTCTTTTTCCACAACCGGGTCTTGAACTTGTTGAGCTGGCGCTCAATCCGATCCACCGCGCTGTCGATGGAAGTGTACATATCGCCGGTTTTGCCTTCGCCCCTGAGCAGTACACCCGAGAGATTCACGGTTACTTCCGCAATATGGATGCCCCGTTCAATCCTTAACATCACTTCAGCAGAAGCGGTTCGGTTGTCATTGAGGTATTTGTCAAGCTTCGAGACCTTCTTCTCCACATAGCTGCGTAAGGCTTCGGTAATTTCGAGGTTCTTTCCGGAGATGCTGATTCTCATCTTAGCCATCCCTCTTACCTCCTTCAATGACGCTTTACCATTACTATTACCCTTAGCAAAAGGAAAATCCTTCTGGCTAGAAAAAAATGGACTGAGTAGGTACTCAGTCCTGTGTACTGGCACTATGGGCGCTTGATCCCTGAAAGCGCACCGAGCAATCCGCTAAGATCCTCCCTTGCGGTAGGCCCTATCCGCCATTTTCCGCTGCAGAGCCTGCTGCGCCTGGGCCCGCTTCAGATAAGCGCTCAGGGCAGCCTCGTTGCGGCGCTCCTGGGACTCTAGCTGCTCCAATACGGGTACGAGCTCGCTGACCACCTTTTGCAGGGACGCCAGATCATCCTGGTAATAATCGGGAGCAGCCAGCCTCAGCTGGGGCAGGGAAAAACCGGCGAGCCCAAAGTGGCTGGCCAGCTCGTCCTGGAGCGTCCGGATCTGCTGTTCGTAGGCTCCAGCGCGCTTGAGCAGGCCTTCCTTATCCTTAAGCACCTGGAGAAGGCGGTTCAGCTGGCCCTGTTCAATCAGCTCCCGTTCTTGGGAGCCCACTTGGCCGATCTCCCGATACAAGCTGAGCTGTTCGCTATACGCCTGGGTGAGCGCCGTGATCTTCTCGCGGATTTCCCTCATCTGGTCTGGGACACCACCTGTTCCCAAGTGTCCCGCAGCTCCACCAACAGCTTCAGGGCTTCGTCAATGATGGCAGTGTCCTTTTTCACATTGGCCTCCACCAAACGGTCATAAATGTATGTGTATAATTGCTGCAGGTTGTGGGCGATCTCCCCAGCGCTGAGATCCAGCGACAGGTTCAGCTCGCTGACGATGTCCTGAACGCGGATGAGTTTGCTGTTGGCTGCTTCCAGTTCGCCCCGCTCGATGTGCTCCTGGGCCTGCCGCGCAAAGCGGATGGCACCGTCAAAGAGCATCAGCACGAGTTCGCCTGGAGAAGCCGTTGACACCTGCGTCTGTCTGTACATCTGATAGGCATGTGCGATCATTTCTGTGTCCCAACCCCCTAAGCCCACTTATCAACTAACAACCCGATCATTTCCCGAATGCGAGCCACCGTGTCGAGTACTTCCTCAGGAGGGATTTCTTTGATCACCTCATCGGTTTCCAAGTCCACTACCCTGACCATCACCCGTTGGGTGTCTTCATGGATGGTGAACCTCAGGACCCGGTTGATGTATTCTATGGACGTGTTCAGAGCCTCAACCGCTTCCTCAATCTCGTGCAGCGCCGGCTCTTCAGCAGCTACGGCCTCTTTCCACATCTGTTCCGCACTCAACTCCCGCCCGGCATGGGGACCCTTGTCCACACTCTGCCCGTGGGCAGCTTTGGAAACTGTCTGGGAACCAAAGCCCGTCCTGGTCAAATCCAGTGTTCCCTGTATTTTCATACGCTACCCTCCTTCTCCTTCTAACTCTAGGCATCGCTTTTGAGCTTAGGACGTGCTTCACGCAGCACCTTATCCAAGGCGCCCACATCAATCTCTTTCTTAAGCACTGCCCGCCTGTTTTCCGCCTGGATTTCTTCATACACCTCGTGCCGGTGCACCATGATGTGGCGGGGAGCTTCAATACCCAGCTTCACCTGATCGCCGCGCACATCTACCACCACAATGCGGATGTTATCCCCAATCATGATGCTCTGGTCTACCTTACGCGTTAGTACCAGCATGTCTGTCCCTCCCTGGACTCTATTCTACCCGGATGAGTCCAGATTTAGACGGATTCTGGAACCCCTTCCGCACTTTGCTGAGCGCGGCTCTGCTGCTGCAGCAGGTAAGCGTTCTTATGCATCTCAGCAATCACATTATGCTTGGTGTGATACTTATCGCCGGTAATGATCAGCTGGGCCCCCAGCCGTTCCTTGGCATTGATCACCACCGGAGCCTGGAGGTTCACCGTCATCTCAGCCACGTCTTCCGGGATGGTGACAATGGCAAAAACCTTGCCGTCC
This sequence comes from Bacillota bacterium, assembly GCA_029776155.1. Lineage (GTDB taxonomy): Bacteria > Bacillota > Limnochordia > Darwinibacteriales > Darwinibacteriaceae > DTU010. The sequence goes on along the minus strand of JAKOTU010000066.1, from coordinate 35,235 downwards.
TCCGGCGCGCTGATCTGCAGAAGTTCAATCTCCTCCTCGCTGAGCTCCACAGCATAGTCGGCCCGGACCAGCTCGGGCATGATCACCACAAAGCTCAACCCCGGCTCGTCCACGGACTGGAGGAAACTGAATACGCTGTCCTCCCTTTCCACTAGGACATATCTATGGTAATCGGCAAAGCCAAGGATTCCCCTGGGAAAATGGATGATCTGCTCTTCCTGCACCGCAATTGTGCCAAACTTGGTTTTCAGTTCCACCTAACCCCACCTCATACTCATCCACGCACATCCACGTACACCCCGCCCAACTGCCAGGTTATGACGGGAGGTTGAATGTGGTGTGTTATTTCCACCCCGCCCCGGCTCCAATCCAACTTCAGTTCATAATGGAAATCGATCTTGGGCCGCGCCGTGGGCGCAGGCCTGATGTTCAGTTCAGGAATGCGCTCATCCATGCGGCGCCGGGCTTGATCCGCGAAAACGATCTCTTCGCGCCAATGACCGGCCCGCTCCACAACTTCATCGCCTTCGGCCGCTATTTTACCTATGGCCTCCAGGGTCTTACTGCGGGCCTGATCCCTTACCTGCTTGCTGAAATCGGGCAGGTTGGGCAGGCCCAGATCGGCCCAGCACTCCCGCTGGTCGATCTCTACAACGGGGCCGGAGGTGCGGATCTGCACCTGGGACAGCTGCTGCTTGATCTCGGCCCGGGGCCAGTAGTACTCCACACTAAAGCGGGGATAGACCGTCGTTATCTGCAGCATGACCCGTCCCTACCCTAACGGAGGAAATCCACCAGCGAAGGCTGGATAATGCGGGCACCCACCGCCAGCGCGGTGCGGTAGGCAAACTCTTCCATCTTCAGCTCCATAATCGCTTCTGCATAATCCAGATCCTGCTCTTCCGAGAGGATTTTCGTCAAGTTGAGCTGGAGGTCTAAGAAACGCTCTCGGGCCAGATCCACCCGGTTCTGCTTGCCGCCGATCTCCGACAGCTTGCGCAGTACCCCGTCCAGGGCCGCATCCAGCTCGCCTAAGACAGCATCGGGGGCGCGCCCCGGCTGCGTCAAGTCTTCATACAGGCTACGCAGGGCGTTGAAGATGGGCTCAAAAATGCGGCCGTCTAGACTAACCTCCATGGGTGCATCTGCTCCAATGTCAAACTGCACCGGTTTCGCCTGGCTTAGATCCCGGCCGGCCAGATACTCCACTTCAGCCACGGGCAGAGACCCATCCACCTTAGTGAAGGGCTTTTCGTCGGTATACTGCAGGGCGAAAAGGTAACGGCCGCCGTGGGTGGAGTTGGCCAGCTGGAACACGTTGTCGAACAGCTGGGCCACCTCATCTGCTAGAGCCTTCCGCGCCGTGTCATCCAGATGGGTGGAAGCTCCGTTCACCGCCAGGTCCTTGGCCCGGTGGATCACGCTGATCACATCCTGCAGCACAACGTCAGTGGCATCCAGCCAGGAAACGGAGGCATCCACGTTGCGGATCAGCTGTTCCACTTCCCGGATGGAGCTGCTGGTGCGCAGGATCACCCCTGCCTTCACCGGATCATCGGAGGGCAGGTTGATTTTCTTTTTCGTGCCCAACTGGTTGTTGATCTTCTCCAAACGGGACAGGCCGCGGTTGAGGTTGAGCAGCAGATTGTTGTTGATCATCTTGTTAGTGACGCGCATTTATGCCTGCCTCCTAACGTCCCACTATGCCTAAGCGGTTGATTATGATGTTGAGCATCTCGTCCACAGCGGTCATCATCCGGGCTGCAGCGCTGTAGGCATGCTGGAAACGGATCATGTTGGCCATCTCTTCATCCAAACTGACCCCGGAGATGGACTCCTTAAGGTTGATCAGGTGGTTTTCCAAAACCACCTGGTTCTCCGTCATGCGGATGGCCTCCTGCGCCCGCACTCCGATCTGGGAGATGATGGCGTTAAAGGCATCACCGATGGACACCGCTGCCCCGTTGGAGTTGGTGGGGGGACTGACCACCTTCTCCGTGCGCAGTTTGGCCAGTTTCAGGGCATTGTCGCCGTTGCCCTTTACTCCCTCCAGGCTGCTGGCCCGAATCAAGCGCACATCCCCGGGCACGCCGTCCACACCAATGAGATATTCGGCTACCCGGATGTTGAGGGCCGCGGAACCCTCATCATCGATTTTGAAGAAGTCTTTGGTGTCATCGCTCTGGGTGTCGTTCAGATCGTAACCAGCGGCATGGACTGCGTTAAACTCCCGCACAAAATCCAAAGTCCACTGGTCCAGATCGTCCATGATCTCCTGCAGCACCTCGTCGCGCAGCTTGAGCATGCCGCCCAGCTCACCTGTGCGGATATCCACCCGATCCCCAGTGGTCTGCCAGATTACTTCGTGCTTGTTGTAGCCCGCGGCAGGATCGGCAACCGGCTTCGACGCCAGCTTATGGACGGTGCTGCGGTGCACCAGGGTGGCTCCCCCAATGGTAACGGTAACCATGTGGCCGTAGTCCTGCACCACTTCTATATCAACTAACTGGGAAAGCTCCTCTAAAAGCGCATCCCGGGCATCCAGCAAGTCGTTGGGCATGGCGCCGGTGGCGCTCACCCGGCCGATCTCTTCGTTCAGGTCAGCCAGCCTCTGGGCCAGGGTATTCACTTCCTCAACCTTAATGGGGACGTTCTCATTGATGTTTTCGCTCAGTCTCTGCAAATGTCCCCGGGTAGTCTTTATGGCTTCCACCAAGACCTGGGCCCTCTGCACCACTACTTCCCGCACAGCCAGAAGCTCCGGGTCCCGGCTCAAGTCCTGCAGGGAATCCCACAGCTGGTCCAGGGCGTAATGGATGCTGTTTTCGCTAGGCTCATTGAAAAAGAGCTCAACCTGGCGCAGCCCCTCTTCCAGAGTGGCCCAGTAATTGCGGTTCTGCAGCTGCTGGCGCAGGCGCAGATCCACAAAGCTGTCCCGCATGCGCACAATCTGGCTTACCTCCACCCCCGTGCCCACCTGGCCGTTAGAAGGGGTATACCCCATCATGGGCGTGGGGAAGGGCCTGGTGGCGGAGTGCAGCGCGGTCTGGCGGGAGTAGTTGGGATTGTTGGCATTGGCCACATTATGGCCGGTAATATCTAAGGAAACCTGCTGCGCCTGCAGGGCGCGCAGGGCGATGTAGATCCCGCTGAATGTGGTCCTCATGGCTTACACCTTCCGATCGAAAAATGATCTGCCCGGCGCACTGCCCCCCGGCTTGGAATAAGTGGGCGCCGCTTCGCCTCCCGTAAGCAGATTCAAGGAATAGTGCACGTAGTTTAGGGCCTGGCTCAACAGCTGCTGGTTCAGGTCATTGAGCGCCTGCAGCTCCTTAAGATTCTGGGCCAAATTAACCAACAGGGGTTCTGCAACCGCGCTCTGTTCCTCAGTAAGGGTGGCCAGCCAATCTTCCAAACTCCTGCCCACCGCAATAACATCAAAGAGCTCCGCCCTGCGGCGATCGGTCTCGTCAAGCCGCCCTAGTATTTTCTGCTCCTGTTCGGCGATTCGGGCCACTTCTTGGGCGTTGTTGATCTGTTCCTGTTTGGCAGTACCCAGGGAAATAAGCTCTTTCAGCAGCTCATTTTCCTCGACCAGCACGGCAACAAACTCGTCCCAGACGGTCATCTTTTCAGCTCCCTTTCCGGGCCCTCAAGATAGCTTCCGCGATCTGCTTCGGCGACACCCGGTAGGTGCCGTTTTCCACGGCCACCTTGAGCTCCTCTGCCCGCGGCCGGATATCGGGGGCAGTGTGGAGCTTATGCAGCATGGTTTGAAGCTCCCTGCCCTCGGCAGATAAGGTTACTTCATCGCTGTATGCTGTATTCCCGGCACCCTTCTCCAGGCGTTTGGCCTGCCTGGATTCGGCATAGATCTGCGCCACACGCTGAACTGCCGGTTTGTTGAAGATTATCATAGCAATAACCCCTTTCTCCCCTCGCTACATTTGTCGGCAAATCCACCAGAAAGCTTTAGTCAGCGCCGGCGCTTTATTTGATCCAGATAGCGCACCCGGGAGTCATCATCGTCCTTAGATCTGTGGGCAATCTCCTCCAGCTCCCCCAGGCATTTATGGCAGATGCGCCCCTTTTGGATGACTGCCCCGCAGATCTCGCACTTTAAGGCCGCGTCCCTAGGAATGACGCTCAGCCTGCCTTCCCGGATGTACTCATAGATTACATCCACATCAGTCTCTGTGGCCTCGGACACCTCCGCCACTGTGGCTCCGGGGTTTTTCTGCAGGTACTCCTTTACCGCCTGAAACCTGGCCTGAGCTTTCCGATAGCACTCCTCGCACAAAGAGCGCGCGGGATGGGCAAACACTTTCCCGCAAACATCACAATTTTTCAGCAATACCCTCACCCCCAACTGCTTCGGTCCGGGCAGCAAACAGGCCCAAGGGCCTGCCCCCGTGTTGTTCAATCAGCTTGGCCAGGGCATAGAACGTCTGGCCGGAAGTAATCACATCATCAACGATCAGGCAGCTTTTGCCTTGAAAAGCCGCGCCGGGCAGGAGAGCAAAGGCCCGGCGCAGGTTGCGCCTCCTTTCCTGCAGAGACAGCCCACTCTGGGGCCTGGTTTCCCGGACCCTCACCACCTGGTGGGAGAGGGGGCGCTTCCACACTCTAGTTATATTATCGGCAAGCACCCCCGCTTGGTTGAACCCCCGCTCCTGCAGACGGAGAGGAGCCAGGGGAACGGGCACAAGAAGATCCACCCCCGCAAGCTCCGGTTCTTCCCGGCAGGCCAGGCCCAGTAAGCGCCCAAAAGCAGCGGCTATGTCCAGCCGTCCCTGAAACTTCATGCTGTGGATCAAACTGCGCCCCAGGCCCTGATAGGGAAAGAGGGAAAAAAAGGTGTAGCCATGTACCTGTCCCTTTTCCCAAGTTATGTTCAGACCCTGGAGGCAGGGGCGGCAAGCCCCCACCTCCAGGGCCGGGCGCTCCCGGCACAAGCCACAAGGCTCCTCGGGAGGAAAGACGAGCTCTTCCAGGGCCTGGAGCCACTTACGAAACCTCTGCATTTTTCAGCAGCCCCCTTTCCCTGGCCTGCCTGTTAAGCTCCCCAATCAGCTCCCGGGCTTCCCTTAAGGCAGGGGACAGCTTCGATGCGACGAAGATAACGGGACCCGTGGGCGCCTGCGCGGTGCGCCCTACGCGCCCTGCCATCTGCACCAATGTGCTGGCGGAAAAAAGGGGATGATCGGCATAGAGCACCATTACCCCGATGCCCGGGAAATTGACCCCCCGCTCCAACACGGTAGTGGTCACCAGAAGGTCCAGGCGCCCTTGCCGAAACTCTTCAACTGCCCCCAGGCGCCCCTCCAGCCTGGAATGGCACAGGCCAACTGGGCGGGATTGCCTTTGTGCCAACACCTTGTAGATAACTTCGCAGGCGGCAATGGTGGGGGCAAAGACCAGCCAGCGCCAGAGGGGGTCCTGCAGCGGGCCCACCGCTGACCAAGGAAGTCCCGCAGAGAAAAGCTCCTCTGGAGTCGGCAGCTTGTCCACGATGATCTCCGGCTCGGGCAGGGGAAAACCGTGGTGGCGGGCTGGGATGGTGATCACCCGCCGCGGCCTGGGCCCCCGGGGGGTTGCGGTCATCTCCACGAGCTGCCCGCGGGGGGCCAATGCCCTCTCCAAACCATAGCGGAGCATGGCACTGCCTTGGTAGGGGAAAGCGTCCGCTTCATCCAAGATGGCCAAGCCAAAGCGCTGGAAGAAATGGAGCACCTGGTGGGTGGTGGCCACAACCAGCCGCCCAGGGGCCAGCCAGGGCTGTCCGCCGTAATGGGCGGCAATCTCCAGGCCGGGAAAGGCCCTGCGCAGACGTTGGACGATCTCCCGCACAATGTCCTGGCGGGGGATGGCAAAGAGCACCTCTTCCCCTTCAGCCAGGGCCCGTTGAATCAGGGCAAAGGCCACCTCCGTCTTCCCCGCCCCGCAGGCCGCCCATACCAAGGCCCGCCCCTCGCGCCGCTCCCAGAACTCCACAAGTTCCCGGGCCGCCTGCCCTTGGGCCTTGGTAAGCTGGTAGTCCAGCACCAAGGCCGGGACCTGGGCCTGGCCTTGCACGCCGGGCCCGGGTACCGCCAGGAGAGTACTACAGGAGCGGTGTTCGCCCAGGCTGGAGCACTCCAAGCAGAGCAGACATTCCATACTCCCGCAGCGGGCGCAGGGCGCAGCCTTGGCCCTCTGGCTGCCGCAGCGGCTGCAGGTGTACTCGCCCCAGGGACCGAAGGTGAAACCGGGAAACTGCCCTATTCTCCCCTGAAAAACGCCTGCATCCAGCGCGGCGCTGATCTGTCCGGGCCAGAAACCTTCGGCCCGAAGCTGCCCAAGCAGGCGCTGTTCGGAGATGATCCGGCCCGTTAACACGGCTCGGATCCGGTCCACGAGTTCGAAAACCGGCTGCCCTTGGCCTGTAGCTGGCGGAAGCGGGGGGAAGGCTTGGCGGCGGAGCAGATGCCAGCGCAGAAGACCCCTTGCGCCCCGCAGCCTGCGCCGCCAGAGTTCTAACTGCTGATAAGCCTGGGAGCTGCTCAAGGGCGGGGTGAGCAGAACCGGCTCCCGCCCCACTTCCAGGCCAAGCGCGTTAAGATGCTGGGGATGGCGCACCAACCCTAGGCTGAGTCCCTGGGCAGATTTGTAGGCAAAAATCTGGAACTTTTGCACAGAATCCTCCTCTACCCCCTGGGCGTCAGAGCTATTCTAGCCCTCCAGCACTAATTCCTGCCTGAAAAGGGCATAAAGAAAGCGACACCTATTTGCATAAATGCCGCCTTCGTCTGTGCTACTCCCTCTCCCCATCCTGGGCGCGGGCTAGGAGCGCCACCCTGGTTCGGTCATTGTCCCCCAGCTTGCGGTAGATATTGCTCACGTGGTTTTTCACCGTGTGCTCGCTGATAAACAAAGCAGCAGCAATCTCCGCATTGGACATACCCTGGGCGATGAGCTGCAACACCTCGCGCTCCCGTGGGGTAAGGAGAGAAAGGTTCTTTTTCGCCATGGGACACCCTCCTACCCAATCCACTGACTTGACAGTTTGTTCATTTTATTCTCCAGCGTGCGCCGGTGTCCACAAAAGGGTACAGATATAGAAAAAACAGTAGCCGGGGGTTGGGGTTGGGGGTGGCTACTGTTTTTCCGTTTGTGTTCTGATTGTAGTTTAACATGGATGGACCCTCTGGGAAATTAGCCAAAGGTCCCGTTTTTTCTAGGACCATAGGGCAAATCCCCCTTGTCCAGGCCGGTTCCCGTATGCTATACTGAGTCAACTTAAAAGCAAGGGGGAGCTGAGAATGCTTACTCTCTCGGATATTAAGCAGGATCCTATTCTGCAAGCCCTCATTGAACGTTCCGGTGCTTACCTGCAAAATCGGGGTTACACAGAACACGGGCTGCGCCATGTCACTTTCGTGTCGGAAAAGGCAGCGGAAATCCTGGCCCAGCTCGGCTTTGACCAGCGCACCGTAGAGCTGGCCGCCATTGCCGGCTACCTCCACGACGTGGGCAACCTCTTCAACCGCAAAGATCACGGCATCACCGGGGCCATTTTGGTCTACCAAGAGCTGCGCCGTTTGGGCATGGATGTGGATGAAATCTGTACCATCACTTCCGCCATCGGCAACCACGAAGAAGCTAACGGGCGGGCCGTAAGCCCGGTGAGCGCTGCCCTAATCCTGGCGGATAAAAGCGATGCCCACCGTACCCGGGCCAGCCGTCTGGCTGATGACCGCCGCCCGGGGATTCACGATCGGGTCAATCTGGCCATTACCGACAGCAAACTCTATGTGGACAAGCCCGGGAAGACCATTACCCTGGAGATCTCCTTTGATCAGACCATCTGTCAGATCATGGACTATTTCGAGATCTACTTGACCAGGATGGAGATGTGCAAGGAGGCCTCCACAGTGCTGGGCTGCCGTTTCCGCCTGATCATCAACAACCTGGAGTTTTTAGGCAACTTGAGCCTGCATCACTCCTGAGTAAACAGGCCCTGGCTGACCGCAAACACTGCAGCCTGGGTCCTGTCTTCCACATTGAGCTTCCTCAAGAGACTAGTGATATGGTTTTTCACTGTCTTTTCGCTGATGTACAGGGCGGCTGCGATCTCTTTGTTGCTCATGCCCTCCACAATGTACTGCAGGATTTCCAGTTCCCGGGTGGTGAGGGATAAGTCGCTGATGGCGGCGGCACTCTGCAGCTTGCCGTATTTCATCTCCAAGTTGTGGTAATGCTCCATCACCCGCTCCATAAGATCAGTGGGGTAAACCGATTCACCTGCGGCCACTTTTTTGATGGCGGCCACCACCTCCCGGGGCTCCGCGTCCTTTAGGAGGTAACCTTTGGCGCCGCTGCGGATCATCTCTTTCACGTAGGTTTCATCATCGTGGATGGTCAAGACCAAGATAGCCACCTCGGGACGCCGCTCCCGCAGGGCCTTGGCCACTTCAATTCCGTTCATCCCCGGCATGTTGATATCCAGAAGCACCACATCGGGTCTGAGCTGATCCGCCAAACGCAGTGCCTCAGGCCCGTTGCTGGCCTGCCCCACTACCGTGATCTCGCCTTCTAACTCTAACAGGGTTTTCAGCCCCTGCCGCAGCAGGGGGTGATCATCTACGATGAGCACTTCAATGTTGCTGGTAGTCACTTCACCTCTCCTCCTTCACCATTGACCAGCGGGATGGTGGCCAAAACCCTCGCCCCCTTGCCTGGTTCCCCTTGAAACTGCAGCGAACCGCCTAGTACGTTAGCCCGGCTCTGCATGTTCAAAAGCCCAAAGTGCCTGCCCGATTTGAGCTTTTCCTGCACACTCTGCGCATCAAAGCCAATGCCGTCGTCACGGACCGAAACACTGATCTGCTGGCGCCGGTACTCCAAGGTGACTTCGATCAAGCTTGCCTGGGCATGCTTGAGGGCGTTGTTCGCCGCCTCCTGAACAATGCGGAAAACCGCCATCTCCAGCTGGGGCTCCAGGCGCCGTTCCTGCCCCAGCAGAACAAAGCGGGTATCCACACCCGTCTGCGCGGAGAGATTGTCCAGATAGTTGTTTATGGTCAGCACCAACCCCAGATCATCCAGGGTCATGGGGTTGAGGTCGTAGATAATGCGCCGGAGATCGGCCATGGCCCCCTGGGCAATGCGCTTGAGATCGCCGAACTTGTCCAGGGCTTCTGCCTGCCGCCCTGTTTGATAAAGGCGCTCTGTGATCTCCAGCTGGACCACTAAATGGGCCAGATCCTGCACAGGGCCATCGTGGAGGGCCCCCGCCATGCGCTTACGCTCAATCTCCTGGCCCCTGAGCATCTCCTGGCCCGCCTGTTCCCGAATGTGCATGTGCTCCAGTTGCCTGCTCATGTCGTCCAGGTTGCCGGAAAGGTAGGTCAGGGCCATGCCCACCTGGGATACCAGGCTCTCGGCTTTGGCCGCGATTTCCCTCAGCTTAGCCAGGGTCTGCTGGAGGTTGTCCCGACGCACCCGCAGCAGCCGCTCCCGTTCTTTGGCCGCGGCCAGGGCGCTTCTAATCTGCTCCGCCTCTTCGTAGATGCGGCGCTTTTCGGCTTCACTGTATTCGTGGAAATCCCGGTTGGACCTCAGCAAGTCCACCCGGATGCGGGCAAACCTTCTGGTCAGATCCTCCACATCGGCAATGGCCTGCTCCATCTCGGATTGAACCGTCTGGAGCACAACTTCAGTACGGGTGCATTCCTGCTGGGCAGCTTCGGCCACCTCGAAAATCTGGGAACGCCCCTCTTCTAAGGCCATCCTAGTCCTTTTGAGGATATCTTCCAGTGTCTGCGTGCTCAAGAGCTCTTTGGCCATGGACGGCCACTCCTCCCTGAGTTCTCCTTATTTAATATAACATTTTTTTCTAGGCTTGACTAGAAATGCATAACGCAGGTTGCTATTGACAAAGGGGAAAGCAGTGCGCTATACTGATAACAATTTAATACTTTCCAGAGCTACTCTTATCAAGAGAGGCGGAGGGACTGGCCCTATGAAGCCCGGCAACCACTGCGTCCAGCGCAGCCCGGTGCCAATTCCTGCTGAACCCCTGGTTCAGAAAGATGAGAGGAGAGGCTAACCTGGTGCATAACCTAGTCTAGAAACCTCTTCTTTCGAGAAGAGGTTTTTTCGTAGGAGGGATAGGTTGATCCAGCTGAAAAACGTAAGCAAAACATTCCCCGGCAAAAACGAAGTACATGCCCTCACCGGCATAAATCTAACCATTCCCGCCGGCCAGATCTACGGTATCATCGGGCAGAGCGGCGCGGGCAAATCTACTCTGCTGCGCTGCATAAATATGCTGGAAAGGCCCGATGCAGGAGAAGTTTGGGTAGCAGGCACCCCCATCACCTCATTAGGCCCACGGGAGCTGAGGGCGGCCCGTCGCCAAATGGGCATGGTGTTTCAACAGTTCAACCTGCTCAACTCCCGGACCGTATTCGGCAATATTGCCTTTCCCCTGGAGCTGAACGGGATGCCTAAAAAGGACATCCGGAAACGGGTGGAAGAGCTCGCGGAGCTGGTGGGACTATCCGATAAGCTGGAGGCTTTCCCCAGGCAGCTCAGCGGTGGCCAAAAACAAAGGGTCGGCATCGCCCGGGCCTTGGCCACACAGCCTGCGGTGCTGCTCTGTGATGAACCTACCTCTGCCCTGGACCCGGAGACCACAGCTGCGGTGCTCAGGCTGCTGCAGACCATCAACGAACGGCTCGGTCTCACCATTGTGCTGGTCACACATGAGATGGCCGTGATCCAGGAAATCTGCCATTCCGTGGCGGTCCTGGAAGAGGGGAGGCTGCAGGAGGCGGGGCCTGTGACCGAAGTATTTACCCGGCCCCAATCCCAAGCAACCCAGCGCCTGCTGCAGGGTTTTCTGGCAGCCCGCTTCTCCCTGCCCCAGCGCCAGCCCGATGGCACCTTCCTGCGGCTCACCTTCCTCCAGGAGCGGGCCAACCAGCCCCTGATCTCCCGGATGATCCGCCAGCACGAGGTGGAAGTTAACATCCTCTTCGGGCGCATTGACCAGATGCAGGGCTCCCCCTTCGGCATGCTCTTGGTGGAGCTGCGGGGAAGCCCCGAACAGACAGCTGCTGCCCTGCGCTTTTTGCAGGAAAATGAAGTGGAAGTGGAGGTGCTGCACCAATGAACGCTGCTGCCTTAAACCTGCTCTGGCAAGCAACCCAGGAGACTCTGCTCATGGTTGGCTCAGCCACCGTCTTAGCCGTTTTGGGAGGCCTGCCCATAGGAATCCTCCTTGCCATCACCGCTCCAGAGGGCATCCTGGAGAACAGCTGGCTGAACCGCTTGCTCGGCGCTGTGGTGAATCTGGGCCGCTCCATCCCCTTCATTATCCTGATGGTGGCCATCATCCCCTTTACCCGGAAAGTGGTGGGCACATCCATCGGAACCACCGCCGCCATTGTCCCCTTGACCGTTGCCGCCATTCCCTTTTTCGCCCGGCTAGTGGAGGGGGCACTGCGGGAAGTGGATCCGGGAGTGATCGAAGCAGCCCAGAGCATGGGCACCACGCCGCTCCAGATCATCTACAAGGTGCTTCTGCCCGAGGCGCTGCCCGGTTTGGTGCTGGCGGTCACGGTGACCGCGGTGAACCTGGTTGGTTACTCGGCCATGGCGGGGGCCATCGGCGGAGGAGGCCTGGGGGATCTGGCCATTCGCTATGGTTACCAGCGCTTTCGCGGTGATGTGATGGTACAGACCATAGCCGTTTTGGTTCTGCTGGTACAGGGCATGCAGATGGTGGGTGATAAGATCGCCCAAAGGCTTTTCCAGCGCAGCTGACACTATTTCAACAGGAGGTTTGACCATGAACAGAAAGCTTGCATTGATCGGTGTAATAGTACTCATCCTGGCCTGCAGCCAGGGGATCTGGGCTGCAGCCTTGAAGGTGGGCGCCACACCCGTACCCCATGCGGAGATCTTAGAGCAGGTCGTCCCCCTCTTGGCCAAGCAGGGGATTACCCTGGAAGTGGTGGAGTTCACCGACTACGTTCGGCCCAACCTGGCCCTGCACGACGGAGATCTGGACGCCAACTTCTTCCAGCACGTCCCCTACTTAGAAGCCTTTAACCAGGATGCGGGCACTGACCTGGCCGCCATCGCGGGGATCCACGTGGAACCCCTGGGCATTTTCTCTGGGAAGTACGCCTCCTTGGATGAGCTGCCTGCCCGGGCCTCTATTGCCATCCCCAACGATGCCACTAACGGAGGCAGGGCCCTGCTCTTACTGCAGGCTGCCGGCCTCATCGAGCTGGATCCGGAAGCGGGGATCACCCCCACCGTGTTCGATGTTACCGCTAACAAGCTACAGCTGCGTCTTGTGGAACTGGAGGCGGCACAGCTGGTGCGGAGCCTGCCCGATGTGGCCGCCGCGGTGATCAACGGGAACTACGCCCTCCAGGCGGGCCTCAACCCAGTGCGGGATGCCATCTTCCTGGAGGGTGCGGAATCACCCTATGTGAACGTGCTGGCGGTGAGGGCGGAAGATGTGGACAGGGCTGACCTGAAGCAGTTGGTGGAAGCCCTGCTCACCGAGGAAATCCGTCAGTTTATCCTGGACAAGTACCAAGGCGCGGTAGTGCCCGTGTTCTAGGCTGGGGGAATAAGCTAAGGGGTCCCGGGGGGACCCCTTGCGCTTTAACTGAGAATTCTCGCTCCATAGGGTTCCAGGACTGCCTGACCAGCCCTAAACTTCTCCCCTGTGAGCAGATCCCGCACCTGTTTGGGCGCGCCCAGGGGCCATTTCAGTGCAGCCAGATCCAGCTGCTGCTCCTGGGGAGAGTTGTTGAGCAGCACCACCACTTGCTCCCGATCCTGGAAGCGGGCAAAGCCGTACACATTGGTAATGCTGTCCGCCCACACGGTGCGGGTGCTGCCTGTACGCAGCGCCGGATGCTTCTTACGCAGGGAAATGAGCTGTTTGTACCAGCTGAGGAGCTTGCGGTTCTGCCGCTTTTCGTCCCAAACCATCCCCCGGCGGCAGTCTGGATCGGTAAGCCCGGTCATTCCCACTTCATCTCCGTAGTAGATCATGGGAGCCCCTTCGTAGGTGAGCTGGAAAGCAACGGCCAGGGCGAACTTGCGCTCATCCCCGCCGCAGCTCGTTAGAAACCGCTCCGTATCATGGCTGCCCAGGAGATTGAACATGGCCAGGTTGACCGGGTGGGTATGGTTTATCTGGACTTTAGCCAGGCGGCCGGCAAAGGAGCCGGCCCGGATGGCACCCTTGGCAAAAAAGTCGTAGCAGGCGCTCTGCAGGGGATAGTTCATCACACAGTCAAACTGATCGCCCCCCAGCCAAGCACTGGCTTCATGCCACACCTCTCCTACGATGAGCGCTTGCGGGTTCTCCCCCTTTACAACGCGGCGGAACTCCCGCCAAAACTGATGATCAACTTCGTTGGCCACATCCAACCGCCAGCCATCAATGCCAATCTCCCGCAACCAGTACACGGCCACGTCCAATAAGTACCGCCGCACATCGGGCTCCTGAGTCCTTAACTTGGGCATGGCGCCAATCTGGTGGGCAAAGGTTTCGTAGTTGGGGGGATCGGTCTTTACTGGAAAACTGGCAATGTTGAACCAATGGGCGTAGGGCGATTGGGCACCGCGCTTGAGCACATCCTGGAAGGCGAAAAAACCGCTGCCGCAGTGGTTGAATACGGCGTCGCAGATGATCTTCAGTCCGTGCCTGTGGCAGAGCCCCACCAGTTCCCGCACAGCGGCTTCATCACCCAAGTGGGGGTCGACGGCATAGTAGTCAGTGGTATCGTACTTGTGGTTGCTGGGCGACTTGAAGATGGGAGTTAGATACAGCACCTCCACTCCCAGGTCCACAAGGTGTTGGAACCGGTCAATGATCCCTTGGAGATCGCCGCCTTTGAAGCTGGTGGGGCCAGGGGGCAGGTCCCACTCTTCCACTCCCGGGGGGTCGTTTCCCGGGTCGCCGTTGGCGAAGCGTTCCGGGAAGATCTGGTAGACCACAGCCCCCTGAACCCACTGGGGAGGTTCCCACAGATCGCCTGGGGAGATATAGGGGTAGTGGAAGTGGGTGTCTGGCCGCAGGTCCTGGAAAAAGCCCTGCTCGGTGTAAAACCAAGTCTCTCTGCCGTCTTCCAGCAGAAACACATAGGCGAAGCGTTTCGTCTCCAGCTGCACCTGGGCTTGGTAGTAACTGAACAGCTCGTCCTGGGCGGCCAAGTGCATTTCTGCCCACAGGACAGGTGAACTTCCGTAGCGGTCCCAGTACAATACAGCTGCCCGCTTAAGGTCTCCCCGGGCCGCGCGGAGGGTGAGGCGCAGCGTATCCGGTCCCACCGGGTAGGCATAGCTCCCCCAGGCAGCATGGTGCACCGCCTCCCTCAGCATTTTTCCCACTCCTCTCGTAACCGCTATCAGACTGCATCTACTCGTACTACTGCTGCGGTCTCCTACTCCTCAGGGGCAGGACCAGGCCGGCCTTCCAGAACAGCCCACCCTGGCTGTCCCAGCCCAAGGCCGCGGCCAGTTCGGGTGCGGGACGGAAAACAGCTCCGAGCTGCCCGCGAAAGGCCGGCGCGGCATCCAGCTTGAGTACCCCTTCCCCATACAGCGTGCACCAAGAAGTGAGCTTGTAACCCAAAGCCTGGCCCGCCTCCAGCAAAACACGCCCTTCTTTCAGTTGACCGGTTCCCCAGGTAATCCACTGCCAGTTCCCCTTGGTTTGGGCCCTGCGGAAACGGATCCCAAGCTCAGGCCCGCTGCCGCCTGCTTTCAGGTAACCTTCCCAAGGAGGCTGGGCGAAGTTCAGCTCCAGTCGCTCGGCGTCCCAAACGGCGCGGAGCGTTCCTTCCGTCCCCAGCCGCCAGCGCGCCTGGAGGCGGCCTGGCTTCAGCTGAAAGCGCACAGATCCATCGCCCTTGGCTAACTGCACGCTCCTCTCCCGCCAAGATGCCCTCCACACCCAAGTATCTCCGCCATAGTGGAGCTGAACATCACCGGCGGCAAGGCCCAGGCTCCACTTCCCCCGGCGGTACTGTACAAAAGCCGTGGGAACCTGCCCTGCTTCCAGGGGCAGCTCCAGGTGCCAGCGCCAGCTCCCCTGCTGTCCACTGCCGTGATACGCCAAGGGGCTCCTCCGCCACCTCCAGCTGCCCGCAGCTTCGGCATCCTCTGTGGAAAACGAAGCCGCCACCCTCCCACTGGAACTCTCCAGGTGAAAGGGTCCCCAGCTGAAGCGTAAGCCCCCGTGGCCTCCGTAGAAGAGCCAAGATTCTCCCCGGGCCAGAACCCGCCAGGTCAAGCCATCATCCCACAGCAGTACAGGCAGCGCGCCTGTCCACTGCTCCCGGGATGGGAGCACGGTCCACTCCTCCGCTTCCGCCAAGGGCAGGCCAACCCAGATGGGGCGCCCCGGGCTGTCTAAGGGCAGGAGCACATCCAGCTTCCCTCCTGGCATCTCCAGGGGCCGTCCTGCACTGGCCAAGCGCCCTTGGGGGAGCAGCAGCGCGCCGCTGCCCTGCACATTTATCCTCTGCAGCCCCTGGCCAAACCATCCCCGGTTAATGTGCACGGCCAAATCTGCCTCCCCTCCCCGCCAGAGGACCTTAAGGGAAGCGGTTTTTTCTTCCCAGGGCAGCAGAGCCTGCACACTACCCCGCAGCTCATGGAGGCCCTCGGGCAGGGCCGGCAGTTCCAGACGCAGCCCCCCTGCCCCGGTTGCGGCAGTCAGCTCTTTTCCGGCCAAAGACCAGAGGGCCGACACTTGCAGCCCGGGACTACTCTGCACCACAAGGATGCTGGGCGGTGCCGGGCCTTCCAGGAGAAGGTGTACCAAGGCCCGTTCCCCCGCCTCCAGGTTGAGGCTGGGCGGCACCCAGTGCAGCTTTTCCCTGGGCTCCGCCTGTCCCCCGAAAGCTGCAGCCTGGACATTAGGCTGGCCCAAAAGCATCTCGCCACTGCCGCTGAAAACCCGCGCTTCCCGCTCCAGCAGAAACCACTGGTCGGCTGCGACCTGGACCATGTCCCCTCCCTCCTCCACGAGGAGCTTTTGGTTGAGGGGAACGATATAGTACTCATCTCCAAGCCCTAAGCCCACCACACCCCAAGCCCCTTCTAAGGCGAGCTCCAGCTGACTCTGATACACTCCTGCCCGCCAGGGAAGCTGGCAGAAGAGCTTGAGGGGAATGGAGCCTCGAAAGCCCCCACTGCCTGTTAGCAGCGGTCCCGCTGAAGTCAACTCCCCCCGCTCATCCAAGAAGGCCAAGCCCGGAGAACACTCAACCCGCAGCTGCCAGGCGCCCTGCCCCGTGATCCACAGATCTAAGCCCACTTCCATCACGGCTTCCTTCTGCCCGGGCTCTGCCCTGCAGATGAGCTGCGGTCCTGCCCCTTCTGCGGGGGCAGCCAGGAGCAGAAAGAAGGCTAAGGCCGCGCCTAGGATCCTCACCGTTCACCTCCAGGGGCCAAAGAACGCACCTCAACCTGCTCCACCCAACCAGGTAGGGATACCTGTACCCCCCGGCTGCGCCCGGGCAGGACCAGGCCGCTGTGCACCCGCATGGTGCTGGCCAGCCGGCCCTGGCCATCGTAGAGCAGCAGTTCCCCCGCCCAGGATCCGTGGCGCCCACCCCTGTTTTCCACTCGGAGAGACACACCCGCATCCCTGCGGCGCCAGGAGGAAAGACCCAGGGCTGGCTCCTCTTCCGCCCCAGAAAGGAGGAGCAGAACCGCAAGGCGCGAATGCAGCCCGTTTTGCCGCGGTTTGATCAGAAGTGCCGCATAGAGGTGCTGGAAAGCATTCTCCAGCACCTGAACCTGGATCTCCTGGCTCGCCCCAGGGGGAAGCACGAAGTACCGCGGCTCCACGGACAAAAAACGCTCCACCAGGGTTACGCTCTCCCCATCCTCCAAGAGGACTACCTTACCCCTTGCATCCTGGTCGAACAGGACCAGGGCAAGCTCCACTTCCACAGGCTCTTCGCTCCGGTTCTGGCAGTGCACGGCCAATACTTGGCCGGCCTGTACCTGTTCTGGTTCAATGATCATGGGAGCAACGGCAATGCGGGCCTTAACCGGAGCCAAGCTCCACAAGAGGGCCAGAAACAAACCCAATATCACTGCCTTCATAGGGAAGGCACCACCGTAAACTCAATTTGAAACTCATACTCCCCTGGAGCATCAGCATAGCTGGTGCTCAAGCGGAAAGGAATGTGTACAACAGAACCCTCGGAGCCGGTCGCTGTCTGATCCCACAATACCAGTCTTGAACTAGAAGCGACATCTTGCCATAGACCACGCTGGTCCTCCACCTCCAGTGTACCGGGCACCTCCACGGGGCCGATACAGGATACATACAAGTCCCATGCCCGATTGGACCAGACTTTGAGTTCCAAGGTTTCTTCGATGCTCTGCCCAGGCATAACCGCGCCGAAGTTGAACAAGTCGGAACAATCGATGCTAAAACCGCCCAGGATCTCTACTTGAACAGTGATCACGGCAGCGGCCTGAACGGCGGCTGCCCCCAGCAGCATCAGCATCAGGCTAAGCGCCACAAAAAAGGACTTTTTCACTGCTTGCTTCCTCCTTTGTGCGATAGGCCCTGGACGTATTATACAATATAACACATCTTTCTGTCAATTCCTTGTTTTTCAGACCCACAGTTAAGCGTAGTGGAAAAGCGATAATGTCTCACTAGAAGAAGAGGGAAAATGTCCCGACTATGGAATACAACCTCGTTTGTTCGAAGTAGAAAACGAGGTGAGTCTAGTGAGAAAGGTCGAGTTAAACATGACAGAAGAACTCAAGTATGAGATCATCAAGAAACTAGTGGAGACCAACGGCAACAAGAAGGCTGCTGCTCTTAAGCTGAACTGTACACAACGTCACGTCAATCGCTTGATTAAAGGCTATCTCGAGGAAGGAAAGGCCTTCTTTCAACACGGTAACAAGGGGCGGAAGCCGGTCAATTCCATCGACGAAAGAACAGTACGCGAAATCTTGACTCTCTACGACAACAAGTATTACGACGCCAATTTCACTCACCTTTCTGAACTGCTGGAGCGGCATGAGGGAATCACAGTCTCCAAGACATTCCTTCGCGAACTGTTCCTCAAAAACGGCATTCTAAGCCCGATGGCCACCCGAAAGGTCAAACGGAGGCTCAAAGAATACCTTGAAAACAGGAAAAAGGAAGCTACCTCCACCAGGGAAAAGAACCGCATTCAAGACTTAATCGTCAGCATCGAAGACAGCCATCCTCGCAGGCCTAGAGCCCGCTACTTTGGTGAGCTGGTCCAGATGGATGCATCTGTCCACCTATGGTTCGGTGATGTCCCAGTGTATCTTCACCTAGCCATTGACGATTGCACTGGCCGCATTCTCGGAGCATTCTTTGCCCGCCAAGAAACTCTGTACGGCTATTACAACGTGCTTCACCAAATATTGGTCAGTTACGGCATTCCGGCCTGTTTCTACACGGATAACAGAACCATCTTCGAATACAAGCGCAAAGGTACACCCAAGCTGGAAAACGACACTTTCACGCAGTTTGGGTACGCCTGCAAGCAGCTAGGCATAGAACTCAAGACCACCAGCGTGCCAGAGGCCAAAGGCCGAGTCGAGAGAATGTTCGGTACATTACAATCACGCCTACCAATCGAGCTACGATTAGCAGGCGTGACCACACTAGAGCAGGCAAATGAATTCCTGACCACCTTTATCGAAGAATTCAATGCCCAGTTTGCTCTTACCACTAATCATAGCAACTCTGTGTTCGAAGCACAACCCAGCAACGAGCAGATCAACTTGATTCTGGCCGTCATCACTCACCGTGTCGTGGATAAAGGCCACAGCATCAAGTTCAACAAAAAGTTCTACTTCCCGGTCAAGGATGACGGCTCTAGCGTCTATTACCGCAAGGGTACATCATGCCTTGTCATTCAAGCCTTTGACGGCAACCTGTATGCCGTGATCAACGACTCTGTGCACGCCTTGGACGAAATCCCTGAACACGAACCCACATCCAAGAATTTTGACTTGCCCGAGCCCGTTACAGAGCCCAAGAAACGCTACATCCCTCCGATGTCTCACCCGTGGAAAGCACAAGAGTTCAGCAAACACGTTGCGGCCCAACCCCATAGGGAGATACCAGAGGGGGTGACTTACGAAGACCTGTGGTACACCATAGCAAGCTATTAGTCACTCTGCACCAAAACTTCGGTGCTAATGTTTTGGGTTTTTTGGGACATTTTCGTTTTTACTTGACATTCCTTGTTTTTCAGACCCACAGTTAAGCCGCTAGGTGATCAGCCTAGCGGCTTTCTTCTCAGAGAACGGTGCGTACTATCGTGCCTTCCCATCTTTTCCAGACCCCACTGTTAACAGTGGCGCCCTTGCCTGCTGGTTACCTTCCCACTGGTTGGGCGGTAGGGTTTCTCTCAACCCATCGGCTCGGTAGACATGCCGGGCGCACCACAAAAGAGTGGAGCCAGGCTCCACTCTACCGCTTCAGCGCTTCCACCTTGTCCAGCCGTTCCCAGGGCAGATCCAAATCCAAGCGGCCGAAATGCCCATAGGCCGCCACCTGACGGTAGATCGGCCGCTGCAGGTCCAGGTTGCGGATAATGGCCGCGGGCCGCAGATCAAAGTTCTTGCGGATCAGCTCTTCGATTTCGTAATCGGGGATCACTCCCGTACCAAAGGTGTCCACGTGTAAGGAGACCGGGTTGGCCACCCCAATGGCATAAGCCACCTGCACTTCAATCCGCTTGGCCAAACCGGCAGCTACGATATTTTTGGCCACGTAGCGGGCGGCGTAAGAGGCGGATCGGTCCACTTTCGTCGGGTCTTTCCCAGAAAAGGCTCCTCCGCCGTGCCGGGCACAACCTCCGTAGGTATCCACAATAATCTTCCTGCCCGTGAGCCCCGCATCCCCTTTGGGCCCGCCCACCACAAATCGGCCGGTGGGATTGATCAGCACTTTGGTGTCCTTAGTGAACAGCTCCTTGGGAATCACCGCTGCGATCACATGCTCATATAGGTCCTCTTCCAAGGTGTGCCGGTCAACCTCGGGATGGTGCTGGGCCGAGACAACCACATTGTCCACGGCGATGGGCCGGTGCTCTTCATCGTAGATGATGGAGATCTGGGTCTTGCCGTCGGGCCGCAGATAAGGCAGGATACCTTCCTTGCGTACGTGGGCCAGGCGCCTGGCCAGTTGATGGGCCAGTTCTATGGGCATGGGCATAAAGGCGGGGGTTTCATCGGTTGCGTAGCCAAACATGATGCCTTGATCGCCGGCCCCAACCTCGGAGTACTCATCCCCTTGACCCAAGCGCTTTTCCAAGGCCTGGTTCACCCCCAGGGCAATGTCGGGGGACTGTTCTTCTATGGACGTTAACACCGCGCAGGTGTCGGCATCAAACCCATACTTGGCCCGGTCGTAGCCGATTTCCCGCACTACCTCCCGGGCGATGTTGGGAATATCCACGTAGCACTGGGTGCTGATTTCCCCAAAGACCAGCACCAAACCAGTGGTAATGGCCGTTTCGCAGGCCACCCGCGCCTGGGGGTCCTGGCTGAGGATGGCATCGAGCACGGCGTCGGATATCTGGTCGCACACCTTATCTGGATGTCCTTCCGTTACCGATTCTGATGTGAAGATGTACCTTCTTGCAGTCACTGCTGCCCACCACCTTTTCCGCAAAAGTAAGTCCTCTCCCTGACGGGAGAGGACACAGAAACGCACTAATGTTTCTCCCATCTTCCAAAACCTTCTCAGCAAGGCTTTGCAGGAATTGGCACCTTTCGCAGGGGACACCTGCACAGGTTGCCGGGTTTCATTGGGCCAGTCCCTCCACCTCTCTGGATGAGAACGTAACTTAAGTCTATCAAGCTAACCGAAATCTGTCAAACCTGGCCAGCAGGCTTCCTGTTCCACCCTTTCCCAGGTGTATGTGGGCATCAGGTCTTGCACAAAGTGGCTCACAGCCTGCCTGATCGCATTCTGTCTCACGTAGGGAACCTGAGCGTAGCTGGGATTGGGCAGGTCCCAGGTGCTGGGCCTGCGGCCCTCCGGCCACCACTCCCGAGGCCAGCGTACGATCTCTTTACGCTCGCTCTGGGACTGGCCTTCCACCCGCAGGCGGTGGATCACATTGCCCGAGCGGGTTTCCATCACCCGACCCGTAAAGCCCACCATCACCTGGGTAGTTTCTAGGTACTCATACTGGTAGAGGGTGTTGCCCTTTTCGTCCTTGGTGGTCTTCCCGGTGGGGTACGGCGGGGTCTGGTTGATGGGTTGGAAATAGGCGGATACTTCCCCCATCACCAGGGCATCAACCCCGAGCATCTGCCCTAGACGCACGGCCTGATTGCGGTCGGGGGACTGGCCCCGCAAAAGCCCCAGGCGCACCAAGGCCCATTCCACTTCTGCAGGGGGCAGGACCCGGTAGTAACCGGAGAGGGTCTTCACAAGCTCTTGCTCCACTTCGTGGGAGATGGCATAATCATCGGTGAAGTTGTCGAAAAACAGAACCGCAATGGTGTTGCTCCCACCCACCGTTACCTTGGGCGGATGCTGCACACGCTGATAGCCGGCACATCCCGAGAGCAGCACGGCCACCAACACCAACAAGAACAGCTTACGTTTCATTCGTGTTCACCCCGCGTGGTCAAATTTAACATAGACGGCATTAACAGGAAACTCCCTTCGAGGTCAATTCTCCAGGGCGGTTTGTTTTCCCTACCGACTTCCGGCGGTTTGCCCGAAAAAAGAGGAAATTGCAGGTGAATACTAGAAACTAGGCAGTGCCCTTTCTATTTGGCGCAAGGAGGTGCTCCCATGCATAACGAGATTTACCTGGACAACAGTGCAACCACTCCCGTCGCGGACGAGGTGGTGCAGGCCATGGAGCCCTACTGGTCCGTGCAGTACGGCAATCCCTCCTCACCGCACCTGCGCGGCGTGGCGGCCCAGAAGATTATGAATGCCAGCCGGGCCCAGCTCGCTTCCATCCTGGGGGTGAGCCCAGCAGAACTGTATTTTACCGGCAGCGGAACCGAGGCCAACAACCTGGCCCTGCTGGGTGTGGCCAATGCCCCTTATTTCCAGCGCAACCCCGGGCACATTATTACCACTCCCATCGAGCACCCGTCCGTACTCCATGTGGTACAGCACCTGGAAGAACGCGGCTGGGAGGTCACCTACCTGCCAGTGGACTGCTGCGGGCGCATCGATCCTGGTGAGTTCCCCAAGTACCTGAAGCCCAACACCAAACTGGTGAGCGTCATGCTGGTGAACAACGAGCTGGGCACCATTGCTCCTGTGCGCCAGATCGGCGAATTTATCCAGCGGGAAAACCAAGGGCGCCAGCACAAGATCGTCTTCCACGTTGATGCTGTACAGGCCCTGGGACACCTCCCCTTCAAAATCCCAGATCTGAAGGCCCATCTGTGCACCTTCAGTGGACATAAAATCTTCGGGCCCAAGGGCATCGGCCTGCTTTATGCCCACAGGCAGGTTAGGCTGCGGCCCATCATCTTTGGCGGCAACCAGGAAGGAGGCCTCCGCTCAGGCACAGAAAACGTCCCGGCTATTGTGGGCCTGGCCAAGGCAGCCCAGCTGGCCGCAGACAACCTGGAGGAGAATCTAAGGAAGCTGCGGGAGCTGAGGGAAGCTCTGTTGGAGGGTATCAAGACCATCCCCGACTCCTACATCAATAGTCCACCCGATGCTGCTCCCCACATCGTCAGCGTAAGTTTCCCCGGGGTGCGGGGAGAAGTCTTGGTGCATTTCCTGGAGCAGAAAAGGATTTTTGTCTCCATGGGCGCCGCCTGCTCCTCCAAAAAGAGGGACGTTTCCCATGTGCTCAAGGCAGTGGGGCTGGAACATGAGCGCATCCTCTCCACCATCCGCATCAGCTTGGCGCCGCAGATCACACTTGCCCAAATCGAATACGTGGTTTATAGTCTAAAGGAGACGGTGGAAGAAATACGCAACATCTATATCTAAGGAGATGCTTATGTATCCTCTGCTTTTGGTGCGCTACGGAGAGCTGAGCCTCAAAGGGCGCAACCGTAAGACCTTTGAAGATCTGTTGATCACCAATATACGGGCTGCCCTGGGGGATCTGCCCCACGGCAGGATCACCAAGACCTTCGGGCGCATCTATGTGGAAACCAAAGACAACTGGGAGGAGCTGGCTGCCAGGCTGCAGCAGGTTTTCGGAATTGTGTCCCTCTCCCCTGTGGTGCGCCGGGGGCTGGATCTAGAAGAGATCAAAGAGGGGGCCAGCCTGGTGGTGCAGGATACCCCCGGCCAAACCTTTAAGGTGGAAACTAGAAGGGCCTGCAAAGATTTTCCCCTTAGTTCGCCGGAGCTCTCCAGGACCCTGGGGGGCCACCTGCTCAAGAGTTTTCCCCACCTCAAGGTTGATGTGCACAACCCCGATTTCATCGTGAAGGTAGAAGTGCGCAGTGAAGGCGCCTTCATCTATTCCAAGGTCATTCCCTGCCTGGGAGGCCTGCCGGCAGGCTCGTCCGGTAAAGGGCTGCTTCTCCTTTCTGGGGGTATTGACAGCCCCGTGGCCGGCTTTCTGAGCATGAAGCGGGGCGTGGACGTGGAGGGCATCCATTTCCACTCCTACCCCTTCACTTCTCAGCAATCGAAGGAGAAGGTGGTGGAGCTGGCCAGGATTTTGGCTTCCTACAACGCCCGGGGCCGCTTCCGGCTGTGGATCGCCTACTTCACCGAAATCCAAAAAGCCCTGCACAAAGGTTCCTACCCTTCCTTGAGCGTTACCCTCATGCGCCGCTTTATGCTGCGCATTGCAGCCCGCCTCGCCCAGCGGGAAGGGGCGCTGGCCTTGATCACAGGCGATAGTTTGGGGCAAGTGGCCAGCCAGACCATGGAGAGCATTCACACCATCAACGCGGTCACTTCCCTGCCCGTGTTCAGGCCCCTCATCGGCCTGGATAAGCAGGAGATTGTGGAAATCGCTGTGCGGATTGGGACCTACGAGACCTCCATCCTCCCTTACGAAGACTGCTGCACAGTCTTCGTCCCCAAAAACCCGGCCACTAAGCCTTCCCTGAGACAGGTAGAGCGGGCCGAAGGGGAGTTGGATGTGGAAGGGCTGATTGCGGAAGCTTTAGAAAAAACTGAGCTGGTGGAGCTGTACCCCGGCAAGGCCTTCTAATTTTGTCGCTTTTTGCAGGAAAACGGAGACATATGACGAAACAACTTAAAATCAAAATGGTGAGGAGCTTCTCCCTATGAACATTTCCCCTAAGGAACTGCAGCAGCTGTTGGAGGAAATTGACCGCCTCAGGCGGGAAAACGCCATGCTGCGCGAAGCAGCGGGCATCCGCATTACCCATAAGGATGACTCCGAACCCGTTGAGGTATCCATCAAAGAACGCAACGCTCTTTTGAGGAAGACGGTCTGAACCGACCAGCCCAGGAAAAAAAGGCCCCTGAGGGCCTTTTTTGTTTTTGTGACTGATTTCCCTAACGGTAGATGCCGATTTTGAGGATGCGGCCAATGTTGGCTTCCGGATCCAAACGGTAGCCGAGACAGCCGTCAATGGCGGTGAAGAGAGTGGTCACACCTGGGCCGTGGCCCGCCAGCAGGCAGTCAGAGTGGACCACAACGCCAATGGACAGGGCTCCCTTGCGATAACTGCGGCCAAAGCGGTTATCGCAATCCTCCAAAGCAACCAAGTCGCCAAACTTCAGCTGGTCGATGCCCAAGGCCTTAATCTCCCCTTGATCGGTTGTGGTAATGTCGTAGTCGCCGGAAGCAGTAGTGGCAGCGCCAATTCCCGAACCCATGAGATGGGCAGGGATGGAGGCCGCCACAGGCACGATCAATTTGCCGTCCTCTTCTGTAATCTCCAGTTTCTCCAAGAGCCCCGGATCCAGGTTGCGCACGGTGATGCCGGGATAATCCACCAGCTCCAGCCCGAGCCCATAAGCTTTGATCAGCACCTTATCCTCAATAGCCATTTTTTCCATATCTTCCTGGGCAAAATCGATGATCACATGTTCAATGCCCCCGTGCTTGCCCGTGACTATGCCCCGGGCCCCTTTGGCATCGCCGGAGATGACCACAGCTTCGTTACCCACGCAGGCCAAGGTGTTGTATGCCTGGTTCTTAGCGCCGCTGCGTTCGTCAATGCTCGCGGCGGTGGAAACCCCAGGCTCCACGTGATCGCCGACCCAACCAAAAGCAGGCTGGCCTACCTTGACGTTATAGGCAATACCCCCTGTACCAGGTAGGACAAAGGGCACTCCCTCCCGATCCACCCGGTAGGCTGTGCGCTGCATGGGAGGGGTGATCTGTCCCTGCACCGACAACATGACCAGTTTAGATGTGTTCGTTTTCACCATCTGCTTCTGAAACCTCCTTGTCTTTGCTTCTAAAACGGGCCCGCAGCCACAAGCCCATTCCTACCGCGGCTATGCCCAGAAAGTCAATGAGCACGTCATTCCACACGCCGCTGCGGTGCATTAGGCGCCTCTGATAACTCTCATCGGCAGCCGCCACCGCCAGGGCGCTGAGCACGGAAATCAACAAGGCCCGGCCCCGCAGTTTTTCGGTGCGGCGGGCGGCCTGGTAGACCAAAAAAGTTAAAAGGCCGTAGGCAAGCACATGCCCGACCTTGCGCACCACAAGCACGTAATATCTCAGCTCCGCACCCTTAAGGTGGGGAAACCATCTGGCCAAAAGCTGCGCTGTGTAACCCGCGCCCGAGACATCATGGCGGGAAAAAAGGAAAATGGCCAGCACATACGCTCCCACAGCAGCCCACTGCACCAAAACAATTCCCCTTCCAATAGGGTTCGCTCAACTGCTTTCATACTTGGGACAGAGCCGGCAGCGCTCCAGGAGCTCCAGATCAATGCGCCGGCCAAACCGCCAGCAGTAAAACTCCAGCTTCCCTTCTCCGTCCTTCGTTGTGCTCATGTGCGCGCACAACACCACCTGCAACACCTCCCGCCCTTAATATACGGAAGAGCGGGAGGTCCTATGCGGCACCGTCAGCGCCGGAACAGGAAGAAACGGCGCTTCTTCACAAAAGGCCGCGGCGCCCGCTTGGGGGTGAAATTTCCAGCAATAACGCCCCTGGGATTATGTTCCACTAGTTCCCCGGCCCGCTCCGCCCCCACCAGCTGCACCAGCACCGCGTAGGCTTCAGGAAGATCGGGTGGGCGGCGCTTGAGGCTGTGGGCATCGCTGGCCACAAACTGGGCTAGATCATGCTCGAGGAGGATCTCGGCCGTGGCAGCCGCTGCAGAGCCGAAGCGCCCCAGGATGCTCCCGGTATTAACCTGAATCAGGCAGCCCTGCTCCAGCCAGGCCAAAACCACATTGGGATCCGCCATCACCTCCCGGTAGCGCTCGGGATGGGCAATAATGGGGGTGATCCCCTTAGTCTGCAGGGAAAAGAGCACCTGCTCCAGATACATAGGCAGCTCATACATGGGAAATTCCAGCAGACAGAACCGGCCGTTGCCCCCATAGGTGGGGATCTCATCAGAACCGAGCTTCAGCAGGTCCGTATCCAGCATGAGCTCAGCCCCGGCCACCACTTCCACCGGGATCTGGGCCTGGGCCAGCTGCCGGCGCAGCGATTCCACCTGCTTCTGCACGGCCTGCCAGGTCAGCCCACCGTAATAATGGGGGGTGGCGCAGATCACCTCAACTCCCCGCTCGGCGGCAGAGCGGGCCATGGCCACGGCCGTTTCCAGATCTGCAGCTCCATCATCAACTCCCGGGAGGATATGGGTGTGCAGGTCGATCATGGCCTATTCCGCCTCAGAATAGTAGTAGTAGTAGTAAGACCCCATCCGATCATGGGTGTTAACCTTGTTCAAAACAACGCCGAGGATGTTGGCCTTAGCCCTCTCTAAAAGCTCCTTGGCGTGCACGGCAGCCTCCTTGGGCGTATCACCGACCTCAATCACCAAGACAGTGCCGTCGGTCTGGCTGGCCACCACCGCAGCGTCAGTCACCGCGATCACCGGAGCCCCGTCGCAGATGACCACATCATAGCGCTCCCGCAGTTCCTGTAGGCATTTGGTCATGGCCTTGGACTGGAGCAGTTCCGCCGGGTTGGGGGGAATGGGTCCTGCCGGGATGAAATCCAAGCCGGGGACGTTGGTCTTGATGATCACCTCGTCCAGGGCAGCCTGCCCCGTGAGATGTCCCGTCAACCCCTGGGTGTTCCTCACCCCAAAGATGTGGTGCAGAACCGGCCGGCGCAGGTCGCAGCTCAGAAGCACCACCCGCGCCCCTGACCGGGCCCAAGCCGCTGCCAAGTTGGCCGAGATGGTGGACTTGCCCTCTCCTGGCCCTACGCTAGTAATAAGAATAGTTTTTAGCTCCCGATCCGGACTGGTAAACTGCAAGTTAGTCCTGAGCGTCCGAAAGGCTTCGCTGGTGATGGCCTTAGGATCGCCCTCAATGATCAGCGGACGTTCAGCCGGCTGCTTTTCTCTCCTTCTACGCACTAAATCCACGTCCCCTTCTCCGTGAAAATCTCCGCGGTGCACCCCCGTCTACCGTGTACAAATCGGGGATCTGTCCCAGGACAGGCAGTCCCAGGACCCTTTCCGCATCTTCCTTGCTCTTGATGGTTGTATCCATAAACTCAAGCAGGAAGGCAAGGCCTACGCCCAAGAACACACCCAGCACCCCGCCAATGGCGATGTTCAGCTTGATTCTTGGCTTCACAGGCTGGGTGGGCACCGCGGCCCGGTCAATAACCTGCACATCCGCGGTCTGCATGGCCTCGGAGATTCGTGCTTCCTCGCGCCTGGTGCGCAGCAGTACGTACAGTTCTTCCAGCACCTTAGCCTCGCGCATGAGCCTGGCCAGCTCCAGCTCTTGGGCGGGCAGCCGGCTCAGATCTTGCTCCCGTTCGCTGATCACAGCCAACAGCGCCACCTCCCTGGCCGCCAGGGCATTGGCTTCCACTTCCAAGTTGATCAGCTTACCGTATAACTCCTGATAGATCGCGTTCAGGGTCATGGTTTCGGTGCCCACAACCCGCTCCACTTCTTCCGCCAGCTTGCGCCGCACATCCTCAATCTCAGCCTGCAGGGCTAGAATCTCGGGGTGCCGATCGGTGTACTTCTCCCGGGCACTGGCCAGCTTGATCTCCAGATCCGCCAGGCGGCTGCGGTACTCAGTCACCAGGCGGTTATCCGCGATGGTGGTTGAGGAAATGAGGGTGGGATCCTGCTCGGCTAGGCTGGCCCGCACCTGGCGAATCCTCTCCTGGGTTTCCTGTTTGGCTACGGTTAGTTCCGTCAAGCTCGCCTGGAGGGAAGCCAGCTGACTGACCATGGCGGCAGTTTCCTGGGAGGGGGCCAAAACCCCCTGTTCCTCCTTGAAGTTCTGCAGCCGCTCTTCGGCCAGCCTCAGATCCCGCTCCACCGTTTCCAGCTGCGATTCGATGAATACCCGGGCTGCCCGGCGGTCGTTCTGCCTGTAGTCCAAATTCCAGTCGATGAAGATGTCGGCCAGGCTGTTCACCACTGCTTGGGCCAGCTCCGGTTCAGGGGACTGCATGGAAATTTTCAACACGTCACTGCCTTGAATGGGTTGGATGGTAATGGCCTTTTCCAAAACCCGGGGAGTGAGCTCTTCCCGCCCCACCCTGTCCACAACCCGCTCCAAGATGGTCCTGCTCTTCATGATCTGGATATAGTTCTGGGCAGTGTTTTTGCCCATGGTGGCGATGCCATCGAAGAGGATGGCTTCTACACCTGAACCCGCCTCCCGCACCATCACAGTGGTGAAAGCCTCATAGATGGGTGTGGCGAGAAAACTGTAGATGGCAACTGCGAGCACCGTAACCGCGAAAACCGTGGCGATGAGCTTCTTCTTCTTGACGATTATATCCCAGTATTCTCGTAGATCCATTTCTTCCATTTCCATGGCCTTCACCACCTACCTGAAGATGTTCAACAGCGAGTTGCTGAAGGAAGTGATGGTTCCGAGGAATCCGAATATCTTGGTCCAATCGGGCTTCTTGGTCTCGGGAATGTAGATAATGTCGCCTGGACGGAGCAGGGGATTCTCGCTGGCATCGCCGGTAAAGAGCACCCTATCCTGCCCCATGGGCACTTGCTCCGCATCCACCAACAGCCCGTCGCGGTAGATACCCACATTTTCCAGGGCAGCTCGTTCTAAGGGCCCGCCGGCCAGGGCGATGGCATCCAGGAGCCTTGCCCCTGCAGGCAGCTCATACGCCCCTGGTTTCTGCACCATGCCCAGAACCAGAATCTGGGTGCGGGCCGCCGGTACGTAGATCACATCGCCACCCTCCAAGGGCAGATTGTACTCGCCCTGGGCGCCCATAAGCTCCCCGTAGCTCATCTGCCAGACCTGCTCACCCTCGGGCGCCTGCCTGGTCAGCACGACCCGTTCACTGCCCAGGTTACTCTGCAGGCCGCCGGCTTGGGCTAAGATATCCAAGAGCCGCCCCTGGGGAGGCAGGGCGTACACTCCCGAACGCACCACATCGCCAAACACCAGCACCCTGTTGTTGGCTTTGGGTACAGAAAGCACCTCGCCGCCACTGAGCTGGCGCTTGTAATCGGTGCCTGTGAGCACATCCAAGTTCACCAGCTCACTCACAACACCCTCGGGTCCTTCCACGGTGACAACCACCTTGGCCGGATCCGCATCTGCGGTAAAGCCTCCGGCGCGGCCGATGAGGTCAAGATAGGTTTCGCCAGAGCGGAAAGCGTAGTACCCGGGATTGCGCACTTCGCCCAGCACCAGGGCATTGCGCTCGCTGCGGGGCACAATTATCACATCGCCATCGGCCAAGGTCCACTCGCCTGCCAGGAAGCGCTCCTCCTTCAGCTGGCCAAAATCGATGATTTCCACCAGCGCGCCCCCATCCCCCTGCCTGGTCAGGGAGATCCGCTGCTCATCCGCGGTATCCAACAGGCCACCTGCCAGCATGATGGCTTCCAGCACCCCATCTCCAGGCTGGAAGTGATAATAGCCGGGGCGCTGGACTTCGCCCAGCACAATCACGCGGCGCCCGCTCTTGGGCACAACGATCACATCTCCGTCCTCCAAGGGCAGATATGCTGATAAATAGCCCTCTTTCTGCAGCTGCCCGAAGTCAAAGACCTGCACCAGAGTATCTTCACCCTGCTGCCTGGTGAGGGAAACTCGCTGCTCATCGGCGGTATCCAACAGGCCACCCGCCAGCATGACCGCCTCCAGCACGCCGTCCCCCGGCTTGAACTGGTAATAACCGGGGCGCTGGACTTCGCCCAGTACAATGACCCGGCGGCTGGCCCTGGGCACTATAACCACATCACCGCTCTGCAGAGGGAGATTATCAGCCAAGAAACGGTTCTGCATCAGCTCCTGGAAATTGACGGTAAACACCTCAGTCCCGTCTCCGCTCTGGCGGCTCAGAGAAACCTGCTCCTCCCAGGCCTCCTCCGTCAGCCCGCCGGCCAGGGCAATGGCATCCAAGAGCCGATCACCCCTGCGGAACTGGTACGATCCCGGGCGGGCCACTTCACCCAACACCAGCACCTGCCTGCTGCCGTCGGGAATGAAGAACACATCTCCAGGCAGCACCTTTTCATTCTGCAGGCCTAGACGCTCCAAGGCCCCTAGATCAATAGTCCTGGTTACGCCGTCCCGTAGCAGAAGCAGCTCATCCCCGGCCCGGTCTGTGGTCCCGCCGGCTTCGGCCAGGAGATCCAAAAGCCGGGTCTGTTCCCGCACGGTAAAGGAACCTGGGTTGCGCACTTCGCCCAAGACTAAAGCGTTTTGATATCCCTCGGGCACAAAGATCAGATCATCGGACTGAACCAGAGGGTTATCCCCGCCCTGGCGGCCGCTTAAGGCCGGCTGGATATTGGCAATCATCAGCTCAGGTTCGGCCCCCCGGCGGGAAATGGACACTGACGAAGGGTCGCCACCGGGCAGCACGCCCCCCGCACGGGCGATAATCTCCAGCAGATGGGTTTCACTATGTAGGGGATAGACTCCGGGGCTGCGCACCGCACCCAGCACCAAAACCTGCTGCTTCTTGGGGACAAAGACCACATCATTGGGCTTAAGGGTTAGCGGTTTGCCCCTGCCGGCTAGAAGCTCCTGCACATTCACAAGCTGCTCCACCGGCTCTTCAGCACCCTGGCTGGTTACCACCACCCGCTCCAGGTCTGCACTGTCCAAAGCTCCCCCCGCCTCCGCCAGCAGCTCCAGAATGTCCATCCCCTTGCCCAGGGAATAGCTGGCCGGCTGGCGCACTTCGCCAAAGATGGCCACAGTGCCCGCGGGCGGCACAAAAATGGTGTCTCCGCTCTCTATCAGGGGGTTAGCTGCCAGGGTTCCAGCTGTCAGGAACTGGCTCACATCCACCTGCAGCACTACACTGCGCTCTACTCCCCCTTCATCCAGCACATAGCGGGTAATGGCTACACTGCTCAGATCCGCCGCGGCCGTGGGTCCGCCCGCAAGAGCCAGAACCTCCGCGAGACGAGCGCCTGCCTTGAGCTGGTAGTAGCCGGACTGCCGCACTTCCCCCAGCACCTGCACATGCAGGGTGCGGAACTGGGTCACAATTACAGTCACCTGCGGGTTCACGATGAATTCGGCCAGCAGGGTCTGCAGTTCCGCCGCCACCTGGCGGGGCGTCTTATCCACGGCCCACACATCTCCCACCAAGGGGAAGGTGAGATAGCCATCGGGCCTGACCGCCACCTCGGTGGTCAGATCGGCGTGGCCCCACACCGTAATGCGCAGCACATCCCCTACACCAAGTGTGTATTCATTGGCCGCGGCGGGCAGGATACACAAGGCAACCGCCAGCACTACCAAGGCAAAACGCATACTCGTCCCCAGTTTCTTCATAATTCGCGCCACCTCAAATCCACACGTGTTCGGGTTCGATCAAGAAATGAGAACCGAGGAGCCTTTCGGACCGCGGTTCTCAGAAAGCCGCATACTAGCCGACAACTCACTGATTTAGGGCAGGTCGGAAATAGAAACCGAGTACAGGTACAGCCCGCTCCGTTTCCACATAGAACTGGGTGTTGGCCTCAATCTGCACATCTTTACCCCTCACGAAGTATCCGCCTACCAGCCCCACGGGGCCCAAGAGGATAATCCCCGCCATGCTGGCACCAGCGGCCAGCTCCAAAGAGCGGTTCTTCTCTGTTGCCCGCTCATCAACCTTGAGGCGGATGGGAGTACCGTCCAAGGCCAGAACGGTCCCAAAATCGATGAGCACTCGGCCATCCCTGCCCAAGCGGCCCGCCGCAGTCACTTCGGTTACCGTGGCTACACTGGTGGTCCCAGCTGGTATCACCACCCTGCCGTCCACCATCACATCTTCCGTCACCCGGTAGATGACTTTATCACCTACCTGGGCACTCCCAGAATCCACAGTCTTACTTAAGGCCACTTTGACCAGGGTCTGGGCGGGCAGGGTAACCCTCTTCACATCGAGCTTTGTGGTGCCCCAGATATCCATCATCAGGTTTTCGGCACGTTTGGCAATGTTCCCGGACTGTTCCGCACCGTAGAGCACCAGTTCCAGCTCCCGCAGGCGGTCGACCATGGGCTTTTCACCCGATAAGGTTGCTGAGAAGCCCCATTCGGCCAAATTCAAAAGCAGCCACAGGCCGCCATCGCCGTCCTGGTTCTGCAGGAAGGTGAGCACCCGATCGATGCGCATCACCACTGCGCCTTCCTGGGTCTTGCCGTAAATGTCCATCTCCACCTGTTCTATGCGCTCCAGCAGGGAGCCCGACTGGGCTTGTCCATACAGCAGTCCCTCCACCATCTCCAAGGACGCCAAAGGCGTCACATTGGCCCACAGTGAAGATGGAACTGCTGCTGAAATCAGCAGCAAACACAGGGTCAAGGCGATACTCTTTTTCAAAATGTACCCCTCCGTAGTCTCTAAAACTTAATGGAAAACGCTGCTTCAGCTTCGGCTCCCAAGTCCCGCTCCATGCTGCTGAAGTCAATGAGCCGATAGTTGAAGTGCAGTGAGCTGTCATTGAACAGTTCGTAACTCAAACCCAACTCAGCCACGTTTCTAGTAGTCATAGATTCACCACTACCTGGAGCAAGTCCTCCCAGGCTGGAAAAATTCCACTCTTGGTTGATCCCCAAGCGCACCTGGCCCCGCTCCATGGGGACAGTCACCCCCAGAGAGGTGACCAATGGAGCTTCCTCCTCCTCATCGGCGGAGCCGCTCTGCAGCCGCTCCCGAAGTTTGTACCCCGCACTGAGGGTGAACATGTTGGCCCAGTCCCAGCTTAGGTCCACCGATGTACTTGCCGTTTTCGGAACCAAGTGGGGATCTACGGCCAAATCCACCGCCGTCTGCAGCGACACATCGCCCATTTTCACAGACAAGCCATAGCCCGCGGCCACATCGGCATTGGGCCCCTCGGGTACTGCAGCCCTCAGCTCACCGCTGAGCTCTAACCCACCGATCTGAATAGCAGAGCGCTCTTGAACGGGTTCCTGGGCCACAAAGCTTAAAGCAGAGGGCAGCAACCTTCCCGTGGGCGAAAACTGGCCCGTCCACAGACTGCGTCCTTCCTGAGCGGCTGTGACCGGTTCGAGCACAGCGCCGGCCTCGGGCTCAAACACAACTGCGGCTTCCTCTGCTTTGCGCGCGGCAGCCAGGGCCTGTTCTGAGTAAAGGAGAGGCCTGGCGGCAAGGGACAGTCCCCGTTTTTGGGCCCAGTTTTGGGCATAGAGGAGGTCAAAGTCCTGGATATCAAAGCCCAAAACCTCAAGCTCATCGCGGAATTCCAAAACGAGGCGATAAAGGGTTTCCACTTCACTGGCGCTGAACTGTTTTTCCGGAGAAACGCGCTGGTTGTAGGTAAAGATGAGATCATCCAAATACACACTGCGGCTTACGCCAAAACGCCGGGAATCCAAGCGATCCTCACCGCTGATATGCTGCAGTAGCCGGGCCACCAGCAGGGCCTCCTGACTGCGGTTGGGCTGCTCCGGCACGCTGAAACCGGGTATCTCCCGGGGCTCAGCCAAGGCGCGCAGAGCTTCGCTGGCCCAGCCCCCTTCATTGGAGCGTGCAGCAAAGGGAGAGCTGGCCAAAACGCCCGCGCCGCAGCTGAGAATCACAAGGAGAACAAGACCGGAAACTGCCTTGGTACAGCGCATAACTCTCCCCCCTTTTCTTCACAAGTCCCGTATTATCCGATATTTCTCCACCGTACACGGAAAACCTGCCGGTTTCCGTTAGTTTCCAGGAGTTGCCACCTCCCCGCCTTTCAACTCTGCCCAGCGAAAAAGCGCTGGGCCAAAATGACCGCTACATAGTCATCATAGGGCTCCGGCGGCACCTGCATCCCCACAGGGATCAGCCTCCTCCATCCCTTCGGGGGATGCTCCACCCAATAGAGCCGCCGCGCCTCTTCTGTAGTAAAACGCTCATCAACCTCAGCAATCTCCAGGTCGGGGAGGGACCTTTTCAACTCCTGCCTCACCTGGTTTGAGCCGGTTCCATCACCTATTACTATTTGCTCCACACCATATTTGTGCACCCAATCCGCAACGAGGCGCAGATACTCCCCGCGCGCCGCCACCTGCCTAATCAAGACCCCTTGCTCATCTACCACTGCCAAACCGCATTTTTCCCGGCCGGGATCGATCCCTAACACTCTCACGCTTACCACCACCCTGCATGAACACCCTTCGCCTTACCGGCCCGCCTTATGAGGGTAAAAAAAGGCCCCTCCACGGGGAGGGACCTTTCAGCAGCCTAGCTGCTTAGTGTTTAACCTAGAAGCTTACGCTCAGGCCGGCTTTGTAGCCGAACTGGTTGCTCATGTTCCAATCTTGGTCGAAGCTCTGTTTCACAGAGCCGCCCACTGTGAGTTTTACGTCCTTGGTAAAGGCATAGGACAGATCCAGGTTGTGGGTGAGTGTGCGATCCATGGGATCTACGCCCTCATCCACGAAGGGCAGTACGAATGTGGCTTTGTAGTCCACATCGAACTTGGCGCTGCTCAGATCCACACCGTAACCAACGTTGGCGGAGAACCTGGCCTCGTCATGATCCAGCATGTGATCAACCCTTTTCCAATTCAGAGTGCCGTTCGCGATGTGCTTAGGATCCCAAATATTGTGCTCGTACTCGGCACTCAGGCCGTAACGGAGACCATACTCGGGAGCCTGGGCCGCAGCCAGTTTG
>JAKOTU010000065.1 GCA_029776155.1 Bacillota bacterium | reverse complement strand
CTCCTCTCGTATTTGCTCATCTTCATTTTGGCTTTCTTTACCCAGCCAGAGTTTTTGGCCATTGCCTTTGATGCTTCGGGGGCCACCACCGGGATTCTGGCAGTCCCCTTTCTCCTCGCGCTAGCTGTGGGTATCTCCCGCCTGCGCCGGGACAGTGTGGCTTCGGAGGAAGACAGTTTCGGCCTAGTGGCCGAAGCCTCGGCCGGGGCGATCATGAGCGTGCTCATTCTCAACATCATCATCGGAACCCAGGAGTACGCCGTAGCCAGTTTGGAGCCCATTGAACTGGGTAATGCGGCCGTGCTCAGCCCCTTTGTGCACTTGATTCCCGAGGCCCTCAAGGAGAGTTTTGTCAGTCTCTTGCCGTTAACGGTTTCCCTGTTTGTGCTGCAGAAGGTCCTTTTCCATTTGGAAAAGCGGCAGTTCGCTAGGATGGTGAAAGGCTTTCTCTATGCTTTCCTGGGACTCGTTGTGTTCCTCATCGGCGTTAACGGCGGGTTTATGGAAATTGCCAGCGAAATCGGGCTGCGCTTAGCCCTGGTGGAAAACAAGGTGTGGCTTGTGGTTACCGCCTTTGCCTTGGGCTTCTTTACCATTTTAGCTGAGCCGGCGGTGTTTGTGTTGACCCATACCATTGAAGATGTGACCAGCGGGTATGTTAAGCGTAAAGCGGTGGGGGCGGCTTTATCCATTGGCGTAGGCTCTGCGGTGGCCTTGGCCATTATCAGGGTCTTGACCCCGTCCATTGAGCTGTGGCATATTCTGCTGCCAGGTTATATCATCGCGATAGCTATGATGTACTACGCCCCCAATTTGTTTGTGGGCATTGCCTTTGATGCCGGCGGCGTAGCCACGGGGCCCATGACTGCCACCTTCATTCTGGCCTTTGTCCAGGGCGCGGCCAGCGCCTTTGAGGGAGCCAATCTGCTGCGCGATGGTTTTGGGATGATTGCTTTGGTGGCCATGGCTCCCATCATCACATTACAGATCCTCGGCTTCATTTTCCAGGCCAGGTCTAGGAAACAAGGAGTTGATACTGGTGCAGAAGGCTAACTCGTCAGATAAAGAATTTGAGCTGATCTGTGTGATCGTAAACCACGGCTTGGGAAGCAAGGCCCTGAAAGTGGCGAAGAAGGCCGGAGTATCCGGCGGCACGATTGTGCTCGGCCGGGGTACAGCCGACAACCGTTGGCTGAAGTTTCTGGAGTTGACCGATATCCGCAAAGAAGTTGTGCTCATGGTGTGCGAGAAATCTACCGGGCGCAGAGCCCTTGAGGATATTGACCGCGTTGTCAAGTTCAGCCGCCCCAAACATGGAGTTGCTTTCACCATGCCCGTGGGGGCTTTCATTGGGGCAGGCAGCCGGGAGTATGAGTTCAAGGTTCCAAACGGAGGCGAAGAGAGCATGTTTAGGGCAGTGTTTGTAATAGTGGATAAGGGCAAGGGGGAAACGGTCATGGATGTGGCCCGGGAGGCCGGTGCCCGGGGAGGTACCATCATCAACGCCCGGGGTTCGGGTATCCATGAAACGGCAGTGTTCCTCAACATGGAGATCGAGCCGGAAAAGGAAATCGTCTTGATGCTCACCCCGGTAGATCTAACGGACCGCATCGTTACGGCGGTGCGCGATGGGCTGAAGATAGACGAGCCCGGCAATGGCATCATCTTTGTGCAGTCGGTCAGCGAGACCTTTGGCATCCTCAGCTGAAGCGCTGCCCGGATGGACCCCTGGAAACCTCTGCTTTGGTGCAGAGGTTTTTTCTTGCCCCGCGGACGGAGATTGGGTGCGGCGCTTTTCCTGGAAGAAATATTTACGGAAATGAGAAGGACAACGGACGGAGACGTATAATATTATAATCAGACGTAGTTGGATTGAACATTCTGTTGTGTGATGGGAACTGGCGATGCATATAGCTGGGGTTAAGGTGTGGGATGGAACTTCTATCGGGCAGAATGTTCAATAGAGAGTTGCCAAACTGAACACGGCTGCCCGGCGGCGCCTCTGGTAGGGAATGGGGTGAAGGACATGGAGAGCAAAGCCCGGCAGATGCTGATCCGCATGCGCGGCAATCTTAGGGGTTACAACGACAAGGAGCGGCTGATCGCAGAGTATATCCTCCAGAATCCGCTGCGGATCCGCGAGCTCAGTATCCACGCTCTAGCCGCTGAACTGGAAGTCAGTGTGGGGACGATCGTTCATTTCTGTAAAAAGCACGGCTTTTCCGGTTATCGGGAGCTGAAGCAGGTTCTTGAGGCTCTGCCGGCGGAGTTCGGCGATGCGCCCCTGGAGCCGGAGGGGGATCCCCTAACTGTGCTCCACAGCGTCTGGCTCAACGTGGAAAAGGTGCTGGCGGATACCTTACTTGTTTTAGACCAGCCTGCCTTCATCCGGGCTGTGGAGGCTATTGAACAGGCGGAGCGCATTGACTTTTATGCTAGGGGCGGATCGGCCCGCCTAGCGGAAACTGCCGCCCGCAAGTTTGTGCGCTGGGGTGGGCATGTGACCTTTTACCGGGATTCAAACCAGCAGAAACTGTCCGCCACGCAGCTGAACGGCAAAAGCGTGGCCATAGCCATCAGCTACTCCGGTTACACGCAGGATGTGGTGGAATGCCTGGCCGCAGCCAAGAAGCGGGGGGCCTTCTGCATCGTGATCACCAGCTGTGAGCAGTCACCAGCCGCTAGGCTGGCCGATTGCGTTTTGCTGGCGGCGATACGGGGACCAGAGATGTTCGACGAAAATGAGTTTTCCAAGATCGCCCAAATCGCCATCCTCGATGCGCTGTATTTCTGCTACATCAGAAGTCACTTACGGTAATGGGGTGCTGGCCCAAGGACCGCACTGCTGCTTATTAATCCGAACATACAAAGGGGTTGATGCCGTTTCGGTAGGCAAACACAAGTTGGAGCAAGTCACGTTTAAGCTGGATAGACCCAAGGAGATATCAAAGTGCGGTCCATCAAGGAGGTTAAAAGAATGCGCAAATCAACATTGTGGATTACCATTCTGCTGGTTCTAACCCTGTTGGCGGCGGGAACCGTAAACGCCAACGAATACGCAGATGAAGATTGGGATGAAATCATCCGCTTGGCCAAAGAAGAAGGCGAACTGGTAGCCTATGCGCCCACATCCAGGCTCGCCATCGCCGCCCAAGCGTTCGAGGAGAAGTACGGGATTAAGGTGACAACGCACCAACTCTCCGAAGTGGAGATGATCGAGCGCACCTACCGGGAAGCCGTAACAGGCATCAACCAGGTTGACCTGGTGCTGATCGAGGACCTGCCCAGCATGTATGAGCTGCTCATTAAGCCGGGCCACCTCATCAACTACGTTCCGCCTGCAGCCCGGGAAGCTGTTCCGCCTGAGCATCAAAATCCCCTGGTCTTCGTTTACCAACCCCGGGTCATCGGCTACAACACCGAGGTTTATGAAGAGGAACCAATTGAAAGCATTTGGGAGCTGACCCTGCCCAAGTGGCGCGGTAAAGTACTCATGCGTGACCTGGCCATTACCGGTGAACACCAGAACTTCTTTGCAGAACTTGTGCGCCGTTCCCATGAGCTGGAGGCCGAGTATGAACGCTTCTTCGGCGAACCTTTGGTCCTGACTGAAGAAAACGCTGGCCTGGAGTTCATGAAGCGGCTGATCCAAAACGATCTGGTGATCATGACCAGTGACACCCGCATTTCTGAAGCTGTGGGCGCGCGGGGCCAGACCGATCCGCCCATCGGGTTCATCTATGTCTACTCCCACCACAGGCATAAGGAAGCCAAGGATCTAGCCCTTGAGGCCATGGAGAATGTCAAGCCCTTCAGCGGCTACAGCTACGGCATGTTCATCCAGATCGCCGCGAAAGCGCCCCATCCCAATGCGGCGAAGCTCTTTGCCAACTTCTTGAACACTCCCGAGGGTTATGAAGCCTGGCACAATGGCGTGGGCTTCTACTCCATGAACAAGAACATCGATCCTCCCGAAGATGGGCATCGGGACAGCTGGGATTGGTGGGCTGAGCGGGTCTGGTCCTATGATGTGGAATTCGCCACCCAAAACCGCGGCTACATCTTGGATGCCTGGATGCGCTTCATGAACTACTAGAATTGTCGGTAGAACGGAGAGTGGCACCTGGGGGTGCCACTCTCAACAGAAAGAGGTGTTGGTGTGACGACCGTGGGGCGGTTGATCGGTAGAATCAGAATGAAAAGCAGCCCAGAGCGCCTTCTGGCTGTTCTCTTTATGATCGTTTTGGCCTACGTTGTCTTTGTTCCCCTGCTGGTTATGCTCAAGGAAACGGTGCTGGTGCACCCCATGGAACGCTTCCAGATCCCGGGCGCCATGCCTGGAGATTTTACCTGGCATCACTGGAAGACGGTCCTGACCTCCCCCACGCTGGTTAAGCCGCTGATGAACAGCCTGATCATCGCGGTGAGCTTGGGGCTGCTGAGCGTTTTGGTGGGGGGCATTTTGGCCTGGCTGGTGGTGCGCACGGACATGCCCTTTAAAAAAGCCATATCCAACCTGGCCATGATTCCTTACATCATGCCGTCCTGGACCATGACCCTGGCCTGGATTACCATTTTCAAGAATCAGCGCATCGGAGGCACCCAGGGCATCTTCCAGTATTTGACAGGGATTGAGCCTCCCAACTGGCTGGCCTACGGAATGCTGCCCATTATTATCTGCCTGACCCTCCATTATTTCCCCTTTGGCTTTATGCTCATCGGCAGGGCGCTGCAGAACATCGACTCCCAGCTGGAGGAATCGGCGGAGCTTTTGGGAGCTAGCCGCTGGCAGAATATGCGGAAGATTATTTTCCCCTTGGTTCTGCCCACAATTTTCTCCACATTTCTGCTTACCTTTTCCAGAGGTCTGGGTACCTTCGGCGCGCCCTCGTTCCTGGGAGGCCCAGTACGGCTGTATGTCCTTTCCACCCTGCTCCATTCCAATCTGGTGGGACAGCGGACGGGCATGGCTTATATTATCGCGCTGATCATGATCGCCTTTGGCGTTTTGGTTCTTTACATGGACAGCAAAGTGCTGGCCAGCCGGCGCAGCTTTGTCACCATTTCCGGCAAGAGCGGCTACCGGGGAGTAACTTCCCTGGGCAAGCTGTCCAAGCCCATAGGCATTGTTGTCCTGGCCTTGATGGCCCTCGTAGTAATTGTGCCCGTTGTGGTGTTGGCCATCGATTCGGTGATGCTCCTGCCCGGGCGCTATGAACTGAGCAACTTCAGCCTCCACTACTGGATCGGCCCGGCCAGCTCCACTATTGGACTGGGGACCAATGTGGCCGGCGTCCTGCGCAACCCCCAGATCCTGGAGGCCTTTGGCAACAGCTTGAAGTTATCCCTGGCCACGGCCCTGATCTGCGGCACCGCGGGCATGCTCATCGGCTACGCAGTAGTTCGCCTGCGGGGCACCAGGACTGCCTATCTGTTGAACAACTTGTCCTTTGTGCCTTACCTGATTCCCAGCATCGCCTTTGGTTCCATCTTCCTCGCCTTGTTTGGAGTGCCCAGGGGCCCCATCCCCGGGCTGTATGGAACGTTTACCCTGCTGGTTTTGGCCTGTTCAGTGAAGTATCTGCCCTATGCGGCGCGCTCTGGAATAGGCGCCATGATGCAGATCGGTCCAGAACTGGAAGAAGCTGGGGAGATGGCGGGAGCGGGATGGCTGCAGCGGCTGCGCAAGATCGTGTTCCCCCTGCAAAAGGGTCCGTTTTTCTCAGGGCTGCTGTTGCCCTTCATCTCAGCCATGCGTGAGTTGAGCCTGGTAGTTCTGTTGGTGGCCCCCGGTACCCAGCTGGCTACCACCATCACCATTCGCTACACAGAGCGGGGCTGGACCGCTTACGCCAACGCAGTCATGATTCTGATTGTGGCCGTGGTGCTGATTCTGGAATACATCAGCCGCAGACTGCTGGGTACAGATCTGGCCAAGGGCATAGGAGGTTGAGACCAATGTCGAAGATTGTACTGAAGAATCTTGCCAAACATTTCGGGGCCGTTAAGGCCGTGGATAATTTAACGCTGGAGATTCCCGCGGGCTCCTTTACAACCCTTCTGGGCCCTTCCGGCTGCGGCAAGACGACCACCTTGCGCATGATTGCCGGGTTGGAGACGCCCACGGATGGGGAGATCTGGATCGGCGATCAGTGCGTCTTTTCTCGCCGGGAAGGCCGCTTTGTGCCTGCTGGAGATCGGGGCCTCGGCCTGGTCTTTCAGAGCTACGCGCTCTGGCCCCATCTGACCGTATTCGAGAACATCGCCTTCGGTCTGAAGATTGCCAAGGTGAAGAAGGCGGAAGTGCAAAAGCGCGTCGAAGAGACCGCAGAGGTGCTGCAGATCGGCGAGCTTCTGAAGCGCTATCCCAATGAGCTCTCCGGCGGTCAGCAGCAGCGGGTGGCCATTGCCCGGGTGCTGGTCATGCGGCCCCAGGTGCTCCTGTTGGACGAACCCCTTTCCAACCTGGATGCTAAGCTGCGCATGGATATGCGGGCTGAGCTGAAGCGGCTCCATTCGGAGATGGGCTCAACAGTGGTGTACGTTACCCATGACCAGCTGGAAGCCCTGACCCTGTCTACCCACGTGGCCATCATGGACCGGGGGACACTGCAGCAGTGGTCGCCGTCCATGGTGGTGTACAACCAGCCGGCTAATGTCTTTACCGCGGACTTCATCGGCAACCCCAGGATCAACCTGGTCCAGGGCGTATTCAAAAAGGAGCAGGAACGCTTCGTGTTCGCCGCTCCGGGTCTGGAGCTTCCCCTGGATGTTTCGGAAGATCTGGTCAGGCTGGTGGGCAGGCCCGTAACTCTGGGGCTGCGGGCGGAGGATTTCACCCTTTCTACTACCCCAGCAGAGGGTTTCTTGGCTGCGGAAGTGGAGTCGGTTCTGCCTGCCGGCTCGGAATGGTTTGTGCGGGTGCGCCTAGGTGAGCTGGCGTTGATGACCAGCACCACCTATGATCCCCAGGTGGACAGCGGCGGTACCCTGTGGATTCAGGTCAAACCGGAAAAGATGAAGTTCTTTGACGAAGACGAGAAGCTTATCATCGGTATTGGCAGCACATACGGCAGGAAGGAAGTGGCATAAGAAATGGCTCTGGTCAGCAACAAGGAGATTCTGCAGTACTGTGATCACGAGTGGGCCGTAGGCGCCTTTAACATCAACAATCTCGATGATGTGCAGGCTGTGGTCCACGCCGCCGAAGAGCTGAATTCGCCTGTGATTCTGCAGGTGAGCGAAGGGGTGGCCAAGCACTTCGGAATTGAAATGGTGGCCGCGATCTGCTGTACCGCTGGGGCCAAGGCCAGCGTGCCCGTGGCAGTGCACCTTGACCACTGCCGCTCCGCAGCCCTGGCTGTGGAAGCCATGCGCCACGGCTTCACCTCTGTGATGATCGATGGTTCGGCGCTGCCCTTTGCCGAAAACGCCGCCTTAACCAAGCAGGTTGTGGAGATCGCCCGCTTGTGTGGGGTCTCGGTAGAGGGAGAATTGGGCAAAGTGGGCGGAACCGAAGATGACCTGGTGGTGGATGAAGGCAGCCTAACCGATCCGGAGGAGGCCGCCCGCTTTGTGGAACTGACCGGCATCGATGTTCTGGCACCGGCCATAGGCACAGCCCATGGGGTGTATAAATCCGCGCCGCAGCTGGATCTCCCGCGCCTTGCGGCCATCGCGGCTAAGGTGTCCGTACCCTTAGCCCTACACGGCGGTACTGGACTCAGCGATGAGCAGTTCAGGGGATGCATCAAGGGTGGGATTGCCAAGATTAACATCGGCACCGAAGTGAAGCAGGTGCAGATGGCCGCGGCCCGCCGCTACCTAGAGGAAAGCGGTGTCAAGGCAGAGCCGAGGCCCTTGTCCAAAGCTGTGCAGGCTGCCGTGCTGGAGGCTGTAAAGGAAAAGATGCGGCT
The DNA here is from genome assembly GCA_029776155.1 of Bacillota bacterium. Classification (GTDB taxonomy): domain Bacteria; phylum Bacillota; class Limnochordia; order Darwinibacteriales; family Darwinibacteriaceae; genus DTU010. The sequence goes on along the minus strand of JAKOTU010000065.1, from coordinate 65,511 downwards.
CTTCGGCAGCGCGGGCCAAGCGTCGAGATGGGCTTAAGGGGGCATGCACGTTGGACATTAAAAAGGTGGAGGAGATTGCCCGCGGTGCAGGGAAGATCCTCCTGCAGCAGTTGGAAACAGGGTTTTCCATCGAAAAAAAGGGAACAGTCGATCTGATCACCAACGCCGACCGCCTATCAGATGAGTACATTGTACGCGAGCTTAAGGAACACTTCCCGGATACTGCCATCCTCTCGGAAGAGCAGGGGTTGACCAGTTCCGCAGGGAAGGGGCACCTGTGGGTGGTGGATCCCCTGGACGGTACCACCAACTTCGCCCACGGCTATCCCTATTTCTCCGTATCCATTGCCCTGATCTGTGATGGCGAACCGTACCTGGGCGTAGTGCACAATCCCGTATCGGGTGAACTGTTCAGCGCCGTGAAAGGTGAAGGCGCCTACCGCAATGGAACACGGATCAAGGTTTCCCGTACGGAAAGCATCCAAGACAGCCTTCTGGTCACTGGATTCGCCTACGATGTAGCTACCAGGCCCGATGACAACATGGGGCCCTTTGCCCGGGTTACCAAGGCCTCCCAGGGAGTACTGCGCCTCGGCTCCGCCGCTCTGGACCTGTGCAACGTGGCCTGCGGCCGGCTGGATGGCTTCTGGGAAAGGGGCCTCAACGCCTGGGATATCACCGCGGGAGCGCTGATGGTTTTGGAGGCAGGGGGTAAGGTGTCCCTCATGGATGGTCAGAAGTTTGATCCCTTTGCCCGGGAGATTGCAGCTACCAACGGTTTGATCCACGCCGAGCTGCTCAAACTGATTGCGGATAATTAGGTAAAGCGCCGTTTTGTGCGAAGCCAGTTATAGAGGAAGTGAGTTATGGCCTACGTTTCAGCCAAGGAAATGATGACAGATGCCAAGCAGCGCAGATACGCGGTGGGGCATTTCAACCTTAACAACATGGAATCCATCCGGGCCTTTCTGCTGGCGGCCCAGGAAATGCAGTCACCGATTATCCTCGGTGTCTCGGGCGGTACGGCCCAATACATGGGAGGTTACCGCACCATCGTGGGAACGGTGAAGCCCTTTATGGACCATCTGGGAATTACAGTCCCTGTGGCGCTGCATGTTGATCATGGCACCTACGAGCAGGTTCTTGAGGCCATTGAGGCCGGTTTCAGCTCGGTGATGTTCGACGGTTCTGCCCTACCCTTTGAGGAGAACCTGCGCCTGACAGAAGAACTGGTGGGCATCTGCCGCCAAAAGGGTGTCTCCCTGGAATGTGAAGTGGGGGGCATCGGCGGTGCAGAAGATGGAGTTGTGACCATGGGCGAACTGGCCGATCCGGAGGAGTGCCGCCGCCTGGCCGAACTCGGGATCGACATGCTGGCGGCCGGGATCGGCAATATCCATGGGAAGTACCCCCCGGATTGGCCGGGTCTGCGCTTTGATCTGCTGGAAGAGATCAACCGGGTGACCGACGGTCTGCCCCTGGTGCTCCATGGCGGCTCCCAGATTCCCCCCGCAATGCTCCAAAGGGCAATCGCGGCCGGCATCTGCAAGATCAACGTGAACACCGAATGCCAGCTGGCCTTTACAGCTGCCGTGCGGGAGTACATTGAGCAGGGCAGAGATCTAATGGGCTCTGGCTATGCGCCCCGTGCCCTTTTGGCACCGGGTGTGGAAGCGACCAAACGGGTCGCCATGGAGAAAATGCAGCTGTTTGGCAGCGCCGGGAAGGCCAGCGCCTGATCCAGCCCTTTTCCCAAATTGCTGCGCCCATAGGTAAGTGCGAGACCTCCGCTAGTTGGCGGAGGTTTTTGCTCTCTAGGGCCTGGAGGGCACTGGGTCTGCCTGCATAAAGGAAACGGCGGGAGCAGTGGAGAATGAGTGGAAAAGCAAAGGAGTCGTGGACATGTTGGTACGGGATAAGATCGATCTGGAGCAGCAAGGGGGACTTAAGCCCATTTTAAAATGGGCGGGGGGGAAGAGATGGTTGGTTCCCCATATCTTACCAATTTGGGGGCGTTTTCAGGACCGGCGCTTGGTTGAGCCCTTCTGCGGCGGTCTGGCCATAACGCTTGCTCTCGCACCGTGCAGGGCGTGGGCCAATGATATCAACCCGCACTTGATCAACTTTTACAACCAGGTGCAACAGGGACTTGTGGTGGCCATTGAGATGGCCAATGACCGGCAGCTGTACTACAGCCATCGTTCCCGCTTCAATGCCCTGATCAAGGCCGGCGGGCACAATACCCAGGAGGCTGCGGAGCTGTTTTATTACCTGAACAGAACGGGTTACAACGGTCTGTGCCGCTTCAACAAGCGCGGTGAGTTTAACGTACCTTTTGGCCGCTACAAGACGATCAACTACGCGCGGGAATTCCGCGAGTATCAAAGGGTTTTTGGTCAGTGGCAGTTCTCCTGCATGGATTTTGCAGCCATGGACTTGTCCCCCGATGACTTTGTCTATGCTGACCCGCCCTACGATGTTGAGTTTACGCAGTATGCCCAAGATGGGTTTCGGTGGGAGGATCAAGTAAGGTTGGCGGAATGGCTGGCCAAACACAAGGGGCCGGTAGTGCTGTCCAATCAAGCAACGGAAAGGATTGTGGAGTTGTATCGCCAGTTGGGGTTTGCCCTCCACTATCTTCCCGGCCCCAGGATGATCTCGAGTGACGGCGACAGAACTCCCGCCCTGGAGGTCTTGGCCACGCGCAATATCTAGCAGAAACGAACAGAGAACGCCCGATGTCATCGAGGGGAGTATAGCCCGGCTTTCCCTTTATCAACATCTAAACACGATCAAGGTGAACACAACTGGAAAGACGGTAGCTCCCTACAGGCCTGCCGGCACAGCCCGTGAGCAAGATCGCCGTCATGAGGAGCAGCCCACACCAGCGCTTCATCTTCTTCTAGACTCCTTTCGCTGTTATCCCTACCGCGGGCAGTCCCTCTACGTTGCGCTGCGGAGAGCGGCGGGGCAATACCACCACTCGAGGTTGAACACGGTCGTTCCTGACTTCAGGGGCGACCATTCTTTTCTCTCCCACAGTCTCCTGCCGGGAGAAGGGAAGAACTCTGTCTCCAATACCACAGTGCCTGCCGGCAGATCCCGGAACTCATAGCGCCCTTCAGTAAAGATCTCCTGTCTCACTTGACCATCGCCCGTGGTAACAGTGATGGGCACGGGACCAAGAAAAGGCTGCCCATCAACAATAATTTCTCCCCACAAGTGGGCCAGCCCTCCACCACCTGTACATCCCGTGAGGACTAGCAGGGCCGCCAGGATTGTGCCCAGCAAAACCAGCCTTTTCACCCATGTTTTGAGCATCATCTTCCCTTCAGCTCCTTCCTGAAGTTTCCCTCTAGCGCTGACCACGACAACCACCATTACCTGGAATTATATAAAAGACAAGCCCAGGGAGACAGTCACTGGGAGTTACTTGATCTAGATCATTTTTCGCCCGCCGGGAGCCATGCTAAACTGAACCCGTCAACCACTACCGAAAAGAAAGGAAGATGGGTATGACTAGATTTGCGGAAGCAGTTGAACGGTACTTCAAACTTCTCGAGACCTACGTGCCAGTTGTGGCCCGGGTACACGGTGAGCATCATCCGGAATTCCATGAGGTGCGCAGGCTGTTTGAGGAAATAAGAGACAAGGTACAGGCGGCTAAGGAGGCAAGGCCCGAGCTCGGCACAGAGTTTGCCCGGCTGCGTGGGATCACGGATAACTACACTGTGCCAGGCGATGTGTGCGAGAGCTACGCCGCCGTTTACAAAATGCTGGCCGAGTTAGATCAGGCCTATGATTGGTAAAGAAGGGGAGGGGGTGCTGGGAAGTGCAGAGACTTATTCTGCGGAGTAAGAACAAAATAGCCGCGGTCAGCGGACTGCTCCTTGCTGCCGCGTTCATTCACCGCTGGACCGCGGGGAGCACCGCTTTCTTTGAGGGGGCGCTGATTATCGCTTCCTTCCTGGGCGTACTGCCCATTGCCCTCCAGGCCTACCAGGCCCTCCGCGTGAAGGTGGTAACCATTGACCTGCTGGTCACCCTGGCCGTTTTGGGTGCTCTGGCCATTAAGAACTTCGAAGAGTCGGCTATTGTCACTTTCCTGTTTCTGTTCGGTGCCTATCTGGAGCAGCGCACCCTGCAGAAGACCCGCTCGGCCATCAAAGAACTGGTGGAAATGGCACCTGAAACTGCCCTGAAGCTGGGGGAGGATGGGGAGTTTGCGGAGGTGGACGTGGAGGAAGTTGAGGTGGGCGATATCTTACTGGTCAAAACCGGAGCCAAGGTGCCCGTGGACGGAACGGTGGTGGCCGGTGAAGGAAGCGTCAACGAGGCCAGCATCACCGGCGAGTCCCTACCTGTGGCTAAGGAAAAGGGTTCCACTGTCTATGCCGGCACCATTTTGGATAACGGCACGCTGCACATAGCTGCTGAACGGGTAGGCGAAGATACCACCTTCAGCAAGATCATCGAGCTGGTGGAAGAGGCCCAGGATTCCAAGTCCGCAGCCGAACGCTTCATCGACCGCTTTGCCAGGTATTACACTCCCGCGGTGCTGGCCGTGGGCCTTGTGGTCTGGTTGTTGTCGCGGAATGTGGAATTGGCCATCACTGTGCTGGTCCTGGGCTGCCCCGGTGCCTTGGTGATCGGGGTTCCGGTGTCCAACGTAGCCGGAATTGGCAGCGGAGCGCGCCATGGGGTGCTGTTTAAGGGCAGCGAGGTGATGGGTGATTTCAGCAGAGTAGATACGGTGGTCTTTGACAAAACCGGAACGCTTACCGTGGGGAGCCCCTCCGTCGCGGAGGTGGAGTACTATGGGGAGGACAGGGTAGAGGCCCTGCGTTATCTGGCCAGCGTAGAACGGGAGTCGGACCACCCTTTGGCTAAAGCGGTGCTGACAGCCATCGGTGAGGTGGAAACCTACCCCGTGGCCAACACGGAAGTGGTGAAGGGTGCCGGGGTGGTGGCCTCTGTACACGGCAGGCGTGTGGCTGTGGGCAATGCGGCCCTTATGGAAAGGGAGCAGGTCAAACTGAGCCCCACGGTTAAGGCTCAGGCGGCCAAACTCGAACAGCAGGGGAACTCCCTAGTGCTTACGGCCGTTGATGGGGAGTTGAAGATTCTAATGGGCGTGCGGGATCAGATTCGCCCTGGGGTCGGGGCTGTTTTGGCACGGCTGCGGCGGCTGGGGGTCAAAAGCCTGATCATGCTGTCCGGTGACAACCAGGGTACGGTGGATGCTGTAAGTCGGGAGCTGGGCTTAACTGCAGCCCACGGTAACATGCTGCCCGAGGATAAGGCCCAGTACATCAAAACCCTTATCGGGCAGGGGCACACTGTTGCCTTTGTGGGTGATGGGGTGAACGACAGCCCTTCCCTTGCTTTAGCCCATGTTGGCATCGCCATGGGTGGAGGCACTGATGTGGCGGTGGAAACCTCAGACGTGGTCCTGATTAACTCCAACCTAGAACGCCTGCCCCACGCCTTGGGGCTGGCCAAGGCCACGGCGCAGAACATGAAACAGAACATTTTCATTGCCGTAGGCGTAGTGCTGGTGCTCCTGGCCAGCCTACTGTTCAGTGAATGGATGAGTATGTCCATAGGTATGCTGGTCCATGAGGGCAGCATCCTGGCTGTGATCCTCAATGGCATGCGGCTGCTGCGCTTCCGCCTACCTAGGTTAACGGGGAGAGCCTGAGCAGGAATCTGATTACTCAGAAAGAGAAAGGGGTAAATGCCATGATGACAGCTACTATTGAGTTGGAGAGCTTGACCTGCCCATCCTGCATGCAGAAGATTGAGGCGGCGGTGAAATCGGTGTCGGGTGTGGCTGCTGATACGGTGCAGGTACTGTTCAACTCCAGCAAGGTAAAGCTCAACTTCGATGAAAACCGGGTTTCCCTTGAGGATATCGAAAAGGCCATCACCAGGGTTGGCTACGAGGTTCAAAAATCCAGGGCAAAACCGGTCTAGCGCTAAGAGTAAGGCCTTCCCTCCTGCACAATGCAGAGGGGAAGGCCTTGTTCAGCTGGAGAAACCTGCTGTACTGTTCTTAACTAATGGTCAGCATGGGTGCCCCCGTTTGGGTATGGGATCTGATCAAGCCATAAACCAAATTGTCCTCTTCAATTCCCGGCAGGTGGAGAACATCCAGGACTTCCACGACCATGGCCACGCTGGCATTGTCGATGAGAATGGCTGAACCTGCAAGGGTGTAATCCAGCGTCGCAAACTTATCCACTTCATCTGAATGGTTTTCCCCCAACGTGTTCATCACATCTTCTTGCTGGGTGCTGAGCACGCTGATGCCAATAAGATCACCAGGGGCGATGTTTCTACCAGTGACGCTTTGGGCACCCAACAGCAGCACAACTTTGTCGTAATCCACTTGGGTCGCCCAAGAACAGATCATACCGTATTTACGCCCATTCTTCTGGAAACACACCGCGTTCGCGCCATAGTTGAAGGCTTTAAACCCCATCCTCTAATCCCTCCACAGTTGATCAATACCTGCTGCATCAAATTAGATGCGGCGGTGTCCATACCTGCTCTTGGCAGTTCAAGAAGTGTTTACCTAAAAGGGAATCGGGCCTCAGGGGAAGAACAAGTTAAAGAAAGGCCAGGCCTGGGGGGATGTACATGCGTTTGCTAGCAGAAATAGACCGTCACGAGGGGGTTAACCGGCAGGGGAAGGCAGTTACGCGGGAAGCTGTGCGCGCCATAGCACTGTGCGGCCCTAAGCTGCTGCTAGTCTATTCCCGGCGCGAAGGTGCGTATAAATTTCCAGGCGGAGGGGTAAATGCCCAGGAGAGCCACAGCCAGGCCCTGGCCAGGGAACTCAAGGAGGAATGCGGTGCCGAGCTGATCCAGGTACACCGGGCCTTCGGCCGGGTGGTGGAGTATGCTGTCCCCAAGGAACCCGACTTCGATGTCTTCTGCATGACCTCCTATTATTACCTGTGCGCCGTGGGGGCGCAGCTGGGCCCCCAGAGTCTCAAGGGGTACGAGTTGGATTTGGGCATGGAACCCCATTGGATTACGGTACAGCAGGCTTTGGCCGTGAATGAACGGACTCTTGCTGCAGGGCAAGCCCCCTCTTGGACCCGGAGGGAAACCATGGTCCTCAAGCTGGTCGAGGAGGCTCTGCGGGCTGGATTAGGGGAGCACTGAGGAAAAGAGAGCCCCGGCTGGGGGCCCGATGGAGGTTTGGGGGGAAACACCAGCCAGGGCTCTTGCACAGCTCCGCCCCTAGGCATCAGCCTTCAGTACTACCTTGAGGGCGTTATCCCGCCGCTCTTCAAAAATGTCGTAACCTTCGGCTACCTGCGAGAGGGGCAGAGTGTGGGTGATCAGCGGCCGCATGTTGATCTTGCCTTCCTTGATCAGGTTGATCAACTCGGGGATGCGGTTGGCGTTGACCAATCCCATTTTTATGGCAATGTTCTTAATCCAGAGCTTGTTCATCTCCACAGTCTGGGGGGTTTCAAACACTCCGATCACGGAGACCGTTCCCGCGGGCCTGACGCTGTTTATGGCTGCCTTGAAGGTGGGTTCGAAACCATTGGCTTCGATGGTCACATCTGCGCCGCGCCCTTCGGTCAGGTCCTTGAGGGCCTGCACCACATCTACTTTATTCGGATTCAAGCCCAGATCAGCCCAGCCGTTCTTCTGGGCAAACTCCAGGCGGCTGTCATCGATGTCTACGGCCACAATCCTGGCCGGGCCCCACAGGCGGGCAGTGGCCATGGCGCACATGCCCACAGGCCCTGAGCCGAACACGGCAACTGTATCGCCGGGCTGGATATTTCCATTCTCCGCTCCGAAGTAGCCGGTGGAGAGAATATCGCCTACAAACAGAACGTCCTCATCTTCCAGTTCGTCAGGGATCAGGTGCATGCCCGCATCAGCATAGGGAACCCGCACATAATCGGCCTGACAGCCATCGATCATGTAGCCGAAGATCCAGCTGCCGTTGACGCACTGTGAGTAGATGCCCCTGCGGCAGTAGAAACACTCCATGCACTGGGTGACACAAGAAACCGCCACCCGATCTCCCTTTTTGAACCTCTTTACCGAAGGTCCCACTTCATCCACGATGCCGCAGAACTCGTGACCAATAATCCTGCCCGGTTCAACCTCGGGCAGCCCGCCGTGGCGGATATGCTTATCAGTGCCGCAGATGGTTGAGGTGGTCACTTTGACTATGGCATCGGTGGGTTCTAGGATCTTTGGCTTGGGGACCTGATCAAGACTCATGTTGTTCGGGCCGTGATAAACATACGCCTTCATCATCTCGGCCATGGGTATATCCTCCTTTCAGATTGGCTGCGGCCCTTGAGCTGTCAGCGACTGCCTGCCCTCCTTTCCGCTCCCGTTCTGCAAACGAAAAGACCATGCTTCAAGCACCCCTGAAAGGTCTGAAAGCATGGTCTATCGCAGGGCCGCTGTGTTTCCCTTTGATCTACCACTTTTGCTCTGGCACTCTTTGGCTGCTATTTGGTGAGCACATGGTCAAAAACCAGCACATGCATCCAGAAATCCTTTTGAGCATCTACCAGAAAGGCTTCGTGGATCACTTTGGCTTGGAACAGCTTTTCGAAGTACGGAACATTGTCCTGGGAATGCTGCTCGGCAACGCCCATGCGGGCAGCGTTGACCACATCCTGGCCCGCCGCGGTGTTGACGATGTACTTTTCTGGTTCAGTCAAAAAACCTTCACCGCGGATTACCATGAGGTCCTCCCAGATAGTGACCTTGGTGTGGTCCACGCCTTTGCCCAGTTTGCTCTTAAAGTACTTCTCCATGTATAATTTCAGCTCATGCTGCATCTTCTTGCGTTCCCGCTCGTTCAGCTGCCGGTGTATACCGCTTGTGGCTGCGGTGGCCATGCCTATTTCCCCTCCTTACGGCTTGAGCGGTTGCCCAGTTCCCCAAGCCTAAAAAAGCGAAAACCAGCACCTCCGCGTGGCAGCTGGAAATACTGGTTGGTCTACTGGCAGCTAGCTGGTTGTTCACTCCACCGCATTCGTTATATTTTCTCTCAATACTTCGTTGTAAAATTATCATAGTCTACTTGTGGTAAAATGTCAATCCTCACGGCACGTTTTGGCTGTGCAAAGTCCCCTGCGTATTTGATGGGCCAGATCCTGGAGCCAGAACCAATCGTACCAAGCATTTGGTTTACGAAAAACGAAAAAGAATCCAGGCTTTTCGCTGTCGACTGGGGAACTCTGCTCTGGGCAGGAGGTAAACGGACTGGCCGCGGCCAATTCTCCATGTGGATCATTGGAGGGATAGAACATGTGGTACCAGCTGCTTATTTTTTTGCCCTTGATCGCGGCCTTGTTGGACGCGGCCGGCGTTTTGGCCGCGCCTTACGGCAGAGCGGTAGTGTTAGGTGTGCTCGCCGTGGGGGTAGGGGCGGCGTTGAAAAGGCCCGCGTTCCGGTTTACACCCCAATTCTTGCGTTCCGCTGTGATCAGCTGTACAGCAGCGCTGGTTACCTTTGGGCTCAGCACTAAGCTGGGGCTGGGTGGGGTGGTGGCCTCGGCCTTGGTAGGGCTTCTAGGCGCCCAGGTGCTCCAGGGGCGGGATCAACTGGTCATGTACATGGGTTCTTTTGTGGGCATGAGTTCGTCACTGCGCTTTCCGGCCTGGGGCCCGCTGGCTGTAGCTGGTCTTTTAGCCGGGATCCTGTTTGAGCTTTCTGATGAACTGTGGGTTGGTGTTGGCGGACGCCTTGGAACCATCGCCGCCGCGGCGGTGGTGGTGGTCTTGGCAGTGATGGGAGGACTGTAATGGCGACTTTCGCGTTAAATCTGTTCTTGGGACTTATCTGCGGCGCAGCGGGTTTTTGGCTGCGGAAGCATACCAAGCTCAGTGTGGTGGAGGTTTCTTCCTTACTGGCTCTAACCGCGGGGCTTGTGCTGCCGCGCCTGTTCAGCGGGGGAGATCTGTTCGCCCTGACCTGCACAGCCGTATCCTACGCCGTCATGTGCAGTCGGGAGCGCTGCTGCAGCTACAGGGAGATCTTGGCAATTAGCGCCCTGTGCGCCTTGGTAATCTTTGGCGGCCAGGGGGTGTTGGTGGGTATCGGGGGAAGGTTAGGTACTTCCGCTGCCCTCTCCGTGCTGCTCTACTCCTTCGGGAAGAATGGGCTGCAGCTGGGTAAGGCCCGGCGTTTCTGAGCACGACTGATGATTTTTCAACCGGTTAGCAGGGGTAAAGCATCGGGGAAAGAAATATAACATTAAGATCGAAAAAGTGAGGAGGTACATGATGAAAAGAATCATAAGTCTGGTGTTAGTCACTATGCTGTTTTCCTGCCTATTGCCTGCTGCAGTGGCGGCTCAGCAGAGCATCGATGTGTACAGCATCATGCCCGAATCCTTTGCGATTCCCTTCTTCGAGGCCTTTACTGCCAAGACAGGCATCAAGATCAACTTTGTGCGGCACTCGGCTGGTGAGGTTTTGGCCCGCTTGATTGCGGAGAAGAACAATCCCCGGGTGGCCATGGTGTTTGGCGGCCCAGCGGATACCTTTGCCGCGGCTATTGCCGAAGATGTGCTGGAACCTTATATTCCCCAGGGCGTAGAGGCTATTCCAGAAGCATACCGCCATCCCGAGGGGTATTTCACCGGTATCGCCCTCAATCCCATTGTTTTCTTGACCAACAAGAGCTTCTTAGAGGAAAATAACATGCAGCCGCCCAAATCCTGGTACGATCTTCTGGATCCGGCCTATGCCAACGGGTTGCAGATGGCGGATGCCCGCACTTCTGGTACAGGTTTTAACCGCATCGCCTCCATCATCTTCGCCTTGGGTGATGAAGAAGAGGCCTTTGATTACATGGCCAAACTCCATGAAAATGTGCAGGTTTACACCAAGAGCGGAGGCGGCGGAACCGTACCCGTGGCCACCCGTCAAGCCAGCTCAGGCGTCTTCTTCCTGGTAGACAGTATTGAGACGGCCAGAAGGGGCTACGATGTGGTGATCAGTTTCCCCAAAGAGGGTTCCGTCGTTTCTGTGGAAGCCATGGCCCTGGTGAAGAACGGCCCCAACCAGGAACTGGCTAAGCAGTTCATGGACTGGCTGGTGACCGAGGAAGCCCAGAGCCTGTTTGCCGAGCATCACATCGGCTTCCTGCCCGCCAGGCCCGATGTTCCGGTTTCGGATCTCATCGATCTGGAAGGCGCCAACTTCTTTGAGCTGGATCTGGAGTGGGCAGCCGAACATCGGCAGCGGGTGATCGAAAGATGGGTTGAGGAGATAGTAGGCTTCTAGGCCGCCCTATGGCTGGGCTTTACCTGTGAGAGATTGGCTTGGGCCGCGCCCAAGCCAATTTTATGATTCGTGATGGGAGGGACAGTCTTGGCTGCACGCAGAAACACTCCGAAACAGGCCGGCCTCCTGGGTGGGCTGGGCAGGTACAGCCCCACTGCCTTGGTTTTGGGAGGTCTGCTGTGGATCTTCCTGGCCATTTTCATCCTTTATCCTTTATACAAACTGCTGTACATGACCTTTGTGCAGAATGGTACCTTCACTTTTGCTTCTTTAACGCGCATTTTAAGCCGCAGGGGGAATAGGGTGGCCCTGGTCAACAGCTTGAAGCTGGGCGTGATTGTGGGGATCCTTTCCACGGTTGTGGGCTTTTTGTTTGCCTTTGCCAGGAGCCGAGCCAATTTGGCCAAGGGCTGGCGCCGCTTTATCGATGCCATTATCGTCTTGCCCATGATCTCCCCGCCCTTTACCTTGGCTTTGTCCATGCTCTTTGCCTTTGGGCCCAGGGGCCTGCTCACCTACAGACTCTTGGGCATGACGGGATCCAGCATCTACGGCATGTGGAGTACGGTGTGGGCCCAGGTGCTCACTTACTTTCCCTTGGCCTATCTCACCTTGCGGGGCGTGTTGGAGAACATCAACCCCAGTCTGGAGGAAAATGCCTTTAGCTTGGGCGGTTCGCGGTTGCGTGTGTTCGGGACCGTGACCCTGCCCTTGGCTACACCGGGCCTTGCCAACTCTTTCTTACTCGTTTTTTCTGCTTCCTTGGCTGATTTTGCCATACCCTTGGTGCTGGCCGGCCACACTTTCCCGGTCCTATCCACCCAAGCGTATCTGCAGATTACGGGGCTGTATGATCTGCGGGGCGGCGCCGCCTTATCCTTTATCTTACTGGTGCCTTCGCTGCTCATCTTCTTCCTGCAGCGTTATTGGGTGAGCCGCAAGTATTACGTGACGGTGACGGGTAAGGCAGCTTCCGGGACCAACGCGCCCCTGGTGAGCCGGGGAGCCAAGTATGGGCTGTTGGCCTTTTGCCTGGTGGTCTCCGCCTTTATCCTGCTCCTGTATGGGATGATCCTCTTTGGTTCCCTGGTCAAGGCCTGGGGTGCCAACCATGAGTTTACCTTGGCCAATTACAGATACCTCTTCACCCACGGGCTAAAATCCATTAAAGACACGCTTTATATCGCTTTTTGGGCCATGCCCTTGGGGGGACTGTTCGGGATTTTGGTGGGCTACTTGGTCACCAGAAAACTGGTGCCCGCGGGACGGCTCATGGAATCTGTCTCCATGATCAACTACGCCCTGCCCGGCATGGTCGTGGGTATTGCCTATCTCCTAGCCTTTAACGATCCGCCCCTGGTACTCACGGGTACGGCAACGATCCTCATTGCCGCCTACGTGTTCCGCTACAGTCCCACTGGGGTGCGCGCGACCATCGCTACTCTGCAGCAGATCGACAGGTCCATTGAGGAAGCATCCACGAGCTTGGGGGCGGATTTGGTTACCACCCTGCGCACGATTACCGTGCCCTTGGTTCTGCCCTCGCTTTTTGCCGGCTTAGAAGTGACCTTCACCAGGGCCATGACGGCCATCAGTGCCACCATCTTTTTGGTGTCGGTGAACTGGACCTTGATTACCGTGCGCATTTTGGAGAGTGCGACTGAGCTGGAGCTGGGGAATGCCGCGGCCTTTTCCGTGTTTGTAATTGTGGTGGTTTACGTGGTCACCCTTGGACTGAGGGGCATTCTGCGCCTGCTGGGCTTGGCCACTGTGCAGGAAAAAACGGCAGTTTATTAGCGAAAAGGGGGAGCATTATGGCAAAGACCAATCAGGCGGCCGAGATTCGGCTGGAGAATATAAGTAAGACATTCCATGACCGGGCCAGGGGAGGTGCCGTGCATGCGGTCCGCCCCCTGGATCTGGAGATCAAACCGGGCCAGCTCACAACCCTCTTGGGGCCCTCCGGTTGTGGCAAGACCACCCTTCTGCGCATGGTGGCGGGGTTTGAAGAGCCCACCACCGGCCGGATCATCATCGGCGGTCAGGATCAAACCAAGGTTATGGCTAACAAGCGGGACATTGGCTTTGTGTTCCAGAATTACGCCCTCTTTCCCCACATGACCGTGTATGACAATGTGGCTTACGGATTGAAGCTGAAGGGTCTGCCGGCCAGCCAGATTCGGGAAGCGGTGGGGGATGTCCTGGAGATGGTGGGGCTTACGGGCATGGAAAAGCGCTTCCCCAACCAGATTTCCGGCGGCGAACAGCAGCGGGTGGCCTTGGCCCGGGTGATTGTGACCAGGCCCAAAGTGCTCCTGTTTGATGAGCCCCTCTCCAACCTGGATGCGAAGCGCCGGGTACAGATGCGGGGGGAGATTAAGGCTCTGCAGAAAATGCTGTCCATAACCAGCATTTATGTCACGCACGATCAGGAGGAAGCTTTGGCCATATCTGATCAGATCGTGGTCATGAACAAGGGGACCATTGAACAGGTGGGAACGCCCTGGGAGGTGTACTCCCAACCCCGTTCCCTATTTGTGGCCAACTTTGTGGGTACAACCAACGTACTTCCGGCCCAAGTGCGAGAGGTCCAGGGGAGCACCATGGCCGCTGAGGTGCAGGGCAGGGTGTTCAGGGTCCAGACCAGCATTTCCCCGGCAGTCGGCAGCCAGGTGTACCTGCTCATCCGTCCCGAAGCGGCGCAGATTGCCGCCGCTCCAGGCGAAGAGGATCTGGTGGGCACAGTGAAGGGAGTAACCTACTTGGGGGAAAAGGTGGAGTACGATCTAGAAGTGCTGGGCCAGGATTTTAAGGTGGTGGTGGCAGATCCCCAGCGGGGAACGGTTTTCGAGCCCGGGGCCCAGGTTGCAGTGAACATTCCGGAAGAGCGGCTTTCTGTGGTAGATCACTAAAGAGGGACAATGAAGGTGAAGTGAACATGTACAGTTTTACCAATGACTACAGCGAAGGGGCCCATCCGAGGATCCTGCAGGCCCTGCTGGAGACCAATTTGCAGCAGGTGGCAGGCTACGGCGAGGATCCCTTCTGCAGAGAAGCCGCGGAGCTGATCAAAGCCAAAATGGGACGCAGCGATGTGGACATACACTTTATCCCCGGGGGCACCCAGACCAACCTCATTGCCATCTCCGCCTTTTTGCGCCCCCATGAGGCGGCCGTATCCCCGCAGACCGGCCATATTGGGGTGCATGAAGCCGGGGCCATTGAAGCTACCGGCCACAAGGTGATTGCGGTGCCGGGCCAAGACGGCAAGCTCAGGCCCGAAGATGTGCAGGCGGTACTGGACTTCCACGTGGATGAGCACATGGTCAAACCTAGACTGGTCTATATCTCCAACACCACGGAACTGGGGTCCATTTATACCAAACGGGAACTGATGGAGCTGAGCAGCTTCTGCCGCCAGCACAACCTGCTCCTTTACGTGGATGGGGCGCGCCTGGGCTCGGCCCTGACATCGGAGGGGAACGACCTGACCCTAGCGGATCTGGCCAGTATGGTGGATGCCTTTTACATCGGCGGGACCAAAAACGGCGCCCTTATTGGCGAAGCCCTGGTGATCTGCAGCGAGCAGCTGCAGACCGATTTCCGCTTTCATATCAAGCAGAAGGGGGCACTGCTGGCTAAGGGTCGGCTCTTGGGCTTGCAGTTTCGGGAGCTTTTCCGGGACGATCTCTTTTTCCGCCTTGCTGAGCACGCCAACAGCATGGCCAACCGGATCCAACGGGCGCTGCGCAGCCTTGGCTGTCGGTTTCTGGTGGACTCGCCGTCCAACCAAATCTTCCCTATTCTTCCCAATTGGATCATCGCCGAACTGCAGAAAGACTACGCCTTCTACATCTGGCAGCAGGCGGATGAGGAGCACTCGGTGGTGCGGCTGGTCACCTCCTGGGCCTGCCCGGAAGAGGTGGTGGACAGGTTTATCCACCGCTGCACAGAGCTTTTCCAGAGTAGATAAGAAAACCCGGCCCTGCTGCCGGGTTAATTTTTGGGGTGAACTCTGTTTCCGCCTACATAGGTGGCTGTGCTGGCGAGTGTGAGCAGTCCCTCGGGCTCTATTTCCAAAGGGTTGCGGGGCAGCACCACGAAATCGGCCCGCTTGCCCGGGGTTAAGCTCCCGCTGAGCCCTTCTTCGTGGGCGGCATAGGCAGGGCCCAAAGTGAAGAGCTGGAGGGCCTCCGTAGGGCTCAGCCGCTCGTGGGGCAGCCAACCGCCGGGAGGGTACCCTTCCCGGTCCTGCCTGGTCAGGGCGGCATGCATACCCCAGAAGGGGTTGCACGGTTCAACGGGGCAATCTGAACCGCCTGCTGTGGGGATGCCTAGGCTGTGCATGGTTTTCCAGCTGTAGGCGCAGCGGGCAAGCTCGGGGCCAATGCGCCGCTCGGCGAAATGCAGGTCAGTGGGGACGAAAATGGGTTGGATATCGGCTGTCACGCCGAGCTTGGCCATGCGCTCAAGCTGGTCAGCCCGGGTGATCTGGGCGTGGATCACCCGGGGACGCCTGCTCCACGCCGGATAGAGCTCCCGGGCCCGGGCAAACCCGTTCAAGACCTGGTCTAAGGCCCGATCCCCAATGGCATGCACCGCTACCTGGAGATTGTGCTGGGCTGCCGTGCAGATGAGCTCGTTGAGTTCTTCCTGCTCATAGATGAGCATGCCGTCCGTTTGGGGATCATCGGCATAGGGGCGGCTTAAAGCTGCGGTCCTGCCGCCCAGGGAGCCATCGGCAAAGAGCTTGAGCGGTCCGAGCTGCAGCTTGGAGCTGGGTCTGAAGCTGTGGTAGAGATCCAGGTAAGCCCGGAGGTCTGCCAAGGTGGGCATGGTGGCTTGCAGGATAATGCGGATGGGCAGTTCCCCACTTTGGTCCAGCTCCCGGTAGGCCTGGAGCCTGTCCTGGAGATCCGCGGCCCCGTGCAGGTCATTACTCTGCACTGTGGTGAGCCCCAGCGCGGCAGCCGCGGCGCTGGCCCTGCGGATGACCCTTTTTAGGTCTTCCACCGTGGGGGAGGGCAGAAGCCTTGTTACTAGTTCTATGGCATTTTCCCGCAGTACGCCCGTGGGCTCTCCGGTCTGGTCTTCCCGATCAATGCGGCCGCCGGGTGGATCGGCTGTGCTGGCCCCAATCCCAGCCAGCTGCAGAGCTTGGGAGTTGACACAACAGATATGTCCGCACACCCTGGTGAAGAGCACGGGATGGGTACGGGAAATCTGATCCAAATCTTCCTTGGTGGGCAGCCTGCGGGAACTGAAGAGCTCCTCGTTAAAGCCCCGGCCCACAATCCACTCCCGCCCGGGATTCTCTCGGAGATAAGCCTGGCCCCGCGCGATCACCTCTGGGATGGAACGAACCCCGGCCAGCTGCACGCCATCCAAAGTCCAGCCCCAGCTGAGCAGGTGCAGGTGGCTGTCCTGCAGCCCGGGGATCACAAACTGTCCGTGGAGATTCTCTGTGCTGGTCTGGGGACCGGCCCAAGCCAGGATCTCATCCTGCCGGCCCACCGCAAGAATCCTTTCTCCCTGCACCGCCAGGGCTTCTGCCCTGGGTAAATGGGGATCTAAAGTGAGCATCTGGGCATTGAGGAAGATGCTTGTTGCCCGTGGTGTTGCCGCCACTGCCCCCGCCTCCTTTGCATTCTCTATTCTGCCTTGTACAGCAGAAAGACTAGAGCTGATTTACCGGAACAAACTCATAACCCAAGCCGCGCAGGACCTTGATGATCCCGGGCAGAGCCTGGATGGTGGCAGGGCCGTTGCAGTGCATGAGCACGACGGCCTTGTTGTGATGCTGGGTTTTAACGCGCTCAATGATCTCCTCTGGGGAGTTGCGGGTGCTGTCCCAGTCGAAAGTATCCAGGGACCAGCGCACAATCTGCCACCCGCTTTCCCGCAGGAAAACCACCGAATCCTGGCGCAGAGAACCATAGGGCGGGCGCATGATGCGGGGATAATACCCGGTGAGCCTTTCCACCGCGGCCGAGGTGGGCTCCAGTTCTAAAAAGAGGATCTCTTCATTGGACAGCTCGGCAAAGTCCGCGTGGGTGCGGGAATGGTTGGCCAGCAGGTGCCCTTCTTGAAAAATGCGCTGGGTTACCTCTGGATAGCGCTCCACTTTTTCCCCCAGCACGAAAAAGGTGGCCACCACTTGCTCGTCCCGGAGAATATCCAAGATCTTGGGGGTGTTGATCCGATCGGGGCCGTCGTCGAAGGTCAAGGCGATTTTGCGCTGCGGCAGAGGCGCGGGCGCGGGAAGCGCTTCCGGTTCCAGCCCGGGAACGGGTGGTTCTAAGTTCAACTCCAAGGTACGCACGATGGGATCTTCCTTGGGCACCTGGATATGGGGATGGCTCTCCAAGAGCTCGTTGAGGTACAGCTGTTCGGCTTCTGCTGGGCAAACGAGGGAGCAATATATGATCAACGTCAGGGCCAGCCACAGCCCTGCTGCTTTTGTCCTTACCATCTAATGGCCTCCGCGCTGTTGATGGAATGTTTCCACAACATTTCTGCATGGGGTAATCTTTTCCTGCTGTTTCGCTAAGGATTATTAATAGCATCTGTGATTATGGGCAGAACCATGCGCCGCCAAAGGGGCGCCTTGACGCAGGCAGCGGTGAAGGTCAGCAAGCCGCAGGCTGCTGCTTGCGGCTCCAGAATACTCTATGGTCCTAGAGGCTGCGTACGAAACTGCGGCCAAACTCTTGGCAGGCCTGCAGTACTTCTTCATCAGGTACCCAAAGGCTTCTGTACCCGTCGCCCACAATCACAAAGCCTGCGCTGGCCAGATCTTCTGTGAGCAGCTTCACCGATTCGCCGCTCCAGCCGTAGCTGCCAAAGGCTGCGGCTTTCTTGTTCTTGAACTTCAGGCCCTTAACCATCTCCAAAAGTCCCCCCATGGAGGAGAGGTACCGGTTGTTGACCGTGGGGGAGCCGGCCAGGATGGCCTTTGATTTGAAGATCTCGGTGACAATATCGTTTTTGTCATACTTGGCTGCGTTGAACAGCTTCACCGTAACCTTGGGATCCTCCGCCTGGATTCCGGCGGCTATGGCTTCCGCCATGAGCCTGGTGGAGTTCCACATGGTATCATACACGATACTGATTTGGTTTTCCTGGTAGTTATCTGCCCACTCCAGATACTTGTGGATGATCTGGGCGGGGTCGTCCCTCCAGATGACGCCGTGGCTGGTGCAGATCAGGTTCACGGGCAGTTCCATGGCCAGAACTTCATTGATCTTCTTTTTCACCAGGGCGCTGAAGGGTGTGAGGATGTTGGCATAGTACTTCATGGCCTCGGCAAACAGCTCGCACTGATCCGCGGCATCGTTGTACAGAGACTCAGTGGCATAGTGCTGGCCAAAGGCGTCGTTGCTGAACAGGATGTTCTCCCCGGTCATGTAGGTGAACATGGTGTCGGGCCAGTGCAGCATGGGGGCTTCCACAAAAATGAGCTGGGATTGACCGATGTCTAGGGTATCGCCGGTCTTGACGGTAACGATATTCCAATCTTGGTGGAAGTGCCCTTTGAGGATCCTTTCGCCGTTTTTGGTGCAGTAGATGGGTGTATCTGGAATTTCCCGCATCAGCTCGAGCAAGGCGCCGCTGTGGTCAATTTCCGCGTGCTGAATGATTATGTAATCAATTTCCTGCAGGTCAATTTCGGAACGCAGATGTTCCACAAACTCACGGTCGTAGGGCAGCCAGACGGTGTCGATGAGCACCACCTTTTCGTCACGGATCAGGTAGGAGTTGTACGATGTGCCTTTATGGGTGGAATACTCATCGCCGTGGAAGGTCTCCAGTTCCCAATCCACTTTGCCGACCCAAGTGACTTTATCAGTCAGTTTCTTTGCCGTGCGCACAAAAACACCCCTTTTCTTTTTAGGGAGATAATATCAAATTATCAATACAAACACAAGCTGCCAGATCTAGCCTGGAAGCGCAATTTGGGCCTGTTCTTCCCACCTTCTGTCCGCGGTGAACTCAAACAAGCTGATTGCTGTACATGGAAAGGCGTAGCTCGGTGAAAAACCCTCCAGTTCCTGCTTATAGCGGCAAAAGCGCGCCGGGCTGAGCCTGGTGGCCAGGGTAATATGGGGATGGTAGGGACGGCGGTCTACCTTCACACCTGCCCCTTGGAGACCGGCCGTCAAGTTTTTGTGCAGCTGCAGCAGCTCCTCGCTTAAAGTTACGTTGACAAACAGCACCCTAGTGCCAAAGGAACCCAGGCCGCTGCCGCGGATCAGAAAGGGTGCCAAGGGCTGTACTGCCTCCTTGAGCAGTTCGTGCAGTTCGGCGACGCTTTGATCCCAGTTAAAGGGGGCAACCACCGTGATATGGGCGATGGTGCGGGGAGCCCGAAAGGCGCGCCGGTAGTGCTCGCAGGCCTCTTCTAGTTTCTTGGGCAGGCGGATGCCGATGAAGTAGTCGTACACTGGATCACCTCCTGGGCATAGTTTCTCCTCGCCGCGGGCTGATCCTTTTTTTCGGTATTGGTAGCATTTCGTGCCAAGAAAAGATATAATATGATCAACGGTTCGAACGGCCGTCCGATTGAAAAGGGGGGTGGGCTGTGCTGGAAAAATCCCAGGAGGAGAAAATCCTCGATGCCGCCTACAATGTGATAGCCCGGGAAGGGTACGCCCAGACATCTCTGCGCCAAATCGCCGACGAGGCCCAGGTGGCCCTAAGCCAAATCAGCTATCACTATCAGAATAAGGAGGGGCTCCTTCTTGCAGTGGTCAGGCGCGTAGCCCGTCGCTATTCCGAATTCGTGGAGGAGCTGCAGCCCGAGATGTCTCCCTGGGAAAAGGGAGAACGCTTCCTCAAACTCTACCAGGAGGTTTTAACCCGCGAGCCGGAACTGTTCCTGGTGCTGTACGATTTGGTGGGGTTGGCCCTGCGTTCCGCATCCCTGCGGGAGCAGGTCCGGGAGATCCTGCAGGTGATCATCGACCAGTTTGCCACGGAGGTGTTCACCGAGGAAGTGTTGGAGGAACTGGGCCCCGGCTACTCACCAGAGGTGCTTTCTGGTCTGTTTTTGGGAGGGATCTTCGGTATTGCGGTGCAGATCTTGCTGGAACCCCGGGAAACGGCATCAGTAAGTCTCGATGCACTAAATCTGATCTTTCAGCTGAGAAAGAGGTGAACTAATTGCAGCGCTGGTTCAAGCTAGTTTTAGACCATCCCCGACTGGTGATTGCAGTTGTAGTAGTGCTTACAGTCGTCGCGGGAAGTTTTCTGCCCCTCATCACCTTTGACGCCAGCATTGATGCCATGATCCCTGAGGACGATCCGGTTTTGGTGGAATTGATGGATGTGGTGGAGGATTTCGGGACGCAGGATCTTTTCCTCATCGCCGTGGAGGCAGAGGATGTGTTCAGCCCAACGGTCCTCAAGAAGATCTATAACTTGGCCGCGGAGCTGGAGGCTCTAGAAGGCGTGGCCGAAGTCCAGAGCCCGTTCAATGCCCAAAAAGTGGAAAGCGGCTTTTGGGGAATTGAAATCGCCCCCATGACCGCCGAGCTGCCCCAGAGTTCCGAGGCGATTAGGGAGTTCCAGGCAGCTATTCTTGACAGCCCCTATGCCGGCCGACTGGTCACAGCCGATGGTCGCGGTGCCGCTCTGTTCCTGGAACTGGATGCGTTGGGGCTGGGCCCAGAGCGCAATGATCTAATGGCCCAAATCGAAGAGCTGGTGGCCCGCTATCGCGGTCCAGAGAAAATTCACGTGGTCGGCGATGCCTACATCCTCTACTACACCGAACAAGCCATGAAGGAGGACCTGCTCAAGCTGGTGCCCTTTGTGGTGGTGATTATCGGGGCGGTGCTCTATGCAACCCTGCGTTCGGCCCTGGGTATTGTAATTCCCCTGGTGACCGTGGGGACCAGCGTGATCTGGACCGTGGGGTTCATGACCTGGAGGGGTATCCCCGTCTCCATCATCTCCATGGTGATGCCAATAATTCTGGTGACCATCGGCATTGCTTCCAGCATTCATATTCTCAACAAGTATCAAGAAGGTCTGGCGCGGGGTCTATCCAAACGACAGGCCTTGGAGGAAACCTTTGCCGCCATTACCTCCCCCGTGGCCATGGCGGCCTTGACCACAGCTGCCGGTTTTGCTTCCCTGGTTACCGCCTTCGTGGAGCCCATCAGGGAATTTGGGGTGTTCACCGCCATTGGCGTGATGCTGGCCATGGGCTTATCTTTGAGCCTCGTTCCTGCCCTGCTGATCTTGGTAAAAGAACCGCGGGTACGCCTGACCGAGGATAAACCTGAAAAGGATGGGCCCCTCACCCGCCTGCTCCAGGCCTTTGTGCGCCTGGCTGTAACCCGTCCCAAAGGGGTTCTGGCAGTGGTTGCCTTCATCTTGGTGGCCTCTGGTGTGGGAGCTGGCCGGATCACCCTGGAAAGCAACATTGTGAACTATTTCGGTGCCTCCAGTCCGGTCAAACAGGCGACCATGGTAATTGAAGAAGTGTTCGGCGGGAGCATGCAGATCTCCGTAGTGCTGGATACGGGTGAAGAGGACGGTATTAAAGATCCCGCAGTGCTGCAGGAACTGGTGGTCATTCAGGACTACCTGAACTCCTGGGATACCATCAACCATGCCACCTCCGTGGCCGATGTGATCCGCGAACTCAACCAGG
Organism: Bacillota bacterium; assembly: GCA_029776155.1. Classification (GTDB taxonomy): domain Bacteria; phylum Bacillota; class Limnochordia; order Darwinibacteriales; family Darwinibacteriaceae; genus DTU010. The sequence goes on along the minus strand of JAKOTU010000065.1, from coordinate 43,565 downwards.
CGCTTTGGGATGGCGATCCCGAGTTTTATGCCATTCCCGACAGCAGGGAAGCCGTGGCCCAGCTGCTGCTCCTCTTTTCCATGCAGGGAGGGGAGGGGCTTGACTCCCTGGTTACCTACGACTACAGTCGGGCTTTAGTCACCGCCCAGATGAAAACCCTCGATGCGGAGCAGATGGCTTACGTGATTGGTGAGGTGGAGGGCTTCCTCACTGAGCGCTACAACTCCCGCGCGGGGCTGAAAGCCCACCTTTCCGGCACCCCCAAAGTGATGCTCAGGCTCATGAACCGCTATGTCCAGACCCAGGTATCGAGCCTGATCAGCTCCAGCATCATGGTGGCGATTATTGTCAGTCTGCTCATGAGGTCCGTGGCCCTGGGGCTTTTGAGCATGGTCCCTTTGGTATTCGCTGTGCTGGTCAATTTTGGGATCATGGGTTTTGCGGGCCTGCCCCTGGATGCAGTCACGAGCATGATCTCCAGCGTGGCCATAGGCATCGGTGTGGACTATGCCATCCACTACATCAGCCGCCACCGCTGGGAAAGGGCCAATGGGCTGGAAAACGGTTCTGCCTTGGACCGCACCAGCACTTCCGCGGGTCGGGCCATCATCTACAATGCCCTGGCCTTGGTGGTGGGCTTCTTGGTCCTGGTCTTCTCCCACTTTAGGGCCATCGCCGTGTTCGGCCTGCTCATATCGGCAGCTATGATCGTAAGTGCCTTAGCGGCGCTTGTGGTTGTTCCGCTTTTACTGAACTACTTCGCGCAGCGCAAACTTGGAAAGGGGTAGAGAGATGAAAAGGGTGTTTGTACTGGTGCTGGCAGTGGTGCTGGCCGTGGGCGCGGCGGCAGCCGCCCAAAGCCCAACGGGCCAGGAAATTCTAGATGAGTTGAATTTCCGGACCATTATGAGCGGTTCGGGCAGCGCGCAAATTACCATGATCACCGAGAATGCTAAGGGTGCGCAGCGGAGCTACTCCCTGCGGGTGTACGTAAAGATGGATGAAGAGGGCGATGCCCAGTTCCTAGAGTACTTAGCTCCAGCCGATGTGCGGGGCACCAAATTTCTCTCTATCAAACCTAAGGACGGCGAAAGCCAGATGTGGCTGTACCTGCCAGCGCTGGGCCGGGAGCGCCGCATTGCATCCCACATGACCAGCGATTCCTTCATGGGTACTGATTTCACCTACGATGAGATTGGCGGGAACTTCGATTACGAAGCTGACTACACTGTGCAGAGACTCCAAGACCAGGTGGAGCAGGGGGTAGACTGCTACGTCTTGGAGCTTCAGGCCAAGAACTCCGGGGCTTTATACGCTAAAGTGCGCATGTGGGTCTGGAAGGAGCAGATGGTTCCTGTGAAAATAGAGTTCTACAGCTCCGGGGACACCCTCACGAAGACGCTCCTTTTAGATGACTTCCAGAATGTTTCTGGAGAGCTCATTCCCCACAAGGTGATCATGGCCAGCAATGCCCAGGGTACGCGGACCATCTTGGAGTTGGCGCAAGTGAGCCAGGAAGCGGTGGATCCCGACATCTTCACCGTGCGCAACCTGCGCCGGTAGTTGGAAAAGCTGTGGAGGAGGCTGAAGAACCGTGAAAAAGAGTGTACGGATCTTAGCTGTTCTGCTGGTGCTCCTGTGCGCCCTGCCCGCTTGGGCAGCCGTGCCTGCAGGGGAGCTCTACGGCAGTTTGAGCTACGACTGGGATCGGAAAGAACAGGAAGGGGAACTGTCCTCGGCCCGCACCGGCTTTAGGCTTGCGCTGGAAGATGAGCTGGATGATTGGGGCAAGCTGCATTTTTCCGCCAAGGGCTGGCTGGATTGGAAGGGGAAGGATGCCAGTGTCGCGGTGGACCAGGTGTGGCTCCGGGGCTACTCCGGCGATTTTGATTACCAAATCGGCCGTCAGCTGATCAGCTGGGGCACCGCGGATGGTTTTAACCCCACCAACTATTTCGCCCGCTTAAGCAGCAGCGCCCTGCTCAGCGGCGAGTTGGGGGGGGAGCCGGTCTGGGCCGGCAGGCTAGAATACTATGCACCTGCCTGGTCGGCCACGGCTGTGCTCATCCCCGTGTTTGCCCCCCAAGAGGTGGATGAGCTCATGGCTCAGATGCTGGTGGGGGCAGACCCCATGGGCGAGCAGGTGCTTGCGGCCATTAAGAACACGAAAAAACCAGGGCTGGGGAATCCCGAAGTGGCTCTGCGCCTCGAGACCCAGCTGGCTGGCTTCGATGTGCAGGCCAGCTACTTCTGGGGCTATGAGCCCCTGCCTGGCTTGGAGATGGTAATTAGTGAGGGGGGTATGGGCTTGGAAGGCACTTACCGCCGGCAGCACTTTGTGGGGTTGGCCTTGGCGGGTACCTTAGGTTCCGCAGGGATCTGGGCCGAGGCGTCCTACGGCGGCCCAGCCAAGTTTGCCGCCGCTGAGCCCGACCAAGAGCGCATTCCCCTGTCCATCAACGGAAAATACTTCCAAGCTGTGGTGGGAGGAGATTACACCATCAACGTGGGTAACGGCCTTCTGGTGCAGGCCCAGTACATCTACCGGGGACAGGGTTCGCTCCTCGCCCCTTATGTGGCGCCGAAAGTGACGCTTGGGTTTCCTCCGGTTGTGGAGCCGGGAGAAATCGAATCCGCCCATTATCTGTACGGGCGCCTAGCCTACGAGTTCTCCCCGGACAGCAGCGCAGACTTGGTGGTACTGTATGGAACCAAAGAAGAGGCTGGGATTCTCCTCCCGTCCTACACCCATCGCCTTGCCCAGGGACTGCAGCTGGAACTGAGCCTGCTGCAGCCCTTCGGCGAGGAGGGGGATTTCGACCACTTCCCCACCCAGGCTAGAGTGGCCCTCAAGTACCAGTTCTAGCTAAGGGTGTCTTGGAAAGCCGGAAGAAGCCGCCACTTCCGGCTTTCCCACCAACAAAAAAGGGCACGGGCAAAAACGCCGTGCCTTTTTTGCTTGCGAGGGGTTTAGAAGCGCAGTCCGGTGATGCCCAGCCTGACTGCGGCCTTGGCGGTGCTGTCCACTTCCACGCCCAGGGAGATATCGGTGGGGTAAAGGCCGAAGACGTGCAGTTCACTGCCTATACCCACCCGCAGGCTGGGGCGCACATCTAGTTCGGTGACGGGACTCTCCAGCGTTACCCCGCCCATCAGGTAGGGACGGACCAGGGCAAAGCCCACGGGGAAGTGTTCCTCACCCCAAGGGTAAACCTGTACCTGGGGGGCAATGGCCACCCGCAGCGTTTTGGCAAAGGGCTGATCCTGCTCCCGCCGCAGCCCGCTTACCCGCAGGGAAAGCCCGGCCACCGCGCGGGAATAATCGAGGAGTTTGCTGCTGGTTGCCGCCACCTGCCAGGCCCGATCCCCCTGGGAAACCCAAGCCGCTTCCAGCATGAGCTTTTCAAAGCGGGGACCTGTGACGGAAACGCCAAAGGTGGGCTGTTCCCGGTTTTCGCTCTTGCGCAGGAAGAGATCGACCGAACCCCACTGCTCCCGGCCCCAGTCCACAAACAGTTCGTGGCCCCCATTGTCCCGATCAAATCCATAGCGGTAGCCTACTCCAAACCAAGCCAGGGGCCCGTGGGTGAACTTGAAGCCCAGTTTGGGGAAGTTGTAGTCGCTGTCAAACTGGAATTCAGGCCTAAAGGTAAAGCGTTTGGGCAAACTGGCCACCCGCTGTTCTGCCTTCTGGACAATAGCCTTCAGCTCCGCCTCGCTGTAGCCCGCCTGCTTGTAGGGGCGGAACTGGAAATTGGGATCCTTGGAGAGGATTACCTTTTTGATCTGGTCCATGTACTGCAGTCCGGCCTCGTAGCCCTGCTGGATGAAGTAGGAAGCCTTCTGAAACTCCCAGGAGGAATCCAAGCCCACATCGGGCACGATGAGCACATCAGCCATGGCCGTGTTGAGCTCGGTGTAGCCTTCCAGCATGGCCGTTAAGGACATGCGCAGGTTGTTCATAATCCGGCGGTAATCAGGGTTGGCGTAATCCTTTTCCAGGGAAACGGCGATGATCACATCGGCCCCCATCTCCGCGGCCACATTGGCGGGTACCTGGTTTTTCAGCCCGCCATCGACGTAATAGTCTTCACCGATCTGCACCGGGGGGAATACTCCGGGAATGGACATGCTGGCCTGAATCCCCGTACTCACCTTGCCCTCGCTTAAAGCCAGCTCTTTGCCGGTGCCTAAGTTTACCACCACGGATTTAAAGGGGATGCCCAGTTCAGCATAGGTTCTGCCCTCCAGGAGCACATCCAAGAACTGCTGGATGCCCGTGCTGTCCACCACGCCCCCTGTGGGGGGAAAGGGGATATCAAACAGTTTGGAGGTGTCCAGGTGGGTGGCGATTTCCTCCATGTTGGCCACCGAATATCCCGCGGCGTAGAGCCCGGCAACAATACTGCCCATACTGGTGCCCACGATCATATCAATGGGAATACCGTGTTCTTCCAGCGCCTTAATCAGCCCAATGTGGCTGAAACCACGGGCCGCGCCTCCGCCCAGAACCAGGGCCACTTGGGGCCGGCTCTCTGGCGCGGCTAGGCTGGGCAGGGCCGCGGCCCAGAGCAGGGCAACCAGCAGCAGGCCGCTGGGGATTTGCTTGTTTATTCTCAATGTTCTCATCTCCTAAGTGAACAGCTTTACTTAACAATCTTTCGCATGGGGCACCCTTTTTCTAAGCGCCGTCTAAGGAAAGACTAGGTGTCTTTACCGTGTTTGTCAAGTGCAGCCGGGGATAAAAGTGAACGGGGCAGGTCATGCTAGAGGCGAGTCAACTTGGAGAGAGGAGAGAGCATGACCAAAAACAAGGGACCGAAGCCAGATGATCGCAGCGACAATGTGGAAAAGCTCCGGGAACAGGTGGTTAACACCATCGAAAACCTGGAAGAAGCCCATAAGACTCTGCAGATGAACCTGCCTGAAGAGCAAAAAGAGGCCATTCGGGCCAAGAACCGCCGCCGTGAAGAGGCCATCGCGGCCAAGAGGGAAGAAATCCGCGATGAATACGCTTTTCAGCAGAAACAAGGGGAAACCCACAGCTAAGCCGCCCGGCCGGGCGGCTTTCTGCTGGAGGAAAAGGAATGGGGAGTAGGGAATTCTTCACCTAGAGAGCTGGAGGCACCTGCCAGCGGGACTATTCTGGTGAAGAAAGGTGAGTTGCTGTGGACAAAGAGGAGTTTCGGATCCAACCAGCCCCCATTTTTACAGATGGCATGGTACTGCAGAGGGAGGTGCCGCTGCGCCTCTGGGGCCAGGCTGCCCCAGGAGAAAGGCTGGAGATCCGGTTGCGGGGTTCCGCCTCTTATTGCCAGGCCGATGGAGCAGGCCGCTGGATCGTGGAGCTGCCTCCCCAGGATGCGGGCGGGCCTTTTGATCTTGTCATCAAAGGAGCAAGCGGTGAACTGGTGATCAGGGATGTGTTAATAGGTGATGTGTGGCTCTTAGGCGGCCAGTCCAACATGGCGATGTCCATTGCCGGCACCCTGGATCTTTATGCCGAGGAGGTGCGGGCCGTGGAAAACCCGTGGATCCGCCAGTTCAGGGTGCCCACTGCCTACGATTTCCAAGGGCCGCGCCTGGACATATCTCCAGGTGCCTGGCGGGAGGTCACCCCCGAAAACGTCCTGGAGTTCAGTGCCTTGGGTTACTTCTTTGCCCAAGCCCACTACGCCAGGTACCGGGTGCCGGTGGGGCTGGTGCTCACCGCGGTGGGCGGCAGCCATATTGAGGCCTGGCTCAGCGAGGAGACCATCCAGTCTGCAGGCGGCTATGAAGAGGTGGTTGCTCGCCTCAAACAGCCGGGGTATCTGGAGGGCCTCCTCCAAAGCGAACTGGACAGGGGGCTGGCCTGGTTGCGGGATCTGGATGCTAGGGATCTGGGCCGCCAAGGAAAGGTGCCCTGGAGCAGTTCTGAGTTGGATGATTCTGGGTGGAAGACGGTGACCATGCCCCGGTTGTGGAAGGGAACGGAGCTGGAAAACTTCCACGGAGTAGTGTGGCTGCGCCGGGAGGTGGAACTGGATGAGGCGGCGGCCGGCCGGGAAGCCCTGCTGCGCCTGGGAGCCATTGTGGATGCGGATGAGGTGTACATCAACGGAGTGCAGGTGGGCAGAACAGAGTACAAGTACCCGCTGCGCAAGTATCAGGTGCCCGCGGGTCTGCTTCGGGCGGGCCGCAACACCATCGCGGTGCGGGTGTTTGTTGCCCGCAACACAGGTGGATTTGTGGAAGGGAAGAAATATGCCTTAGAAGTTGGCGGGCGGAGTATTGACCTTTCCGGGGAGTGGAAGTATGAGCGGGGCTGTTCGGCTCAGAGTCTGCCCAAGTACACCAGGCCCCATCACTTCCCCAGCGGTATGTACAATGCCATGATCGCCCCTCTCCAGGGCTGTGTCTTCCGGGGAGTTCTGTGGTATCAAGGCGAGTCCAATGCCCACAACCCCGAGCGCTACCAGGATCTGTTTACTGCCCTCATTACCACTTGGCGCAAGCATTTTGACCAGCCTGAGCTGCCCTTCTTCTTCGTGCAGCTCACCAATTACGATACGGCTTACTACGAAGAGGCGGATCCGGAGCGCTGGGCCCTGGTCAGGGAGGCGCAGCTGAATACCCTCCAGGTGCCGTACACGGCCATGGCGGTCACCCTTGATGTGGGGGAGGGCAACGATCTCCATCCCCAGAACAAAAAGGACATTGCGCTGCGGCTGCACCGGGCCGCGCGGCATCTGATCTTCGGGGAACCCGTAGCTTACCAAAGTCCGCTCCATGAGCGCCTGGAACGGGAAGGGTCCGCGCTGCGCCTCTACTTCACTGGGGCGGACGGCGGACTTACCTCCCGGGGAGGAGAGCTGAAGTGGTTTGAAATCTGCGGAACCGATGGCATCTTCCATCCCGCACAGGCCCTAGTTGAGGGAGAAACGGTGAAGGTGTGGAGCGAGGCCGTGCCCGAGCCCGCGGGTGTGCGCTATGCCTGGCGGGATAATCCCGAGGGGGCTAATCTTTTTAGTGCAGGTCTGCCCGCTTCACCCTTTAGGGCGTACCTATAAAGACCGCGCTAAGCGCCTGGAGCAGCTCCGCTCCAGGCGCTCGGCTATTCTCACTTACAATGCACCTAGCGCTTGTTCTATCCTCTCCAGCGCTTCTTGGATTAGGCTTCTGGGGCAGCCGATGTTCATGCGCTGAAAGCCCAGGCCCACAGGCCCAAAGGCAGACCCTTCGTTGAGGGCGATGCCCGCTTCCCGCACGAAGAACTGGTTCAGCTCCCCATGGGGAATGCCCAGATCGCGGCAGTCCAGCCAGAGCACAAAGGTGCCTTCCGGTTTGGTTACCTTAATCTGGGGAGCGCTGCGGCTCAGCTCCCTGATCACGTAGTGGGCGTTTTCCTCTAGATAAACGAGGAGGGAATCCAGCCACTGCGCGCCTGTCCGGTAAGCCGTTTCCCCGGCAAGAAGCCCGAAGAAGCTGATGGCGCCCATGGACAGACGTTCCATCAGCGCGCCTATGCTCTGCCTGTAAGCGGGATTGGGAACGATCCCGTTGGCAACGTACAGGCCAGCAATGTTAAAGGTTTTGGTGGGGGCGTTGAAGGTTACGGTCTTCTGGGCGATTTCCGGCGACAAGGTCGCCAGGGGCGTGTGTTTCACCCCGGGGAAGACAAGGTCGGACCAGATTTCGTCGGCAATCACCGTTACCCCATAGCGGAGGATGAGCTCGCCTAGGTCCTCCAGTTCTTTTCTGCTCCACACCCTGCCCACGGGATTGTGGGGGCTGCAGAGCAGCATGGCTTTCACACCAGAGCGGAAGATTTCCTCCAGCTCCCCCAAGTTCATCACATATCTGCCATCAACTTCAACCAGGGGGTTTTCCACCACAACCCGCCCATTAGCCTGCAGAACCCGGTAGAAGGGGGGATAGACCGGCGGCTGGATCACTACCCGTTCACCAGGCTCCGTAAGGGCCAGGATGGCGAGGGTGAGCCCGGTCACCACCCCTGGGGTATGGAGCAGCCATTCGGGCTCGATTTCCCAGTTCTGGCGAGCTTTGTACCAGTTGAGGACAGCCTCGGCAAAGCTGGCTGGGCGCCTTTCGTAGCCGTAAACTCCATGGGCTGCACGTTCGCTCACTGCCTGGATGACCGCTGGGGGTGTCCGGAAATCCATGTCCGCCACCCACATGGGCAGCAGGTCTTCCCGGCCAAAGGCCTCTAAAACGCCGTCCCACTTGATGCAGCCCGTGTTGCGGCGGTCCACCACCTGGTCAAAGGGACACTCCATGCTTACACCTCCCGAGCCACACCGGTCTCCTTGGCCGTCTCTGCAACCGCCTTGGCTACAGCCGGAGCAACCCTGGGATCAAAGGGAGAGGGGATGATGTATTCGGGGGTGGGATTTTCCACCAGTGCGGCAATGGCATAGGCCGCCGCGATCTTCATGGCATAGTTGATATCCCTGGCCCGCGCATCCAAAGCCCCGCGGAAGATGCCGGGGAAGCCCAGTACATTATTGATCTGGTTGGGATAATCAGACCGCCCCGTGGCCACGATGGCTGCCCCTGCCTCCAAAGCCAGTTCCACGGCAATCTCCGGTTCGGGATTGGCTAAGGCCATGATAATGGGCTGGTCGTTCATGCCCTTCACCATTTCAGGGGTGACGATGTTGGCCGCGGATACACCGATAAACACATCTGCCCCCTGCATGGCTTCGGCTAGGGTCTGTTTCAGGCCTTCGGGATTGGTGCTTTGGGCGATCTCCTCTTGGGCAGAGTTGTTTTGGGGATCGCCTGGGACTAGGCGGCCTTGGCGTCCGCAGGCACGGATGTTGGTGTAGCCATCTTCCAGCAGGATGCGGACTATGGCTGCTCCCGCAGCTCCAATGCCGTTCACAACGATCACGGCATCTTTGCCCTTGTTCACCACTTTCAGGGCGTTGATCAAGCCGGCCAAGGTGACAACCGCCGTACCGTGCTGGTCATCGTGGAAGATGAACATGTCCGTTTCTGCCTTGAGGCGCTCTTCAATCTCGAAGCAGCGGGGAGAAGCAATGTCTTCCAAATTGACCCCGGCGATGGTGGGCTCCAGTGCTTTGACGATGCGCACGATCTCATCCACATCCTGGGTGTTCAGGCAGAGGGGAATGGCATTGACACCGGCAAACTCCTTGAAGAGGACCGCTTTCCCTTCCATTACGGGCAGAGCCGCCGCAGGCCCGATGTTACCCAGCCCCAAAACCGCTGAACCATCGGACACTACCGCGATGGTGTTGCCCTTCCAGGTGTAATCCCACACCCGTTCCGGGTCCGCCGCAATCTGCCGGCACGGCTCAGCAACGCCTGGCGAGTAGGCTAGACTTAGCTCAGCCGAATTTTTCACCGATGCTTTGCTGGTGATTTCTACCTTGCCGCGCCACTTCTTGTGTTCTTCCAGTGCTTTTGCATAGACGTTCATCGAGTCTCCTCCTTTTGTCTCGGAACTCTTGCTTGTGAATACGGAATCAATTCCACAATAGATGCCTTATTCCTACCTACTCTGTTACCTGCCGGTGCAACATTATGCCCTTGAGGCTTTGTGCTGCGGAAGGCTGGGCTCAGCCTCCTGCTGCCGGAGGAAGTCGAGAAAACTGTGGAGGAACTCCTCTCCCCACTCCAGCTCTTTAGAGCTAGGCGGATGGCTGCCAAACAGAATCTGGTTGCGCAGCTCCTTGGCCCGCCGCAAATCAGCTTCCATCTGGGGGTCTAAGGCCAGCACCGAGGCCTCCCCCGCGAGGGCCTTAGGGAGTGCTTCCCCCAGAGCTTGTTCAAGGGCAATCCAACTGCGCATAAAAGGGCCCACATGGCCTTGGTCGGAGAAAAAGGATGAGGCTTCGTAGGGTGTGCCGAAGGGATCGTAGGCGCCAACCATGATCCTGGCCTGATCGTATTGGGCATACAAGTTGGGATCCTGCAGCAGCAGGTGGTCCACGATCTGCTGGGCTAACGGCTCGGCCTGCTGGCTAAAGCTGCAGCTTTGGAGCACGGGGCGCAGTGCAGGCACAGAATCGAGGCCGATTATCTTGAGAAACTGAAACAAAACATCGGTGCGTCCGATGGCCAGGCGGCATTCGGGTCCATGCAGCATTTTCCGTTTCTGGTCGGTAAGGTAGGATGCCAGTTCATAGTGATTGGAAAAGGGGTGTTGTTCGGTGTTGATGCGCTTTTTCACCGCGGTCTGCAGCCGCTCTAGGGCCATTTCCCCTTCGTACATGAGACCATTGAGTTCATCGAGGATGGCGTACTCATCCTGTGACAAAAAGCTTCCGGTAGATTTGTACACCAGATCGTGCTCCACCTCGGCCCAGGCGTGCATGAGGACCGTGCCCACCTGAACCTCCACCACATAATCGGCCAGGTACCTTTCCTCGGGGGGAAGGGATTCGGGTTTGAGATACAAGCGGTAGTGACGCCCCACATAGCCTAGAAACTGTTTGGGATAAGCTCCCGGGTGCCCTAAAGCCTCGGGAAAATCCTTGACGCTTTCCACATTGAAGTTGGCCCGGATGAACTGGTCTACTTCCTGCTGGTCCTGGGGGAAAAACAGGGCGATGCGCACCCCAGCCAGGTCCACTATATCTTCGTAGATCTCTGCTATGCTCTTGTAGTTTTTCTCCTGCGCCCTGTCCTCAACTTTCGAGGCGAGACTATCCAGCCGTTTGGCTCTAGAGGTAACCAGGACCCTGAGGCCCTGTCTTTTCAAGGCACTTTCACACTGGTAGGCGCAAACCTCAGCCAAGTGCTGAAAATGGCCGATTTTACCTCTGTAGTCTTCGATGAACTCTCTGAGTAAAGCCATGGCGCTCTCCTATTCGTCAGATTTTAACCTCCCGTCACCAGAGGTTAAGCTGCCACAACACCACAGTCACACCAAGCACGCTCAGGGTAAAGAACGCGTAGTGGATTCTCTGCCCAAGGGTGCCCTTTCGGGCCGCGAGCAGGTAAATGGCTGTGACCAGAATCAGACTGCTTAAGCCCATCAGAATCTTCGAGAGAATGAGCAAAGCCTTAAGGGTAGAAGAGGGTTCCAACACCACTAGGGGCACATTGAAGGCAGGATGTACGGTGGTGAGCAGCTCGACTCCCACTACTGCTGTGGTGAAAAGGAGGAGGATGAACAGCACGGCCAAGGCTTTGGGCCAGAACAGCGGTTTGTGCCGGGGCCGGGTTCTAAACAGCCCCTTGATCCACCCGATCAGGGTGAGCAGCATGAACAGCACAGCACCGCCCAGAAGGCCGAGGAGGAACCGGGGGCTGTGGAACCAAAGCACGCGCAGCCAAGCCGCCGGCCCGGGCAGGAGAATGCGCACCGCCTTTCCCTCTTGGAAGGAGAAGGCGATTTTGGCATCGTGGTCCAGGGCTTGGAAAAGCCCGGGGGCGATTTCCCCGAAGCGCGCGACTTCTCCGCCGCCCTGCAGCAGAAGGTACCCCTCGGAATCCACATCAACTCGCAAGGTCTGCACAAGGCGCAGTAGGGATTCCACCCCAGTGTAATTGGCCCGGGAGCTGAAGTAATAACCGCGGTAGTTGGCCTCGGTGCCGGGGGTAATGGGGCGGGGCTCTGTTCGTTCCGTGTCTGCACTTGGAAAGTAGCGGTCCATGAATCCTTTGAGCAGTTCACTTCTCAGCTCGCTGCCCGCGGGGGAGTTGTAGGCCACAATCAGGCCCACCTTCTCTTCAGGCAGGAAGTAAAAGCCGGTGCTGAACAAAAAGGTGTCTCCAACATGCCCTAATATTCTATATCCATTATATTCCCATTCCATGAGTCCATAGGTCATTCCTGGGAGCTGGGGATGGGCGGAAAACTGCCTGCTCTGCATGGTTCTCGCCGTCTCTTCGGCTAAAAGGCGCGCAGAGGCAGCTTCTTGATCTGCCGCGGCCTCCCCTTCTTCTCCGGTGGGGGGCAGTTCGCCGAAATTGAGGAGAGCCAGCATCAACCGGGCCAGATCAAAGCCGCTCGTGGTTAAGCCCCCTGCCGGATAATTCTGCACGTATTCAAACTCGCCGGGGATAAAGCGTCCCTGGGCGTAGCGGTAGCCTTTGCTCACCCTTTGGGCCAAGCTTGGGGGAAGCTCCTGGGCAAAGGTGGTGGAGGTCATGCCCAAAGGCTCCAGGATGTTCTCCTGCACATATTGGGCGAAGGGCTGCCCGCTGACCAGCTCCACGATGTAGGCGGCCAGGGCAGTCCCGTAATTGGAATAGGCCATGACTGACCCGGGCACAAACACCCGGGCGGGGAGGTGGTCCCGCACATACTGGCCCAGGGGTTTGAGCAGTTCGGGCCGGGACACCATGATCCCCATGACCTCATCTTCAAACCCCGCTGAATGGGTCAAAAGGTGGTGAAGGGTAATGGGGGGAACATCGCGGTTAGCAGTGGTGCGCTGGGGAAGGGTGAAATCCAGGTAGGTGTTCACGTCCACATACAGATCCAGCCTGCCCTGTTCCACCAGCTGCATTACGGCCAGCCAGACCAGGATTTTAGACACTGAACCAGGACGGTACAAAGTGGTTCCCGGTATCATGGGGATGCGCTCCTCCAAATCGGCAAACCCATAGCCCTTGGCAAAGAGGATTCCATCCTCGGAAACCACTACAATTTCCGCTCCCGGCACTTTGTTGTGGGCAAGCTGAACGGAAAACACTCCATCAAAGAAGGCCTCTAAGGCAGCCGGATCTTGTATGCCGATGCTTTGGGCAGAAGCGGGCCCTGCAAGCACCATTAAAAGAATGAGGAACACGACTGGCGCGCATATCTTTTTCATCTGTCCCACCCCATGAGGAAGTAACTAGCTTCACCTCCAGACTTCTCCACAGTGAGAGGGGGTTCCTTCCGGGTGGGAGCAAATTGTACCCTGGTGCTTTAGCGCAGAACACCCTGACGTTGGGCCACCCAGACCGCCAGGGCAAAGCGGGCTAGAAAGAGGAGGAACATGGGTACAGGGTAATACCACGGAACGTACTCGAAAATCTCTGCTTGCTTGACCACTTGACTGAACCCTGTGGCCAAAAGGGCCCAGGCCGCGGTGTAGAGATAGCCCAAGCCCCTGTTCTCGCTGGGCCAATAATAGAGGAAAAACACGATAAGGAAAACCCAGACCAAGTGGCCCAGGAGGGGATGGTCTCCGGCTTGGAGAATACCCAGATTCTTGAAGGAGGTCAGGCCAAGCACCCCCGTGGCTAGGCTGGTCAGATAGTCAAGTATTCCGCCCAGCACCGCGCCGTAGGGCAGGAGAACACGGAGGTGGTCCCGGGGCACGGTTAAGAGCACAAACCCGGCCACCAGCAGGAGTAACACGGGATATACCAGCAGTTGGACAGTCACCAAAACCATTCCCTTCCGCAGCGTCATTGGGAATAGTATAACCATCCTGTACTTTCAGATTACTGCCGGCGGAAAAGAAAGGTAAGCTGCGGCGGGCCAGCAAGAGGAGTCTTTTCTTTTTGCCAGAATTAGAGACGTGAGGTGATGGTTTTGTTCAGGTTCATAACCAAAGACGTATGGGTTGGCAGTAGAGTACGGCAGTTTAAGATGGTGGATCACCCAGGGGCGGCCGCGGTCCTGGTGGTCAAAGACGGCCAGGTGCTTCTGGTGGAGCAGTACCGCCCCGCTGCTGGACGCAATATGTTGGAAATCCCCGCGGGGACCATAGACCGCAGTGAATCGCCCCTGGACTGTGCCCGCAGAGAGCTGGAAGAAGAGACTGGGTACAGCGCGGAACACTGGGAAGTGCTGGGGCATATCTACCCCACCCCCGGTTATACCAATGAGGTGCTGCATCTCTTCTGCGCCAGCGGGCTCACCAAGGGCGAGCAGCGCCTGGAGGAAGGCGAGGACATCAATGTGCGCTGGATACCCCTGGACAAAGTAGAAGAGATGATCGATCACTGCGAGATCAACGATGCCAAAACGATCATCTCCGTGTTCAAGTATGTGCGCAAAATGCGGCAGAAAAGCTAAGCCTGTGCAGAACCTGGGCTGCCCACATCTTGCCAAAAGCCGGTGATGCGGTGGACCTTGATGGGCACGCCCTCCGCGGCCATCTGGGCCACTGCCGCCGTCAATTCGTACTCACCCCGTGCCGAGGGGGTGAGTTGCTTCAAATAGCTGAACACCTGGGGTAGGAAAATGTACACCCCCGCGTTGTTCCAGTTGGTCTGGGAAGTGCCCCGGGGCGGTTTTTCCACCAAACGTGTCAGAAAGCTCCCTTCATCTAGGTAAACGGCGGCCCCCAGAGCAGGGTCTTCTACCCAGTTGGCCGAGCTGATCATGGTCTTATACTGCCTATACAGCTCGGCCATTTCCCTGTAATTCTCTGGGTGGATGGCGATATCGCCGTAGGAGAGGAAAAAGGGCCCGCCGGCGGTGAACTCTTCCGCGAGCAAGACCGCGGCTCCCGTGCCGTAGCTGCGCAGATCCTGCTCCAAGTAGGTCAGCTCTACCCCGAGGGAGCTGCCGGTGCCGTACCGTTCCCGGATCAGATCCCCCAAGTGGCCGATGACCACGGCAAAGCGCTCCACGCCCGCTGCTTTCATCCCCAGGATGATCTGTTCCAAACACGGCCTGCCGTCCACGGGGAGGAGCGCCTTGGGCATCACCGCGCCCAAGGCCCCCAATCTAGTCCCTCGGCCCGCGGCCAGAATTACACCCCGCATTTAGACCGCTCCTTTGTCCCAGGGAAGCTCCAGGGTGCGATCCTTGCGCATGATCTCCTTGAGTGCTGCGATTTGCTCCGGTGAACTCATCTCCCAAGCCAGGCGCAGTACCGGTTCAGTGCCGGAAAAGCGGATGGTTAACCAGTTGTCTTGGGGGAAGTAGAATTTCACCCCGTCCAGGTAGGACACCTTTTCAATGGGCCAGGGGAAGGAGGGGACATAGCCATCCCGGAGCAGGAGCTGCTCGAGGCGGCTGCGGTCCTGGGCCCGGTAGGGCAGGCTGAGCTCGCCGAAATGGAGCGTGCCGTACTGCGCGTTAATCTCTTCTAGGAGCTGGCTGAGGCTCTTTTTTGTTTTGGCCAGCATTTCCACGGCCAAAAGTGCGGCCAGGATGCCGTCTTTTCCGTTAACATGGCCCCGGATTTTCAAGCCACCGCTGCTTTCTCCGCCCAGGAGAAGGTTTTTTTCATCCATCTTCTGGGAAATGTACTTAAAACCCACAGGCACTTCATAGGCGGGCTCCCCGAAGGAGTGGGCGATGCGGTCCAGGATGTGGGTTGTGGTGATGTTGCGCACCAGCCCACCCTGTTCGCCCCGGTATTTTTTAAGGTAGTAGTAGAGGAGCTTGAGGATATCGTTGGCGGTGATGTAGTTCCCCTGTTCATCGTAGAGGCCGATGCGGTCCGAGTCCCCGTCGGTGGCGATCCCGATGTGGTATTTCCCCTGCTTCATGAGGTATTCCATATCCTGCAGTGTTTCCCTGGAGGGGGAGGGCGCCCTTTGGCCAAACATGGTGTCCCGCTGCGCGTTGATCAGATCCACTGAACAGCGCAGTGACGCCAGGCACATGGCCATAATGTCCTTGGCCACCCCAAACATGGGGTTGAAGAGCACGTTCAAGTTAAGCTGCTGCACCGCAGGCACATCGATCTGCTGGAGCAGGGAGTCGATGTAGGCGTTCTTATTGGAATAGAGCGCGATTTTCCCCTGTTCCAGGGCATCGAAAAAGGTGAGGGGCGGCGCCTGGAGGGGAGGAACCAGTTTGCACAGCTCTTCCAGGCGGTTAGTCACCTCAACCGGCGCATCTTTGCCCCCTTCCACAATCACCTTGATCCCGTTGTACTCGGAAGGGTTGTGGGAAGCGGTGACCATCAGCCCGAGGGCCAGCCGTTCCTGCTCCACGGCGTACATGAGCATGGGTGTGGGCACCACCTGTTCGATGAACCAGACTGGGATACCGTTGTGCACTAAGATTTCGGCAATGGCCCGGGAAAAGCGTCCCGACAGAAAGCGCAGGTCATGGCCGATTACCACTGGCTTATGGGCCTGCTTGATTTCTTTGAGATACAAAGCAGCTGCCTGGGCCACGCGGCGCACATTGCTGAAGGTAAACTCATCGCCGATCACGGCCCGCCAACCGCCGGTTCCGAACTTGATCATCAAGGTCACGACCTTTCGCTGAAGCTGCTGTAGTATTCGCTTTGAGGTAATCTCCTTCCTTTTGCGGCAATGGTTGTGTTTGTTTCGATGCTATTGGCAGCATGTGCTGGGAAAAGGGATTTAAGTCCAGCAAAGAAAAAAAGGCTGCGGTGGGCAGCCTTTTCCAAATTATTACTACTTTGCTGGCCAGAGCAGCTGCAGGATCATCTGCTGCGCGGCATTGGCCTGGGCGATCATGGCCAGAGCCGCCTGCATGCGGATCTGCGCCGAAACCATGTTCAGAACCTCCAGGGCAATGTCCGCATCGGTGATGCGGGATTCTGCTTCGGTGAGATTCAACACGGCGTTCTCCAGATTGTTGATGGTGTGCTCCAGGCGCCGGACTTTGGCCCCGACGTAGGATCTTTGGGAAGAAACCTGGGATAGGGCTTGATCCACAATGCCGATGGCCGCATCGGCCCCTTCCTGGGTGGATACGGACACAATCTGGCCGTCCACCACCAGGCCCAGGGACTCGGGGGTCATGCTGCCCAGGGCGATATCCATGTTCTGTCCGGAGTTGGCCCCGATTTGGATGAGCAGGGGATTGGGCTCATCCCGTGTGCCGTCTAAAAGGGGGATGGTGTTGAAGTGGGTATCCCGGGCGATATCCCCCAGGGCGCCCACCAGCTCATCAAACTCGATCTGCAGGGCTTTCCGTTCCGTTTCCGTGAGGGTACCCGTGGCGCTGTACACAGCGATCTCCCGGAGGCGGTGCAAAATGGCCTGCATTTCCCCTAAGGCGCCATCGGCCACATGCAGAAGGGAAATGGCATCTTGGGCATTGCGGGAAGCCTGGCGCAGGCCCCGAATCTGGGCCTTCATGCGCTCGGAGATGGCTAGGCCCGCGGGGTCGTCCGCGGCGCGGTTGATGCGCTTACCGGTAGCAATGCGCTCCAGGGATACGGCATACGCCTTGGCCGCGGCATGATAGGCACTTACCGCGCGCAGCCCGGATATATAGAAAAAGTTCACCGCGCCACCCCCTTCCTCATCCACTTTATTATCGGATCAAATACTCTGGATCTTTAAAAGAGGGACCACAAGGCCAAGCCCAGCACAATCCCGGCAACCGCACCGCAGGTAGTGGCCCAGGGATGTTTGAGTTGGACTGCCGAAGGCAGAAGTTCATGGAAGACCAAAAAGAGCATGGCTCCCGCGGCAAAGCCCAGGGTGCCTGCTAGGGTGCCCGGGCTCAGATGGCCAAAAATCCCTCCCGTTAAGGCGCCTAGGCCCATGGGCAGCCCCGCAGCTAAGGTCAACAGGACGGCGGTGGTGGGACTGGCTCCCCCGGCCAGCAAGGGGGCGGCCATGGCCATGCCTTCAGGAATGTTGTGCAGGCAGAGGGCCAAGGCCAAGCCCAGCCCCAGCTGTTGGGAAGCTAGGTAACCCGCGCCGATGGCCAGACCCTCTGGGAAGTTATGGGCCGCGATGCCTAGCCCCACAAACAACCCGGTCTGAATCAGATCCGTTCCGCCGCGGGAAGAGAGGGGCCTGAGAACCATAAGGGTGATCAGCCCCAAGAACAGCCCCACAAATGTGGCCCCTGGGCCTTTGAGGACTAGAGCTTCAGGGAGCAGATCCTGAAAGACTACAGCCAGCATTACACCACCGGATAAGGCCAAATGGAAGCTCAGTTCCGCGCCCTTGGGCCTGCGCCCCAAGGCCAAGAGGATGCCTCCGGCCCCCGTGCCCAATACTCCGGCCATGGTGCCCAAATAGACGATCCTGGCCAAGTGCCACATACCCATCCCTCCCCTCGGCAAGTGCCCTCTACATGCCTATTTCCACCGGCCTGCCATTATTTCATTTTCCCCATAAAATTCTTCCTGGCAGGGTATTGACATGCACCCCCCCTGTCGGTACAATACACTTGTTTAGTGTTGCTAAACCTCGAGTTTAGTATCACGAAACTTGGGAAGGGAGGGAAAGGATGAAGATCGGCGAGAAAATAAGGCGCCTCCGCATGCAGCACAACTTGACCCAAGAGGAACTTGCGGATCGCTGTGAACTATCCAAAGGCTTCATTTCACAAGTTGAGCGCGACCTCACCTCGCCCTCCATCGCGACCCTGATCGACATTTTAGAGTCCTTGGGCACGAACTTACAGGACTTTTTCAATCAAGATGTACCCGAAAAACTAGTCTTCACCAAAAACGATATGGCTGTAAAGAGCGATTCTGAGCTTAAAAGCGAGATTCGCTGGCTGGTGCCCAATGCCCAGAAAAACGCCATGGAGCCCATAGTGGTGCATCTAGAACCTGAGGGTCGGACTCCCTACGATGATCCCCATGATGGGGAGGAGTTTGGCTATGTCATCAAGGGTCAGATTCAGCTGCATTTTGGCTCCGAGGTAGTGAAGGTCCGAGCCGGCGAGTCTTTTTACTTCCCTGCTCAGGCCGGCCATTATATCTCTAATGTGGGTAAGAGACCCGCGGTAATTCTCTGGGTTTCTTCACCGCCCAGCTTTTGAGAACTAGAAGGGGGGAACTGTGGTGTCCGAGATCATTGTGGAGCTGAAAGGTGTCTCTAAATACTACGACGAAACGCCTGCACTAACTGATGTGGATCTGTACATTCGAAGAAACGAGTTTGTTACGCTGCTGGGCCCGAGCGGCTGCGGCAAAACCACGATGCTGCGTTTGATCGGCGGCTTTGAAAAGCCCGATAGTGGAACGATCACCTTCAAAGGTGAAGACATCAGTAACGTTCCATCCCACAAACGTAGAGTAAATACGGTGTTCCAAAGGTATGCCCTGTTCTCCCACTTGAATGTGTTTGAAAACATCGCCTTTGGTCTGAGAATCAAAAAGATGAAGGAGTCGGTCATACGGGAAAAGGTCTCCCGGATGCTGCAGCTCGTGAACCTGGAGGGCTACGAAAAGCGGGATGTGAACTCCCTCAGCGGTGGGCAGCAGCAGCGGGTGGCCATTGCCCGGGCACTGGTGAACGAGCCCGAGGTACTGCTGTTGGATGAACCCCTGGCGGCTTTGGATTTGAAGCTGCGCAAAGAGATGCAGCACGAATTGAAGAATATGCAGCGGCAGTTGGGCATCACCTTTCTCTTTGTCACCCACGACCAGGAAGAAGCCTTGTCCATGAGCGATACGGTTGTGGTGATGAAAGACGGTGAGATCCAGCAGATCGGCACTCCCGAGATGATCTACAACGAGCCGGTGAACGCTTTCGTGGCCGATTTCATTGGCGAAAGCAACATTGTGGACGGCATTATGCGCGAAGACTACTTGGTGGAGTTCGCCGGCAGCCTCTTTGAATGCGCCGATGCTGGTTTTCTCCCCAATGAGTTGGTGGATGTGGTCATCCGCCCGGAAGATTTAACCCTCATGCCTCCGGAGAAGGCCAAGATCCGGGGTGAAGTACGCTCCGTGAACTTCTTGGGGGTACACTGGGAAATGATCGTGGAAGGTACCGACGGCACCTCTTGGCTGGTGCACTCCACCCTGATGGAGCCTGTGGGAACCGTGGTGGGGCTTGGCCTTGAGCCCATGGACATCCACATAATGAAGAAGGTGAGAGCATAGTGAAGCGGTTATCCCTCACCCCATATCTCATCTGGATGGTGCTGTTCACGGTCGTACCCATGCTCCTCGTCTTGTATTATGCGTTCACTGTGCCCACTGAGGGCGGTGTTACCTGGTCTCTGCAGAACTTCGCTCGGTTTTTTGAACCCATTTATCTGCGGGTGTTTCTCCGCTCTTTGTACCTGGCAGTAATCAGTACCGGCATCTGCCTGCTCCTGGGTTATCCAGCAGCCATGGTGATGGCCGGCAACGCCTTTAAGCGTAAGCACGTGGTCATGCTGCTCTTTGTAGTGCCCATGTGGATGAATTTCCTGTTGAGGACCTATGCGTGGCTCACCATCCTGGAACGCAATGGCTTTATCAATGCGCTGCTTGGGTTTTTCAACCTGCCGCGCCTTAACATTCTGTACACCAACACCGCCGTGGTGCTCGGCATGGTCTACAACTTCCTGCCCTTCATGGTACTGCCCATTTACTCGGTACTGAGCAAGATCGATAAGGGTGTGGTGGAGGCCGCGGGAGACCTGGGAGCTAATCCTTTCCAGGTGTTCATGAAGGTGATTTTGCCCTTGAGCATGCCTGGGGTAGTGTCCGGGATTACCATGGTGTTCATGCCGGCCATGACCACTTTCGTCATCTCCCGACTCTTGGGGGGCGGACAGTTCACCCTGATTGGAAACCTCATCGAGCAGCAGTTTTTGGTCGTGGGGGACTGGGGGTTTGGTTCGGCCATTTCCGTGGTGATGATCGTGGTGATCCTTTTGAGTATGGCAGTTATGTCCTTCTTTGAAGGCGAAGAAAAGGATGTGGCGCTGTGGTAAGGATTTTGAAACGCACTTACATTTATCTCATCTTCGCCTTTTTGTACCTGCCCATTGCCGTACTCATGGTGTACTCCTTCAACGATGCCCGCTCCAGGGGAATGTGGGGAGGCTTCACCCTGCGCTGGTATGTGGAGTTGTTCCAGGACCGCACCATTATGCATTCCCTGTACTCCACGCTGATCATCGGCATCAGCTCGGCTGTCATCGCTACAATTATCGGCACCTTTGCGGCCATTGGGATTCACAACACCCGAGGGGTGCCCAAAAAGCTGATCATGAACGTGACCTATCTGCCGGTGCTGAACCCAGAAATTGTGACCGCCATCTCCCTGATGCTCCTGTTTGTGTTCAGCAAGGTGCGGTTCGGTTACTTGACTCTCCTGCTGTCGCATATAACTTTTAACGTGCCCTATGTGATTTTGTCGGTGCTGCCCAAATTGCGCCAGCTCAACAAGCATCTCTACGAAGCGGCCTTGGATTTGGGCTGTACGCCGCTGCAGGCTTTGTGGAAGGTGATTATCCCCGAGATCATGCCGGGCATCATCACAGGACTGCTTTTGGCTTTCACCCTGTCCATTGACGACTTTGTGGTAAGCTTTTTCACCACCGGTTCAGGAGTATCCACACTCTCCATTACGGTATACTCCATGGCCAGGAGGGGGATTAACCCCAAGATCAACGCACTGTCTACCATCATGTTCACTTTTGTTTTAGCACTCCTGATTATCGTCAATGTGCGGCAAGCCCGCGAAGAAAGAAAGGAAAGGAATGGGAGACGTGTTCCCAAGAAAGACAGTCCTTACGATCCTAGGTTTGGTAGTGCTTAGTCTGGCCCTTACCGGGTGCGGCAAAGAACAGCCAGTTCTGTACGTGTACAACTGGGGCGATTACATCGACGAGAGCATTCTCGAAGAGTTTGAGAAAGAGACGGGTATTAAGGTGGTGTACGATACCTTTTCTACCAATGAAGACATGTATGTGAAGATCAAGTCCGGGGGCAGCAACTACGATGTGATTTTCCCTTCGGATTACATGGTGACCAGGATGATCAACGAAGGTATGCTGCTCGAGATCGATCTGGAGAAGATCCCCAACCACGTGCACATCGACCCCAAACTCATGGGAGCCGATTACGATCCAAAAAACGAATACACCCTGCCCTACATGTGGGGTACGTTAGGCATCCTCTACAACACCACTATGGTGGAGGAGGGGGAAGTGGAGAGCTGGGATGTGCTCTGGGATGCTAAGTATGCCAAGAACATCCTCATGCTGGACAGCCAGCGGGACTCCATCGGGGCAGCCCTCTTGAAGCTGGGTTATTCCATCAACACCAAGGACCCAAGGGAACTGGCGGAAGCGGCTGAACTGCTCAAACAGCAAAAGCCCCTGGTTCTGGCCTACGTTGTCGATGAGGGCAAAGACAAAATGGTGGCCGGCGAAGCAGCCCTGGCCTTAACCTGGTCGGGGGAAGCCATGTACGCCATCGCGGAGAATCCCGATCTGTCTTATGCCATTCCCAAAGAGGGCACCAACCTCTGGTTTGACGTGATGGCCATTCCCAAGGGCGCCAAGAACGTGGAGGCTGCCCACAAGTTCATGGACTTTTTGAACCGGCCGGAAATTGCCCTGCGCAACGCGGAGTACACGGGCTATTCCACCCCCAATCTGGCTGCCTGGGAAATGCTGCCGGAAGAGGTGCGCAATGATCCCCGGGCTTACCCCAGCGAGGAGGTTCTGGCCAATACCGAGGTGTTTGTGAGCCTGGGCGAGACTCTTAAAGAGTATGACCGCATTTGGACTGAAGTTAAGGCATTCTAGGCAATTAGAGCTTCTTCCCCTGGGAGGGGCTCTTGCATAGAAGGCCCTGCCGGCCTTCCAAAACCCCAATCATATGAAAGGAGTGAGGAGGTTGAGCAGACTCTCTAAAGCGCTCGTGGTGCTGGCGGCTTTAGTACTGCTCAGTGCAGTTCTCAGTGGCTGCACGAGGGACAAGCCTACCATCTATGTGTACAACTGGGGCGATTACATCGACGAAGGCATTCTGGAAGAATTCGAGAAAGAAACGGGTATCAAGGTTGTCTACGACACCTACGCTACCAACGAGGATATGTACGTGAAGATTAAAGCTGGCGGTAGTGCCTATGATGTGATCTTCCCCTCGGACTACATGCTCACGCGGATGATCGAAGAGGGTTTAGTGCAGAAGTTGGACCTGACCAAGATTCCCAACGCCAAATACATCGAACCGCGGCACCTGGGCTGGGACTATGATCCCAAAAACGAGTACTCTCTCCCATATTATTGGGGCACAGTAGGCATTCTGTACAACACCACCATGGTGGACGAACCCGTGGACAGCTGGGACATCCTCTGGGATCCCAAGTATGAAAAGGAAATCCTCATGCTGGACAGTCAGCGTGACTCCATCGCCGTAGCCCTTTTGAAGCTTGGCTACAGCATCAATACACTAGATGAGAAAGAACTGGAGGAAGCCGGTGAGCTGCTCAAGGAGCAGAAGCCGTTGGTTTTGGCCTATGTGGTGGACGAGGGCCAGGATAAGATGATTGCCGGTGAAGCTGCCCTGGCCGTGGTATGGTCTGGAGAGGCCACTGTAGCCAGGATGCAGAATCCCGATCTGGCCTTTGCCATTCCCAAAGAGGGGACAAACCTTTGGTTTGATGTGATGGCCGTGCCCAGCAACGCCAAGAATCCCGAGGGAGCAATGAAGTTCATCAACTTCATGCTGGATCCGGAGATCTCCTTCCGCAATGCGGATTACACTGGGTATGCCGTGACCAACGGAGAGAGCCGCACCATGCTTCCGCCTGAGATAAGTGGAGATCGCAGCATCTATCCAGAACCCGAGGATCTGGTGAACTCTGAAGTGTTCGTTAACCTTGGGCAGACCTTAAGCATTTACGACCGTATCTGGACGGAAGTGAAGGCCCATTAGAAGTGAATAAGCAAAGCGACTATTGCTGATGCCAGCGATAGTCGCTTCTGTTTACTCCCTAATCAGGCGCTCCTTTTCCAGCTTGGCTATTTTCTGGTAATACCTGCTGACGGGAATGGCCAGGGCCGCTGCCGCCCCCAGGTTCAGGTAACCTGTTAGTCCGCCATGGCCGAAGATGCGCGTACCGAACGCTAAGTTGACTACAGCTAAAGGGAGCAGCATCATGATGATCCTTCTGTAATGGGCGATGCGGGATTCCCGATCAGAAAAGAGTTCGAAGGGGCCAGCGGATGCCGCTTGGCGCAGGTACACCCAGCGGAAGCAGGAAGCCACTACTTCCACACCCGCTTCTCTTAGGAAATCCAGATAAGGGGCGCTCCGGGGATGATCTGCTGGATAATCCAGGAACTGAATCCGGTAGGTGTACGCACCGGGTTCACCCCGTTCAAACAGGTAGCGGCCGAAGACATATCCGCGGCAGTGCCAACCCTGTGCTGCCATCTCATTGAGCCACTGTTCTTCCCGTTCATAGTTGGTGAAGAACCTAATTACCCGCTTGTGCATCATTTTCACTCCTTTGGACCAGCTTGCCGTGGCGCACCAGTTCTTCCAGCCGGGCCAGTTCCTGTTGGAACACGAGTCTTCCCCGGTCAGTTATGACGTACTCTTTCCGGCGGGAACTCTCCGTCTCGGCCAGGGGCTCAATCCACCCTTTCTCCACCAATGTGCTCAAGGCTCCGTACAGGGTGCCGGGGCCTAAAAGCACCCGGTTTTGGGTTAGTTCCTGTACCTGCTGCATAATGCCGTAGCCGTGCCGCGGCTGGTGCAGGGCGAGGAGGATGTAGAAGACCGCTTCGGTCAGGGCTCCTTGCTCTTCGGGGGCCATGGAACCACCCCTTTCTGTGCATCGGGTTGTGATATATCGGGGGAAGGTATATCGGGTGACGTTATAGAAGATATCACTACCCGATATACATGTCAACAAAAAAATGCGATATCTAAAAAGAAGGGATGAACTAGGGGCAGTTCCCCTTCTCCAGAGGAAGAAACTGTCTCGGATGTGCAGACAAGGGAAAACTAAGCCCGCAAAACCAAATTGTTCTGCGATTAATATGGTATAGAGGGAAGGAGGGCGAGGATGCGAGGCGTTCGGCTTATATCTCAGCTCTATTGTTGATTATCACCCTTCTGGCCGGCTGTTCGGTGGGAATCACCATTCCCGGCGAACCCGGGGAAGTGGTAGGGAAAGTACTCATCCGCCAGGGTTCGATGCTGGATCTGCAGGCAGAGGACGTGTTGTTAGCAGCCACGAACGAGGACCCCTATGGGTTCGAACCACTCCCCTATGCTGAAGTGGAAATTGTGGGGGCCAGGACGTGGGATACAAAGCGCACTAACGCAGAGGGGCATTACCGATTTGGCGGGCTCCCTCCGGGCACGTACACCATAACAGTCCGCCATGAAGCATTGCGCTTTGAGGTCAAGAGGGAAAAGGTTCGCGTCTACAGTGGCAGGACGACTGAGGTCCCATCCATCCATACGGGCATTGGTCATTACATCGTTATTGGGATCGACAGATACCAGGATGGAACTACTTCCGATGGCGCTGTAGAGGCCGCTGAAGCGGTGTTCAATAAGCTGTTCAGGCAGAATCGCCTGGCGGGTATGGGCAGGCTGCTGCTCAATAATCGCAGGGATGTAAATCGGGGCATCTACCCAGCGCGGAAAAGCGAGATCAAAGCGGCTGTGGAAGAAGCGATCAAAATGGCCTCGAGCGAAGCGGATTACCTTGTGATCTATTTCGCCGGGGTAGCAAAGATGGACTATCTGCGGCCGTGGGATGCTTCTGGGCAATACGGCAACATTATCACCGATGGCGAGCTCGAGTCGTGGGTCAAGGGTTTTCCAGGCAATGTCACCCTCATAATCGATGGTTCGTACGCTGGAAGCTGGGCGGACGATCCCATATTAGAACCGCTGGCTTTTCGTAAGTCGCGGTACACCCTGTTAGGCGCGGCACAATGGAATGAGGTTGCCTCCTATGATTGGGTGTGGGGACAACGAGTATTCACCTACTTCTTGCTGCAAGGATTGGAAGATGGAAATGCGGATCTCCGCAGGCCTTACGGGGAGATAACCGCTTCGGAGCTGTACGACTACATCTATGAAGAAATGTGGTATTACTTCGACGCCTTCACAGAACCGGATAGCCATGAACCTGCATTTCATGAGGGAGAGTTCGGAGATACGGTGATCTTCAGGTATTAACCCTTTAGTCGGGAAAGGAGGGCTTTTATGCGTAGATTTTTGTTGGTTTTTCTGTTCGTTATGGTAGCGGTGGGGTCAGCCGCTGCCTTTTCGCCGAGGGATGCCTATGGATACCTTGACGAGATCACAGCTGTTGCGTGGATGAATGGTGATGAGCTCAATGTGGCGGTTGGTAACTCCAGCAACCGCCGGATCACGGTAACGATTTCCACCGGTACCATGGATATGAGGGGGCGGCCTGTGTTTGCTTCCAGGCAGGTAAGTGTACCGGCCAAAACCATCGTCCAGGAAACCTTCTACCCCAACCCCCCGCGGCGCAATGAAGAAATCGACGTCCGTGTTGCAGAAGGGTTCCGTGGTTTTCTGGTTCCCGTTCAGCAGGCAGGCGTTTTCCAGCTGGATAGCTATGTGGTGCCGGCCAACACCCAGTGGACCGTAACGGTGGATCTGGACAGCCTCCTGGACAATTCTGGTAGGACCCGCATCGTAATCGACGACTACTACACCACAGCGGACGGCTTCAACCAAGATCGTATACGCATTGACTCCATGGGCGGCGGGCCCACTCAGGTTCGGGGCAGTAACACCATTGAATACGTCAAACCGTACTTGGTGCTGCGGATGAAAACACCCAACATCGGCAGAGGGATGACCAGCATGACTTTCGGCCTTCGAAAGGTGGATACCGCTTCCAGCTGGCATCAGGAGAGGATTGAAGGACCAGTGCTTTTGGTGTATGGCCGCGATATGCGCTATACCCCATCGGGCAGCAGGCGGGTCCCGCTCTAATCCGCTTGCGGGTGGCAGTTGCAGATGAGATGTGGAGTGTTCCACAATAGGAGGGCATCCAAGTGCATCGGTTTCGTTCTCTGCAGTTTTTGACAGTGACATTGTTTGTGGTTCTTGTCGTGGCCGGTCCCGCTGCGGCGGCTATGCGCGATGGCTGGCTGGGTGATGTGGCCGTGGTGGCCTGGTTGGAAGATGAAACTTTGAAGGTGGCCCTGGCCAATGGTGGCTCTTCACGCATGACAGTGACCTTGGCCTCTGAGGGTTGGGATCAGCGCTGGCGCCCCTTCTTCCTCGACCGCACCATTGTGGTGCCGGCCCGCACAGTGGTCATCGAAGCGTTCAACTTAAGTGCGGACTGGCGCGGTGAGCCCTTGGCAGTGCGGGTGAGCGCCTGGAACCGGGAGGCAGTGGTGGAGGTCCAAACCTCCCAGGTGTTCAGCCCCAACTCCTATGTGGTGCGGGCGCAGGAAGAGGTTCGGGTGTTTGTGGATCTGGGCTTTCTCTCCCGGGAGCGGGAGAACACCTATCTGGTCGTAGACGAAGTGTACCGGGGTTTCTCCCAGGGTGATGTAGGGGAAATCGCGGTGAGCTCGGTGGAGGGGGGCTATTTTTACTCCCCAGCTCGCAGGCGCGTCGAGTGGCTCGATCCCTATATGGTACTCACCATGCTGGCTCCCCGGCCCCAAAACGGAGTTACCACTTTCTCCTTCAGTTTGTACAAGGTGCAGGATGATCCTTACCAGGGCTACGCCGAAGAGGAGATAGCCGGGCCGACCATTTTGGTGTACGATCGCCATTGGGCCTATCAAGACAACTCCCATTTAAACCCGCCCCCAACTCCTCCCTGGAATTGGCGGCGGTAGGAAAAATGCGGCTCACCCTTCACTAGGGCAGCTGGTTAAGCTATCCTAGTGGAGGGTTTTGCCTTTCTTAGCCGGCAGGGAGAAACAGACAATTGTGGAATAAAGGATGGTACCGCAGGGTGCCTTATCTGGGAGGTGCAGAGCAGTGAGCACAATTGACTTCGTGATTATCACCGGTTTATCAGGCGCAGGAAAAACGCAGGCCATGAAGGTGCTGGAAGATCTACAGTTCTTCTGTATCGACAATCTGCCTCCTGCCCTGCTCCCTCGTTTAGTCGAACTGCAGATGCAGAGTCAGAGTCCTAGGCAGTATGCCATCGCCATTGATATCCGCGTCCGGGAGTACTTCAGCGATCTGCGCCGTTCCCTGGAGTGGCTGGAACAGAGCGGCCATTCCTACATGATCATCTTTCTGGATTGCGCAGATTCCGTGCTCATTAAGCGTTTCAGTGAAACCAGGCGCCTGCATCCCTTGGTCAAAGGAACAAGTGAGACGGAGAGCATCTTCGCCAGCATCGCCGAAGAACGGCGGCTCCTCAGTGAAGCGCGGGAGATGGCCCATGTGGTCATTGACACCAGCGATATGCGTCCCATGGACCTAAGGGTGCGCATCAATGAAATCTTTGCTGGCGTGCCCTTGAAGGAATCGGTGTTCGTGGATGTGTTCTCCTTTGGGTATAAGTACGGGGCGCCCATTGATGCTGATATCGTGTTCGATGTGCGCTTCATCCCCAATCCGTTTTACGTGGATGAGCTGCGGCCCCTCACAGGGCAAGATCCCAGGGTGGCGGAGTACGTCCTCAAGTGGCCCGCGACCCAACTCTTTTTGGAGAAATTTTCCAAGCTCATTGACGAACTGCTGCCCAGCTATGTCCAGGAAGGCAAAGGCCGTTTGAGCATTGGCATCGGCTGTACAGGGGGGCAGCACAGGTCTGTGGCCATTGCCGTGGAACTGGCCCGGCGTTTGGAGGAATTGAAGATCAAGGCTCGGGCCCGCCACCGCGAACTTGGCTGGAGCAGTTCGTAACTTGAATCAGAACATGTAGAAGGGTGAGTTTATGGATCGTGCTGATCGACTGGGTACCGAACCGATTCTGCCCCTGCTGGTGAGGTTTTCGGTACCAGCCATTGTGGGCATGCTTGTCCAGGCACTTTACAATGTTGTTGACCGCATTTTCGTTGGCAATGGTGTGGGCCCGCTGGGACTGGCGGGCCTATCCTTAGTCTTCCCCATTATGCTGATTCAGATGGCTTGTGTCATGCTTGTGGGGCTGGGCGCCACCGCCTTGATCTCCATCCGGCTGGGGGAAGGCCGCAGGGAAGAGGCGGAGAAGATTATGGCCAATGCCCTGGGGCTGCTGGTGCTCATTGCCCTAGCAGGGACTACCGCAGGGGTGTTGTTCCTCGAACCGCTGCTGCGCTTTTTGGGAGCGAGTGAGGCGGTCCTGCCCTATGCCCGGGACTACTTGAGCATCATTCTCTACGGGGCCATTTTTCAAGCAGTGAGTTTTGGCCTCAACCACATGATCAGGGCTCAGGGCAGCCCTACCATTGCCATGGCAACCATGCTCATCGGCGCCATCAGCAACACCATTTTGGATCCCATCTTCATCTTTATTTTCGGGTGGGGAGTTAAGGGCGCGGCCTTGGCCACGATTCTGGCTCAGGCGCTGTCCATGGTGTGGGTCCTATCCTATTTCCTGCGGGGCAAAAGCCAGCTGCGCTTAAACTGGCGGGCTGTGCCCCGGTTGGAGCTGTCCATTGTTCTGCAGATCGCCTCCATCGGGTTTGCCCCCTTTGCCATGCAGCTTGCCTCCAGCGTGCAGAATTTTATATTGAACAAGAGTCTGATCCATCACGGAGGCGATCTGGCCGTTTCCGCCATGAGCATAGTGTTCAGCCTGAATACATTGATTCTGATGCCCATCTTCGGCATCAATCAAGGGGCGCAGCCCATCTTAGGTTACAACTACGGCGCCAAACAGTACCAGCGTGTCCGGCAGACTTTTCTCTACGCCGCGGCGGCCGCAACCCTCATTGTGAACATGGGCTTTTTGGCGACCCGCCTGTTTCCAGCGCAGCTGGTGGCTCTATTTGGTAGGCAGGATGCGGAGTTGATGGCCTTGGGCCAGCGGGCGATGCGGACGGTAATGCTCTGCTTCCCCGTGGTTGGTCTGCAGATTGTGGGGGCCAACTTCTTCCAGGCCCTGGGTAAACCAAGAAAGGCTGCCCTGTTGTCTTTAAGCCGCCAAATCCTCATGCTTATTCCCCTCCTTGTGGTGCTGCCCCGCTTTTGGGGGCTGTCGGGCGTGTTCGCAGCTTATCCCCTGGCCGATGCCGGGGCCACGGCGGTTACGGTCTTTTTGGTCTGGAGAGAGTTTGCTGCCCTGAGCCAGGCCCAGGCCGAGCTCGAGCCTGCGGCTGTGCAGGTGAGGTGAAGATCATGAGAATCTATCTTGCGCAGGAAAACCCCGTTGTGGGAGATCTTTGGGGTAATCTGGCCCGGCTGCGCCAGGTGGTGCAGGACAACGGGGCCTGTGATCTGATCGTCTTCCCTGAACTGTACCTAACAGGCTATCCGCCCTGCGATCTGCTGCTGCGCGGGGAGTTTCTGGAAGCTGTGCGCGAGGCCGCCAGGCAGCTGCAGGAGTTCAGCGCACAGCATCCTAGCGTGACCCTGGTGATGGGAACTCCGTGGCAGGAAAGGGAGCAGCTCTTTAGCGCTGCCCTTGTGGTGCGGGGAGGGGTGCTCCTCGGGATACAGTACAAAAGAAGGCTGACCCCCTTCAGGTTCTTCCCCGAAGCCCGTTATTTCCACCCCGGCCAGGAACATCTGGTTGTGCCCCTGGCTGGGCGCGCCCTTGCTGTGGCCCTGGGCCTAGAGCTGGATGGGCAGCTGGCGCGGGAACTTAAAGACGCCGGAGCCGATCTGGTGGTCAATCCCAGGGCCGTTCCCTTCAGGGTTGGGGAAGAGAAGGAGCGCCTGGACTCTCTGGCTGGACTGGCCTCCTCCAATGGGCTTACCGTGGCTGCAGTGGGTCAGGTGGGGGGAAACGACGGGCTGATCTTCCCCGGCGCGAGCCGGGTGTGGGATAGCCAGGGGAGGCTTCTGGCCGCACTGCCCCGTTTCCAAAAGGCGGGGCAGATCGTTGACCTCAGCTCTCCCGGAGAGCCGCCTGGGGAAGACCTGGAGGAAGATGCGGCATTGGTCTATCAAGCTTTGGTTTTGGGTCTGAGGGATTACGCGGCCAAGTGCGGTATGAAACGGGTGATTATCGGCCTTTCCGGGGGGATCGATTCTGCTGTGGCGGCCTGCATAGCAGCGGAGGCGCTGGGGCCGCAGCAGGTCTGGGGCCTTACCCAACCCGGGCCCTATTCTGCTCCGGAGAGCGCTAGGGATGCCCAAGCCCTAGCCCGCAACTTGGGCCTTAGGTTTGATGTTCTGCCCATTACTGGGCTTTACCAGTCCATGTTAACCGCCCTTGGGGAGCACTTTGCCGGGACGGAGATGAACGTGGCCGAAGAGAACATCCAGGCCCGTCTGCGGGGCAGTCTGCTCATGGCCCTGTCCAACAAGTTTGGTGGTCTGGTGCTCTCCAACAGCAACAAAAGTGAGCTGGCGGTGGGCTACTGCACTCTCTATGGAGATATGTGCGGAGGGCTGGCGGTGCTGGCCGATGTTTACAAAACCATGGTCTACCAGCTCGCGGAGTATATCAACCGGGAAAGGGAAATAATTCCCTGGAACACCATCAAAAGACCGCCCTCTGCAGAGCTTAGGCCCAACCAGCGGGATGAAGACAGCCTACCCCCCTATGCGGTACTGGATGCCATTCTAGCTGCTTACCTAGATGAGGGCCTAAGTCCCAGGGAGATTATGGCACGGGGCTATGCCGAGGAGACGGTGCGCTGGGTGGTGAAAACGGTGGAAGCCAGTGAGTACAAACGCCGCCAGGCGGCACTCATGCTCAGGGTCACCACTCCGCTTTTTGGGTCAGAGCGCCGCATGCCCCTGGCCGCGGTAAAAATGCTGTGAAGGCGGCGGGATTTATGAACAGCATCCCAGTGCTTTATGAAGATAACCACCTGCTGGTGGTGGTAAAACCCCCCAACTTGCTTTCCCAGGGGGACAAAACAGGTGATCCGGACCTACTCACGCTCTTGAAGGACTATGTGCGGGAGAAGTACCAAAAGCCCGGTAATGTCTACCTGGGGCTGGTGCACCGCCTGGACCGGCCTGTAGGGGGCGTAATGGTCTTTGCCCGCACCTCCAAGGCGGCCTCCAGGCTGGCGGAGCAGATCCGCCGCAGGGAACTGCGCCGCGGGTATCTGG
Organism: Bacillota bacterium; assembly: GCA_029776155.1. GTDB lineage: Bacteria > Bacillota > Limnochordia > Darwinibacteriales > Darwinibacteriaceae > DTU010. Next base: position 11,826 of record JAKOTU010000065.1, on the reverse strand, counting down.
CTGTGGTGCACGGCTATTTAGACTCCCTGGAAGGAACCTTGGAGGGGTTTCTGCTCAAAGACCGCCGGCGCAACCTGGTCCAGATGGTTGAACCGGGGACCAGGGGGGCCCAAAAAGCAAAGCTCCAGTACAAGGTCATGGGCATGGCGGAGGGCTGCACTTTGGTGCGCATCCGGCTGGAGACGGGGCGTTCCCACCAAATCCGGGTGCAGATGGCCGCCCTGGGCCATCCCTTGGTGGGGGATCAGCGCTACGGGCCGCCCAGCCCGGGCCAGCAGATCGCCTTGTGGGCAGAATACCTGAACCTTATCCATCCTACCACGCAGGAGCGCCTGGAATTTAGGCAGCCTCCACCTTTGGTGACACCCTGGAGTGTTTTTCAGGACGTCCTGAGGCGCAAATAGTTAACCAGCCCAAGCAGCGTGCTTGGGCTGGTTTTATGTTCCTCAGTTTTCGGGGAGGTAGGCGCGGAAGGTGGCGCTTATGGCAGCTGTGATCTGGAGTTGTCCCGGTGCAAAGGTACTGCCCTGACCCGCTTCCATTTCCAGCTCTCCAGTGCTGTATTCGGAACCGTAGTAGTCCACTTCCTCCACCGACTCCAGAACCAAACCTTGGGCCTGATTGGCTTCAGCAATAACTTGGGCTTTCCACCAAGCTTCCTTCATGGCCGTTTTGAAGGCCTGTTCTTTGGCGGGATGGTGGTCCTGCACTCCGTACTGGAGTCCGTAGATAATGTTGGCTCCCGCTTGGGTTGCTTCGTCCAGGAAGGAGGCCACCGTGTTCAGATCCAGGATGTGCACTTCAAACACATGGCGTACCGAAAACCCTTCGGGGACGAACTGCCTGGTTTCTTCATCCCACTGTTCGTTTTGATACATGGTGAACTCCGAGGTCTTCACCTGCTCAGCAGGGGTGTAGCGGGAGAAAACCTCGAGCAGCCGCTCCACAACCGCGTGGCTGGCGGCTAGGGCCTCTTCGGCCGAGGGTCCATCGCTCTTTGCTCCCACCCACAGCTGGGCCTTGGTGGGTGCCACCATCACCGCACCGGAGGTCCGGACCTGAATGGTGAAGCTTTCCGGGGAGGCGCCGGCTTGGGCGGGGTAAGCCAGGAGCAGAACAAAAGCCAGCATCAACAACACACTGCGCCGCATGCTCTCACTTCCTTTGAGTTTATTATCATACACTTCGGACAGAGCGTACCCTTTGTGGGGCACTGATCCTCAGTGCATTGAGTACGGCCAGTAGGGTAACACCCACATCGCCGAACACCGCCTCCCACAGGGTGGCCAGGCCTGCAGCACCCAAAAAGAGCATGCCCAGTTTGACCACAAGGGCCAGGGCGATGTTCTGCCGCACGATCCTGTTAGTGGCGCGTGCGGTCTGCACCGCTTTGACCACGTCATAGGGGTCATCGTTCACCAGCACAACATCCGCGGTGTCAATGGCCGCTTGGGAGCCCAGGCCGCCCATGGCCACACCCACGTGGGCCGCGGCCAGGGCCGGGGCATCGTTAATGCCATCACCCACAAACACAACCTTGCCCTTGCGGGTGCTGACCAAGCGTTCCAGTTCAGCAGCTTTGTCCTGGGGCAGAAGCTCAGCGCTGAATGCATCCAAGCCCAGCTGCCCGGCCACCTCTGCTGCCACTGGGGCGCTGTCGCCGGTGAGCATAACCACTTCCATTCCCAAAGCCTTAAGTTCCTGCACTGCCTGGACTGCGCTTGGCTTCGGGGCATCGGCCAAGATGATGGCCCCGGCATAGACCCCATCCACGGCCACATAAACCGCGGACTTGCGGAATTCAGCTGGCACGCCGATCCCAGCCTGGTCCAGCAATCTGCCGCTGCCGGCGAGGATCTCCCGGCCGCGCCAGATAGCTTTCACTCCAAAACCAGAGAGTTCTTCCACGCGCTCCAAGCTGCTCGGATCTACCTCCCGGCCGTAAGCTTTGAGGATGGACTGGGCCAGGGGGTGGGTGGAGAAGCTTTCCGCATGGGCCGCCAGTTCCAGCACTTCTTCGGGAGTAAAGGGCTTTTGGGCAACTACTTCCTGTACCGCAAAACGGCCGGAAGTGAGGGTGCCCGTCTTGTCGAATACGATGGTGCGTGCTTCGTGCAGGGCCTGCAGGTAGTTGCTGCCCTTCACCAGCACCCCTTGCCTGGAAGCCCTACCTATCCCGGCAAAAAAGCCCAAAGGGATGGAGACCACCAGGGCGCAGGGGCAGGAGATGACCAAAAAGATCAGGGCGCGGTAGATCCAATCTTTGAATATACCGCCCATAAAGAGGGGCGGCAGGAAGGCAATCAGCGCGGCCAGGCCTACAACCGCCGGGGTGTAATAGCGGGCGAAGGTGGTGATGAAATCTTCGGTGGGTGCCTTGCGGCTGGCCGCGTTTTCCACCAGCTCCAAGATGCGGGCAGCGGTGGACTCCTTGGCCAGCTTCTTGGTTTCTAGGGTTAACAGCCCGCTGAGGTTCACCGACCCCGCCCATACTTCCTGGCCCGGCCCCACGCCTTTGGGGAGGCTTTCTCCGGTGAGGGCGGAGCTGTCCACACTAGAGCTTCCCTTTAATACGGTTCCATCTACGGGGATGCGCTCCCCTGGGCGGACCACCACCACATCACCAACCCGCAGCTGATCCACGGGGACATCCCTGATGGTCTCGTTCTGCTTCAGGTGCGCCAGCTCAGGCGTAATGGCCAAGAGCGAGGCGATGGAGCGGCGGGAATGGTCCACAGCCAGGTGCTGCAGAAACTCGCCGATGCGGTAGAAGATCATGACTGAAGCGGCTTCAGGGAACTGGCCAAGGGCCACCGCACCCGCGGTGGCAATGGTCATGAGGAAGTTTTCATCAAAGATCATGCCCCTTTTGATGCTGCCTGCTGCGCTGAAGATGATCTCGGCTCCAGCTAAGGCGTAGGCGGTCAAAAACAGGGCTGTTTTCAGTGTTCCAGCGGGGAGGAGCCAGGCTGCGGCGAAGCTGAGCAGTCCCAGGGCCAAGATCGCGTTGGCCCAAGTGAGCAGGTTGGGCGTGGCCCGCTCCAACTTTTGCTCCCTGACCGTAACCGCGGGTTCCACCGCGGTGACAACGTCCTGCAGAGCCTTTTTCACCGCTGCGCGGTCATTTGTGTCGATATCCAGGAAGATGCGGCTGGAGGGAAAATCCACCACTGCTTCCCGCACTGATTCCAGCTTAGCGGCGGCTGTTTCGATCTTGGCTGCGCAGGCAGCGCAGTCCAAACCTTCCAAGTGGTATACTAGGCGCATCTACTCCACCTCAATTGCGTTCTTGAATATGTTCGTAGGCTTGATCAAAAATGGACTTTACGTGGTCGTCGTCGAGGGCGTAGTAAATAACGCGTCCTTCCCGGCGGAACCGCACCAGTTTGGCCTGCTTCAGCACGCGCAGCTGGTGGGAGATGGCTGACTGGGTGAGTCCCAGTAGATAAGCCAGGTCACATACGCACATCTCCGATTGGGCGAGGGCGTAGAGGATGCGGATGCGGGTGGTGTCGCCAAACACCTTGAAGAACTCAGCTAAATCAAAAAGGTCCTCTTCCGGGGGCATGGTCTGCTGCACCCTTTGCACCACATCTTCATGGATCACCGTTACCTCGCAGGACGGGTTTTCTTGGTAGGTCATGCCTTCCCTCCTCAGTACATATGAGCAACTGTTCATATATTCAACTATAGTATACTCCCCTTCCCTAATCCTGTCAACAAAAAACCCACCTCCAATAAGTGAGGTGGGTTGGTTCGTACTGGGGATTTGCGGGATCAGTCGATCAAGAAGACTACGGAATACTCGGCGAGGAAATCGTACACCTCCAGGGCGTCTAAAATAGCTTGGGCATCGTCGTCGCTGATGACCACACTGGTCTCGGGACTGCCTGTCACCTCCAGGGCTCTAACCACCAGCGGAGACACCTTAACTGTTCCCTTGGGCTGAATGCGCTTGAGCAGTTCAGGGCTGAGCTCCTGTCCGTAGGAGACAATGCCCGCCTGCTGGAGAAACTCATAGGAAACGGCCACCCCGGCGTAGACCAGCTGGCCAGATTGGGAGTAGATTCTCGGGCTCATGCCCCGCTGCAGGCCCAGGCCCCGGGCATCCACGATCAAGCCGGTGTAAACCAGGCCCTGTTCAATGAGGACTTCATCTGCCAGATCCAGCTGGATGCGGCGGATATTGAACTCGTCCCACTCCATCTCCACACCCTCAGGGGCGGTAAATACCACGGTGGCATGGGTTGCCCCTGGGGGGGCAGTAACGATGGTGGAAATCTGCTGCCACTCCTGGCTCCCGGCCAGACTGCGGCTGAGCTGGGTTGAGCGCAGGTACTGCCCGTGCTCACTATGGATGTACACCGAGGCCAAGGTGGGCGCATCCTGTAGGGAAGTTCTAATGCGCACACTCACCTCGTAACGGGCCCCCGCCTCTAGGAGAAAGGTGCGGGAAAACTCAGCTGCCTGTGCTCCGCCGGCAGCTGCTACCAAGACAAGCAGAAAAAGGATGGCTGCAGTCTTGCACAATTTCACGTTATCGACCTCCCGTCTACACATTAAACTGTTCGCAGCTGTTTACCCAGATCTGACCCCTCGCTTGGAAAATGCTATGTAAACAGGGCCCCTTTCAGGGCCCAGTGCTTACCCCACAATCAACACTTGTCCAGCCATGATCTGATTGGGATCGGGCAGGTTGTTCCACTTTACAAGGTCCGCCAAATTGACTTTATACCGCAGCGCAAGTTCGTACAATGTTTCGCCGATCTCCACCGTGTGGGTGGGGCGCTGTGCGGGCTGTCCCAAATAGAAATGGATGGGAATGCGGATCATGGCCCCTGTTTTCAGCTCTTGGCTGGTTAAGCCATTCGCCTGCAGCAGGAGGTCTTCTGGCACCTGATACTGGGCAGCTAAGGATCTGCTGCTGTCGCCGGGCTGGACCACGTGGTAGCTCCACAGGGGTTCTACGGGAATGAGCAGCTTCTGCCCAATGCGCAGGTTCTCCGGGTTGAGTCCGGGGTTAAACTCTAGAAACTCGCCAACCGTTACGGCGTAGCGCTTGGCCAGAGCATGCAGCGTATCACCTTTGGCCACCGTGTGGTACTCCGGCGCAGCTGCTGCCGCACCCATGCCCAGGGCCAGCACCATCAACAATACCAGTACAACTTTTTTCATATTCTCACCTCCCAGCCCATTATGGATCTGTCCTGGGCTGAAGGCAAAGGTATGTTCTGCCTGGCCTAGAAAGAGATGCCGCTGCGGCGCAGGGTGTAGGCGAGCAGCTCTGGGGTGACATCGATTTGAAAGAAAACTTCCATAAAGGTGCGGTACGTTTGGGCCAAATCCCCGTTATAAGTAGTGGGGTAGGCTATGGAATGGAGCCATTCTAACCCTAGGAGGCTGAAGATGGAGCCCGGTTCCAGCCAGTTCAGGGGGAAGGAGGGAATCTGGTAGATGCGCTTGTGGCCATCCCTTTCTATGGTGCGGTAGGGATCGGCGATGGCATGGGGCATAATCAGCACCAGATCGGGCAGGGGCGGTTCCCCATTCCACACCGGCAGTTCCACCATGCCCGCAAGGTGCAGAAGCTCATCAAAGTGGCCGGGGGCCCGCTCAGAGACAATATGCACCGGGATCGGTTGGAAGCTTTGGTACAGGGCCTGGAAGTCAGCCAGTCTTGCCAGGTGGTTTTCCACATAGGCTGCCAGGGCTTGTCCCCGCACCTCTTTGCCCATGAGGCGCCCCAGCAAGCGGAGGGACTCGGGCAGGGCAGCCAAGCTGTTGTCCAGTAAAACGGCGGGCAGCCCCAGCTCCTGCTGGATCTGTTCCACCAGTTGGCGGTGGAACGGGCTGCTGGGGGCATAATGGACGACCAGATCCGGGGCAAGCTTGGCCAAGAGCTCAGTATTGATCGTCTGGTAGGTATCATCCCACGTACCCACAGTGGGAAGACTATGGTATTGGGGATGCACGGCAAACTCCAGCTCCGGGCTCAGTCCCCTATTCCAGCCCACAATGGCGTCGGGGTTTAAGGCGTAGACCAGGAAGGTCCCCATTTCGGTGGTGGCATACACTTTGCTTACCGTAGGAGGGACTTCCACAACGCGGTCGGCGTGATCTATGCATAACTCCGCAGGCAGCGTAGATTCGCTGAGCAGCTGGGGGAAGAGCAGTATGAGCAGCAAAACCACAATCAGGACCTGCCACGGATGAGCCGCCTTGTGCATCCGGCACCGTTCCTTTCAGCTCCCACCACTGGCGGTACATTTCAGAAGTAGAATTTCCTTCCATTTACTACTTTATGCCACGCTGAGCTGGGTGTCAATGAATGGTGCGCGGGCAGGGGGTCCAGGGGCAATAAACAAGGCACATTTGTGAATAAGACAGCATAGTATGGACTGTTGTAGTACTCGAGTACTAGGAGGTCTTTACTATGCTTTCTGTGTTTAAGAAAGAGGACTGGTGGGCAAATTGGCTGGGCGGGTTTTTCATCCTCGGGGCGACGTTCGGCTTGATCCGCTTCATCCCTAAACTGCCCAAGTGGGACGTCTTACAGAATGCGCTGTCCGTTGACCTCATCCTGCCCCTGCTGCTGTGGGGCTTAGGACTGGCTGCTGTCACAGGCATCGCCCTGAAGATCATGGGGGAAGATGTGGGGAAATACTTAAAGGCTTTCCCCGCCGTGTTTGGCCTGGCTGTGCTGGCCTTTATCATCGGCAACCAAAAAACCCTCAACCAGTATGGCTTCAACGATGTGATTTGGGCCTTGGTATTGGGACTGCTGATCAGCAACCTCTGGCGCAAACCGGCGTGGATCGTCCCTGCGATTCGAACTGAGCTGTTTATCAAAACGGGGTTGGTGCTCTTGGGGGCGGAGATCCTCTTCAACAAAGTACTCACCCTAGGCAGCCACGGGCTGGGTGTGGCCTGGATCGTTCCCCCGACGGTGATGATCCTGATGTACCTGTATGGAACCAGGGTGCTGAAGATCGACAGCAAAGCACTGGTGGCCACGGTAGCCACCTGCACTTCTGTGTGTGGAGTGTCGGCAGCCATCGCCACGGGAGCTGCGGTTAAGGCCAAGAAAGAAGAGATCAGTGCGGCCATTTCCGTGTCCCTCATTGTCACGGTAATCATGATGGTGGGCATGCCTGTTTTGATCCGCTGGATGGGACTGAGCGATGCCATTGCCGGAGCCTGGATCGGCGGCACTGTGGATTCCACAGGGGCTGTAGTCATGGCGGGGAGCATGGTGAGCCCCTATGCCATGGAAGTGGCAGCCATTGTAAAAATGCTCCAGAACGCGCTCATAGGGCTTGTGGCCTTCTGCTGGGCCCTGTTCTTTGTTACCAGGGTCGAACAGGAACCTGGCGTGGAGAAACTGAGCATCAGGGAAATCTGGCGGCGCTTTCCCAAGTTCATCCTGGGCTTTGTGGCAGCTTCCCTGCTCACGTCCTTTGTCCTGGTCCCGGCCCTGGGTGAAGCTAAGGTGGATGGTATCCTCACCATCACCGCTACCGCCAGAAACTGGCTTTTTGCCTTGGCCTTTGTTACCATCGGCTTAGACTCGCGCTTTTCCAGCTTGAAAAAGGCGTTTAGGGGCCAGGCCACGGTGAATCTGCACCTGGTGGGCCAGGCCATCAACCTGGTACTCACACTGCTGGCCGCCCTGTTCTTCTTCCGGGGACTGTAGAGCTACTTCCATTGGAAGCGGTAGCGCAAAAACAGCTCCTGGCCGTGTTGGTGGATGGACAAAAGCTCTGCTTGCTCCGGCTGGGGCAGCAGGTCATCGCCCATGGCTAAGGTGAAGTCTGTGCGCAGACCGATGAGCTTGGGGGCCAGGGTGATAAAGAGTTCATCGAGGAGTCTAGCCTGCATGAACTGGTAGTTGACGCTGGGCCCGCCTTCAACGAGGAGCCTGCGCACACCATGTTTCGCATAGAGCAGGGCGGCGATGTTGGCGGGAGCAGCCTCTTCCAGGATCTCCACCTCAGCCTTGGCCTTGAGCTCCCCCGGCAGGCTCGCGGCTCCTGCTCGGCTGGTGATGATGATGGGAGGCCGGGGCGCTTGGGTGAAGAGGGGGGTCTGGGCATCTACTCGGCCGCTTCCAGTAAGCACTATGCTGAGGGGCTGAAAGGCAAGTCCCCGCTCCAGCCTAATCCTTTCCAGTTCTGTAGGGACCCCTAGATAGAAAGGGTGCTGCCGTACGGTGTTGCCCCCGGAAAGAACCGCATCAAAGTGGCTGCGGATCATGTGCATAGTGTGCAGATCAAAGGTGCTGCCGATGCTGCCCGGTTCCAGCCGTCCTCCCGCAGTCACTTTGCCATCTAAGGACATGACCATGTTGCAGGCAATGAGCGGGCGTCCTTGGGGCGTTGTGAAGTCAAGTTGGGTGTAAAAGTGTTCGGTCATGGTTCACCTCCTATAGGATAAAAAAGACTTTCAGCATGTTCCCACATGCCAAAAGCCTTGTGTCCAAAGGGGCGGCAGCCAGCCTCCGCGGTGTTCCCGGAAGGTTGCCGCCCTACCACAGCAATGAAATGTACTTACTCGATTGGTTTGTTCAGGGTTACAAAAACTTCAATGCCCTTGCGCAGGTTGGCTGCCCATTTCTCGGCCAGCTGGGCTTTGGTAGCCTTGTTCTGCTCCGCGTGGTAGGCATCCACTTCCACGATGAACTGGCCTTTCACATAGAGGGCCACATCCCCTGCGGCATCGGTTCTGATTTCCACATCTTTCGCTGTCAGGGCAGAGGGGTCCTGGCCAGCATCTACCCAAGCGCCGAACACTTTGCTTAGGTTGGCCCAAATGGTGTTGATCTGATCATACGGCGGGGTGGTTCCTTCATAACGGTACGTGAAGAAATGCACCCCAGTTCCAGGAATGTCCACAGGGATTCCTTTGCTCTGGGCCAGTACCGTAGTGCTCACAACTGCCACCAACAGCACGACTAACAGGAGGTTCATTCTACGCACTTGCAATCCACCGCCCTATTATGTTATAGTTTGTGTAGTAACAGTTCTCTTTGAACGGTCAAATTCCTCTTGAGCTCCCGCGAATCTGCAGGAGAAGCGGAGTGTTAATCGTTGGCAGGCACGCGGTATCTGTAGGCCTGGAGGAATTTTGAAGAGAAATTTCGGGGCAGGGGAGTTGACAAGGCACAAGAGTGCTGGTATACTTTAAAACTGTCCGGACCTGAACTGAAAACGTCCCAGGGCGAATAGCTCAGCTGGGAGAGCACCTGCCTTACAAGCAGGGGGTCACAGGTTCGAGCCCTGTTTCGCCCACCATCATGCGGCAGTAGCTCAATTGGTAGAGCATCGCGTTGCCATCGCGAAGGTTGCGAGTTCGAGCCTCGTCTGCCGCTCCATCTATGTAAAGCAGCAAGCCGATGTAGCTCAGCAGGCAGAGCACTTCCATGGTAAGGAAGGGGTCGCCGGTTCGACTCCGGCCATCGGCTCCACCATAGATTTTGGTTAGGGAACATGCGGAAGTGGCGGAATTGGCAGACGCGCAAGGTTGAGGGCCTTGTAGGAGCTAATCCTGTAAGGGTTCAAGTCCCTTCTTCCGCACCATTATTAATCAGCATGGAGCCGTGGTGTAGCTGGTTAACACGTCGGCCTGTCACGCCGAAGATCGCGGGTTCGAGTCCCGTCGGTTCCGCCATCCCCTTGGGGTGTCGCCAAGCTGGTAAGGCACAGGACTTTGACTCCTGCATTCCCTGGTTCGAGTCCAGGCACCCCAGCCACTGTGCCCAGATAGCTCAGTTGGTAGAGCAGGGGACTGAAAATCCCCGTGTCGCTGGTTCGATTCCGGCTCTGGGCACCATCATCAATCTTGGTTCCTTAGCTCAGTTGGTTAGAGTGCTGCTTTGACATGGCAGAGGTCGCTGGTTCGAATCCAGCAGGAACCACCATTATTTTTTTCGTGCCCCCATCGTCTAGCGGCCTAGGACACCGCCCTTTCACGGCGAAGGCACCGGTTCAAATCCGGTTGGGGGTGCCAATACGGGCCCATAGCTCAGTTGGGAGAGCGCTTGAATGGCATTCAAGAGGTCAGGGGTTCGACTCCCCTTGGGTCCACCAACTCAAACACAGCAAAGACCGCACTGAGCGGTCTTTTTTCATACCAAGATCGTGGTGGCCTGCCCACCTATCACTCGAGGTTTTCGAAAAATTCCGGGTTCAGAGAATATGTTATGGTTATGCTGTTAAGCCTCCAGTCGCTTGTCTTACGCCACAGTGTTTCATAAAAGACCTTCGCAACGAGAGCACCGTCCAACACCAGTTCAAACCGATCAACGGTCTCGATGAGGTTGGAGGTGACCATGTTCGTCACTCTCTCGCCGAGCGGTAAGTGCTCCACTTTGTCAGCTATGTGATGAATCGGGTGATCGTCCAGACCTGGCCTGACGAGAGCGAAGGCATCTTTGAAAACGGCCGAGACATTCTGACCGAATAATCCAGAGATAGTATTGCGAGCATCTCCACTGCTTATGACATCTGCTAGCAGGTCCAGAGCGATCTCTTCTTCTATGCTATACTGTAAAGCGTGTGACAGGGGTAGGATGCCTGGAGAATAGGCGAATGTGCCCGCGTGTATTCGCATCCGCAGGGTGAAGGGGTCGTCGAGGTATTCGAGAGGGACGCAGCCATCTGCCGCGTATGCGACAATTGTGTTCAACCTTCGACCAACGACTGCATAAGAGTCGGCGGGATCCGATCTGCTGCAACCGACCAACGCCATGAGCAGCAAGAGCAAAAGGAACCGAAGCAGACCGCGCACTTTGGCTTTGCCGATCACGGATTTCGCCTCCTTCGTAACTGAGTGTGCCATAGTACACGCAGCTCGGGTCTCAAGTCGTTCATGATGCTTGTCCTCCCAACGATTTCCACGTGAAATGTCAAAAGCCTGCAAAAATAGCGGACTAGAACTATTTCTGGCAGAAGAGTCGAATTAAAAGCAAAGACCGCTCGAGGCGGTCTTTTCGTCTTTAGTTATGTCCTATCGTCTCGTTCTGCTACCTCGGCACCCGCCCAATCAACGGCAGGTGGCCTATTATGGTCTTGCTGTCCCTAGCCAACCACACCTAATCTGGCTGCTATCTCCGCCGCCCCTGCGGCCAGGAAAAAGAGGATCGTTAAGACTAAGAACAGGATGCCCCTGGGGGACATCTTCTCCTCAGCACGGGGCTGGTGTTGCTGGGGCTGGCCATCCACACTGCGGAGCAGCACTAGAGTGAGAACTAACCCGCCTAAGGCTACGAAGTGCATCCAGCTGGGCATAACGCTCGCCGTGGAAAGGCCGAGCACTCCTCCGAACAGTATCGAAGAAGCGTTGGCCGCCATGTGGAACAGCATGGAGGTGGCCAGGGAGTTGGTCTTGTACACCAAGTACCCCATGGCCACGCCGAGCATGCTGGCGGGCACAACCTCCGTAAGGCCGTTGAGGATGTGGTAGGAGCCAAAGAGCACCCCTGCGATGACAAAACCGTACTTAGGGCTGTACCGTTCGTAGGCAGCTTGGACAAAGCCGCGGAAGTAGAACTCTTCGCAGATGGGAGCAAGTACAACCATACCCAAAAGAAGCAGCAGAGTCTGGTAGAGAGACGAGTGCGCGGCTGGCGCCTCGCTGGCTATGACGCCGAGCTTGGCATCCAAGAAGTGCCGGGTGAGCGTGGAAAGATAAAAGGCAGTAAACCAAAGACTGACTCCAGCCAGCAGGCTCAGCAGGCGGTTTCTGGTCGAGGTGTCCTTGAGTCTGTACACTTCCTCAAGGGACCAGCCCTGCACAGTGGCCAGCAGCAGTGGAGGCAGCAGGATATAG
>JAKOTU010000064.1 GCA_029776155.1 Bacillota bacterium | reverse complement strand
TCAGCTCGCCTCCCGCAGGGCCTGCAGCAATGCCTGCAGGCTTACCGCGGCATCGCCGGGCACAAAGATACAGTGCTCCATCTCATACAAGGTGTTCTCCACACCCGCGTAGCCAGGCGAACGGTCCAAGTTGAACACGATCACATGGCGGGCTTCCGCCACCCTCAGCACGGGCATGCCGTAGATGGGCGTACCTTCGTGGGTGTTAGCCGCGGGGTTGATCACATCGTTGGCCCCCACCACAACCACCACATCCACCTCTTGGAACTGGTCGTTGATCTGGTCCATCTCCAAGAGCAGTTCATAGGGAATGTCCACTTCAGCCAGGAGCACGTTCATATGCCCCGGCATGCGGCCCGCCACGGGATGCACCGCGATCTCCACCCGCTTGCCACAGCTCTGCAGCAGCTCCGCCAAGAGCTTTACTTGCCCCTGGGCCTGGGCCACGGCCATGCCGTAGCCGGGTACGATCACAACCCGCTGGGCCGCTCTGAGCAGGGCTGCGGGGTCCTGCCCGGGCTTTTCCTGGGCCTCTTTTTCCGGCAGGGGAATCACTTCCCCGGGCTCTCCCTTGGCAGTTTTTAAAACCTCGGCCAAACTGTCCTTGGCATCCCCCAAGAGCAGAGAGACATGCTCCAACTTGTACAATGAATTCTCCACCCCAGCATAGCCAGGTTTGGTATCGTAATTGCATACCAAAACATGTTTGGCCCGGTCGGCACGGATGATGGGCATGCCGTAGATGGGGGTCCCCTCCAGCTCCATGGCCGCGGGGTTCACCACGTCATTGGCCCCCACTATTACTGCCAAATCGGCCTCTTCCAAAAAGGCGTTGATCTCATCGAGCTCGCAGAGCTGTTCGTAGGGCACATCCACTTCCGCCAGGAGTACGTTCATATGCCCCGGCATGCGGCCCGCCACAGGATGGATCCCGTAGCGCACTTCCTTGCCTTGGCTTTCCAAAAGCTCCCCGAGCTGCTTCACCTGCAGCTGAGCCTGGGCCACCGCCATGCCGTAACCGGGGATAATGGCCACTTTCTGGGCACCGCGCAGAGCTTCCTGCCAGGAAGGGCCCTGCATGGGCGCGGGCTCGGGCTCTGGAGAAGGCTCGGGTACCCCTTGCCCCTTGGGCGCGGCTTTCCCAGGAAGAACCGTGGTTTTCCCCAGCAGGATATCCATGAGCCGCCGGTTCATGGCCCGGCACATGATCTGGGTGAGGATCAGGCCCGAAGCGCCCACGATGGAACCCACCACAATTAGGAGGATCCCGTTAGGCAGGGCAAAGCCCGCCACCGATCCGGCCACCCCGGAGAAGGAGTTGAGCAGGGAAATGGTAATGGGCATATCCGCGCCGCCCACCCGGATAGTGAACACACAGCCAAAAACGTGGGAAAAGACGATGAGCAGTACCACATGCCACCCTGCCGCTCCGATCTGGAAAGTGAGGCCCAAGGTGGACAGCACCAGAACCAAGCCGCTCAGCCACAAATAGGCATTGTGGCCTTTAAGATGCACGGGCCGCTGGTTCATCACCCCGTGCAGCTTGGCTGCGGCCACCAAACTCCCGCTGAAGGTGATGCCCCCCACCACAATGGCCAGGGCCGAGGTAAAGAGGGTAAAGGTATTTAAGCCCCCCTCCAGCACGGTGAGGGCAGCCACGATGAAGGAAGCGGCCCCCCCAAAGCCGTTGAACAGAGCCACCATCTGGGGCATCTGGATCATCTTGACGGCCAAAGCCAGCCACACGCCGAGGGCCGTACCCACCAAAAGGCCTGCCCACACCAATCCCGCGGTGAGCACCTGGGCTTCCAGCATGGTGATGATAATTGCTCCGGCCATGCCCACCGCGCCCAGGAGATTCCCCGCCACCGCCGTCTTCGGGGAGTTCATGAGCCGGATGCCGTAGATGAAGAGGGCAATGCACAAAAGCTGGATGAGCAAGTAGGGACCTGGCATTTAGGCATCCCTCCCCCGTTCGCTTTTGAACATCCTGAGCATGCGGTCGGTGACCACAAAGCCCCCCACCACGTTAATCATGGCCAGGACAATGGCGACAAAGCCGAAGATCCTGCTCCCTGTGGCCACCGCCAAGCCCGTGGCAGTGAGGGCACCCACCACGGTAATGCCAGAAAGGGCGTTCATGCCCGACATGAGGGGAGTGTGGAGCAGGCTGGGCACTTCACTGATCAGCTTGTAGCCCAGGAGGGCCGCCCCCACAAACGCCAAGACCAAGACAAACTCGCGCATTAGATTTCTCCCCTTGCCCGCATTGATTCTAGGGTCCCTTCATGGACAATCCGCCCATCCCTGGTCACCAAGGTGGCCCGGATGATCTCATCGTCCATGTTCAGGTTTACCTTCCCATCGGCCACCAAGTTGTCCACAAAGTTAAGCATGTTCTTGGAGAACATGGCCGTGGAGCTGGTGGGCATGGTTCCCGGGATGTTTTTGGTACCGTCGATAATCACGCCCTTATGCTCCTTCACCGCACCGCCCTGGGTGAGCTCACAGTTGCCGCCCTGGTCGATGGAGATATCCACGATGCAGGAACCGGGCTTCATGGCTTCCACCATGGCTTTTGTGATCAGAATGGGGGCTTCTTTACCGGGCACCAGGGCCGAGGTGATCACAATATCAGAACCGGCCACAACGTCCCGCAGGGCCTCCCGCTCCTTGTCCAGCCACTCGGGGGTGAGATGTTTGGCATAGCCGCCTTCGCCCACCGCCAGGTCCTCGGGAATGCCCAGCTCCACCAGGCGGGCGCCTAGGCTCTTCGCCTGCTCCCTGGCATCGGGGCGAATATCCGCGGCGTAGACCACAGCACCCAAACGCTTAGCAGTGGCAATGGCCTGCAGACCCGCGACACCGGTACCGATCACCAAAACCTGGGCCGGCTGGAGCATGCCCACCGCGGTACCCATGAGGGGCAGGAATTTGGGAATCCTATTGGCCGCCATGAGCACGGCTTTGTAACCGGCCACGGTACTCATGGAAGTGAGGGCATCCATGCTCTGGGCCCGGGAAATCCTGGGGATGGAATCCAAGGTCAAAGAGATCACTCCCCGCTCTGCCAGGGCCTTAACCATCTGATGGTTGCCTGGAGAAGCGGGATGCAGGAAAGTGATGAGCACCTGCCCCTGGCGCAGGAGCTGTGTCTCGTGCACCTGCAGCCCCTCGTGGAACTGGGGTTCCTTGACCTTCAAGATCAGATCTGCCCCGGCATATACTTCACGCACGTCGGCCAGCACTTCGGCACCGGCCGCCCGGTAGTCGTCATCGCTGAAGTACGCGCCCACCCCAGCCCCGGCCTCCACCAGAACTTTCGCGCCACCTTTCACAAACTGGGCCACAGTTTCCGGCGTAGCCGCGACGCGGCGTTCTCCCGTCAGAATTTCCTTGGGAACTCCAATTGTGAGTCCTTGGTACTTCATTCCCCATCCTCCGTCCTTCTTGATTTATATGACTACTATTCGCATCACGGTACGAAATTCCTTGTTGAGTTCTCGAGGAATTAACAAGGAATCAATGTCAAAAAAATCACAAAATCCCCGGACGGGGTTTCCGTAAAACCCCTCCGGGGATGCTTGGTCTTTCGTAGGCACTCCCCTGTCCCTTTGATCAATTCATCGAAATCCCTAGAAAAATAATCACTTAACGGAATCTTCCCATCTGTACAAGCACGGGGCGTGTGCCAGGATCCCCTCGTGAGATTTCCGTAACCACTTAGGGCCCGTTCCAAGGGAAAACACCATTCTGAACTGCGGCTTTGCCTTTTGTTTCCTCGCATCCCCCGTAAGATGGGGACCCGGCAGTCCCGCGCCTTGCATTCTTATATGCAATCCACCTGATAAACAAATGTTTGGTTTATGTTAAGAAAGACCCAGGTTCCCCTCCCCACTTGGGGGTATGACGACAGGGACCCTGCTTGCCAGCCCTTCACACCAGACGCTTGATCAACTCCCCAGGATCACCTGGGAGGCAGTGGATGGGCGGAATCTCCAAGAGGGTGTAGGCGCCGGGCTGCTGCTTGAGGCTGGCCCGGGCGGCTGAAACCATCACCTGGGCAGTAAGCGCGGGGTTGTTGATGCGCATCTCCCATCTGAAGCGCTGGTTGGCCGTCTGCCCACTAGTACCTACCCGCTCCATGAGCACCCCGTGGCCGAGATCCTGGAGATCCTTTACGCTCTCCACTGGGTAGACTGTGGTTTCATCCTGGGCGAAGTAGGGATCCGCCTTGATGGCCGCTTCAACCTCGGCCAGCTCTGCCCCTGGTTCCAGCTCCACGTACACTAAGCGGCGGTGCCGGCCCGCACCGGCAGGGATAGTCATGGACAGGGCGGCGCGCACCCCCTGTACAGCCTTGGCCGCCACCGAATGGCCCATGGACATGCCCGGTCCAAAATTGGTAAAGGTGATGCCCCGGGGGGCCATGAGTTCAAGCAGGGCCCGCACCACAGAATCGGTGCCAGGATCCCAGCCCGCGGCGATAACCGCTACCGCTCCCCGCTCCTTGGCCTTAGCGTCGATTTCCCTTTTGTAACTGAGCAGGCTTTCGCCGTGGATATCAAAGCTGTCTACGGTGTTGATGCCCAGCTCCACCAGCTCCCTGGCCTTCTGGGGTACGCTGCGGGAAGGCACGCACAAAAGGGCCACATCCACCTGCCCTAGTTTGGTCACATCATCAACCACCGCAAGTCCCTGCAGTTCGGGTGGGAGCTCTTGGGGCTCCACTTTCCGGCGCACCACCCCCACCAGTTCCAGATCGGGCGCCGCCTGCACCGCCTGCACCGCGAATTTGCCAATATTCCCATAACCAACTACAGCTGCTCTAATCATGCCTCTTCCCCTTTCCATACACAAAGCTGAGATCAAAAAAGGCGGCAGTGCAGCGCCGCCTGTGGGCTTGTTGGACTTACTTCTCCCCCTGAGCCGCCGCTTCCAGCAAGCCGGCTTGGGCCTCGGAACCAGCCCGAAACTCGGGCAAGAAGCGCTGGATAAAAGCTAGGGTGGAAACCTGGTCCGTGGGCAGGATCTCCCCAGGTCCCTTTTCCAAGGCCTCCACCGTGGCCTGCAGGAGGGACAGGTCCAAAGCACAGGGCTTAGCCACAAAGATGCGCTCGTGTTTAGTGGCATTCGCCCCTTCTTCCGAGGTGAACAGCTCTTCATACAGCTTTTCACCGGGCCGCATGCCGATCACCTTGATGTCAATGTCCACATAAGGTTTCAGGCCCGAAAGGCGGATCAGCGTCTCCGCCAGATCCATTATGCGCACCGGCTCACCCATATCCAACACGAAGATCTCCCCCTTGCTGGCAAAGGCGCCGGCCTGCAGAGTAAGCTGCACCGCCTCGGGGATGGTCATGAAGTAGCGGATCATGTTTTCATGGGTGACGGTTACTGGGCCTCCCGCTAGAATCTGCTGGCGGAAGAGGGGAATCACGCTTCCCCGGCTGCCCAACACATTGCCGAAGCGCACCGCGGCAAAGCTGGTTGTACTTACCGTGTCCAGATACTGGATAATCATCTCGGCAATGCGTTTGGACGCCCCCATAACGCTGGTGGGGTTCACCGCCTTGTCAGTGGAAATGAGCACGAACTTCTGGGCACCAAAGGCCGAGGCAGCCCGGGCCACTTGGTAGGTACCCAACACGTTATTCTTAATCGCTTCCTCAGGATTATGCTCCATTAAGGGCACATGTTTGTGGGCTGCGGCGTGGAAGACCACTTCCGGCCTGAACTTGGCAAAAACATTGTCCACGGCCCGGCGGTCTTGAATGTTCTTCACCAGCGCCACCAGCGGTATATCCGTTGCCGCCTTGAGCTCCATTTCAATATCGTACAGGTTGTTCTCGCAGCTATCCAAGAGCAGAAGCTGCTTAGGCTTAAGTTTGACGATCTGGCGGCACAGCTCAGAGCCGATGGAACCCCCCGCACCCGTCACCAGCACGGTGCGGCCGCTTAAATAGGCGCTCATCCCGGCAATGTCTACCTGCACAGGGTCCCGGCCCAAGAGGTCTTCAATCTGCACCTCCCGGATCTTGCTCACGGTCACATTGCCCTCGAGCAGATCATACACTCCCGGCAGGATCATCACCTTTTTGCCGGTACTCTGGGCAATGCTCACCAGCTCCCGGATCACCCGCCGGGAAACCGAGGGCATGGAGATGATAATCTCATCCACCTGGTGCTGCGCGGTAATCCTGGCCAGATCATCGCGGGTGCCCAAGACGGGGTAGCCGAGGATAGTCTGGCTGCGCTTGAGGGGATCATCGTCAATGAAGCCCAACAGCTTCACCTGGGAACCGTAGTGGTTGCGCAGTTCCCGGGCAGCCAAAACTCCCCCATCGCCGGCCCCCACGATGAGCACCCGCTTCACAGGCTCCTTGGGACCATCCGGCATCCCTTCCCGCTGGGCCCAAACCCGGAACAGAAAACGGCTGCCGCCCACCAAAGCCATGCACAGCGACCAATCCAAGACCACTATGCTGCGGGGCATGGTGCTCTGGAACCAGAACAAGGTGAGCACCACGTTGAAGAAAGTGCCCACGGTCACTGCCCCTACTATGGCCAAGGCTTCCTGCACGGAGGCATAGCGCCACGCCCGGCGGTACAGACCAAAAAAGTAGTGGCTGAGGATGCGCACCGCCGTGCTGGGCAGCAGGGTAGTGAGATAAGCCTGCCAGTACACGGCAGGCACACCGTCGAAGCGCAGAAAAAGCGCTAGAATAAAGGACAAATTGACGAAAAGGACATCCAAGACTACTAAGTAGCCGCCCCTCTTCCAACGAACCATGCTTCAACCCCCGGTATGTAGTAATGGATATAAATTTCGTGCTTTTCAGCTAAAATCCTGTTCTCAGCTGCCATTTTTCTCCTGGCTGCTCCCAGTGCGCGGGTCCTGCCAGATCACCTGGCTGAATCGCTTGTCTTTCCTCAGCTTATCATACTGCTCCTGGGCCTCCTCCCCACAGCGCGGGCAGGGCTTCCAGGGCAGCAGTACCGCAGCGGCCGGTGTCCTGTTCCTGGTGGAGCTGGTAAACGCCACCCGCCAGCCTGGGCAGCGGGAACACAAACGGATGTACTCCTGCTGGCTTTCGTGGATGTTGTCCGTGTCGTAGTAGATTTGGCGCTGGCGCTGGAAATACGGGCCGCGGCCAAACACCTCCCCCCGATCCACCTCCTGCCTGGTCTGCCAAAGGTGCCGCACCTCCCGGCAGGTTTCCGCCACCTGGCTGAGAATGGTTTTGGTCTCCCGGGGCGGAGTCCCCTGGGGCTCCTGCACCTTGGAGAAATCCAAGCCGGCTAAGGCCAAGAGCAGACCTACATTCACGTAAGGCAGCGCGCTCTCGATGGAATAGCCGCCCTCCAGGACAACTATATCCGGCGCC
>JAKOTU010000058.1 GCA_029776155.1 Bacillota bacterium | reverse complement strand
GGCAGAAGATGCCGTGCACGCCGTTCTCAATGAGATAATTGGTCAGTTGGCGCAGCGACTTAAGATCCAGCTCTCCCCCTTGCTCAAAGGGAGTGGCAATGGGCGGGATAACCCCTTTCAGCTCAGTTAGTTGCATGCTTTTCTACCTCCACTGTTTCAGATGGGACCAGCGCGCCCGCCCTTTCCTCGGCCAAGTGGCAGGCTACCTGGTGTTCCTGTCCGTTGATCAGGTACTTCTTCAGCTCAGGCACCTTACTTCTGCACACTTCCCCAGCCTGGGGACAGCGGGGATGAAAGGCACAGCCCGGCGGAGGGTTCACGGGACTGGGCACGCTGCCCTCCAGCACAATGCGCTTGCGTTTCCTCCCTACCTCCGCCACGGGAATGGCGGAGAGCAAAGCCTGGGTGTAAGGGTGCAGGGCGTTGGCAAACAGAGCTTCTGCTTGGGCCAGTTCCACGATTTTGCCCAAGTACATCACCGCGATGCGGTCGCTCATGTATTCCACCACGCTCAGATCGTGGCTGATGAAAATGTAGATCAGGTTGTGCTTCTCCTTCAGATCCAACAGGAGGTTGAGCACCTGGGCCTGGATGGAGACATCCAAGGCGCTCACAGCCTCATCACAGATAATCAGTTCAGGCTGCAGAGACAGGGCCCGGGCAATGCCAATTCTCTGCCGCTGTCCCCCGCTGAACTCGTGGGGATAACGGTACATGTAATCCCGGTGTAGATTCACAGCTTCCAAGAGGTCTCCGATGATCCGCTTGCGCTCTTCCTTGGACTTCACCCCAAACTTCTTTAAGGGATCCTGCAGGGAGCCAAAGATGGTAAAGGCGGGATTGAGGGAAGAGTAGGGATCCTGGAACACAATCTGCAGCCTTTTTCTGGCCTGCATCATCTCTTCTGGGGACAGCTTGCGCAGATCCTTTTCTTCCCCGTCGAAGTTGTAGATAAATTCGCCGCCAGTTACCGGCACCAGCTGCAGGATGGATTTGCCCAAGGTGGTCTTACCGCAGCCGCTCCGCAGGACCATTATCACTGGGTGCAATCTTCTACGTTCGGTGGTAATTTCCTTCAGGAAAAGCATTGATTTTTGGATTTTCTTTTCAAACATTGCCTAGCTGGGCAATTGGTTAGGAGGAACTCTCCAGTTTGTGTGGAATACGTAAGGCAGGAAATGGAGATTTGACAATCACGCGGAAAGGAAGAGCCCCATGGCCAAAGAGACGAATGTAAGCTCGGGAGGTCTGGCCCGCATCCGCAGCGCCTACCCTGGCCTGACCCCCACCGAAAAGCGGGTGGCCGATTACTGCCTGCAGCACCCAGAAGAGATCATCTACCTCTCCATTACCCAGCTGGGGGAACGCTGCGGCGTCGGCGAAGCCACCATCATCCGCTTCGCCCAAGCGGTGGGCTTCAGCGGCTACCAAGCCCTCAAGCTGGCCCTTGCCCTGGAGCTTTCCTCCAGGCAGGACAGCGGCGGCGGAGGGACCCTGGCGCCCGATGATTCCATGGAGACTCTCATCGACAAGATCACCGCCATGAACGCCAGTGCCCTGCAGGATACCTCCCGCATGGTGCATCCCCGGACTTTAGAAAAGGCCGTGGAAGCCATTATTAAAGCTGGACGGCTGTTCTTTGTGGGCGTGGGCACCTCGGGCATCACCGCCCTGGATGCCCAGAGCAAGTTCCTGCGCATCGGCATGCTCGCCTTTGCCTCCAGCGATGCCCATCACCAGCTCATGGCCATGGCCCATGTGGGGGCAGGGGATGTGTGTGTAGGTTTTTCCCATTCGGGCAGCACCAAAGACACGGTGGACTGCATGAAGCTGGCCAAGGGGAACGGAGCCTTTACCATTGCCGTCACCGACGCCTTCAAATCGCCCATCACCGAGTTCGCCGACATTGTGCTGCTCACCAGCTCCGCGGAAGATCCGCTCCAAGGCGGTTCCATGCGCTCTAAGCTGGCCCAGGTGCACATGATCGATCTCCTCTACACGGGAGTGGCGCACCGCCTGGGCAAAAAGGTAGTAGAATTAAAGAAAAAGACCGCCCTGTCTGTTGTGGACAGACTGTACTAGGGCCGGTTCCTAGGCCAAGGAAGCGGTTGACATCCCCTACCGGCCTTGATACAATGAGGCTGATATGCAAAGGCTGTGAACAGGAGTAGTATGGGGGGTGCCCAGAGAGCTGCTGGTCGGTGCGAAGCAGCAGAAATCCTTCCAGAACTCGCCTGGGAGCTGCTGGTGCGATAGGTAGTGCCAGACGGTCATTCCGTTACCATGGGAGAGTGGATCGCCCGCCCTTTTGGCGCGCGATCAATTAGAGTGGTACCGCGGAAATCTTTCGTCTCTAAGGAGAAGAAAGATTTTTTTGTTAAACTAGGAGGAATGGAGGAAGCAGGATGGGCCGCTACAACTTCCGAGTAGTAGAGAAAAAATGGCAGGAGATCTGGGAAAACGAGGAGATCTTCAAGACCACGAACGATTTCAGCAAGCCCAAGTACTACGCTTTAGTGGAGTTCCCCTATCCATCCGGCGAAGGCCTGCATGTGGGCCACCCCCGGCCCTATACCGCGCTGGATGTGGTGGCCCGCAAGCGCCGCTTGGAAGGTTATAATGTCCTGTTTCCCATGGGCTGGGACGCCTTCGGCCTGCCCACGGAAAACTATGCCATTCAAACCAAAATCCACCCGGCAGTGATCACGGAGCGCAACATTAACCGCTTTAGGGAACAGCTCAAGTCCCTGGGCTTTTCCTTTGACTGGTCCCGGGAAGTGAACACAACCGATCCCAGTTACTTCAAATGGACCCAGTGGATCTTCCTGAAACTGTTCGAAAAGGGCCTGGCCTATAAAAAAGAAATGCCCATCAACTGGTGTCCCCGCTGCAAAATCGGCCTGGCCAACGAGGAAGTGATCGACGGCAAGTGCGAGCGCTGCAGCCATGAGGTGGAAACCCGGGTGAAAAACCAGTGGATGCTGAAGATCACCGCATACGCCGAACGGCTGCTCCAGGATCTGGATACGGTCGATTATATTGAGCGGGTGAAAACGCAGCAGCGCAACTGGATCGGCCGCTCCGAAGGCGCAAACGTGATCTTCAAGATCAAGGACACAGATGAGGCCTTAACCGTGTTTACCACCAGGCCCGATACCCT
Organism: Bacillota bacterium; assembly: GCA_029776155.1. Taxonomy (GTDB): domain Bacteria; phylum Bacillota; class Limnochordia; order Darwinibacteriales; family Darwinibacteriaceae; genus DTU010. The sequence goes on along the minus strand of JAKOTU010000058.1, from coordinate 53,636 downwards.
CTTCGGCGCCACTTACATGGTCATCTCCCCGGAACATCCGGTGCTGGCCAAACTCCAAGGGCGCATCACCAACTTCCCGGAGGTCGCCGCTTACCAGGAGAAGGCCCGCAAGAAATCGGAGTTTGAACGTTCCCAGCTGGTTAAGGAGAAAACCGGGGTGTGCGTGGAAGGGTTAACCGCGATCAACCCCGTGAATGGGGCGGAAATCCCCATCTGGGTTTCGGACTACGTCCTCATGACCTACGGCACCGGCGCGATTATGGCCGTGCCCGGCCACGACCAGCGAGACTGGGAGTTCGCCCAAAAGTTTGGCCTGCCCATCGTGGAAGTGGTGGCCGGTGGAGATGTGACCAAGGAAGCCTATACCGAGATCGATGAAGGGGTTATGATCAACTCGGGCTTCCTCAACGGCCTGGATGTGAAGTCGGCCCAGAAGAAGATCGTGGCCTGGCTCCAGGAAAAGGGCCTAGCCGAACCCACAGTGAACTACAAACTGCGGGACTGGGTCTTCTCCCGCCAGCGTTATTGGGGCGAGCCCATTCCCCTGGTGCACTGTGAACAATGCGGCTGGGTGCCTGTACCCGAAGAGGAGCTCCCGGTGCGCCTGCCCCAGGTGGCCAACTATGAGCCCACCGATACAGGGGAATCGCCCTTGGCGAAAATCAGGCACTGGGTGGAGACCACCTGTCCCAAGTGTGGAGGCTATGCAGAGCGGGAGACGGACACCATGCCCCAGTGGGCCGGTTCCTCCTGGTATTTCCTGCGCTACTGCGATCCCCACAATGATCAGGCCCTGGCCAGCAGAGAAGCCCTGGAGTACTGGCTGCCCGTGGACTGGTACAACGGCGGCATGGAGCACACCACTTTACACCTGCTCTACTCCCGCTTCTGGCATAAGTTCCTGTACGACATCGGCGTTGTGCCCACCCCCGAGCCCTATGCCAAGCGCACTTCCCACGGCATGATCCTGGGGGAGAACAACGAGAAGATGTCCAAATCCCGGGGCAATGTGATCAACCCCGACGAAGTGGTGGCCGAGTACGGGGCAGATACCCTGCGCCTGTACGAGATGTTCATCGGCGATTTTGAAAAGAGCGTGCCCTGGAGCACCGATGGGGTTAAGGGCTGCAAGCGCTTCTTGGATAGGGTCTGGAAGATGCAGGAGATGATAGTCCCCGGCGCCGAGTACCGTCCTGAGCTGGAAGCCAAGGTGCACCAGACCATTAAGAAGGTAAGCCACGATTACGAGAACCTGAAGTTTAACACGGCCATTGCCGCCTTGATGAGCTTTGTGAATGATGTGTATCACCTGGGATCCATCAACGAAGCGGAGATGAAGACCTTCCTCATCCTGCTCAATCCAGTGGCTCCCCACATCACCGAGGAGATTTGGTGGCAGCTGGGCTTCCCAGGCATGCTCAACGAACAGACCTGGCCCACGTGGGATGAAGCCAAGACGATTGAACAGACAGTGGAAATCGGCGTACAGGTCAACGGCAAGCTGCGGGGCACCATTGTGCTCAACGTGGATGATCCCCAGGAAGCTGCCCGGGAAAAGGCCCTAGCCAACGAAGCGGTTCAAAAGGCCCTGGAGGGTAAGACCATTGTCAAGGAGATCTACGTACCAGGGCGGATCTACAATATCGTAGTCAAGTAGCAGGGGTAAGAAAAAAGGCTGTTGGCAACCATGCCAGCAGCCTCTTTTCTTATGTAGTCAGCTGTTAGGAACGAACGTTCCCCCGCAGTTCAGGCATTCCCAGAGTGCAGTTGGGCCAGTTGCCGGCTTTTGTCCAGTCCGCTAGCGGATAGCTCTCCGCACTGGTCCGCTTACTCTTGGAGTATCCCCCGGGAGATAGCCTCCTGGAGAATCTGTTCCACCGCCTCCCCCAACTGCGGGGAGATCTCCTTAATGGGTGCCATGCGCTTGCGTACCTGGGGTGCGGAAACGCTGTGGAGGCGCCAGGTTCCCCCCTGGGTGACGAAGTTGAGCAGCAGGGGCTGCAGGCGGTCCAGGCAGAGGGCAAAGCGGGCTTCCGCCGTTGCCCTGGCCTCAAACTCTGCCCACAACTCCTTCAGTTCCTGCCCCTGATCTTCAGGCAGCAGGGCATAAAGACGCTCAGCAGCCTTCCGCTCCCGCTCTTCCTTGCCCACCGCGGCCCCGGGGTCGTAGCAGAAGACATCACCTGCATCGATTTCCACCAGGTCATGGAGGAGCACCATCTTGATCACCTTAAGCAGATCCACCGGCTCGGGCATATATTCTCCCAAAAGCACGGCCATCACCGCTAGATGCCAAGAGTGTTCCGCATCGTTTTCCCGGCGGGAGCCGTCGGAGATCAAGTTCTGCCGGTAGACCTGTTTCAGTTTGTCGATTTCCAGCAGAAAACCGATCTGCTGGGCTAAACGTTCGGGAAGCTGTGGCATGTCTTCCTCCTATCCTTCCTGCGCATACCATTCCCGGGGAACGGGCGCATTGTCCAAAAACAGGTCGGGATTGCGCCGCAGAAACTCCAGCGTCAAATCCACCATGGGCACCACTTCCACGAGAATGCTCTCGGCAGCGCCAATGCTTCCTTTCACCGCAATCCCCAACTCCAGGAGCGGCTCTGTGAGCTTGCCGTAGTTTCCGGAGATGTTGCGGATGGGCGCCCTGTGCCGCCGCATGGGCCGCTCCAAAAGGCGCCCGTCGGGGGTGCGGATCTTCAGGGGCTGGTGGATGCTGCTGATGCGGTTGGGTATGCCGGCCCACTCTTCCACGGCATGGATCAAGGTGTTGCGCGTTAAGGGTACGCCTAAAAAGAGCACCTTGGCCCGGCGGTCATAGAGCTTGCCATAGCACCCCTGCCGGGGGCAGGGCGTATCGAACCGTTCTTCCCCTTGGGCAAACTCCTGGGCGTCGCGGCCGTAGGCGGCCAGGGAATGGGTAGGATGCCAGGAGCGCACTACCCCAGGCCGCTTGCGGAACAGATTGGTCAACAGCCCCACACAGGAGGGTTCGTTTTCCACATCAAAGATGTTGTACTCTTCGTTAATCTGCTCCCAGGTATGGGTGGGCAGCACCAAGAGCCCGTCCTTGAGGTACTCACAAAAGGCATCCAGGACCGTGTCCGCTCCCCCTTCCACAGGGCCGATGGCCTTCATAGAAGAGTGGACCAAAAGGGTATCCCAGGGTAGGATGCCCAGCTGTTCCATCTGCCTCTGCAGATCTTCCTTGCTGTACATGGGGTCACTCCAGGTTGTTGGTTACTCGCTCAAACTGCAAGAGGTATTTACTGTACTCCTCGGGATTATCCAGGAAAAACTCGAGGGTGATGGCCCCTTGGTACCCGGCCTGGTACAGGGCCTGCACTACCCCCACGTAGTCAATGGTCCCCTGTCCCAAGGGCAGGTGTTCATCCACCGTACCGTGGTTGTCGTGGAGGTGGACGTGGAAAATGTGATCAAAAAGCCGCTGCACAAAATCCTGGGGGCTGCAGCCCGCGACCACGGCATGGCCCACATCCAAGGTGAGGCGCACATTGGAACGGTTCACTTGGCCTAAAAGCCCCTCCATCTCCCCGGGGCTGCGGTACAGCTCGTGGGGATAGACCAGGTTCTCCAGGCAGATCAACACATCTGGAGCATAATCCGCCAGCTTCTGCAGGGCCTGCACCAGCAGCCCTTCCTGCTGGATCAGCTCAGCTTGGACGGGCGGGGATGCGGTCTCCTTGGACCATTTCCCCCCGGGCATGGCCAAGATGCCTGGGGAAGCATGCACCGCCACCGCCAAGGCCTCCACTTCCCGGGCCAGCTCCAGGGCAGCCTGCACATCGGCCAGGGAAGCCTCCCGGATCCTGCGGTTGATGCTGCCCAGGTTGATGTCGGTAATGGGCGCGTGCACCGTAAAACTCGGCTGCAGCTCCTCTTTGATGCGCTTGATGTTCTCCCGGTAGGTCTTGAACTCTTCGGGATGGTAATGGGACTGCCCAGCTATGATCTCAAATCCATGCAGCCCCGCCTGCAGTGCCCGCTTGGCGTAGGCCAAGTCGTGCTGCGGTTTAAACCAGCCGTGATACTTCATACGCCTTCTCCTTCCTGGCCCGGCCCAAGATCGCTTAGGGGCGCACGATCTTGCCGGCAGCCATCTGGCTCTCTAGGATTGCATACATGTTCGTTACCGCTCCCACACCCAGCTGGTCTGTGAGCTGGTAATAATTGAGGCAGGTGCCGCAGGCCAGGATCTCCACTCCCCGTTCCGCCAACTTGAGCAGGTCAGCTAAGGTATCGGAGCCTTGCACAGCCAGCTTCACCCCCGAGTTGTACAAGAGCACCTTAGCCGGCGGCACTTCCAGCTCTGTTAAGGTGTAAATGAAGGATTTCATGAGCAGCCGCCCCAGCTCAGGATCGCCCGCCCCCATCTCGTCACTCGCCAGCACCACCACCGTGTCCGGGGCCGTGCTTGGGGCACCCCGCTGCGCCCCTGGGGAACCTGGACCCACGGTAATCAAAACGGCATACTGGTCTTCCCCTAGGGCTGAGGACTCACAGTCCAGACCCAGCTGAGCAGCCATTTTCTCTAGGTTCTGCACGGCGATGCCGTTGTCCACCAGTACCTCCAGCTGACCCGCTTCCATCTCCCTGAGCGCCTTTCGGGCCTCCAGCACCGGCAGCGGGCAGCTCAGTCCTCTGGCATCGAGCTTTCGTTTCATAGCACCACAATCTCCTTTGCTTCCCGTTCCACGATTTCCCCCACGATGGCGCAGGGCAAATCCAACCGGCCGTGGAGTTCGGCCAGCAGCTCAGGGGCCGCCTCCTTGGGCACACTTACCAGAAGTCCCCCTGAAGTCTGGGGATCAAACAACACTTCTTCCATACTGAACTCCACCCGGGAGTCGAACTGTACATGCTGCTCCAGGTAATTGCGGTTGCGCTGGGCCGCGCCCGTGATGAGAAACTCCTGGGCGTAGGCTAAGGCTTCAGGAATGGCCGGGACTTCACTGCTGAAGATGACCGCATGGCGCTCCCCGCCCAGCATTTCATGGAGGTGGCCCAAAAAGCCGAAACCCGTCACATCGGTGCAGGCATGCACAGGGTAGTTCCTGAGAATCTCCGCGGCATGTTTGTTCAAGGTGGCCATGGACTTAACGGCTTGCTGCACCGCCTGCTCAGAAGCTTCCCCCACCCTATTGGCCGCGCAGATAATACCTACTCCCAGGGGTTTGGTCAGGATGAGCAGATCGCCAACCCGGCAGCCCCGGTTCGTATACATACGTTCAGGATCAACTATACCCGTAACAGACAGCCCGTATTTCACATCCACATCCACTATGGTATGACCCCCAGCCAAAACGGCACCTGCTTCCAGCACCTTGGTGCTTCCTCCCTGGAGGATGCGCCGTAAAATGTCCAAATCCATTTTTTCCGGGAAACAGACGATATTCAGCGCCGTCTTGGGCTCTCCTCCCATGGCCCAGATGTCGCTCAAGGCGTTAGCGGCGGCGATTTGACCGAAGAGATAGGGATCATCTACCATGGGCGGGAAGAAATCCAACGTATGCACCAGGGCCAGATGGGGGCTGAGCCTGTAAACCGCGGCATCATCGCACTGGTCAAAACCCACCAGAAAATCGGGATCCTGCCCTTGGGGCAGCTCCGCCAAGATACCAGCCAGGACCTCCGGTCCCATTTTCGCGGTTCAGCCCCCGCCGGCACAGAACACCAGCTTTTCTGCCATCCGCCTCACCTCATTTCAATTCCACCACTTGATCATAACCCAAGCCCAGCTCCTCAGCTTGGCTTAAGAGCAGCTCCAGCTCTTCCGGGGCGGCCAGCCAAGCCACTCCACAGTCTGCGCTGATCACTACCGGCATGGGAATCAGGCGTCCCGGCAGCCCCCGCTCTTTGCAGGCCCGCTCCCAGGCCATGGCCTGGGTGGTCGTTTGGAAAGTAATTACAACCCTCTGCTCACCCATACTGCTTTCCCCCATACTCCTGGGCTAGCCGGCCCAGGGCTTCCACGGCAGCATCCAGCTCCCCGGGGGTGTTCAAGTGGGAGAAACTGAAGCGGACAGCCCCCTGCTGGCGCGTGCCCAGGGCCTCATGGAGCAGCGGCGCGCAGTGGCCGCCCGAGCGGGTGCAGATCCCCAGTTCGGCGAGATCCGCACTCACCCGATTGGCATCCACTCCCTGCACATTCACGCTGACAATGGGCAGGCGTTCCCGCGCCTGAAAGTCGCCGTACACCACAACTCCAGGGATCTCCTGGACCCGCTGGCAAAAGCGGCGGGTGAGCTCCCCTTCCGCCTGCCGGATAGCCGCCAGGCCCTGGCCCAGCACATAGCGGATGCCAGCTAGCAAGCCGGCAATCCCCGGCGTATTCAACGTCCCCGCTTCCAGAGCTTCCGGCATCTCCTGGGGATGTTCCCGGGAAAAGGTCTGGATGCCGCTCCCCCCAACCTTAAGGGGCTTTAGCATTAGGCCCGGCCGCACATAGATCCCCCCCACACCCTGGGGGCCGTACAGGGCTTTGTGCCCAGTGAAACAGAGGATGTCCAGGGGCTTTTGGGTGAGATTATAGGAATACCAGCCCGCGGTTTGGGCCGCATCCACAACGAGCACCAGGTCATGCTCGCGGCAGAACCTGCTCACCCAATCCAAATCCAAGACATTACCCGTTAAGTTCGACCCATGGGTGACCACAACGGCCCTCGTGGCCGGGCGCAAAGCCCGGGAAAAGCCGTCCAGATCCACAACGCCCCGGCCGTCCACGGGCACAAAGCTCACTTCCACCCCGCGGCGCTGGAGCAGAAAGAGGGGCCGGAGCACCGAGTTGTGCTCCTGGACGGTGGTGATCACATGATCCCCCGGTTCCAGAAGGCCAAATAGGGCGAGGTTCAAACTCTCCGTGGCATTGGCGGTAAAGGCGATGCGGCTGGGGTCGGTGCAGCCGAAAAACTGTGCCGCAGCCAGGCGCGCCTCGAAGATCAGGCGGCTGGCGGCAAGACTCAGCTCGTGGCCTCCCCTTCCGCTGCTGCCCGCGCCGGTGAGGGCGCGGCAGACCGCCTCTACCACTTGGGGCGGCTTGGGAAAAGAGGTGGCAGCCTGGTCTAGATAAATCATGAGGAATGCTCCTTCCCCTTTGATCCTACCACACCGCTACCGTTCCGTCCACGCGGCTTTCCGTGCCGCCCACCAGCGCATCACCGGCCCGTAAAATGATCTGTCCCCGGCCGTAGCCAGTGTTCTCTTCCGTAACCGAAATCTCATGCCCCAACTCGGCAAGCTTGGCGGCCACCTCTGGGGGCACCGTGTTCTCCAAATGCACTTGGTTGCCCCGGATCCACTGGAAGCGGGGGGCATCCAGGGCCGCTTGGGGGTTGTGCCCGAAGCACACCAGGTTGAGCACCACCTGCACATGGCCCTGGGGCTGCATAAAGCCGCCCATCACCCCAAAGGGGCCTAGAGGCTCGCCGTTTCGGGTTAAGAAGCCTGGGATAATGGTGTGGTAGGGCCGTTTACCCGGGGCAAGACAATTGATGTGGTTGGGATCAAAGGAGAAGTTGTGCCCCCGGTTGTGCAGGGCTATGCCCGTGCCGGGCACCACCAAACCTGAACCGAAGCCCATATAGTTGCTCTGGATCAAGGACACCATATTACCCTCGCTGTCCGCGGTGCACAAATACACCGTCCCACCCTTGACCTCAGGGGAAGGCGGCGGCAGCAGGGCATCCTCCCTGATCAGTTTCCGTTTTTCCCGGGCCCATTCCTCAGAAAGGAGATGGGCCACGGAAACCTGCATGGCCCTGGCATCGGTCACATGCCTTTGGGCCTCGGCAAAGGCCAGCTTCAAGGCTTCAATCTGCAGGTGGAAGGCGCGGGCCGTGAGCTTTTCCCCTGGCTCAAAGGCAAAGCCCCGCAGGATGTTCAAGGCCATCAGGGCCACAATCCCCTGCCCGTTGGGGGGGATTTCCCACACCTCCACTTCACCGAACTGGGTGCCTATGGGCTCCACCCATTCGGGGCTAAAGGCAGCCAAATCTTCGGCCCGGAGATACCCGCCATACTGCCTGGCAAAGGCATCAATGCGCTCGGCCAGCTCACCGCGGTAAAAGGCTTCAGCTTTCGTCTCCGCAATCAGCTCTAAGGTGCGGGCGTGATCCGGCAGGCGCACAACTTCCCCAGGCCAGGGGGCCCGGCCCTGGGGAGCGAAGGTGTCAAACCAGGACTTAAATTCATCGCCCTGCAGGTTCTGGCTGTAGATGGTAAAGGCCCTGTTCCACTGCCTGCTCAACACAGGTGAAACGGGAAAACCGTTGGCGGCATAGTCAACGGCTGGGCCGAAAACTTCGGTCAGCGGAAGCCTGCCAAAGCGCTCAGAGAGGGCCGCCCAAGCCGCGGGAGCCCCCGGCACCGTGACCGGCACAAAACCGTACCTGGGGATCTCCGTGTAACCTTTTCCCGCCAGATCTCCAAGGTTGATGCCCCCAGGCGCCGGCCCGCTGGCATTAAGTCCATACAGCTTACCCTGGAAGGCCACCAGGGCAAAGGCATCGCCGCCAATGCCGTTGGAGGTGGGCTCGCACACCGTTAAGCAGGCCGCGGCCGCCAGGGCCGCATCCACCGCATTGCCTCCCTTTTTGAGCATGTCCAGCCCCGCCTGGGCCGCCAAAGCATTGGAGGTGGCCACCATCCCCTTCCCGGCAAAGGCCGGAAACCTGTGGGTGGGATAGGACACCTCCAGACCGCTGAAGTTCAAACTCACGCTGTTCCCTCCTGAACTTTACTCTGTGCACGCAAATGCACCATTTCTTCATTAGTGCGCATAAAGCGCAGGTACCAAGTGCTTAAAATGAGGCCCTTGAGCATTGTGGAAACGCTGATGGTCCACCACACCCCATCCAGACCCAGGGCCGTGCGGGAGAGGATCAAGGACGCGGGGATGCGCAGGGCATTGAGGGAAATGCCCACCAGAGAAGGGGGCGTTGTGCGGCCGAGCCCGATAAAGGCCCCTGCCGTGAGGATTTCCACCGTCTGGGGCAGCTGGGAAAGGCCGATAATGCGTAAGTACGCCGCACCCACCGCCAGGGCCTCGGGTTCGTGGAGGAAGATGGCAATCAAAGGCCTGGCCGCAAACACGAGAGCGGCAGTAGCTGCAACACCGATGCAGGAAACAATGCCCAGGCCGACAAAATAACCGCGGTAGACCCTTTCACCTTGGCGCGCCCCATAATTCTGGCCGGCAAAGGCGCTCATGGCCGACTGAAAGCCCCCTGCGGTCATCCAGGAAATGGACTCGATCTGGGAACCCACCCGCTGCACCGCGATGGCCACGGGGCCCCAGGCGGAGATGATGCGGGCAATGAGCATGGAGATCAATGTAAACAGAGCGCTCTGCAGCGACATGGGCAGCCCCATGGTGATCATGCGCCGCAGATATCCCCAATCGGGCTTGCTGAAAAGCTTGATCCCCGTAAAGAGTTCTGGCCGGCGGCGGGCTTCCCAGATGAACGCGCTGGTGGCCAGAAGTTGGGAGAGCACCGTGGCCACCGCCGCGCCAGCCACCCCCAGGCGGGGAATGGGGCCGAAACCAAAGATCAAGATGGGATCCAGGATGATGTTCGTCACCAGTCCCAGCCCGTTGATGCGAAAGGGCGTGCGGCTATCCCCTGCCCCGTTGAAAATGGCGGTGAAGATGGGATTGGTGGCGAAAAAGACCATCCCCAGGCAGATAATGGCCAGGTAGGTGCTGGCCAGGCCTTGAATCTCGGGGCCTAGACGGTAAAAGCCAAGCAGAGGCCCCCGCAAAAGCAGCAGCGTCCCAGCATACACACTGCTGAGGACCACAATCAACTGGATGCTGTGGCGAATGGCTGCGGATACCCCGTCCCGATCCCTTCTCCCCAGGGATTGGGCCACCCCCACTTCTGCGCCGATGCGGGGGATGATGATCAAGGCATTGGCCAGCCAGGTGAAAAAGCCGCAGGTACCCACCGCGGCCACTGCCCCGCTGCCCAATCTGCCCACCCAGATCATGTCGATGAGGCCATAAGCCATCTGCACAAAGGAAGTGGCGATGATGGGCAGAGCCAACTTGAGTAATGCTGTGAAAATGCTGCCTTCAGTCAAAGCGATGCTTCTGCTGTTCTTGCTCATGGGCTATCCTCACTCTGCAAAATGCTCATGCCCACAAGTATTCTCCAGTCCAGCTCCCAATCCTCCCTTGCGCCCAGGCGCCCTTCAGGCGCAAAGGAAAAGGCTGGGGGGACCCCCAGCCTCTGCCTATCCCTATTCCACCGGACCCAGCGCCCCCACGAAAACATATCCTTCTTCGTAGGCATAGTCCCGCGCCACATCCCCCAGTCTCAGTTCCACCGAGTCGCGCCGCTCCAGCTCCAGCAGCTCTTCGTAGTGGTAGGGCACTCCGTTCACATAGACGCCCTGGAAGGAGACGGGGACAACTCCCCTGTGATCGTTGTACAGTTTCACAAAGAAGGTGAAGTCCTTCACCCCGATGGTGTAAAAACTATCCTGCAGGAAGGAGGCAAAGATGCCATCCAGCTTCTCCCCATTGAGCATGAACCCAAAGGCGGTATAGCCCTCGTCTAAGGGCATGATCACAATGGCCAGGGGCTCTTCCAGCCAGGGTTCTACAAAGGTGTCGTCAAACAACAGCACCGGCACCTTGAGATCCGCGACCAGCTTAGAACCGTACTCCCCGCTTCCCGTCCGGAAGTTCTTCACGTCCCTAAACGTCGCCTCCAAGATGGTTTGGAGTTGAGTGTTGTACTCCTCCCCAGGTGATTCAAGGTAGATGGTGCCGCTGGTTAAAAGGTATTCCTCTTCGCCGCTGGCCACGTCCAAAATGTCCTGGATGTACAAATCGGTGATAAACTCCCCGGCACAGCCCGTGAGGAACAGTACCGCTAGTACCAACGCCAAGCCGACCAGTTTCTTGGGCAATATGGAAACCCCCTTTAAGGTTAGTGTATGAACCTTCGGCACAGGGGTTTCATTTCCTGCCCTGATTAGTAAGTTATTTCCAGCCCAAACCCAGGCCGGCACCTAAGTACCCCACACAGTTCTTGACATATACCCATAACCCGCGTATACTAAAAGCAAATGAACATATGCCCAAAAGAAAGGAGGAAAGGACCAATATGCCTAGAATGATGGGAACAGGGCCTTGGGGTCCTGGGCCGCTGCGGGTCCACTGCGGGTGGGCACAAAGGGCCCATTGGGGCTGCTGCAGTCCTTTTTGGCGTCACCGGGCTGTCCGCGGCTGGCCCACCTGGTCGTCGGCTGGCTTTTCCCGGGAAGAGCTCCTGCAGGAGCGCAAAAAGAGGCTGGAACGGGAGCTTGCTCGGCTCGACGATGAGCTCAAGGCCTTACAGTCCCCAACGGAGGAGTGATCTTTGTGCCGCGACCTCGCAAAGGGCGCCGGGTGTGCTGCCTGCCGGCATACAGCAGCTTCGGACCTTTACACGGCCCTCCCCAGGGCGAAGTGGTGATGACCGTAGATGAATATGAAACCATCCGCCTGCTGGATTTGGAAGGCCTAACCCAAGAGGAGGCGGCCCAGCGCATGGACGTGGCCCGCACCACAGTCCAGCGCATTTACGCCTCCGCCCGGCACAAGGTAGCTCAAGCCCTGTACGCAGGAGCCCTTTTGCGCATTGAGGGCGGCGACTATGAGTTTTACCGTCCTGAGCAGGCTGGTTTTGGCTGCAGGCGCTGCCGCCGGCAGAGGCGGGACCTCGACACAGGGCACCTAGAGTAAAGATCCCAGGCGAACCTGGGATCTTTACTTACCCCCTGGGCCGCCGCCCCACATAGTCGGCGGCGATTTTCTCTTTCCAGCGCCCGTGCACCTGGCCGCTGGCCCTGTAGGCCGCCACCGTTTCGTTCAGCGCTGCAAAACTGAGGGTCAGGCCAGGCCCATCGGCATGAAACCTTTGGGCCCGTTCCGCCCCTATTCCGCACTGGGCCGCAGCCGCAATGGCATCCATATTCGCGCCCAAGAAGATAAACTCCCACCCATGCTGCTCCCGCTGCTCCGCCACCAGCTACTGCACCCTGCGGGGAGAAAACTCCACACTGCTGTTCTCCTGCCCGTCGGTGATGATCACCACCATAACCCGCGCGGCACTGCTCTCCACCGCTGTTCTCTGCCTGGCTGCCACCTGGTGGATGGTCCGTCCCATGGCATCAAGGAGGGCGGTACTGCCGCCCACCTGGTACTCTCGCCTGGTCAGGGGCTGCACCGTTTTCAGGTTTACCCCATCGTGGAGCACTTCACAGCCGTGGTCAAAAAGCACCGTGGTCACCAGGCAGGTGCCCTCCACCTCCCGCTGCTGGGCGAGGAGAGCATTGTAGCCGCCGATGGTGTCATCCTCCAATCCCGCCATGGATCCGCTTTTGTCCAAAATGAAAACTAGCTCAGTTAGGGCCATCAGCTCACCCCTGCTCTCTAGTGTTCTTGTTCCTAGAATACCAGGGGCAGCAGGACTACGGGTCGCCGCACAGGCGACAACTCAAGCACCACAGCGGCCTAAGCTCCTCCCTTGTGCATAGGCTCTCCCCTTAGTAGAATAATGTGAGAGAAGCAACAAACTCCACCAGGGGGAGGTCCTGTGATGAAGACAGCCATCGTCTATCATTCCAGCCACCACGGGAACACCAAAAAGCTCCTGGACGCCATGGCCCAGGAGGGAGAGGTGACGCTGCTGGCTGCTGCGTCCAACTTAGATGTGGATCTGGCCGGCTACGAACTGATCGGCTTTGCTTCAGGCACCTATGCCTCCAGGCTCCATGAAGATGTCTTGCGCTGTGCCGAAAGAAACCTGCCCAGCGGCAAGCCTGTTTTTGTGGTCTACACCTACGGAGCCTGGCGGCCTAAGCTTTCTAATTTGGAACAGATTGTCCGCTCCAAAGGCGGGATGCTGCTGGGAGTGTATGGCTGTCCAGGCTTCTGCACCTTTGGGCCCCTGAAACTCATCGGCGGCATCGCCAAAGGGCGCCCCAATGCCCAGGACACCGCCGCTGCCGCTGCCTTCTTTAAAGAAGTAAGGAGCAGAGTTGAAGGTAAACAGCCCCGGGGCTAATCGACTGCTTCTCGGCCCACACTCCCCAAGAGGGGCAGTCCATAAGTGAAGAGCACTGCGTTCAGCTCGAAGATGTCATACTTGCCATGGATGATGAAGTAGTGGACGATCACATCAAACACTTGGCTGGGGGAAAGGGCGTAACCGGCCTTGCGCAGCAGGTCCTCAGTTTCCTCCAAGGTGAGTTCCAAAGCCAAGGCCAAGGCCAATACAGTGCGCTTACTGGGCACGTAATCCCTGCTGCGGATTTTAGAAAAGAGGCGCCGATCCAAGTTCGCCCGCTTATACACCTCCACATCGGTCCTCTGCTTGGCATCGATCAAGCGGAAGAGGGTTTCGGAGAAGGACTCTTCCAAATCATCGAGGATCTCCTCCACAGGCGGGGGAGCCGAAACCCGGCTGAACTGGGAGCGTGCCTCTTCCACCAGCTCACTGTGGAGCTCCTCCCGCTGTTCTGCCAGGTGGCGGGCTACGTCCACCAGCAGCTCTTCATCGACCCGCACCGCTTCCTTATCCAAGACCGCCAGGTACACCGCGAGATCATGCTCGGAGAGGAAAGTGCGGATGGCCTCGGTGGCAATCTTGAGCGCCTCCCGCCGCGGGTAGCCATAGATCCCCGCCGAGATCAGGGGAAAGGCTATACTCTCACAGCTGTGCTCCACGGCCAGGTGCAGGCTGTTGAGGTAGCAGGCCCGCAGCTGCTCGGCCTCTCCCCGCTTGCCGCCTTCGTAGATGGGACCCGTGGTATGGATCACGAACTTTGCGGGCAGGGCAAACCCCGGTGTGAGTACCGCCTCCCCAACCTTGATGGGGGCCAGCTTGCGGCAAGCCCGCTCCATCTCGCTAATCCCCGCGGCCCGGAAGATGGCGCCAGACACTCCTCCACCCATGGTCAGCTGGGGATTGGCGGCATTGACAATGGCATCCACCTGCATTTTGGTAATGTCCTGCAGGACAATGCTGAAGGGCATGGCTCTTCCTCCTTCCTTTTAATGGTGTTATTCGCCCCGGCCCCTGCAGAACCTCCCAAAAGTTCCCAGGGGGGAACCAGGACAGGGAGCTCGAAAGAAGGGAGCAAAGGAGTGGTGCACCATGTCCTCGGCGCGACTGCTGTTCCTGGGCCTCCTGCTGGTCGCATTCCTCACCACGGGCTGCCTTCCAGGTAGGCCTCAGCACTTGGCGGAACTAGAGATCAAGGAAGCCCCTGGAGGGCTGATCATCAGGCCCCCCAGACCCGGGGGAGCCAAGGATATCCGCTACATAATGCTCCACGCGATCAGCGATGGGGCAGTTAACCCAAGGGATCCCTTCCAGCTCCAGCGCATCCGCGCTCTTTTCCAGGACTACCAGGTGGAAGCCCATTACCTCATCGACCGCCAGGGGCAGATTTTCCGGTTTGTGCCCGATACCCGTACAGCCCGCCACGCGGGCACGGGCTCCTGGGCCCAGGACCCTGCTGCAGCCGCTAATATGAACCGCTATGCCATCGGCATTGAACTTATGGGTATTGGCAGCGCAGCTGAAATGGAGGAAGTAATCGGCCCCAAGGCCAATGCACTGATCAAGGCAGAACACCGGGGCTACACCGAGGAGCAGTATCTGGCCCTCAACCTGCTTTTGGCTCACCTCCTGGACCGTTACAGCATCCCACCAGGAAACGTGCTCACCCACGCGCAGTATGCCCCAGGGCGCAAATGGGATCCCGGCGAGCTGTTTGATTGGGATCAACTAGAGCTCTAAGGGAGTACAAAAAGCCCCAGGCCGGAGACCTGGGGCGTTTGTGAGGGTGACCGCCTACTTGATGTAGGCTCTATTTGAGATAGGCTTGCAGCATCCAAACGGTCTTTTCGTAGGCAGCCAAAGAGCCGATCATCAAATCGGCGCTGGCTTCGTCGCCAATCTCCTGGGCCGCCTTAATGCCAGCGCGCAGGCCGGCGATGAGGGTGGAATAATCGGCCAGGAGCTCTTCCACAACCGCCTTACCCCTAATGGGCGCGCTTGGGGCTTCCTTGAGCTGAGCTTTCTGGAGGTACTCCGCCAGGGAAGCGGTGGGACGGTGGCCGATCATCAACATGCGCTCTGCCACTGCGTCGATCTCCTCGGCCACAGCATCGTACAGCTTCTCCAGTTCCGCATGGAGGGTAAAGAACTCGGGACCTTCCACGTTCCAATGATAGTTGTGGAGCTTGGTGTAGAGAATGTGGAGATTAGCGAGATGCTGATCTAAATGCTCTGCTACCTCTTTCGTTTGTTCAGCAGTAAATCCAATGCGCTTCATAAACACAGCCTCCCATATCTATTTTCTTTCTAGGAACAAGTTCCTAAACTGGAAATCTGTTTTAATGATAACAGTTATTATTAAGACTGTCAAGGCCTTTCTCGCCCGCCGGGCAAGATTTTTCTGCCCCTTGTCGAAGTATGGGCTGAAAAGCACGGGCAAGGCAAAACCATTTCTCAGGAGGTGCAGCTGATGACTGGAAAACACACTGGGCAGGAACCCAACTTTGCCACTAGTTCCGTGGATGTGCTCAGCGCCATTCGCGAGCGGCGCAGCATCCGCAGGTATACCGGTGAGCCTGTGACTGAAGAACAGCTCAATACGATTTTACACGCGGGACTCTGCGCCCCCACCGCCCGCAACCGGCGGCCCTTCCATTTTATAGTGATCCAAGACCGGCAGCTCTTGGAGAAGCTGGCCCAGGGCAAGATCCATGCCCGCATGTTGGCTGGTGCGGCCTGTGGCATTGCCATCTGCGGAGACAAAACAGTTGAAGAGCGGATGGAACACCTCTACGCGGACTGTTTTGCTGCCACCCAGAACATCCTGCTGGCCGTGCACGGCCTGGGACTGGGGGGTGTGTGGTTGGGCGTAACTAAGGATTCCGACTGGTACCAGCTGATCAAAGAGTGCCTGGAACTGCCTGCGCACATCGAACCTGCCGCGGTAGTCTCCATTGGACACCCTGCAGAACAGCGTCCCACTCCCCACACCTGGGAACCAGGCAAGATTCACTATGACAAATGGACGACCCAGTAAACAAGCTTAGCATAGCCCCGAAAGGGCCTTTCCATGCGCAGTAAAAAAGGAACCCCGCCTTTCCACGGGGTTCCTGCCTTTGTCCCTCTGGACTACCCTTTCGTAGCCGATGTGAGGCCTTCCTTGCTCACAAAGTATTTGGACAGGCTCAAGAAGAGGACGATCATGGGCAGACTGGCCAGCACAGCCACGGCCATCATAATGCCCTCGTCACTGTGGGTCTCCGCCATGTATCTGGTAATGTACAAGGGTATGGTCTTCATCTCATCGCTTTGGACCACCAAAAGGGGCCAGAGTAAGCTGTCCCACTGGGAGCGAAAGGCCAGGATGGCCAAGGTGGCCACGGCCGGGCCCGAACTGGGCAGCACAATGCTGCCGAAGATGCGCAGCTCCCCCGCGCCGTCGATGCGGGCCGCATCCAGGATCTCGTCTGGGAAGGTGATCAAGTACTGACGCATGAGAAACACCCCAAAGGCATTAGCCAAAAAGGGCAGGATCAAACCGGCATAGGTATCCTGCAGGCCCATGCGCATAGCCACCATGTACAAGGGGATCATGATCGCTTCAAAGGGGATCATCATGGTGGCCATGATCAGCATAAAGACCAGGTTTCTCCCTTTAAACTTGAACTTGGCCAAACCATATCCGGTGATGGCGGAAAGCAGTACGGTAAAGAAGGCCACACTGCCCGCAACAATCAGGGAGTTGAGGGCATTGCGGAAAAAGATAAAGTCATCTTCGGGCCCAGCCATGCCTTTCAAGAAGTTGGGCCAGTAAATGCCCTTGGGAATCCAGGGATAGGGCAGGCGCATAATCTCCCGGGCGGGCATGGCGGAAGCGGTAAACATAAAAGCCAGCGGAATCAAAACCAAAAAACAGGCCGTAATTAGAATCAACCACATCACGGCATTGGACGCTTTGCCCAGATACCAAGAACGGGTTCTTTTCATGTCCATCTCCTCTCCTCCCACGGCACCTACATATACGTGACTTCTTCAGTCTTGGAAAACCTCAGCTGCAGCCAAGTGAAGATGAGCATCACCAAAAAGAGCAGGATGCTCATGGCTGTGGCCCGTCCAATGCGGTAGTCCTTAATGGCCGTGTTGTAAATGTTCAAGGTGATCACGTTAATGGGGCGGGTTGGAGCGCCCGATGTGGTGAACAGGTACTGGGTGCTGAACGTCTTCAGGCACTGGATCATGGTCATTACCGAGACCAACAGTGTGGTGGGCTTGAGCAGCGGGAAGGTAATTCTCCAGAACAGCTGCCAGCGGTTGGCTCCATCAATGAGGGCCGCCTCGGTTAAGGTATAGGGGATGGCGCCGATCCCAGCCACAAACAGAACGGTAAAATAGCCGATGTACTTCCAGAAATAGACGATGATCGTGGAAAGACGCAGCATATTGGTGTCCGAAAGCCACTTATAGTTCACACCAGTAGTGCCCAGCAACAAGTTCAACCCCTGGTTGGCCAGTCCCCGGGGGTCAAAGATGAGCAGCCAGATCAGGGCTGCCACCACCGAAGAAAGGACGGCAGGTGCGTACAGGGCCAGCTGGAAAAAACGGCGCAGCCTCGAAACGGACATGATGCACACCGCCAAAAGCAGACTGAACACCACTAAAGGCAGAAAGGTGCCGAAGGTGAAGATAGCTGTATTCTGCACCGAGAGCCAAAACTCCCGGGACCTAAACAAATAGGTATAATTGTCCCAACCCACAAAACGAGGCGGCCTCAGGGACAGGAGATTCCTGTTGAAAAAGCTCTCGTAGAAGGCATTAAGAATGGGATAAAAGCTGAAAGCAGCGAAAAAGAAGAGCGAGGGCAGGACAAAGATCCAGCCCCAGACGGCCTTCCTTCTCTCCATGCTGAATCCTCGTTTGCGGCGCATAGTGTCCCTCCAAGTGAAAAGTAGTGAAGAAGCCCGAGACCAGCCCGGGCTTCTCAAAACAGCATGAGGCTAGATCAATATTCGTCGTCCAGGACTTCCTGGATCTTCTCGCGCAGGATATCCAGAGCTTCTCTGGGTTCCATGCCTTCCAGCATGACGCTTTCCACCGCTTCCTTGATGAAGCGTTCGAACTGATAACCGTTTTCATGCAGGAACACGATGTGGCCCCTCTTCATGTCGTTCATGAAAACGTCCATGTAGGGCAGCTCCATGAACCTGGGATCGTTCAGGAGGTCGTTGCGCGGCTGGATGATGTTGACCACTTCCAGGTACTCCCAGGGATGGTCCAGCATGTACGCGGCCAGCTTCCAGGCCCAGTACTGCTTCTCAGCGGGCGCCTGGGCGTTCACCATGAAGTAATGGCCGTAGTAGGAGCAGGCCACGTCCTGTACAGCGTTCTCAAACACAGGGTAAGGAACAACGCGCCATTCGCCGCTTTCAAAGAACTCGGGATTGTCGATGCGCAGCCGGCCCTGCTGATAGAAGCCGGAAAGGCACATGGCAATGTCGTTGTTGTCGTAGTCCCACACTTTTCGGGCAGCAGTGTAGGTGGGGCTGCCCAGATTGCGTCCGTGGGGGCCGAACTCCCGGAACCATTCCAGAACCTGCAGCCAAGCTTCATCGTTCACAATGGCCGTCCGTCCATCCTCGCTGAGCAGCGCGCCGCCGAGCTGTTCTACCATGGGCAGCATGGCTACGAGGTAATAAGGATAGCGGAAGTCAAAACCGCGGCGGATGATGATGTCGCCTTCACGGATGACCAGCTTCTCGGAGATCTCGATCATCTCTTCCCAGGTCTTGGGGTAATCTACATCGGGATCAAGCCCTGCATCCCGGAAAACCCGATCGTTGATGTAGATACACCAGTTCGTGAGCTCCAGGGGCAGACCATAGATCTCGCCATCCATGGTGACGGGATCAAAGGTGCCGGGCAGATAGTTGGCGATGAGCTCCTCGGCGTTGGCGTAGCCAGCAGCCTCGTAGTTCACAGGTGCGACCCGGCCGTGGATCATGTAACCATATTCCTGCTCAATGGGCAGATTGAACAGATCGGGAGCGTTTTGAGCGGAAAAGGCCGTAAGTACCAAATCGCCCATCTTGGCCGCCTCGTAAACCACCCGCTTCACGGTTACGTTGGGGTACATCTTCTGGAACTCTTCAATATAGCGGTTCTCAATGGCCGTCCGGTTATCATCGGTATGGGTCCAGTACACAATCTCAATGTTCTGGGCACTGGCTATGCTGGCAAATACTAGAGACAAAGCAAGAAAAAAGAGTACAAGAGCTCTCTTCACTGTCGTTTCCCCTTTCTAATTGTTTTCTTGCAGGTACAGCCAACCTTCTCTCCTTTTCCCCGATTCCCCCTTCGCCGCCTAGGTGGCGTTTACATTTTTTTCAAATTCCACACAAAGACCAAACTACTATTTCTCCATAGGAACAACTGATTCCTCCCTTTGCCCGTACTGTCAGCAGTAAGTCAATATTGGAAACAATTGAGACACCCCTTAAGGTGTCCCCCGTTCCCGAAATGTTTTGCAGCAGGTTGCCTCACATGAGCTTACTGAGGTCTCCCCATACTGCTGCACTATGCTCTGCGTATCCTGGTAATCGTAGCTTTCCGGCAGCTTAGCCCCTAGTTCATCGCTGGTGATGAGGATGCTCTGGGCTGTGCAGTAATTGTCGTCCCACCAGTGGCAGTTCTGGACAGTGCAGTGGACTTCCATAGAGAGCCTCCTTCGCATGTTGTTCTCTTTTATGGTTCCAAGTTTCCAGCGACTTATACCCCGCCAATTATGTTGCCGGAAGTTTATCCATACTTTATAATAAAGTGAACCAAAAGACAAAAACGGGTGGGTGCTCAACGTGGAAAAGAACGTGATGGCCGCTGTCCAGGGGATCATGGCCCGGGCAGCCCAAGAGGGCAGGCAGGTACTCTTTGAATTTGAAGTCTACCAAATCCTGGAGGAAATCGGGATCCAGGTACCGCGCCATGTGTTTGTGGCCAGCCCCGAGGAGCTGGAACTCAGCGCCTTAGAGGATTTTGGTTCCGATGTGGTCCTCAAAATAGTTTCACCCCAGATCGCCCACAAGCAGAAACTCGGCGGCGTAAAGGTGATCCACAGCTGGCGGGCTGTGGAGCTGAAAAGGGTTATGGAAGAGATGAGTCGGGAGGTCCTCTCCCACTTCCCGGAGCAGCCGCCGCACATTGCCGGGTTTCTGCTGGTGGAGTTTATGCATTATACCCCCTCCTTGGGCCGGGAAACCATGATCGGTTTTAGGGAGGACCGGGAGTTCGGTCCCGTGCTGCTCCTGAGCAAGGGAGGTGATGATGCGGAGTTCTTTGCCCAGCACTACGATGCGGCCAATTTGGTGCTGCCGCCCCTCAGCCCTGAGCAGGCCCTAAGTTTCGTGGCCGAGCTCAAAATCGCCAAGAAGTTCATCCAGTTGAACAAACCCCAATACATAGAGCTCCTGGCCGACGCCCTGTACAAGGTCTCTCAGCTGGTGAGCGCCTGTTCCAGTCTGGCCCCGGAGGATGGGCTCTGGCGCTTGGAGGCTTTGGACCTCAATCCCTTGGTTCTAACCGCCGATGAACGCTTAGTGGCCCTTGATGGCTACGCGGAGTTCAGCCCGCCCCAGCCCAGGCCCCCGGCGGCGGTTAACACCCAGAACTTAGCCTACTTTTTCCGCCCCCAGAGCATAGCCGTTGTGGGCGTTTCTGCCCAGATGTCCAGGCCCAGTATGGCCCGGGAGATTGCCAAGCTGCTCCACGGCCTGGGCCACAAAAGGCTTTTCTTGGTGAACCCCAGGGGCGGCAGCCTGGAGATCAACGGCGAGCACCATGTCCTCTACCGTTCCTTCCAGGAGATTCCCGAACCCGTGGACCTGGTGGTCTACGCGGCACCCTTGGCCAGCGCGGCCCAGTTCGTGGAAGAACTGCGGGGCAGAGCCCAAGCGGTGATTGTCATCTCGGGGCTCCCAGCCGATTTGGAGTACGCCGAGTTTGTTCGACAGATGGATGCTGTAAGGCCTGTGGATCTGCGCATCATGGGTCCCAACTGCATGGGCGTCTATGCCGCCCCCCGGGGACTAAGTCCCGGGGTGAACACCCTCTTCATTGAAGAGCGGCGGCTAGGACTTAAGCATTCCCCCCGGAGCAACGCTGTCCTCCTTTCCCAAAGCGGCGCTCTGGCCCTGACCACCATCGACCAGATGAAGGAGGGCAGGCTGTTTAAAGCCATTGTCTCCTTCGGCAACAAGTACGATGTGCAGATCACCGATCTGGTGGCCTACTTCGCCCAGGACGAAGAAATCCAGCTCATCTCCCTTTACCTGGAAGGTCTCTCCCCAGGGGAGGGGCGCCTCTTTTTCGATTTGGCCCAGGAACTAGACAAGCCCCTAGTGGTGTACAAGTCGGGACGGACCGAAACGGGGGCGCGCGCCGCAGCTTCCCATACCGCGGCCATGAGCGGGAATTATGCCGTCTTTCAAGCGGCCTGTGCGCAGGCGGGCATCGTCCTCGCGGACAGGCTCGAGGACTATTACGATTACATCAAAGCCTTCTCCCTCTTAGCAGCGAAGAAACCCAAGGGCAACAAGGTGGCCGTGGTGGTCAATGCCGGCTTTGAGTCGGCAGTGGCCGGTGATAGTCTGCACCTCCTCCAGCCAGCAGCTTTAACCGAGAAAACCAGGCGCAGGCTGAGGGAACTCGATGAACACGGACTGGTGGATCTGTCCACCGCCCTCTTGGATGTAACCCCCATAGCTGATGACAGACTCTTTGCTTCCTTTGTAGAGGAGGTTTTAGCCGATCCCGGGGTAGATGGGGTGGTAGTGGGCATTGTCCCCCACTCCAACGCCCTCAAGAGTACCCCCGACACCTGCCAGGAGCAAGACAGCATGGCCCACCTCCTGGTTGACCTGGCCCAAAGGACGGACAAGCCTTTGGTTGTCTCGGTGAACGGGGGCCGCTACTTCCATGACTTCGCCGCCCGCATGGAGGCAGGGGGTCTGCCTGTCTATCACAACATCCGCGCCGCGGTTAGGGCCCTGGAGGTGTTCGCCAGCTACCACCTCCAATCAGCCCAGGGGCGGCAGTTCAGCTAACACTTCCTCCAAGGCAGAGATAAACACCCTGTTTTCTTCCATGGTGCCGATACTCACCCGCAGCCAGGTGCCCCCCACGGGCCTGATGATCACGCCCTTGTTCAGCAGCGCCTGGAACACCGCCTGGGCATCCCGCCGGGCATCAAACATGAGATGATTGGCCTCGGTCCTGCCGTAGGGCAGACCCAGCCGTTCCAACTGGCCGTAGAGGTACTCCTTGCCGGCGTTGTTGTTGGCTACGGTGCGGGCCAGGAACTCTTCATCATCCAAGGCAGCCAGGGCGGCCGCTTGGGTGAGGGAGGTGACGTTAAAGGGATTGCGGATGCGGTTGATCAGCTCCAGCAGAGCCGGATCGCCAATGGTAAACCCAATCCTAAAGCCTGCTAGGCCGTAGGCTTTGGACAGGGTACGCAGCACCAGCATGTTCCGGTGTTTTTTCATTAGCTCCAGACTGTCCCGGGGGTATTGGGGATGGGTGGCAAACTCGTAATAGGCTTCATCATAGACCACAAGCGTTTCCGGGGAAAGGCAGTCCAACAATTGTTCTGCCCCCACAGGCTGATTCCTGCCATTAGCCCGCCGGGATCAAAAAAAGGTGCGATCTAGCTGATCGCACCTTTGTGCAAAGGAAGCCTTATCCATGAGTAATGAGAATGCGTTGTGCAGATACTGCTGCTTCTGTGCTGCTGTGGTGCCCCGTAAACAAGAACATCTGTGTGCTGCCAAGCCTGGTACATCTCTACTCCGAATGGGCTGGAAAGATGGCGCCTGACCCGAGTAGTAGTGCTTGTTGACGAGGATGAGGCTGTCCTTTGCAAACTGAAATCCTAGGGCTAAACCCCAAAACAAGCAGCACCCACCAAGGCTGCTGCTTGTCCCTCACTTCCACACGGTAAGTAAATGTTCCTGCCAGATGCGGAAAGTTTAGCTTTATTTAATCGCTCCTTAGCAACTTGCTATTCCCGCAGCGCGGGGAAGGGGCTGATGCCCATCAGCTCCGCTATGCGCACCGGGATATCCGTGATCTGCAGCGTTCCGCTGAAGCGTTCCGCCCCCGGTCCAAAGGCGTAAATGGGAACCATGCTCCCGGTGTGGGCCGTGGACGTCCAGGCATAGGTCACGTTTTCCCCCGCGGGATCCCCGCCCGTTATGGTCAGCCCCCCAGTCTCATGGTCCGCGGTGACCACCACTAGTGTATCCGGGTTCTCCCGGGCAAAATCCAAGGCCAGGCCCACCACTTGGTCAAACATGAGCACCTCGCCCACCAGCTCTTTGAGGCTGTTGGTATGGCCAGCCCGATCAATGCGGGACCCTTCCACCAAGAGGAAGAAGCCTTGGGGATTCTGGCTCACCAACTCCAGCGCCCGCCCGGTCATCTCCAAAAGCGATGGCTCCGTAGGCAGGCGGGTGAGCTCAAAACTCAGATCACCCCCGATAAACAGTCCGATCAACTTCATCTCCGGGGTGATGTCCAACTCAAGCAGCCCATCCCGGTCGGCCACGAAGGTATAACCCTGCTCCAAAGCCTTAAGGATGAGGGCATTGCTTTTGGGCTTTTTGGTAAAGGGATTGATGCCAAAGGCGTCGGCACCGCCGCCCAAAAGCACATCGGGACCTGCTTCCAAGATGGCCGCGGCAATATCCCGCTCAAAGGCTCGGTGGTCCGCGTTCACCAAAAAGGCTGCAGGGGTGGCGTCGGTAACCTTCACCGTGGCCACTAGACCTATGCTCAGGCCCCGTTCCTTAGCCTTGAGCATTATGCTCTCGGCCGCGGTGCCATCGGGCAGGGTGCCCAACCTGCCGGTATCCGTGCGGAAACCCGTGGCCAAGGCAGTAGCAGCCGCCGCGGAATCGGTGACCAGGTTGTTGGCTGCAAAATTGATGGAAAAGCCAGTGTAGGGCATGGTATCCAAATTGAGCACAGCATAGGCGCCCTCTGCCAGGCTGAGCCGCGCGGCGGTGATCTGGTTGATACCCATGCCATCGCCGATGAGCAGGATCACATTCTTCACCGGTGCCTCGGCCCACACCCCGCTGGATACTATGAAAACAAGAACCAGCACCAAGGCGCAGTTCCCGAGAAAACTCCTGTACTTAGTGTGCATGGCAATCCCTCCCCTTGCCGCAGATTTCCTTGCCTTTCATCTTTGACGGTGGAGCCCAAAAACCTTCCCCGCGCCCCAAAGGCAGAAAGGTAACCACAAATGTCACTGCCCCTGGCAGGAAAAGGAACATGGGCTCAGAAGTTGTTGGTAAGAAATTCCTAAGAATGGGGTGTGGCTGATGAAAAGGAAATGGCACGTTGTCTTGGTAATTGTCCTTCTGGCCTTGATCACCGGGTCTGTGGGGGCATTCGAGCTGCCTGAAGGGTTTGTGTATGTAACCGATGTCATCCCCACCGTCCGCCTCGACATCCGCTATTACACCGGCTACAACTTTGTGGGCACGCGCATTACCGGTTACGAAGCCCCAGTGGCCATTCTGACCAGAGAAGCCGCGGAGGCCCTGAAAACGGCCGCGGAAATCCTGGATGAGCAGGGCTACTACATTAAGATTTTCGACGCGTACCGGCCCCTGCGCGCGGTGGAACACTTTGTACTCTGGGGGCAGGACCTGGAAGACCAGAAAATGAAGGACCAATTCTACCCCGAGGTGGACAAATCACAGCTTTTTGACCTAGGTTATATAGCCCTCCGATCTGGCCACAGCCGAGGCAGTGTGGTGGATCTCACCCTGGTGTACAAGGATACCCTGGAGGAAGTGGACATGGGCAGCCCCTTTGACTTCTTCGGCCCCATCTCCCACCACGGTACCGATCTGATCACACCTGAGCAGGAGGCCAACCGCAACATTCTGCGGGACGCCATGGTGGCTGCAGGCTTTGAACCCTACCCGGAGGAATGGTGGCACTACAGGCTCAAGGACGAACCCTATCCTAACCAGTATTTCGATTTCCCTGTGGATTCGCCAGAATACCAAAGCTGGCGGGGCGTGCTCGATGAAGCTTTGGCCCAGTCAGTGGCCCGGGCCCGCCAGACCATGAACGAGAACATCGGAGGCCCCTTTGGCGCCGCCATCTTTGATCAAGAGGGCAACATTATCGTGGTGGCCTCCAACAGCGTGCTGCGGGATCATGACCCCACCGCCCATGCGGAGGTGAACGCCATCCGGGAAGCCGGCCGCCTCCTGGGCACCCACGACCTCTCAGGCTACATCCTCTACGCCACAGGCTATCCCTGCCCCATGTGTCTGGCTGCCACCATCTGGGCCAACATTACCCACGTGATCTATGGGGCTCGGCCGGAAGATGCGGAGGCCATTGGTTTTCGGGACGACTTCATCTACCGCTTCATCGAAGGGGGGCGCGTGGACAGCTCCATCCTCTTGATTGAGGAATACGGGCGGGAGGAATGTGTCCAGCTGTTCCAGGAGTACGCTGAGAAACAGAAGCAGATCTACTGAGCCCTAGGCGCAAAACCACCAGGAGGTAACCCCAATGGAACAACAGAACCTGTTCGCCCCCGGCTCTGTTAACCGCGGCCGCCAGCTGGAGCTGGACCTGGTGAGGGGGCTGGCTATCCTGTTTATGCTGCTGGTACACTGTCACGAGATGTTTTCCGTCTATCCCTTCGAACCAACCTGGAGCACCTATGTGATCAGGTTTTTGGGCAGTCCGCCCGCGGCTCCAGTGTTTATGTTCGCCCTGGGGGTGGGCGTGGCCTATACGAGAAAAAACACAGCCAAGGAACTAGCCCGCAGGGGGCTCCAGCTGTTCATCCTCTCCTATGTTTTCACCTTCTGCCGGGACTTTGTCACCCAATTCCTGGTCTATCTAAGGACGAAGGATCCTTTCATGCTGGAGGAGGCGGTTACCTACCTCTTTGGCGTGGACATCCTCACCTTCGCCGGACTGACGTTCTTGTTCTTTGCCGCCGGGGCCAAGCTGCGCTTCCGCAGCGTCCATTACGCGGCCGCAGCCCTGATCTGTGCTGCACTTAACCTGCTGCTGGCGCGGGTTACAGTTACTGCGCCTGCCCTGTACCGCTTTACGGATCTAATCTGGGGAACCAGCGAGTACACCTGGTTCCCCTTTTTGACTTGGATCCCCTTCCCCATCAGTGGCTACCTCTTTGGACAGCTGCTGCTGCTCTGCCTGGATAAGAACCGCTTCTACCGCTCCTGCCTGTGGGTCTCTGTACCGGGCATGCTGGCCTTGGGGCTTTTCTCCTGGCTGCAGGGCCTTGATTACGGTTGGGGAGATGGTCTGTGGGAAACGGCCTATTTCCACCACAACTTAGTGGGCAATCTGCTCCTGCTCAGCTTCGTGGTGAGCTGGTTGGCCGCCTTTTACTTCCTCAGTCCCAGGCTGCCCCGGTTTGTGGTGACAACCCTCTGCCGCTGGAGCAGGAACATCACGGAGATGTACTGGATCCACTGGATGATCATCGTTTACACTTGGGTGTTCCTCCGGGATCCCTGGCCCTTGCCTTGGATCTTGGCCTTCTTTGTGGTTTTGGTACCCGCAACCGACTACCTGGCCAGCACATACCTAAGCCTCAAGGTCAGGCTGCAGCCGCCCAAGGCAGCTGGAGGCTCTGCAGCCTAAAGCTCCAGGCTCTGTCCTGGCTCTAGAATGACAACGGGGCACAGATCCAGCGCTTCCACGGACTTTTTGAACTGGTGCGGGTCCTGCTTGATGGCGGAGAAGGTGTTGTAGTGCATGGGAATGACCATCTGCGGGCGGATCATCTCCACCGCCCGCACCGCATCCGCGGGCCCCATGGTGTAATAGTCCCCAATGGGCAGAAGGGCCACATCCAGCCCTTCGTGCTGGAGCAGCTCCAGGTCGGAGAACAACCCCGTATCTCCAGCATGGTAAATCTTCTCCCCCCCCATTTCCAGCACAAAACCGCAGGCCAGGCCGCCCGGTACTCCGCTGCCATGCTGAGCGGGAACCAGTTTCACGCTGCCGAAGGAGGTCTGTATCCTGCCTCCAATATTGCCCGCCTTGACTTTCAGCCCCTGGGGCTCAAACAGCTCGGCGGCCACTTCCACGGTGGTGCAGATGACCGCGCCCGTCCCCTTGGCCAGCTCCACGGCATCGCCCACATGGTCGTGATGCCCGTGGGTGACTAAGATGTAATCAACCTCCACTTGGTCAGCTTGTATTGGTGCCAGGGGATTACCGGTCAAAAAAGGATCGATTAACACTCTCGTTTGGGCATCTTCCAGCAAAAAACAGGCATGGCCCAAAAACTCAATGCGCATGAACACCATCCTTTCTGTGCCTTAAGTATAACCGCGCCCGCAGGCGGGATTTTGAGCTAATACTTCTCCATGCTCCTACCGTAACCTTTTTTCGCCCCCTCACCCCAAACAGCCGGCCGCAAAGGAGGAAATCCCCAATATCACCCAGAAAAACACAGCAGCTGCCGAGAGCGCAAGGCACAACTTTGTCATCCAAGCCAAAGGAGGTTCAGCATGTACAGCTTTCCCCGCGACTTGTATGTAGATGTCCGGCTGGAAGACTCGGTGACCACAGAGATCCGCTTTAAACAGCGGACTCTCCAGAGTCAGAAGGTGCGTCGGACTAAAGGCGCCCTGATCAGGGTGTTCGACGGCCAACGCTGGTACTACAGCTCCACCACCGATTTGGACAGCATCCAGGCCCAAATTGACGACTTAGCCCAAATGGCAACCCCCAATCCCCAGATTCTAGAACACCCCCTAGTCAAGGCCTTCGAGGTGCACCAGGATACGGTGCTCCGCTATGGGCAAAGTGCGGTGACCGAGGTATCCCTGGAAGAAAAGCAGACCCTGCTGAAGAGCATCTTGGCCGAAATTACCGATCCTGCCGTGGTCAACCACACTTCTTATTACTCAGACAACCGTACCGTAAAATCCTTCTATTCATCCCTAGGCGCCGCCCTCACCTTTGACTGGCAGATCTGCGGCATGCGCTTCAGCTTAGATATTGTGTGCGGAGAAAACAAGGATCAAATGTCCGTTTCCAAGGCAGCCACCACCTTCGCTGAGCTCAAGGCCTGCCGGGAATATTTCCTGGAGGAAATGGCTAAAGACATTGCCTTTGTGCGCGATGCTGAGCCGATCACGCCAGGTGAATACCAGGTGCTGCTCAGCCCAGAAGCAACGGGAGTATTTACCCACGAGAGCTTCGGGCACAAGAGCGAAGCGGACTTTATGGTGGGCGATGAGACTATGAAGGCCGAATGGGCCCTGGGTAAGCGGATCGGCGGTGAACTGCTCACCATCATTGATGACAACACAGAACCGGGCAGCGGCTACACACCCTTTGACGACGAGGGCACCCGGGGCAGGAAAACGGAGATCATCTCCCGGGGGATCCTCACCGGCCGCCTGCACAGCACGGCCACAGCAGTGGCCCTAGGGGAAGAACCAACCGGCAACGCCCGGGCTGTAAACTTCGAGTTTGAACCCATTGTACGCATGACCACCACCTACATTGCCCGGGGCGATCGGCCCCTGCAGGATATTCTAGCCGAGATGGAAGAAGGCATTTTCGTGGACACTATCAAGCACGGGTCGGGCATGTCCACCTTCACTTTGGCCCCTGCCCGCGCCTACAAAATTGAAGGGGGCCAGATCACCAAACCTGTGAAAATCTCGGTTGTCACCGGGAACGTGTTCACTACCCTAGCAGAAGTGGATGCGGTGAGCCAAGAGTTTAGGCTGCACAGCTTTGTGGGCGGAGGCTGCGGCAAGATGGAGCAGTATCCGCTGCCGGTAGGCTTTGGCGGGCCCTACACCAGGGTGCGCAAACTGCAGGTTCAATAAGGGGGGGACCAATGTGAAACAAGAGTTTATCACCATCCGCACCAAGCAGACCGCGGCCCGCGTCCTGGCCAGCCAGATTACCGCGGTGCGGGTTAAGGACATAACTAAGCAGGGTGTGCGCATCTATCAAGATGGCAAAATCGGTATTGCCGGGGCGGTGGGCGCCGCGCCCCAGGAGGTGCTCCTGGAAAATGCCAGGCAGAACCTGAAGGCAGGCATCGCCTACCCCTACGATCTGGAGCAGAACCGCCACGATCACCGCTCATACAACCCCAATCCCATAAACTCCCAGGAACTGGTGGAGCACGGGGAAAACGTGCTGGAAATCCTGCGCAGGGACTATCCCGATTTTGCCTTCTCCGAATCCATTTCCACCGTGGAGCAGGTGGTCCAGATGCGCAACAGCGAAGGCTTAGATCTGGAATACAAAGACGCCTTCTTCTCCATCATGCTCCTGCTCAAGGAAAAGGCCAGCGCCAACTTGGCCGATGGGGCACTCTTCTGCTTGACCCGCGAGTTCAATCCGGAAAAGTTCTGGAGCTTCAACCGCCCGTTTTTGGAGGCGTACCGCAACAAAGTGGACCTCCCAGAGGGAGAAGTCCTGCCCGTGTTCATGTGGGATCTGGAGGTTCTGACCGGCTTTTTGGGGAGGAATCTCCACGGGGAACGCTTTGCCAAGGGCAGTTCCCTGTTCAGCGGTAAGCTCGGCGAGAAGCTCTTCCATGACAAGCTTACCCTAGAGCTCAACCGGGACCCCGCCACCCAGGCCCGACCCTTCTTCGACAGCGAGGGGGTAGTGCTGCCAGGCGACCGCTTGCCCCTGATTGAAGGGGGCAGACTCCAAGCCGTACTCACAGATAAGAAAACGGCGGCCGCCTATGGGCTGGCCCACACCGGTGCCGCCGTGGGGGACTACGATGATCCCCCCACCATTGACGGACCCCTGGGCCCTGCCTTGTCCTTTAGGACAGACAGCACCAACATCCCCCAAGTGCTCCAGGGGCGTCCGGCCATTTTCGCCCTGCTCTATTCAGGGGGAGAATTCACCGCGGACGGAAGCTTCGCCACGCCCGTGCAGGTCAGCTTCCTCTTCGACGGCAAGAAGCTGGTGGGTAAACTGCCCGAATTCGCGGTGCGCTCCCATGTGTACAAAATGCTGGGCGAAGATTACATCGGCACCTTTGAGGACAGCGTCATCTACTTCGGCGAAGTCCAGCGCCAGGTGCAGGGCTATTACATGACCATCGTGAGATAGCCCCCCCAGTAAAGAAAAAAAGCCAGGCTTCTTGGACTGCGGCCAGAAGCTTGGCTTTTTTGATCAAAAGGCTACAGGATCTGGGCTAAAAAGCGCTGGGTGCGTTCGTGCTCGGGGGCGGTAAAGAACTTTTCGGGGGGAGCCTGCTCGATGATGTTGCCCTCGTCGAAGAAGATGACCCGATCGGCCACTTCCCGGGCAAAGCCCATTTCATGGGTAACCACCAGCATGGTCATGCCCCCCTTGGCCAGGCCCTTCATCACGTCCAGCACCTCCGCGATCATCTCCGGATCCAGGGCCGAGGTCGGTTCATCAAAGAGCATCACATCGGGCTGCATGGCCAAAGCCCGCGCGATGGCCACCCTCTGCTTCTGTCCCCCGGAGGTAGCCGCAGGGTACTTATCCGCCTGATCCCGGATGCCCACCTTGGACAACAGTTCCAGGGCCAGCTCGGTAGCTTCAGCTTTGGGCATTTTCTTCACCTTAATGGGGGCTAAGGTGACATTTTCCAGTACGGTCATGTGCGGGAAGAGGTTGAAATCCTGGAAGACCATGCCCACCTTCTTGGCAATTTCCGTGGATTTGGTCTTCGGATCGTGGATGGACAGCCCATCTACGTAAATCTCCCCCCTGTCCACCTTCTCCAAACCATTGATGCAGCGGATAAAGGTGCTCTTGCCGGAGCCGCTCGGTCCGCAGATCACCACAACTTCCTTCTCCCGAACCTCCAGGCTCACCCCTTTGAGCACTTGCTGCGCCCCGTAGGACTTAAACACATCCCGTACCTCAACAATCACTCTATGCTGTTCCTTATCGTTCATCATCTTACTCCTCTGGTTATCACTGCTCAGCTTGTTCTATTATAGTACTTTTCTCCGCCCCCGCGCTAGGAAAAGATGCCCGCAAGTTTTACATCAAAAACTCCCTCAGCTCATTGCGCCGGGAAATGCCCAGCTTGTTGAAGATTACCGAGGTCACCTTTTTCACGTAGTTGTAGGAATAATGGAGCTGTTCCGCGATCTCCGCATTGGTGTAGCCCTGGGCCACAAGTTTGGCGATGCGCATTTCCGTATCATTGAGCCTTGTGCTCAAGGATTCCACCTTTTCCGGATCCATGTTCTTGATCTTCTTGCTCACATTGAGGTGAACCTTCACCCGGGCCAGGAGGATCTCTTTGACAAAAGGTTTGGTGATGTAATCAACTGCCCCCGAGGTAAGTCCCTTCAGCTCATACTCCGTCTCGGTTAACCCCGTCAGGAAGATCACGGGAATGTCGGGATCCAGCTCCTGCAGCTTGGCTAGGGTAGCATAGCCGTCCATCACGGGCATATCGATATCCAGCAGAATGATATCTGGCCTGGGCCCGTTGGTCACACAGGAAATGGCTTCCCAGCCAGATTTGGCCAGCATGACCGTATACTCCGCCTTGAGCAGCTGTTCCGCCATTTTCAGCAGCATCACATCATCGTCCACCACTAGCACCCTGGACATAATCCCACCTCTCTTAAGCCAGTGATCACCCGATCCCAAGTGAACATGAGCAGGGACATGGCCTCCAAAGCATATTGGGTATCGCCCCGGCGCAGGTGGGCTTCCATGGCAGCCGCTTGGTTGGACAGCTCCATCGCGCCCACGGCCAAGGCTTTGCTTTGTAACGAATGGATGACATAGGTGAGGTTCTCAAAATCACCAGCGGCCAACAGCTCGGCGATTTCGGTCCGGCTTTCATCGGAATGTTCGCAGAAGATGCCGCTGAGTGCTCTGTACTGCTCCACATCACCATTGACATATTTCAACCCCTCAGTGACCGATACTCCGTAGGGCTGCAGCTTCTGCTGCAGCTCAGCCTCGAGCTTGGTATCCACATAGGTCCGTTTGGGCTTGCTCTTCACCAGTTCCCGGGGTAAGAGTTCGAGCATCACCTGCTGCAGCTGGTTCCACAGGACAGGTTTGCCCAGGAAAGCGGCAAATCCCGCCTCCAGCAGTGTTTCTTTCGTCCCAGGCAGGATGTTGGCAGTGAGGGCCACCACTGGGGTATTTACACCCCGCTGCCGCAACAGGCGCAGGGTGTCCAGGCCGTCCAGTTCGGGCATCATGTAGTCCATGAGGATCAGGTCGTAGCTGTGCCTTTCGGCCAAAGCCAGGCACTGCCTGCCGCTGAGGGCGGTGTCCACCTGTACCAGGCTTTCCTTGAGCAAGGTCTTGGTCACTTCCAGGTTCTCTTTGTTGTCATCCACAATGAGTACCCGGGCCGCGGGGGCCACAAAGCTTGCCCCCTCCAAAGTTATGGACACCTGCTGAGTTTCCCACTGCCCCACAGGGGCAGGATCGACCACGATCTGGGGGACCTCCAGGGTAAAGGTGCTGCCGTAACCCACCTTGCTTTCCACATGGATGGTGCCGCCCATCAGGTCGCTCAGTTCCTTGGCAATGGCCAGCCCCAGGCCCGACCCTTCGATTACCCGGTGGGAAGGTCCTTCGGCCCGGGTGAAGGATTCAAAGAGCCGTTCCACATCACCGGGATCGATGCCGATGCCCGTATCCTGCACAGAGATGCAGAGCAGAACGCGGTCGCGCTCCTCCTTCCAGCTGAAGCCCAGGGTGACAAAACCTTCGTTGGTGTACTTCACCGCGTTGGAGAGGAAGTTCACAATGACGCGCTTGATATGGAAAGCATCCCCGTAGAAGGCACTGGGCAAATTGCGGTCCACTTGGGTTTGGAACACCAAACCCTCCTGGCCGCGCTTTCCCGGCCGATCACAACCAGATCGAAGATGAGATCCGCGGTTTTATAGTTCTCCTTGGACAGCTCCAGTTTGCCCGATTCGATCTTGGCCAAATCCAGTACGTTGTTGATCAGGCTGAGCAGGGTTTTGCCGGCAATCTGGATGTTCGAGGCGTAGCGGCGGATCTGATCCGAGGTGCTTTCCCTCAGGATCATCTCGTTCATACCCAGCACCACATTGATGGGGGTGCGGATTTCATGACTGATATTGGTCAAGAACGTGGTTTTGACCCTGCTTAAGGCCAAGGCCTCCTCCCGGGCCTTTTCCAGTTCTTTCTGCTGTTCGTAGTTTAAGCGGAAATGGTAGTGCATGATAATGCCCAGGGAAATACTCACGGTGACAAAGGAGAGGATAATATCCTGGAGCATGTCCACTTCACTGGCAAAGTGCTGGACCGAGTCGGGATACAGGTAGGCGAAAACGCACAGCCCCACATAAAGGGCCAGTTCCAAACCGGTCACGATCAGCGCGGTGCGCCCCCTGAGCATGAACACGGAAATGGTCACGGCAAACACAAAGAAGGTGGGCATACCGCCGCGGTAGCCGTCGGAGACAAAAAAGGCTGCGGGAAAGAGGATCAGGAAAATGCAGATCACGGTGAGCAGGTAACTGACCTGGTAGTTCCCGGTTTTTCTGGAATAAAAGAGCAGGCCAAAGGAAACCAAGGCCAGGATCATGTTCACCAAAAAGTGGATCGGTCCCGCCCCGGTAAACAAGGTACTCACAGCCATGGTCAGGCTGATCAGAATACCGCCCAAGGCCAAAGTGTTAAACAGGCGCACCCTTAGGTCCAGGTGCTTGCCGAAATACCTCTCCGCCAACATCTGCCTGAATGCCTTCATGGTGCTGACCCCATTTTGGGAAATTTTTTCCTTCAAACCGATCTTACACTAATTTTCGCAGGGAATAAAGACGTCAAGGAAACAACCTGAACCCAACTTCCAGGCCCAGGCTGTTCCCAGGTGACCATGGAGATAGTGGAAATCTGGTAAGCGCCGCCGGTTGGCCGGCTTGGCACACGCCCCTTTGTTTTATTGTACCGGCCGTGTTAGGGGAAGAACAGTTACTGGGAGTTACCTTTATGGATCTAGCAGAGCAGATCAAAGCCTCCCCCAAAACGGGGAGGCTCTGCTTTAGATGCCCTTGGCCAGGTGGTAATAGATTTCACCCAAACGCAGCTCCTGCTTCAATTGGCGGATCTCCGTTTCCTCGTTGATGAGCACATACTCGATGCCCGCGATTTCGCAGTAGTCCTCCACATACTGACTGCCCAGAGCCTGGGTGAACACGGAATGGTGGGCGCCGCCCGCCAAAATCCAGGCTTCCGCGGCCACTTTGAGGTTGGGCTTGGGATCCCAGAGCACCCGGGCCACGGGAAGCTTGGGCAGGTCCGCCGGCGGATCCACCACTTCCACTTCGTTTACCACCATGCGGAAGCGGTTGCCCAAATCGATGAGGCTGGCACAGATCCCGGGGCCTTTTGGCGCCGTAAAGATGAGGCGGGCCGGGTTTTCTTTACCGCCGATGGAGAGGGGCTGCACATCCAAGACGGGTTTGTCCTTGGCCAGGGACTCGCACACCTCCAGCATATGGGCGCCCAAGATCCGGCTGCCCGCGGGATCCAGGTGGTACACATAATCCTCCATAAAGGAGGTGCCTCCCTCAAGGCCATGGGCCATCACCTTCATGGCCCTGAGCAGGGCTGCAGTCTTCCAGTCTCCTTCCGCGCCAAAGCCATAACCCGCTTTCATCAGCCGCTGCACAGCCAAACCGGGCAGCTGGCGCAGACCGGTGAGGTCTTCAAAGCTGGTGGTAAAGCCCTTGAAGCCTCCCTCCTGCAGAAAGGCCCTGAGCCCAGCTTCAATGCGGGCCGATTCCTCCAGGTACTCCCGGAACTCGCCTCCGGGCCGTACCCGCTCCGTGAGGGCATAACTCCCTTCGTACTCTTCCAGCAGGGCCTTGACTTGGGCTTCAGTAACGGCGTCCACGTAAGCGGTGAGGTCGCTGAGGGAGTAGCCGTTGACTACATAGCCAAACTGGATCTGCGCGGCAACCTTATCACCCTCGGTTACAGCCACATCCCGCATGTTGTCGCCAAAACGGGCGATCTTGGCGCCCTGGCCGTCCTGCCAGGCAGCAGCCACCCGCGTCCAGGCCCCCAGGGCTTCCAGGGCTTGGGGATCCTCCCAGTGCCCCACCACGATTTTGCGATTCTTGCGCATCCTGGTGTTGATAAATCCGAACTCCCTATCTCCATGGGCCGACTGGTGCAGGTTCATGTAGTCCATATCAATGGTATCCCAGGGAATATCCCGATAATACTGGGTGTGGAAATGGAGATAGGGTTTGCGCAGGGCACTTAGGCCCCCGATCCACATCCTAGCTGGCGAGAAGGTGTGCATCCACAGGATCAGTCCGATGCAGCGCTCATCAACGTTGGCTTCCAGAATCAGCCGGCGGATGGAGTCCCCATCGGTCATAACCGGTTTGTACACCACGGTCACGGGGATCTCTGGGCGCTCGTTCAGGCTCTGGGCGATGCGGCGGGCATCTTCACCCACCTGCTGCAGGGCTGCTTCGCCGTAGAGGTGCTGACTGCCGGTGACAAACCAGACTTCAAAATCCTTGAAGTTGAGATCCATGCTCTCTCCCTCCCTTAAGATTGCCCGTAATAGGCATTGGGTCCGTGCTTGCGCTGATAATGCTTTTCCAAGACGTGCCTGCTGATGGGCTGATCGTGGCCCGTGAGCAGCCTGGTAAAGAAGGCCATTTCCGCCACCTGCTCCAGCACCACGCTGTTGTGCACCGCTTCATGGCAGTCTTTCCCCCAGGTAAAGGGCCCATGCTCCGCCACCAGCACGGCGGGCGTCTCCAGATAGTTGATCCCTTGAAAGCGCTCCACAATCACCCTGCCCGTATACAGCTCATAGCCCTCCTCCACCTCCTGGGGCGTGAGGGGCCGGGTACAGGGTATTTCCCCGTAAAAGTAATCGGCATGGGTGGTTCCCCGGCAGGGAATGGCCTGGCCAGCCTGGGCCCAGATGGTAGCCCACTTGGAATGGGTGTGCACTACGCCCCCGATACGGGGAAATTGGCGGTACAGCTCCAGGTGGGTAGGGGTATCAGAGGATGGGCGCAGTTTCCCTTCGACAATGGTGCCCTCCAGGTCCAGCACCACCATTTGCTCAGGAGTTAAATGCTCGTAGGCTACCCCGCTGGGTTTGATCACAACCAGGCCCCGCTCCCGATCGATGCCGCTCACATTACCCCAGGTGTAGATGACCAGGCCCTGCCTCTGCAGCTCTTGATTGGCCCGCAGCACCTCTGCCTTCAGATCCTTCAGCATGCTCACCCTCCTTTCCCGCTACAAGGTCCGCAGCGTATCCGAGAGCAGCTCGCCGATCTTCAGGTACTTCTCATACAGCTCCGCGTAGCGTTTCGTACTAACCGGATCCGGTGTGTATACGTGGGAGTAGCCGCTGCCCATGGCCTCCTGGGCGGCAGCAATATCAACGTAAAGGCCTGCCGCGACAGCCCCAAACATGGCCGCGCCCAGGGCCACTGCCTGTTCGGAGCGCACGACCTTAATGGGCATCCCCAGAACATCGGTGGTCACCTGCATCACAAACTCGTTCTTGCCGGGAATGCCGCCCATGGCAACGACCTCCTCGATCTGGAGGCCTTCCTCCCTAAAGCGCTCCACAATGGCCTTGGCGCCAAAGGCGGTGGCTTCCACCAGGGCCCTAAACAGCCGGGGAGCATCGGTGCCCAAGGTGAGGCCCACCAAGGCTCCCTTCAACTCCTGATCGGCAAAGGGGGTACGCCTGCCGTTGAGCCAATCCAGGGCCACAACTGTGGTGGTGCTGGGATCCACCTGGGCCGCCGCTTCCGTGAGCTTGATCAAGAGCTTCTCCCTGATGGTCTCCAAGACCGCGCTGCTCAGCCCCGCTTCCTGGGCCAGCGCTTCCCAGGACCAGTAGAGCACATCCCGGAGCCAAGCATACACATCGCCGAAGGCCGATTGGCCAGCCTCCAAGCCGATCAGGCCGGGGATTACCGAGCCGTCCACCTGCCCGCAGATCCCTGCGACCAAGGTGCCGGCCAGCTGTTCTTGGCTGGCCACCATCACATCACAGGTGGAAGTGCCCATAATCTTCACCAAAACATTTTCCTTGATCCCACCGCCCACAGCTCCCATGTGGGCATCAAAGGCGCCCACCGCCACGGCGATACCGGCAGGCAGGCCCAATCTGTTCGCCCACTCTTCCGTCAACTCACCGGCCTTTTCATCGGAGGTGTAGGTTTCCGTGTACAGGCGCTCCCGCAAGCCTTGGAGCAGGGGATCTAATTTGGTTAGAAACTCTTCTGCGGGCAGCCCGCCCCATTCTTGGTGCCACATGGCTTTATGCCCGGCTGCGCAGCGGCTGCGCTTGAGCACCTTGGGGTCGGTGGTGCCTGTGAGTACTCCCGGGATCCAGTCGCACACCTCTACCCAGGAATAGGCGGCCTGGCGCACCTTTTCATCGGCGCGCAGGATGTGCAGGATCTTGGCCCAGAACCATTCGGAGGAATAAACCCCCCCTTCGTATTTGGTGTAATCCACGCCACCCCAGCTCTTGGCCAGCTTGTTGATTTCCGCGGCTTCCCGGACTGCGGTATGGTCTTTCCAAAGGATGAACATGGCATTGGGATTCTCCCGGAACTCATCCAAAAGGGCCAGGGGCGTGCCGTTTTCATCGACCGGAGCAGGGGTTGAACCGGTAGTATCTACCCCAATACCCACCACGTTCTGGGCAACCTCCGGCGGAAGCTTGGCCAAGGCACCCCTAATACACTCTTCCAAGCTTTCTAGATAGTCCAGGGGATGGTGGCGGAATTGATTGCGAGCTGCATCGGAGTACAGCCCCTGGGACCAGCGTTTGTAGTAGGAAACCTCGCTGGCAAGTTCTTCTCCGGTGTGGGCGTTGACCACCAGGGCCCGCGCCGAATCACTGCCGAAATCCACGCCGATCACACACTTCACTTCACCCATCTCAGCACCTCGCTTGCAATAAAGTTCCGCTGTGGGGCGCTTGACCCCTTTGCTTCCTTTTTTCTCCTTAAGCCTGCCACTTCCTGCCTTGCGCCCCAATCAAGGCGCCCCATTCAGGCCTGCCCCAAAGCCCAGAGGACGCCCTTAAGGATGCCGTCCCCGTCGTTGGAGGCGGTTACAAAATCAGCGGCGGCCCGCAGGGCAGGATGCCCATTACCCATGGCCACAGTCCGACCCGCCACGGCAAAGAGTTCCCCATCGTTCTCCCCATCGCCAAAGGCCACCGTATCCTCCAGGTCCACACCCAAAAGGGCGCAGGCCTGCCGCAGAGCCCGGCCTTTTGAAGCCCTGTGGCTTACGATTTCACAATAGGTGGGCTTGGAAATGCTCACATTCAGCTCGCAAGTGCGGGCCTGCAGCTCCCGTTGATACTGCCGCGCTGCCCCATCTCCGCCAATCACCAAGATTTTGTGCAGCTTTTCTAAAGAGCCAAAACCAGCCACTTCCGGCTGCACCCCCACGATCTCCGCCTCCACTTGAGAGAGGGGGTTTTCCTGTTCAATCACCCAGCGCCGGCCAGCATAAACGTTGATGCTGAAACCATACCGGCGGGCAAGCCCCAGGGCTTCTGCCGCCCCGGCCGGGGGAATGGCCTCCTCCCAGAGGATGGACTGCCCCTGCACAATGAGGGCGCCGTTTAAGCCAATATAGAAAAGCTCGCAGCCCAATTGGTCCCAAATGGGCTCCATGGCCACCGGGGAACGGGCTGTGGCCAAGATGATTCGGTGCCCCTTTTCTTTGAGCAGCCCGAGGGCCCTTTTTGTGGAGTCCAGCACCTGGTGCTGCGAATTGAGCAGTGTACCATCAACATCAAAGACGAACAGTTTCTGCAGCGCTAATCCTCCTCCCAGGGTACTTGGGGTGAACGGTAAAAGTGCACATCCGCGGCCTGCAGACGGGGCCCGTGCCGAGCTAGCCGCCTGCGGTATTCTGCCCAGCTCCTGCCCTGCCGCGGCGACCAGCCAATTTCGGCAATACCTAAGATGCGGGGAAAGAGCATGTACTCCGCGGCCTTCAGGGAATGGATGGTCTCAGTCCACAGGGCCGCTTCTACGCCCAATACATCCCCTTCACTTAAACCGGGATAGACACTAACCGGATCCCAGGCGTAGGCATCCGCCACTTCAATCAAGGCGGCCCAATCTTGGCCAAGCTTGGTGCCGGCAGCGTATTTCATATCCAAATAGGCGTGGTGGCAGGGGGACATGATCACCCGCGCCCCCTGGCGCACAGCCTCTAGGGGTTGGGCCTCTTTACGCCAGATCTGGACTACATCCCCGGGCCTCAGGCCCCCTTGGATAATTTCATCCCACCCCACCAGCGTTTTGCCGGTCTGGGCCACCAGGTCGTGCAGGCGGCCTAGGAACAGCTTGTACTCCTCCAAAGTGGTGGAATGGGCTTCATCGCCCCCCACATGGAGGTAGGGGCCTGGGGTGAGCTGGGCCAGTTCCCCCAAGACATCGGTAGCGAAACGGTAGGTGATCTCCTTCTCCGCGGCCAAAGTACTGAAACCCACCTTCATGCCCCGGTACAGCTCGGGTGCAGTCCCATCCCGGTTCAGTTCCGGATAGGAAGCCAGGACCGCAGTGGTGTGGCCGGGCAGATCGATTTCTGGAACCAGCAGCATGGCCCGGCTGCGGGCATAGGCAGCCAAGTCCTTGAATTCAGCCTGGGTGTAGTAGCCAGAACGCCCCCCTTCCACCGCACCACGCCCGCCGTAGAGGGCTAACTTGGGCCAGCTGTTGATCATAATCCTCCAGCCCTGGTCATCGCTGAGGTGCAGGTGCAGCCGGTTGATTTTGTACCCCGCTAGAAGATCGATCAGCCTTTTGACCTCCGGCACAGGGAAAAAGCTGCGGGCCACATCCAGCATGGCCCCCCGCCAGGCAAAGCGGGGATAGTCCTCAATGGCCACACCTGGAAGCTGCCAGGGGCCCCTTCTTGGCGGCAGCAGCTGCCTTAAGGTCTGGCAGCCGTAGAAGAACCCGGCATACTGCCTGGCCCGGATCACCACCCGATCCCCTGCTGCCTCCAGTAGGTAACCCTCGTCCCCCAACCCCTCAGGAGCTCCCTGATCAGTTAAGTGGATACAGCCCGGCCTAGGTGCCGCGCCTTCCAGCACCGGCAGGGGAAGGCCGGTGAGCGCGCCCAGAACGCAGGCTAGATACTGCGCACTTTCCCGGGCCGCATCTAGACCCGCAGGGACTGAGATTTTGGTGTCCGGTCCCAAGCTGAATACTCCGGACAGCCATTCTGCCCGCACGGGCCTGGGGATTAAATTGCCAAATGCAGTCTCGTTCATGGGGAATGCCTCCCGTACCTGCCTTTTCTATGCAATTGAGGAGTACTTCCCCAGGGGGCTGCCCAATCCCTGCCGGCTCAAGGCGCGACAATGGGCCCGCAGGGGGCCCATTGGGACTTGGCAGGATGTTAGATTTTGAAACCCTCGATCAGCTGCATGAGCTGACTGGCCTGTTCCGCCAGTTCGTTGGCGGAACTGGTAATCTCCTGGAGCGTGGCTGCCTGTTCTTCTGTGGCCGCGGCCATCTGCTCTGAACCGCTGCTCAGTTCCAGGGCATAGGTGGCCACTTCCCGGATGCGGGCACTGATGTTGTTGATGGCCTGTCCAATTTGGGCGAAGGTTTCCCCCGCCACCTGCACGCTGGTGGACCCGGCCTTGATCTCGGAGATGCTCTTGTTGGCCTCCGCACGCACCTTGGCGATCTGCACGTTCACTTCCCGCAGCAGATCGGCGATCTGCTTTGTGGCCTGGGCGGACTGCTCCGCCAAACTGCGCACCTCTTCCGCCACCACGGCAAAGCCCCGGCCCTGCTCCCCAGCCCGGGCCGCTTCAATGGCTGCGTTCAAAGCCAAAAGGTTGGTCTGATCGGAAATTCCCCTGATCAGGTCAGTGATCTTGGCGATCTCGCTGGATTGGATGCTGAGCTGCTCCACGCTGTCATGGAGCTGGGCAAAGCTCACCTCGATGCTCTGCATCTGGTTGACCGCCTGGGCGATAACCTCTTCGCCCTGGGCCGAAATCCTGCGGATGGCACTGCCATCTTCATCAACCGACTGGACGTTGTCGCTGGTGCGCTGGACGGAAGTGGCAAATTCGCTGGTAGTGGCGGCCATCTCCTCTGTGGAGGCACTGATCTCCTGGCTGGAGCGGTACACGGCCGTGCTCAGCTGCGCCGTTCTGCTGCTGGCGGCCTGCACCTCCCCGATCAGCCGGCCCAGCTCCTTCTGGAGGGTGCGGAAGGCCTCGGCCAGCACCCCTAGTTCGTCGGTTTTCTTCAGCGTCACCTCGGTGGTGAAATCCCCTTGGGCAATCTTCTCCGCCGCTGCTGCGAGCTGCAGCACCGGCCTAACCAACATGCGGTTGGTGATCAGCGAACCGGCGGCAAAGGCCAGGGCCAGAAAGATCAGACCAATGAGTACCATACGCCCCAGCTGCCTAGTTACGTAGCGGTCGGCTTCGCCGTAGGAAACCATGGCCCCTAAAGGCCAGCCGGTGCGCTCCAAAGTGGCGTAGGCCACAAACATGTGCTCTCCGTCTTTGTAGTCCATTTCGCCTGAGCCGCTGGCCAACACCCGCTGCAGAATGTCCCCATTGGGCATGGGTTGCCCCACCGCCCTGGGGTCAGGATGGGCCAGCACCATCCCCTGGGCATCCATGAGCACAAGATAGCCGCTCTCCGCCACCTGTCGGGAGGAGATAAGGGCCGCTAAGCGCCCTAAGGTGACGTCAATGCCCACCACACCCACAGGGACGCTTTCCCCTGGGCGGCGTACGGGCATGGCCGCGGTCACCACCAGCTGACCGCTCCCCGTGTCCACATAGGGCTCAGTCCAAATCAGGCCATCTGCGGCCATGGCCTGGGTGTACCAAGGACGGGAGGTGGGATCAAATCCAGGAGGCAGGCCTCCTGGTGTCGGGGGGTAGACGTGGAAGGCTTTATCCCGCAGCCCCAAAAACGCGTTTTCCACATCCACATGGGTGGCGACGTAGCTTTCCAGGACCTTTAACACTCTGCCTTGTGCTTCCGGGTCTTCCAAGGCGCTGAGCACATTGGGATCCCGGCTGAGCATGGCCACCGCTTCTTCCACCGACTTCAAAAAGCCGTCGGCAAAGGCTACGCCGTTGGCCAGGGCCTCCCGGGCTGTAGCCCGCAGCATGTCGGTGATCATGCCGCGCGTATCCCGATACTCGTTCAGGCCCAAAATGAGAATGGGGGCTAGGATCACCACGAAAACCAAAAACAGCATCTTCCAGCGCAGGGACATTCTCACAAAATCACACCTCCCGGATAAGTAAATGCGAGTGTTGCAAAATTCTCCGCATTTCTCCCAATTCCTCCAGGAGGGAATTAGTGTTTCAATTCACATGCCTAGGCGCCGGGCGCAGGGGGATCTCCTCCATTCGGATGCTGCTCGCGCTCCAGGGTATACCTCCCTCAAACAACTGCTCATCACCTAGGTAGGCGGCTGTGGCCGTAGTCACCACCCCATAAACGGCATGGTTGATGAACTCGGAGATCACCGTTTTGGGCTGCACAGGGCGCACCGTCGTCGCGCCTATATTGCCCATGACCCCATAGAGGCCCACCCAAGCCAAAGCCCCCGTGGTCAGTCCCTTCAAGGCCGCGCGATCTTTACCCGTAAAGGAGAGCGTATAGACTGAAGCAATGCCCAGCAGGCTGCCCACCGCGGCATCGGCCAGCCAGCCCGCCAGACGCCCCAACGGTGTGTAGATCTTATAAGCCGGGAGCAGCATGCCCGCGGCGCGCTGGGGGCCCCGTTCCTCGGCCCAGCCGGCTCTGGATAACAGCCCCCCCACCAGATCTTTCACCACCACTCCTGTAAGGCCGGCTACCACGCCGAGCTGCAGTCGATCCCGTATCTTCTTCACGCTATCACCTCGCCAGTAGCTTCTCCAGAAACGGATACATATTCCTCAGTCAGGAGTAATTAAGATTACGGAGAAGAAGGAAAAAAATACCTGAGAAGGTGACTGCAGTGATCCGGCATCCTGACCACGTGCCCTTGATTACCACCAAACTGCAGTGCCCGCAATACCAGGGGCGGATGGTGGACCGCACGGCTCTGGTCCAGCGCCACCTCTCCACTGATTGTCAGGTGCTGTTGGTTTTGGCCCCTGCTGGTTATGGAAAAACAGTGTTTTTAAGTCAACTAGCCCAGTACTCTGGGCGTCCCCCAGCATGGTACAGCCTGGACGCCTATGACGACGAGCCTGTGGTTTTCCTCAAGCACCTCGCCGCCACCCTTCAGAAGCATGCCTCTTTGGACGAAGTTCAGCTGCACCGCTTGCTGTCCCGTACCAAGCCTGAAGCACTGTGCCGCTCGGCCTTGGGTTTTTTCATCAGCGCTTTAGAAGCTCTCCCCGCAGGTTGCCTCCTCGTTTTAGACAACTGGCATGTAATCAGTCATCCCACCATCTGGCAGTTCCTGGCCGAGCTGATCCCCCTGCTGCCCAAGGAGACCCACCTGGCCCTCAGCGGCAGAGACTCCCTGGACCTCCTGGGCCGTCTAGCCCTGGAAGGGGCTTACCTGGCCGGCCAAGTGCAGCTTGTGGGCCGCCGGGATCTCCAGTTTGCCCAGGAAGAACTGGAGAGCTTCTTCTCCTTACGCGCCAGCCCCGTGCCCAAAGGCGAGTTGGCCCGGATCGCCGCCTTGAGTGCAGGCTGGCCCATTACCCTCAGCTTCCTGGCCCAGGCCGGCGGTACAGATCTGGAACACT
This sequence comes from Bacillota bacterium, assembly GCA_029776155.1. Classification (GTDB taxonomy): domain Bacteria; phylum Bacillota; class Limnochordia; order Darwinibacteriales; family Darwinibacteriaceae; genus DTU010. The sequence continues at coordinate 9,755 of JAKOTU010000058.1, read as the reverse complement.
CTGCTGAAGTCCCCCCTGCCCTGGCCGCCTATCTGGACAGGGAAATCCTCCAAGTCCTCCCCGGGGACATCCAAGACTTTTTGATCCAAACCTCTGTCTTCTCCAGCTTCACTCCCGGGGACTGCGATCAGCTGCTGGGTATGGACGCTGCCCTGCAGAAAATCCGCTTCTTGGAGACTAACCAGTTGTTCTTGGATAGAAGCGGAGAACATTACTACCTTGTGCCTGTGCTGCGCGCCCATCTCCGCAGCAAGTTGGGGCCCCAACGCGGTGCCTTGTACAAAAAGGCCGGGACCATCGCCATCGGCCGGGGCAATCTCCATCAAGCCATCAGCTGCTTTTTGGAAGCTGGTGAGCGGGAGGGCATCGCGGATCTGGTGATCAGCGCAGGGGCCGAAGCAGTACAGCACGGCAGGTGGCAGGACCTGGGGGAATGGTTTGAAGCGCCCATTACGCCCGAGGAGAGCAAAGACAATCCCCGCCTGTCCCTGCTGCAGGCCTTAGTGGAAATCGGCAGGGGTCAGCTGGGCCATGCCCAAAGGGCAGTAGACCGGGCTGAACAGCTCTTTCGGCAGAGGGGAGATGAAACGGGCCTCGCCGAATGCCACCTGCTCAAAGCGCGCATCTGCCGAGGGCAGGGCGCCATGGAGGACAGCTACCAGTTCCTTTTTGGCGCGGAAGCGACCCTCTCTGCCTCCCGCTTTAAGCTCCTCTTGACCATCGAGAAATCCGTTGTTTATTATACTTCCGGACGTTTCCGGGAAGCCCGGGATCTGCTCCAGCAGTGCCTGGCAGAATACGAGGGCAGCGGAGACCGTGAGGCGGTGGTGCGCATCCTGGAGGCCCTGGGCAACATCACGTACCTCTCGGGAGAGCCCGCCAAGGCCCTGCTCCTCTTCAAACGGGCCCTGGCACTCTGCCCGGAAGGGGTGATGCCGGGGTATGACTTTCAAGATATGATGTCTGCCATCTACGATGACTGGGGCGAAACGGAACAGGCCCTGCTCATCGCCGAGCGCTCCCTGGCCGCCCGGGAAAAACTGGGCTTAACCGAGCTCTTTCCCTCTTCCTGCCTGCAGCTCGCTCTTGTCTACACCAGCCTGGGACGCTTTTCCGAAGCGGAACACTGCTTCCTCCAGGGCGCCGAATACGTTAAAGAGCACGGGAGCAACCGTTCCGACTTGGCCCTGAACCTGGCTTTTCTAGCCAGAACCCTGGCCATTCAGGAAAAATGGGTGGAAGCCCGGGCCTACGCCCTGGAGGCCCTGGAGGCGGCCGAAGGCCAGCGGTATTTGTACCGCACCTCTGTACCCACACTCACGGCACCCATTCTGGCCCGGACCGGTTCCTGGGACTTGGGTCTAACCCTGCTCAAGGACGCCGCCCAGCGGGCCGAGCAGATGGGGTTCATCAAGTGCTTGGCTTACGCCTACCAATCCCTGGCCTACCTCCATTTCCTGCACGGGGATGAAGGGGAAGCCCAAGAGTACACGCGCTTGGCCCTCGCGGCTTCGGCCAAAATCAACGACCTGCAGAATTTCGTAACCTGTTACCACTGGTACCATCCCCTGTTGATGTACGGTCTAGAGGCGGGGATTGCCACCAGCTTCGTGCAGCAGGCCCTGCGCAGAGTGGGGGAACGGTGCCTCAAACACCTGATCCCCGTCGTGCAGCGGGGCAGCCCAGAAACGAAACAGCGCAGCATCCCCCTCCTGGCCTCAATCGGGGGTAGAGAAGCCTGCAGGGTCTTGGCGGCCCTCAAAAAAGATCCCTCGGCATACGTGCGCAACATGGCGGCGGAAGCCTATGAGCGCCTGGTGGATCCCGGGGAAGCAGCCCCCACGGCGGCTGCCGCACCGACCCTGAGCCTGCAGCTGCTGGGGCCAGTGCGCATTTTTGTGGACGGCCAAGAACTCGCAGGGGTAAAATGGCGCAGTCAGCGCGCCAGGGACCTGTTAATTTACCCGGCCCATGCGGGGCACCCCTTAACCAAAGACCAGATTATCGATGCCCTGTGGGCCGAAGACTATGCAGATCTGGCCAAGGCAGATGCCCAGTTCCACACCACCCTCTACCGCTTGCGCAGCGTGCTGAAACAATACGGACTGCCGGAGCTGATTCAGCGGGGTACCGACGCCTACACACTTGCGGGGCCGGTGGAAACGGATCTGGCTCGCTTCGAGTCCCTGCTCAGGTCGGCCTTAAGCCACAAGGCCGATTCGCCGGAACAGCTCAGTCTCTTGAAAGAAGCCCTCAAGTATTACCACGGAGATTACCTGGAGAACCTGGACTACCCTTGGGTGATCCCTGAGCGGGAGGCCCTGCGCCTGCGCTGCCATGAGGCCCAGCTGCGCCTGGTGAACTGTTACCTAGCCTCTGGGCAGTACCAGAAGGCCATCAGCGCACTGGTTATGCTGCTGCAGAGGGATGAACTCAATGAAGCCTACCATGCCCTTTTGATCAAGGCCTATGCCCAAAGCGGCCAGCGCCAGGCAGCCCGCAGGCAGTATGCGCTGCTTAGAGACATCCTCCAGCGGGAACTGGGCGTGAAGCCCTCTGTGGAAACCCAAAACCTCTACCACAGCCTCAACCTTGGCCTTCCCGAGTGAAAACTGTGCAGAAGGACGGCTCCAGAAGAATCTGGAGCCGTCCTTGCGCTGAGCCGTTATTGGGGATACCGTGCGAAGAAGATGTTGGGGCCAGAGAGGTATTTGCTTTGGTTACTATCATAGATACCCTGCCAGTCCCCTTTCGCAGCCGGGCCAGGCCAGCCCACATTTCCTCCGCGGGTAGTATCGCGGCAGGATGTGAAGATCGCATTGGCCAAGCCTGTTAAGCGGCCGCCTTGGTCGATAAAAATTCCAAAGTCAAGCCCGACCCTGATAATGGTGCCGCTGCCCAGGTTAATGGTCGTGGTTTCAGTGGACAGGTTGTCCAGAAGAACATAGGGAACACCGGTGTGCAGCCAGTCGACCTCTGACTTGGCAAATGTGGGCGACCAGCTTGGCACCGCCAGGTAGATGGCGTTGTAGCTGTTATCTGCAATCTCCAGGCTGTTATCGGTGTCAGTGTTCACATTAACCCTCAAGGGATACGTGTTGTGTTCGAAGGTGCAGTTCTCAATGGTACTGTTGCGGGACAGCAGATCCAAGGCCCGCAGGTTGTACTGGAAAACGGTGTTCTTAACTGTTGTACCGCTGGATGACTCCGTATCCATGACCGCCGCAGATCCGTCCGCCATGGAGGCTTGGGTACCTCCGTAGGCAATTACGCAGTGCTCAAAGGTGGCCCGGGATGCGGACTCAATAAAGATGCTCTGCCAATCGCCTGGATAGGGATCGTCAGAAGCCGGCCCATTGCTGTCCCCGCCATAGGTGCTGTCATTGACCGACGTAAAGACCACAGGTTTGCCGGCCTGCCCCTTTGCTTCCAGGTTAGCCCTTACAGCAAGGTAACTGCGGTCTGTGAATTTTACCGTGACACCTGGCCCCAAGGTCAGCTTTCCTCCGGGTTCAATATACCATTGGTTGCCATCCAGCACAAAGGCTGCCTCCGACTCGGCCCAGGAAGTGGTCTTTGAGAAGGTGCTGCCGGCAGCGGGATTCACGAAGATTCCCTGGTAGGTGTTTTTCTCATTGGGGGCTTGGGGATTGTGGAACGTGTTGGAATCGTCCAGGTTTGTATCCACGTTGATCACTAACGGCTTTTCGTTGTGGTAGAACACATTTCCTTTAATGACCGGATTCTGGGCAGACGTGGCATCGAGGCCGATCCCTGCCGAGAAGGCGAAGGTGCAGTTCTCCACCTGGGTGCCGGTGGTGCCATCCAAATCGAGCATGCTTCCGGCGTAACCCGCACCCCCGTAGTAGAACTCGCAGTACACGAACTTGTTCCCATTACGGCTGCCTGCTAAGCTGATACCAACCCAGTCGCCGGCAAAGGGCCCGGTGGCGTTTTGATTCTGGTTGGTGTCGCCGCCGTGCAGGTCATCGTGGAACGATGTGAAGATCACGGGTTTGGCTTCTGTACCCACTGCCTCAATACGGCCGCTGCCTGAGGTGCGCAGGCTGTAGCCTTCACCAAATTTCACAATGGCCCCTGCCTCGATCTTCAGGGTACCGGTAACATTAATGTCCCTGGAGTTGATCACATAGATGTTACCCGCCGCCCAGGTCTTGGACTGGGTAATATCCTCATCGACAAACTCCACACTGCCCTTGACGGTGAAGTAGAAGGTGTGGGAAGTTGTGTTGCCCTTAGCGTCCCTCACCGTGACTGTGACCGTACAGGTACCCGGCTCACTGGGAGCCTTCCACGTGACTGTGTTGGAGTTCGCTGCGCCTACAAAGCTGCCGGCTGTGCTCTGCCAATTATAGACCAGCGAATCATTCTCTGGGTCGGAGGCAGTGACGCTGAATTGGACCTGTCCGTCCTTCACCACAGCATAGTTTTTCTGCGGCGAGTAAGCGGTGATCCGGGGAGCCTTGTTCCCTCCGCCCCCTCCGCAACCCTGGAGCACTAACGCACAACACAGCAGCACAAGTAAAAACAGACTTCTTCGCGCACTCAACGCAAGACACCTCCTAGATAAATTGGCCTTCTTGCTTGTGAGTGTACTAGGGCGTTCTAACCAAAAACTGACCAAATTCCATCCACGAGGGAACAAAAAAAGCCTCCCTTGTGCCGAGCATTCGTGCAGCTGCAGGAGGCCGCTGCCCAAAGACGAAGATCTCACAGCAAACCATGTGTGGAGGTCATGCCTGTGGCTTTATGGGGTTCTATTGTTAATGCCGTCGCCATCATCGCCGGGGCGCTGCTGGGCAGTGTGATCCGGCTTTCAGAACGGGTGGGCCAAACCATCTTGCAGGCCCTGGCTCTGGCCGTTTTAATCATCGGTATTTCCATGGGACTGCAGAGCGGCAACATCCTCATCCCCATTGCCGCCCTGGCCATCGGCTCCATTGTCGGCGAACAGCTGGATCTGGAAGGCAAAATTGAACACTTCGGGGAAACTATGCGCAGGGCGACCCCGGGACGGATAAGGCTGGGGAGCTCCCACACCGATTTCACCCAAGGTTTCTTGACCGCTACCCTAGTCTACTGCGTAGGCGCCATGGCGGTGGTGGGCAGCCTCAACAGCGGCTTAAGCGGCGACCACCAGGTCCTGTACGCTAAGGCCTTATTAGACGGGACCACAGCCATTTTGTTCACCGCCTCCCTGGGCCTGGGTGTGGCCTTCTCGGCGGTGCCCGTTTTGGTGTACCAGGGTACCATTGCCCTCCTAGCCAAAACCGTTGCTCCCCTGCTCAGCGGGGTGGTGATCCAGGAGCTGACCGCCACCGGCGGCATGCTCATCCTGGGCATCGGCCTGAACATGCTGGGACTAACTAAACTGCGTTTGGGGAATATGCTGCCCGCGGTGCTGGTAGCCGCCCTTTTGGCCCTGTTTTGGGCCTAGAGGCTAACTATTCAGCCTAAAGCGCTGCACCAGCTCCTGCAGCTTCTGCCCCATATCCATGAGATCCTGGGCGGAACTGGCCACTTCTTCCATGGAAGCGGCTTGCTGTTCAGTGGCACTAGCTATGTCGTGGCCTCCAGCGTTGATCTGCTCCAGGCCTGAGGTAAACGAGGACACCTGCGAGTTGATTTCTTGCACAGCCCCCAGGATGCTGCCTAGGATCGCGCTGCCCTGTTTCACTTTGTCCAAGGCCGTTGCCGCCTGTCCCGACCCTGCGCTCATACTATCCACAATGCCAGAGATCCGGCCCTGGATCTGGCCGATGAGTACAGCGATTTCCTTGGTGGCTGCCTCTGATTCTTCCGCCAGTTTGCGCACTTCATCGGCCACCACGGCAAAACCCCGCCCATGTTCCCCGGCCCGCGCGGCCTCGATGGCGGCATTGAGGGCCAAAAGATTGGTCTGCTCAGCAATGGAGCTGATGGCGCTGACTATACTGCCGATCTGATCGGACAAGGAGCCCAGTTCCCCGATTTCCCCGGCCAGGGTATGGGTCAGGCCATTGAGCAGTTCCATCTGGTGAACAATCCCTGCCACTGCCTGGCTGCCGGCACTAGCCTGGCGGGTTACCCCCTGCACCAGCTCGTTCATGGCCCGGGCATTGGCGTTCATGGCATCCAAGGTACTGGAAAACTGATTTGTGGTGCTGGCCACTTCCTCGACCGAGGAGCCTACTTCTTCCGCAGCGGCAGCCAGCTGGGAACTGGTATCAGCCAAGTCCGCCACCGTCTCGGAGATCAGGCTCAGCAGCTCCCGCAGGCTGTCCAGGGTTTTGCCCACCGCCCTGGCTACAATCCCGATCTCATCCTGGGAGCGCACCGCCATTCCCTGGGTCAAATCGCCCGCGGCAACAGCTTCCACCACAACCTGCACCGCCTGGAGAGGCTTGGCAATCTGCCGCCCCAGGAAGATGGCCGCTGCCACTCCAACTGCCAGAAAAACCGCTGACACCAGAGCTGTAAGAATGCGCAGCCTGTACACACCCTGCAGTACCTCTGCTTCCATGGCCCCGATCCCCATCATCCAGCCGGAGAAAGGAACGGGGGCGAGGGCCATAATGCGGCGGGCTCCCCCCTGGTTATAGCGCACAATGCCCGTGTTGCCCATCCCCAAGTGTTTGACTGCCCGTCCCGCTTCAGATAGTTCTCCCTGGTCGGTAAACAGGTTCCTCTGCTCAAGCACGTACTCCCGGTCAGGATGGGCATAAACCGTACCATCTGAGCCCAGGATAACGGCCCAGCCATTTTCCCCATGCCCTAACCGATCCGTAATGTCAACGAGGGCGCTGCCGTCCCGCCTGCCCACCAGCACCCCCACCACTCGGCCCTGATCCTCGATGGGCACCGCATACATGAGCACCAGGCCGTTGGTGACCCGGCTGACCAGAAGATCCGAGACCACGGAACGGCCTTGGAGGGCTTGGATCACGTAATTGCGATCACCGAGACTAGCAGTGGATCCATCAGTGTAGCGCGCCAGCCCGCTGGGGTCAACAACCCCCAGGGCCAGATACAACCCAGTGTGCGGAACTCCGCCTGAAGCACCGGCTCCTGCACGCTCCAATCCATGCTCTTGATCTCGGGCCTAGCGGCAATGGCCTGCAGTGCCGTGAGCTGCACTTCAAACCGGCTTTCCAGGTAATGAACGGCTTCGTCAACTTCCTTGAGCAGTGCTTGCTCAACCTGTTGGATCACCGCCGATGAACCAACTCGGTAGGCAGCAAACCCCAATCCGGCACTGATCAAAACCACCAAGATACCCACTAAGACACTGATCTTCCCGGCGATACTGCCCCGCACGGAAGACACCTCCCCGTTTTGCGCTTTCCCCCACTTGCTGCCCGTCAATTTCCTAATTTCGCATTCTTCACGGCGAATGGTTACCCATTCGACTAAGGAAGCCAGACTCCCTGCGCTTTCAGGTGAGCTCTGTCAAAAAAAGAGCCCCGAAGGGCTCCTATCAGCCAGATTTGCGCAAAAACGGGTAGATCTCCGCTTTGAACATGGCAACGATCTCTGCGTTGAATTTGGTTCCAGCGTGTTCTTCCAGGTATTCCAGGCTGGCAGCCACGCTCAGGGCTTGCCTATACGCCCGGTGGCTGCTCATGGCATCCACCACATCGGCGACGGTGGCGATCTGGGCGAGGAGGCAGGGTTTGGTGCCGATGAGTTCTTGGGGATAATCGCCCTGCCCGTTGGCCCACAGGTGGTGCTCTAGGACAATTCTCTTAGCACCTTCACCCAAGTTCAATGGGGCGACTAGATCATAACCCCAGCGGGGATGCTGCTCGATGAGGGCCCACTCCTGAGGAGTGAGGGGGGCTTTCTTTTTGAGTATGCTTTCGGGGATGTACTGCTTACCAATGTCGTGGATATAGGCACCTAGCCGGAGGTCCAGAAGTTGGGAGGGCTGTAAGCCCATGAGTTCTCCCAAAGTGAGCGCTAGGGTCTGAACTCGGCCGCAGTGGGCAATGGTCTCTTCATCCAGGGCTGCCATCAAACCCAGAAGCGCATCATCAAGAAAGTGCAAGGCCATCGACATCCTTTTTAGACATAATAAAGAGCCGTTTCTCCTGCAGCGGGATTGGCTCTCGGCACCCAGCTGTAGTTAACGAGCACTTAGGGGATGGGCAGTAGGGCTGTGTTTGCAGTGCACAAACCTTGATGGGTATCCGCAAGCGTGGGAACAGTTCCTTTTCCAGAATTGCTAAGGGTTCTACTGCGTTTTGCCCACAAGGCACATTATGGCACTGCACTAGGGCAAAGTCAACCACATTTTAGACAGTATTCTATGGACTAATTGTAAGAGTCCCAGCTCCTGCGGTCTAGTGCTGAGGCTTTTCTCCCCGCAGCCAGCTTACGGCTTTAGCTAAGGCAGTGTCCACCCCTCGATAGTAATCAGCCAAGGTCTGCTCGGCATAGATGTGGGGTTGTTTGACTTGATTCTCCAGGTGGGCGAACTGGAAATCCCGCAGTTCCTGGAACCCATACCTGAGCACGTAGCCGCCGCTGGGCAGCAGTACTGGTGTGGATAAGCCGTGGCCAGAAAGGGCAACTTCCGTTCCCACCACCACAGCTAGGTCATGTTCCAATGCTGCGCCCACGAAGCGGTCTCCGGAGCTGAACACTAACCGGTCCACCAGAATCGCCACGGGCAAGCCGCGCAGCACGCCCTCCCCCTTGGGTTTCACTGTCCAGCGGTACCAGCTGCTGTAACCAGGCTCCCTGTCGCCGCCTATTCTTCTGCCTAACAGCATATCGCAAAGGGGCCTCAGCCCATAAACTTTCTGAAAACGGGGCGATTCCCGATAGCGGTAAGCTGCAGCCACCGTTTCTTCAGGAACCAGGTAAGCCAATAGCTCCCGAAAGCTTTCATTCCCGCCGCCGTTACCCCGCAGGTCAAGGACTACAGCCTTGACCTGCGTGGACTTAAGTTCATCCTCGATCTGCCCAAGCCGGGTCCTGAACTCCCTGATGTTCACCTCAAAGGTGGGGACTTTGATCAGGGCAATGTCTGCCTCGATCACCAGAGAAGGCAGGTGTTCTGGCTGAACCTGTGCCCGTCGATGAGCTCCAAAGGGTTGGTGGGAGCTGAACCTAAAATCACCCAGGCGCCCATCTGGGGTGCGGAAAGTAACCTCTATTTCCGCTGGAAAGGCGGCGTTTTGCAGCGCCAGGTATGGGAAGTAATACTGGTCAGCGATCACCCGCTCCAAAGCTGCCCTTTCCGTGGCACCATAGAAGAAGTGGCGGCTGGCTGCCTCCGCCAGTTCCAGGAAGTCCATCCCGTTGATGGCCAAGATTTCCGCACCCACAAGGGGTAAGGGGAAAGCGCTCTCCACAATAATGGGTCTTCCCTCAATGAGCCGCACGGAAAAGAGCTCTTTCAAGGCAGGATCGAAATCATAGAGTTCCCCTTCCACCTCCGGACGTCCGCGGTAGGGGTACAGGGCCAGATGCCCGTCCTGCAGTTCCGACACAAAGGCGCTGGCTAGGCGAAAGAAGTCCTTTTGGGTCCGGACCCCCTCGAGGCGGGCGGCGTAACTGGTGTACAGTTCATCCCAAGTGAACCCCAGCAGCTCTTCTTTGTAGGGGAGATTCACATAATTATCCCGGATCTCTTCGTAGATAAACTGCAGATCCCGCGCGAACACTTCGCCCGGGGCAGCGTTCTCCAGCTCCTTGAGCGCCCGGCCCACGGGCTGGCTTGGGGGCACAAAACAGCCGGTGAGCAAAAG
>JAKOTU010000024.1 GCA_029776155.1 Bacillota bacterium | reverse complement strand
ACGAACCTCTCCCACACAGATTAACCCTCCTCATTATTGATAATCGTTACCCGTTCTCATCATCTCCGTAAGCCGGCGCGCTCTGGAGCCGACTTGTAAATACCACTTGCTGTTAATCATCTCGCCGGCGGCAAGTGAATACCGGCCGGCTGCCAAGTGCTCAATCATGCGCTTGAATTGCCGGAACCCCTGCGGCCCCAGGTTGAACCGCATATCTATGACCACTTTGACTCTCACGTCATCGAGCTTATCGAACCAGTCAAAGCGCTTCAAGTCCTTAATGCACTCCGATATGTCATTGGCCAGGAGCCACATGGCCTGTTCCGTGGTGACGCCCTGCTCTTTCAGTCGCTCAATCACCTCCTGTTTGCTCATGCCGTCCCTGCCAAAGATATACACCTGCTCAAAGTCGGTCAGACCCTTGGCCTCCAGGTTGCGGCCAACCCCAATCGTCCAGTACCCGGCCGGGCATTTGTAGACCTCCAGGCGAAGCCCCTCGTGCAGTATCAGTTGGTCCTCCAAGGTGTGTTTGACCATCACTCACCGCCTCCAATCTTGCTAGTCCACACCTCTCATAACCGCAACAATAACAAGTGATACACCTCCCATGTACCTCTATCAGCGCACCGCAATCTGGACACGTTACCCGCATCAGTGACCCCCCAGTACATTAGGCAAGGATACGTCCGTCACGCTCAGTCCCACAGCCGCCAGGGTGATGGCTGTGAATACGGCGATCAGGATGAAAATCAGCTTCCACATCCTATTGGTCTGCCCGCTCTGCCACTCCGTGATGGTGCGCTCCAGCCGCTCAAAATCAGACTTTTTGGCGGTATCATTAAGCTGTATCTTGATTTCCTTGACATCACGTTCCAGCGCTCCCTGCCTTTCTTCCAGACGTGCTATTCTGGCCTCGATTTCTACCGACATTTTGACCACCTCCTGTCTATGATAGCCCGTCCTAAAATCGGCAATCCTTCAATTGTGCCTACAAACTCAAAATATAACGGCCCTACGTCTCCGCGTATCACATAATCATATTGATATTTGCCCACATCGCTTGGCAACACAGGTATGTCCTCACCTACTTGTTTTTTGTAGCCGTCGTAAATTCGCAAATTAACATTCTCAGGTGACACATGCTCCCCGTTAAAATCTTTAAATTCTGCTTTTAGTCTGACTGTATTCCCGATGAGGGGCATTTTACTCCACCTCCAATTTAACTTCTCTCTCCTGGATAGACAGGCTTGGCTTACGTTCTTGTAAGCCTAACCCAACTTCACGCTCGGCCAGCCAGCTGCTGGCCAGCGGCCGCAGCGATGTGTGGGATCTGCTCACCCGCCGCTTCGAGTCGCGCCTGATCACCACCGCCCTGCAGGCCACGCAGGGCCGGCGCATGGAGGCCGCGCAGCGCCTGGGCATAGGCCGCAACACCATCACGCGCAAGATCCAGGAGCTTGGTCTGGATGCCCCAAGTGAGGAGTAAAA
>JAKOTU010000018.1 GCA_029776155.1 Bacillota bacterium | reverse complement strand
CCGTAAAAACTGGAAGGACGAAGACGACGAAGACGGAATCGCCAACGTTATCGTGGGTCAAGCAGGGTATACCGTTCCTGCTGGGGACCTCGAGGTAAGGCTCCAGGGCGCCGCTGGCGTTACCTTGGGTGACAATCTCGGCTATGCCGTGGGCTTCCAAGCCACCAGCCAGGTCAGCGAACAGCTCCACCTGGATGGCAGCATCACCTACGCCAATGAACAGTGGAAAGGTGACGGCACCTCCGTCGTACCTGATAACGTGAAGATCGGTACCACCGCCACCTACAACAACAAGCTGCGCATTCAGGCTAGCGGTTCTGTTGTTGTGAAGGGCGAAGGCAACAGCATCGGTCTCACCGGCATTTACCGCATGAGCGAGACCCTGGCTTGGACCCAGCTGTTCCATAACAGCCACTGGTTCAAGAACGATGCTCCTGCGTTCAGGGCTCAGCTGAACTTTAAGGATGGCGGATTCGGCAATGCTCGCGCCGATGTGACCGCTCCTGTTGTGGAGGATCTGGTCAAAGTCTGGGCCTACGCCGACTACACTGGCGGCAAGAAATTGGAAGCTGATGCACGGGCCCGTATTACTCCCATCGCGAAGCTGGCCATCACCCCTGGCGTAAACTTCAAGCTGGCCGAAGATGAGGAGAAAGAGCTCACCACCACCACTGAACTCAGACTGGGTGCCTCCTACAAGATCGGTGCCAGCGACACAGCAACCCTGTCGTTGGACGCGAAGCACAACTTTGCTAAGCAAGCCAACGAGCTGACCGTAGCCATCGAAGTCGAGTTCTAAGATTAAGACAGCAAAAACCACCCGAGTTGCTCGGGTGGTTTTCCTTTTTATCATTGTCTTCGGTGGTGCTAGGCCCGGGTGAGTTGGGTGGTGTGGAGAAGGGCGCCTAGTTTGAGCAGGTCCAGTTCCAGGCTGGAGAGGAACTCTGGTTCAGGTAGGGAGCTTAGGAGCTCCTCGTAGTCGAGTTGGGCTAGGGCTGTCTGCAGTTCTGCCAGCACTTCCCGCTTCTTCGCGGCTTCGCTTAGGCGCTCGTAGATCTGGCATAATAGGGAGAGGTGGAAGATGCGCCACGGGGCAGTGCGGATTCTGGTGAGGGCCTTGAGGAGCAGGGTTTCTGCCTGCTCGGCTTCGCCCCGGTGCAGGTGCACCTTGGCTGTAAGGTACTCCAAAGACGGATCCTCGGGCGGCGCCGGGACAGGTGTACTCAGGCTGGTGGCGCTGCTGGTGAGCTGCCGCAGGAAGCTGGCCAGGGACGATGCTGGCAGCTGGTCCAGGTAGGTTAGGCATTTATCTGTAAGCAGAATGGTGTGCTTGGCTGCTTCAAGGGCCAGCTGGTCACCTAACAGCTCTCCTGCCGTTGTATTCAGCACCGCCGCCCAGTCCCGGAGATTGGCCAGAGAAGGCTGGGCCGCCCCGTTTTCCACTTTGCTGAGGAAACTGGCCGAGTCCGCTCCAGCCACATCCTTTTGCCGCAGACCCAGCTGCCGGCGGCGCAGCCGCAGCCTGGCACCTAGTAAGCTCATTTCCCCAACCCCCATAATGTGTAAATAATGGTGTGTTCAGTGAGAGAGTGTACCATAAAACCTGGAAAAAGGCAATCTCTCCCATTGTTGACAGTTCTTCGCGCCTGAAGGTATAATTACTGTGAATTCGAGTCAGATCGAGGTGACTTCCCCAGTGTCCACTAAACGGGTTCAGATCAGCATGCCCGCAGCTCTGCTGGCCAAGATCGACCGCCTAGCCCAGGAAGAGAAAATTAACCGCAGCCAGTTTATACAAAACGTTGTGCAGTTGTATATAATGGAAAGGGAAGCACAAAGCCTGGCCGATAAACTAGCCGTTGGCTACCAGATTATGGCTGAGCTTAACCTCCTCCTGGCGGAAGAGGGGAACGACGAGGATCTGCTGGAGAGCTACGAGCGTCAGCTGGCGGAGGCTGAATAAAGTGGATAATATACTCCGTGGCGATGTGTTTTACGCCAATCTGAACCCGGTGATCGGCTCCGAACAAGGGGGAGTCAGGCCCGTTTTGATCCTCCAAAACGACATCGGCAACAAATACAGCCCCACCACCATTGTGGCTGCCATCACTTCGCGCATTAAAAAGGCGAAGCTGCCCACCCATGTAGAGCTTGACAGCAGTCATTATCCCCTGGAAAAGGATTCGGTAATCCTCTTGGAGCAGATTCGCACCATCGACAAGCGGCGCTTGAAGGAAAAGATCGCCCATCTGGATGAAGAGACCATGGCCCAAATCGATCGGGCCCTGCAGATCAGCCTGGGGCTGGTCAAATTCTAGATCTTGCGGAGCGCAAACACTCACCTGCTGAGTGTTTTTTAGTTTACAGGAGGTGCAGGTATGGCCCCCAGGCAGGTCCTCATTGCCCTTACGGCCCAGCACAACGGCGAACACGAAAACGAATACTTCCTCCGGCGCGCCTACATTGACGCTATTGTGGGCGCGGGCGGTATCCCCCTCATCCTTCCCCCCCTGGCTGCAGGGAAAATCGAGACGGTATTAGACCGGGTCCAGGGGCTGGTGCTCACAGGGGGTGTGGATGTGGACCCCCGGCGCTACGGAGAACAGCCCTCGGAGAAGTGCGGGGAGATCAGCCCCCTCCGGGACGAGCTGGACTTGGCGGCAGCAGCTGCCGCCCTGAAGCGGGATCTGCCCCTGCTTGCCATCTGCCGGGGCATTCAGGTGCTGAACGTGGCCCTGGGGGGCAGCTTACTGCAGCATATCCCTGAAGAGGTGGAGGGGGCTCTCAAACACCGACAGCAGGCACCGGGCTGGTATGGGACCCACGAGGTGCAGGTAGAACCGGATACTCTGCTGGCCGAGGCCGTGGGCAGTGGGCCGCTTGTGGTGAACTCCCTGCACCACCAGGCAGTTAAAAGGCTCGGGGAGGGACTGCTGGTGTCGGCAGTGGCCCCCGATGGCGTGGTGGAGGCCGTGGAAAGCAGGCGGCACCGCTTTGCAGTGGGGGTGCAGTGGCACCCTGAGCTCATGGTGGAGCACTGCCCGGCAGCCAGGGCGGTTTTTGCACATTTCTTACGCGCAGCAGCGGGGACACTGGGGGACTGAGGCAGGATTCCCGCCTTCCGCGGTGAACATGAACAGCATGTGCACAAAGAGGAGGCGAGGACTTGCTGGTAATTAAGAACGCCAAACTGTACACCATAACTAACGGGATTCTTGAAGGAAGCGTACTTATCGATGACGAGGGGAAGATCGCTGCCGTGGGCGCGGTGGACATCCCTCCGGGGGCCGAGGTGGTGGATGCGGAGGGTAAGATTCTCACGCCCGGTTTCATGGATGCTCACGGCCACGCCGGGGCCTGGGAAGAAGGCCTGGGCTGGGAAGGGTCAGACGGCAACGAGATGACCGATCCCGTCACACCCCACCTCAGGGTTCTGGACGGCATCAACCCCCACGAGGAGGGCATCGCGGAAGCGCTGCGCGCCGGAGTAACGGCCATGTGCGTGCTGCCCGGCAGCGCCAATGTCATCGGTGGGCAGGGTGTGGTGGTGCATCTGTACGGCAATACTGTGGAAGAGATGATCATCAAAGAAGACGGCGGCCTGAAAATCGCCTTCGGCGAAAACCCCAAGCGGGTTTACTCCAACCAGAAGAAATCACCCTCAACCCGCATGGCTACGGCAGCTATCCTGCGGGAGAATTTGGTTAAGGCCCAGAATTACTTGGCCAAATTGGAGAAAGCTAAAGAGGATCCGGATAAGGCGCCGGATCGGGATCTCCGGCTGGAAGTGCTGGCCCGGGTTTTGAAGCGGGAGCTCCCTGTGCGGGCCCATGCCCACCGCGCCGATGATATAATGACTGCCCTGCGCATTGCCCGGGAGTTCAACTTGGACATCAGCATCGAGCACTGCACGGAAGGCCACAAAATCGTCAAGGAGCTCAAAGAAGCAGGGGTGTGGGCCATTGTGGGCCCCACGCTCACGAACCGCTCCAAAGTGGAGCTGAAGGAGCTGTCCTGGAACACCCTGCGCATCCTGTGGGAGGCAGGAATTCCGGTGGCCATTACCATGGACCATCCCGTAATTCCCGTGGGCTATCTGCCCACAGCAGCGGCCTATGCTGTGAAGGCAGGGCTGCCCTATGAAGAAGCCCTCAAAGCAATCACCATCAACCCCGCCAAGATTATGGGCATTGCCGACCGCTACGGTTCCATCGAGGCGGGCAAGATGGCAGATCTGGTGCTGTGGAGCGGCGATCCTTTGGAAATCCAATCCAGAGTGGAGAAAGTGTGGATCCACGGCCGGTTGGTAGTGGAACAGTAAGCTGTCCGGCAGCCAGTCCCCGTCCAGGGGTCTGTGCTGCCTTCGACATGCTCAGGGAGGAAGCGGCTTGATTGAACTAACATCGCACAGTCCGGAAGAAACCAAGCGCCTGGCTGCAGCAGTGGGAGAACTGCTCCAAGCCGGTGATCTGCTCAATCTCAGTGGGGAGTTGGGCGCGGGCAAAACCTTGTTTGTGAAGGGTATAGCCGCGGCGCTGGGTATTCCGGAAGATGTGGTGACTAGCCCCACCTTTTCCATCATCAACGAGTACCAGGGAGAGGGCGGGCTTTTGTACCACTTTGACTTTTACCGTCTCCAGGATGAGTCGGAGCTGGAGAATATCGGCTGCCAGGACTATTTTTACGGCCCAGGCATATCTGTGGTGGAATGGGGTGACCTCTTTCCCCACCACCTTCCTGAAGAGCGGTTAGATATTGTCCTGGAGAAACTGGGGCCGCAGGAGCGCAGGCTGCAGTTCAAAGGCAGCGGCGAGCGGGGCCGGGAGCTTGCGGCCGAGGTGAGGAGGCGTCTCGGTGTACATTTTAGGGATTGATACTTCAACCATGACCGGAGGCGCAGCCCTGCTCAAGGGCGAAGAACTGGTGGGGGAATCCATCCTCAATATCCGCACCACCCATTCGGAGCGGCTCATTCCCGCCCTAGACGAGCTGCTGGGCCATGCCCGGATCAAGCTGGAGGAGGTGGGTCTGATCAGCGTGGTGACCGGCCCGGGATCCTTCACTGGACTGCGCATCGGCTTGGCTACAGCCAAGGGTTTCGGTTACGCTCTGGGCCTGCCCCTGGTGGGGGTGACCACCTTGGAGGCCTTTGGCTGGCAGTTCAAAGTGTTCCCAGGGGTTGTGGTGGCCTTGATCGATGCCCGCCGCCGCTCAGCCTTTTGGCAGGCTTTTCAGGCCGGCGAGGGGCTCACCGAACCGGGACACGGCACCTTGGCTGAAGTGCTGGAGTGGTGTGCGGCCCAGCCCAGTGCCCCGTTTCTCTTTGTGGGCGATGGGGCAGTGAACTACCGGCAGGAAATTGAGGCGGCCCTGGAGGCAGCGGTGTTTGCGCCCCCCGCCCTCAGTCTGCTGCGGCCCAGCGCGGTGGCACATCTGGGGCTGGTGCGCTACCAGGCAGGCCGGATCAGTGATGCCTTTGCTTTGAATCCTACTTATATGCGTCTGACGGAGGCGGAGCGGAAGTGGCAGGAGAAAGCGTAACCTATCGCCGCATGTCCGTTGAGGATATTCCCCAAGTGCACCTGGTGGAGCGTAAGTGTTTTCCCACCAATCCCTGGTCCAAGAACATTTTCCTCAGTGAGCTGACCCGCAATGACAGTGCCATTTACATCGTGGCAGTTGTGCAGGAGCGCATTGTGGGGTATGCTGGGATGTGGATCATCCTAGATGAAGGCCACATTACCAATGTCGCGGTGGACCCGGCCTTTCGCCGGCGGGGGATCGGCCAGGGCCTGCTGGATCAGCTGACCCAGTATGCCCTGGGGAGGGGTGCTGTGGCCATGACCCTGGAGGTACGCATCTCCAATGCGGTGGCGCAGTCGCTCTACCGCAAACTGGGGTTTGTGCCCCGGGGAATCCGCAAGCAGTATTACCAGGACAACAAAGAGGATGCGTTGATTATGTGGAGGGAATTGGGTGAAGAGTGGACTTACACTGGGAATCGAGACCAGCTGTGACGAGACGGCGGCTGCCGTAATCAAAGAGGGCAGGGAGATCCTGTCCAACGTGGTCCTCTCCCAGGTAGATATTCATCGCAAGTACGGCGGGGTGGTGCCTGAAGTAGCATCCCGCCATCATATTGAGGCCGTTTTTCCGGTGATCCACGAAGCTTTTCAGCAGGCGGGAACGGACCTAAAGGACATGGAAGTGATTGCCGTCACCTACGGACCGGGTTTAGTGGGCAGCCTCCTGGTGGGTGTGGCCGCGGCGAAGGCGATGGCCTATGCCGCCGGTAAACCCCTGGTTGGGGTGAACCACATCGAAGGGCATATCTACGCCAACTTCCTCACCGGGAAGGAAATTCGGCCGCCTTTGGTGTGTTTGACCGTTTCCGGGGGGCACACCGATCTCTTGGTCATCCCCAGGCTGGGGGAATACGAGATCCTAGGGCGCACCCGGGACGATGCCGCGGGGGAAGCCTTTGACAAGGTGGCCCGCACTTTGGGCCTGCCCTATCCAGGGGGTCCCCAGATTGAACGCTTGGCTCAGGGGGGCGATCCCGGCGCCGTTGAGTTCCCCCGGGGCCTTCTCGACGGGGAGACCTACGACTTTTCCTTCAGCGGCCTGAAAACAGCTGCCCTCAACTACCTCAACGAAGCCAAGCAGAAGGGGAAAGAAGTACCCCTGGCAGATTTTGCCGCCAGTTTTCAGTGGGCCATCATCGATGTGTTAACCCAAAAGCTCTTGGCTGCAGCGGAGGAGTACAGGGTAGAGCAGGTGATCCTCTCGGGCGGTGTGGCCGCCAATAAAACGTTCCGGGAGCATGTGCAGGCGCAGGCCGCCGCCCGGGGCATGGAACTGCTCTATCCGCCGGTGCACCTGTGCACGGATAATGCAGCCATGATTGGCAGTGCCGGCTATTTTCGCTACCTGGCCGGCCAGCGCAGCGATTATTCTTTGAACGCCGTGGCCAACCTGCGCTTGGGAGAGTAAGGGGGAGAGTAGTGCGCGTAGAAGTGATCCTCAGCCCCGGGGAAGTGGAGCACCACGACCTGGCGGGGCGGGTTTGCGTAATTATTGATGTCTTCAGATTCACCACCACGGTGCTTACGGCGCTGGAAGCCGGGTTGGAGCGTTTCTACCCGGTGGAGGAAGTGGAAGAGGCTTTCCGCCTCAAACAAGCCAATCCCACGCTGCTCTTGGCCGGGGAAAGGAACGCTCTGAAAGTCCCCGGCTTTGATTTTGGCAACTCGCCCCTGGAGCACGCGGGAAAAAGCTATTCCGGAGGCGGGCTGGTTTTTACCACCACCAACGGAACCCGGGCGGTGCGCGCCGCTCAGGGGGCCGGGGAAGTGGTGCTGGCTTGCCTGCGCTCGGCCCCTGCGGTGGCCGCGTACCTCCGGGAGCGGGGGCGGGATGTGGTCCTGCTCCCCGCCGGTTTGGAGGGGAAGTTCTCCTTGGAAGACACCTGGTGCGCAGGCTGTTTAGCGAGCCTGCTTCCTGCAGAGGAGTACGGCGATGGGGCCAAAGCGGCCTTGCTGGTGTACGAGCATACGCCCCGGGAGGAGCTGGCGCACAGCGCCCACGGGCGGCGGCTGCAGGCTCTGGGGCTCTGGGAGGATCTGCGCTTTTGCTTGGAATACGGTGTGTCGCCGGGAGTGGTGGTCTGGGACAAGGATACGGGTTGGGGAGCCTTGGCTAGAGAACGCTAGCATGAGCGAGCTAGTGTGCCTAGAAAGGCAAATGTCGCCCCTAGAGCCCATTTTCGCCAACTGGGAAGGTTTGCAAAAACAGGAACGGTTGATTAACATATGGTATAGATTTAGCACTCACTGCCAAGGAGTGCTAACAAAGAGGAATAAAGGGGGTACACACAGTTGAACATCAAGCCATTAGGAGATCGCGTTGTTCTCAAGGTTGTGGAGGCAGAAGAGAAAACTGCCAGCGGCATCGTGTTGCCAGACACAGCCAAAGAAAAGCCGCAGCAGGGTAAGGTCCTGGCAGTAGGCCCTGGGAAATATGGTGAAGACGGCAAGATCATCCCCATGACGGTCAAGGAGGGGGATACCGTCCTCTTTGCCAAGTATGCCGGTACTGAGATTAAGCATAAAGGTGAAGAACTGCTCATTCTCAGGGAATCTGACCTGCTGGCGATCATCGAATAATCTAAACGAGGAAGGTGAAGATACATGGCTAAAGAACTGCTCTTTCGGGAAGATGCCCGGAAAAAATTGGAGCATGGAGTAAATGCTCTGGCCGATGCCGTGAAGATAACCCTTGGTCCCAAGGGACGCAATGTGGTAATTGAGAAATCCTACGGTTCTCCAACCATTACCAACGACGGCGTAACCATTGCCCGCGAGATTGAACTGGAAGATCCCTTCGAGAATCTCGGTGCTCAGCTGGTTAAAGAAGTGGCCACCAAGACCAACGATATCGCTGGTGATGGTACCACAACCGCTACCGTACTGGCCCAGGCTATCGTACGGGAAGGCTTGAGAAATGTAGCCGCCGGTGCGAACCCCATTTTCCTCAAGCGCGGCATTGAGCAAGCTGTAGAAGCTGTGGTGGAAGAGATTAAGCGGGCTGCTAAGCCCATCGAGACCAGGGAAGCCATTTCCCAGGTAGCGTCCATCTCCGCCGGCGACAAGCAGATCGGCGATTTGATTGCCGACGCCATGGAAAAGGTGGGCAAAGACGGCGTCATTACCGTGGAAGAGTCCAACACCATTGGAACCACCTTGGAAGTTGTGGAAGGTATGCAGTTTGACCGGGGTTACATCTCCCATTACATGGTAACTGATACCGACCGCATGGAGGCTGTGCTGGAGGATGCTTACATCCTCATTACTGACCGCAAGATCAGTGCCGTGGCCGACCTACTGCCCGTGCTGGAGAAGATCATCCAAGTGGGCAAGCCTCTCCTGATCATCGCTGAAGATGTGGAAGGCGAAGCCCTGGCCACCCTGGTTCTGAACAAACTGCGCGGAACCCTGCACGTGGCTGCTGTGAAGGCTCCTGGCTTTGGCGACCGCCGCAAGGCTATGCTGGAGGACATCGCTGTGGTTACCGGCGGCCAAGTGGTAAGCGAAGATCTGGGTATTAAGCTGGAAAATGTGACCTTGGATATGCTGGGTCAGGCCCGTCAGATCATCGTGACCAAGGAAGATACCACCATCGTAGATGGTAAGGGTAAGCCCGAGGCTATCCAGGGCCGGATTAACCAGATTCGCACCGAGATTGAGGAGACCACTTCCGATTACGATCGGGAGAAGCTGCAGGAGCGCCTGGCGAAACTGGCTGGCGGCGTAGCGGTGATTCAAGTTGGTGCCCCCACTGAAACTGAACTGAAAGAGAAGAAGCACCGCATTGAGGACGCCCTTTCTGCTACCCGGGCCGCGGTCGAAGAAGGTATCGTGGCTGGCGGCGGAACCATGCTGGTGGATGCCATCGAGGCGCTGGATAACCTGAAGCTTGAGGGCGACGAAGCCACCGGAGCGAACATCATCCGCCGGGCTTTGGAAGAACCCTTAAAGATGATTGCCAACAACGCCGGCTTAGAAGGCGCCATCGTTGTGGAGAAAGTGAAGAGCCTGCCCAAGGGACATGGCTTCGATGTGCTCACCGAACAGTATGTTGATATGGTGGCGCAGGGCATTATTGACCCGGCCATGGTTACCAGGAGTGCGCTGCAGAATGCAGCTTCCATCGGCGCTATGATCCTCACCACCGAGGTTCTGATTGTGGATAAGCCGGAACCTAAGGAAAACCCTGCTGCCAACATGGGCAACATGGGTATGATGTAAAGCGGTAACTGCAAAGCGTAGAAGAGAGGGGCTGCTGCAGAATGGACTCTGATCGGTTCGTTCTGCACGGCCGTTTTTTCTTGTCCTTAACGAGAATCCGGGCTCGCGAAAGAGCCCGTACCCTGGTATAGTTTGCGAACAAAACTTACAGCAAGAATTATACCAGGCTTTGCTCTGGACAGTTTTTCTGCGTCCAAAAACACTATTTCACGTCTATCTTCTCAAAGCCTGTGCAGCTCTGCACTCCTTTCCTGGGCCCAAGGCAAAAAAGGAGCGCTGCTCCCTACTCGATGGAGTAGTTCTGCAACGCCCCCTTTGTAAGTTAACACTGCATTTACAAGGGATCGTGGGGCTGGTGGCGAAACTATTAGTACGAAAATCGTCAGCAGGTGGGATGGGCTTGCAGGTAAAGGTTCTGATCAGTGCAGAGGAGATTGCCCGGCGAGTCAAGGAGCTGGGCCAGCAGATCAGCCAAGACTACCAGGGGCAGAACCTGGTGATTATCGGCATCCTCAAAGGCGCCGTAGTGTTTCTCAGCGACCTGATCCGGGAGATCACAGTGCCCTTAGAGCTGGATTTCATGGCTATCTCCAGCTACGGTGAAGCCACAGAATCTTCGGGCGTGGTGCAGCTGCTCAAAGACCTGGATCGGCCCATTGAAGGCAAGCACGTGCTTGTGGTGGAAGATATTATTGACTCGGGGCTCACCTTGTCCTACCTGCATCAGCTGCTCCTGTCCCGCAATCCAGCCTCCCTGAAAACGGCCGTGCTTTTGGATAAGCCGGAGCGGCGCCGGACCGAATTCACCCCGGATTATATCGGGTTTACCATCCCGGACAGGTTTGTCATAGGATACGGTTTGGATTACAATCATATGCATAGGGAACTGCCCTATGTGGGTGTGCTAGAGAACTGAGGCGGAGGGTTGCTTGTTGAAGCGAATCTTGGTTGTGGATGGCGGCTCTCTACATGCCCAAGAAGTGGCCAGGCAGGTACGTAAATTGGGTGTGTACAGCGAAATCGTCCCCGCTTCGGCTGCAGAGCCGGTGCTCAAGGGCCGGAAGCCCAGCGGAGTAATTCTTGTGGGGATGGTTTCTGCGCGCTTAGAGCAAGTAGTTCATGGGCTGTCTGTTCCAGTGAAGTCTCTAGACGACGGCGTAGTGCCCGATCGCGTTCTAGAGTCTTTTTTGTCCGAGGCCTGCGGAGATGAGCGGGAGTGGAATATGGACAGCTTCCTGGATCAGGCCTTGGAAAGGATCCGGGCCCAGGTTGGCTCCGGCCGGGCCATTTGCGGTCTCAGCGGGGGAGTGGACTCGGCGGTGGCCGCAGTGTTAGTGCACCGGGCCATTGGCGATCAGCTCACCTGCATCTATGTGGACCACGGGCTGATGCGTGCCGGTGAGAGCGAACAGGTGGTGGCAGCCTTCCAAGGGCGCTTTGGCATCCCCCTGATCCATGTGCAGGCCCAGGAGCGTTTTCTGAACAAGCTGGCGGGAGTTGTGGACCCGGAGCAAAAACGGAAGATTATAGGCATAGAGTTTATTAGAGTCTTCGAGGAAGAGGCGGCCAAGCTGGGTGCGGTAGACTTTTTGGTGCAGGGGACGGTGTACCCGGATGTGCTGGAAAGCGGCCTGGGACCGGGCACTTTAGTTAAGTCCCATCACAATGTGGGCGGTCTGCCGGAAGATCTCGGCTTGGAGCTGGTGGAGCCCTTGGCTACCCTCTTTAAAGATGAAGTGCGCGAGCTCGGCGAAAAGCTGGGTCTGCCCCGGGAAATGGTGTGGAGGCATCCCTTCCCAGGTCCGGGGCTGGGGGTGCGCGTTTTAGGGGAAGTGACCCGGGAGAAGCTGGACATCCTGCGCCAAGCTGATGCCATAGTTGTGGAGGAACTGCGCCGGTCTGGCTGGTATGACAAGATCTGGCAGGCTGCGGTGGTGCTCACTAACGTGCGCGCCGTGGGGGTGCAGCGGGGAGCCCGCACCTACGACTATGTGGTGGGCCTGCGCTTTGTAAACAGCACCGACGGCATGACCGCCCAGTGGGCGCGCGTGCCCCATGAGCTTTTGGAGACCATCAGCGAGCGTCTGCTGGAGGAAGTGGCGGGGGTTGGCAGGGTGGTGTACGATATCAGTCCGAAACCACCGGCCACCATCGAGTGGGAATAGGATTGGGGGTGAGGTTATGATTAAGTACGACGAGAATGGTCTGGTGCCAGCCATTATCCAGGACACCCAGGGCCGGGTCTTGATGATGGCCTATATGAACGAGGAAGCATTCAACAAGACGCTGCAGACCGGTGAGACCTGGTTCTACAGCCGCAAACGCAGACAGGTGTGGAAAAAGGGTGCGGAAGCGGGCAATGTGCAGAAAGTGCGGCGGATCACCGCTGACTGCGATCGGGATACGGTGCTGATCACTGTGGACCAGCACGGCCACGGAGCCTGTGATGATGACGGCGAGTCTTACACTTGTTTTCATAACCTGATTATGTCCGATGGTCCGGACCAAAGTGACCTTTTGCCGCACAGGGAAGCCCTCTCCTGGCTTTACGCCAATATTGAAGATCGCAGGCGCTCCCCCAAAGTGGGTTCATATACCAACTATCTAATGGAAAACGGTTTGGACAAAATCCTCAAGGCTTTTGGAGAAGAAGCAGCGGAAGTGATTATCGCCGGCAAGAACCAAGATGATGAGGAGCTGGTTTATGAAGTAAGCGACCTGCTCTATCACCTTTTGGTGCTTCTGGTGTTTAGGCGCATCAGCCTGGAGGCGGTGTGGGAAGAGCTCTTGGGCCGCTCCAGCCTATCGGGTAAGTAGGTTCCTGGAACGGAGTGCTTCTCCTCCAGAGACTTCTCCAGATGAGGAGACACCTCCCGCACGGGGAGGTGTCTTTGCGCTCACTTGAAAAAGCGGTGGTTGCCGATGGTCACGGTGGCCGGCCGGCTCCACACCCAGGAGCTGCGCCCCACCTTGGCCGGGGCGAAGAAGCCAGTGGCCCCCAGGGAGGGATCCCAGCCGGCCAGGGCATCGGCCACCGCATCCTTGGCGGTTTGGCTGGCGGGCTGCTTGATGGTGCCGTTCAGTACAGGTTCGTACTGGTAGTAGCTCTTGCCGCCGGAGACCACCACCTGGTAGATTACGCCCTGGAGCGTATTGGGGTAGTCGGGATGCCGCAAGCGGTTGAGGACCGAGGCCGCCACCGCCACCTGCCCTTCATAGCTTTCCCCCTTGGCTTCTGCATGGACCAGGCGGGCTAACAGGTCTAATTCAGCTTCGGTAAAGATGGGTGTGAGCTGTTCCGCGACGCTGACGCTGCCCGTGATCACCACTTGTTTTTGCAGCTGTTTGTAAAAGAGGGCGTTGATGGTGAGGGTATAAGTACCGGGTGGCACATTGGGAAACTCAAACGCCCCGCCGGCAAGGGAGGTACTGTAGCCAGAGCTTCCTGCCCTGGTGAGGGTCACCTGACCGCTCCACAGTTTCAGACCGGAACGGGCATCTTGCACCGTTCCTGTGAGGGAGGCCCTGCTTCCCCCGGGCACACCCCCCGGATCCCCGTTGGGGGGAAGCGGGCTGAGGCAGCCTCCTAGACTAACTGCCGCAAATAGTATGATGAAGAGCAGAGTAAAATGTCGCAAAATCACTGTTCCTTCCTTCCATTTTTGTCGGTATTTTCTGCAGGACCTATTTCTCCCCCCAGGCCCCGTGCCCTGCAGGGAACCACTGGAAATACCCGCTGGACAGGAAGGTCTTTTTACTTCTAACCTCTTTTTAGAAAACTTCGCATAGGAGATGGAGATGGATTATCTGCACGGTTTAAACCCCAACCAGAAACTGGCTGTAACCACTGTACAGGGCCCCGTCTTGGTTGTGTCCGGGGCAGGGAGCGGCAAGACCAGGGTGCTCACCACCCGCATTGCCCACCTGATCCAGGCCCACGGGGTGCTGCCCCACCGCATTGCCGCGGTAACCTTTACCAACAAGGCGGCCCAGGAAATGCGGGATCGCCTGCATACACTGATTGGGCCCAGCGCCGCCCAGGTGGTGATGGGCACATTTCACTCCCTGTGCGTGCGCATTCTCCGGGCCGAAGCCTCTTACGCCGGCCTGGGGAGGGATTTTCAGATCTTCGATGACGGCGAGCAGCAGGCTGTAGTTCGGGACGTATGCCGGGAGCTGAACCTGGATCCCCAGCGCTTTCCGCCCAAAAGGCTCCTGGCAGCCATCAGCAGGGCCAAGGATGAGCTGATCACTCCAGAGGAATACCCCGGAGGGGGAGACTTCTGGGAGCAGATCGTGGCTAAAGTGTATGCTAGGTATCAGGAGAAGCTGGTGCGCAGCAACGCGGTGGATTTTGATGATCTGATTATGTATGTGGTGCGCCTGCTCCAAAGCCATCCGGAGGTAAAGCGCCGTTACCAGGAGCGCTTTGACCATATCTTGGTGGACGAGTACCAGGATACCAACAGGGCCCAGTACCTTCTGGTGCGCCTGCTGGCCGAACGCACCGGTAATATCTGCGTGGTGGGGGATGAAGACCAGAGCATCTACGCCTTCCGGGGAGCGGACATCCGCAACATTTTGGAATTCGAAAAGGACTTCCCAGGCGCTGCCATCATCAAGCTCGAGGAGAATTACCGATCCACGCAGAATATTTTAGGAGCCGCCAACTCGGTCATCCAAAACAACACGGAGCGCAAGGAAAAGCGGCTCTGGACCAAGCGCGGCGCAGGCAGCAAAGTGCTCTTCTACCAGGGAGGCAGCGAGTGGGAAGAGGCGCGCTTTGTGGCCCAGTCCATTCAGGAGCTCCAGGGCAGCGAAGGGCGCCAGTTTAAGGATTTTGCCATCCTTTACCGCACCCACGCCCTTTCCCGGGTGTTGGAAGAGGAGTTCCTGCGCAGCGGCATACCCTACCGTATCGTCTCTGGAGTGCGCTTCTATGAGCGCAAGGAGATCAAGGACCTCTTGGCTTATCTGCGCCTTGTTCACAACCCCGACAATGATCTAGGCTTTCTGCGCGTGGTGAACACGCCCCGCCGGGGCATAGGGGAGACCACCTTGGCCAGGCTCTCCGCCTACGCCCAGAAGTTCGGCATCAGCCTGTTTGCCAGCCTGTCCTATCTAGAAGGTGTGGACGGGCTCACTGGCAAATATATCAAGGCCCTGGAAGGTTTCAAAGCCCTGGTGGGTGGCTGGCGTGAACGGTTGGCTGAACTGAGCCTCACCCAGTTAGTGGTCGCGGTGCTGGAGGAAAGCGGTTACCTTTCTGAGCTCCAGGCCCAGGCCGATGAGGAGGCGCAGGCGCGCCTGGAAAACCTCCAGGAATTTCTATCTTTAGCTCAGCAGTTTGAAACGGGCAGTACCCTAGAGGACCTAGGCACGCTCCTGGAGTACGTGGCCTTGATCAGCGACGTGGATACCTATGATGCCCAGGCCAATGCGGTGAGCATGATGACGGTGCATGCCTCCAAGGGGCTGGAGTTCCCCGTAGTGTTTATTGTGGGCATGGAAGAAGGACTCTTTCCCCACGCCCGCTCGGCCTGGGAGGATGGGCAGCTGGAAGAGGAGCGGCGCTTGGCCTACGTAGCCATGACCCGGGCCCAGGACCGTCTCTTTTTGACCTGTGCCCGCCAGCGTACACTGTACGGAGCCACGCGCCCTAGTGCTGTGTCCACCTTTGTGCGGGAAATCGATCCCCGCTATGTGGAGGAGCAGGGCTCCAATCTGTTTGTCTTCCCCCGTTTTGCCCCGGCTGAACCCGCAGGGACAGCCGGCTCCCAGGCTTTCAAGGTGGGGGACAAGGTGGAGCACAAGGTGTGGGGCCGGGGCATGGTGGTGGCCGTCAATGAATCGGGCAGCGATCTGCTGCTGACCATTGCCTTTCCGGAGCAGGGCCTGAAAAAGGTCCTGGCCCACCTAGCCCCCATCACCAAAGTCTAGAGGGGAGGAACCTTCCGTGGAAGAGGTTAGGAGGAGAATAGAGGAGCTGCGCCAGCAGATCAGAGAACACAACTACCGCTACTATGTGCTGGATGATCCGGTGATCTCCGACGCTGAGTACGATGCCCTCATGCGGGAGCTCATGGCTTTGGAGGAGCAGCATCCAGAGCTGGTTACTCCCGATTCGCCCACCCAGAGGGTGGGTCATGAGCCCGTTTCCGGCTTTGCCCCTGTGCAGCACGCCGAGCCCATGTTAAGCCTGGCCAATGCCTTTTCCCCCGAAGAGCTGGAGGCTTTCCGGGAACGGGTGGAGCGCCAGGTGGGGCGGGCGGTAAGCTTTGTGTGCGAACTCAAAATTGATGGGCTGTCCGTTTCCTTGGATTACCAAGAGGGCATCTTTGTGCGGGGGGCCACCAGGGGCGATGGGCGCACAGGGGAGGATGTGACGGCCAATCTGCGCACCATCCGTTCCCTGCCCCTGAGACTTAACGAGCCCCGCACCCTCAACGTGCGCGGCGAGGTGTTCATCAACCGGGCCGATTTTCTGGCCTACAACGAGGAGCGCAAACGGGCCGGCGAAAACCTGTTTGCCAATCCCCGTAATGCGGCCGCGGGGTCCCTGCGCCAGCTGGATCCCAGGTTGACGGCCCAAAGGCCTTTGGACATCTTCCTCTTTGCCGTGGAATCAAGGCTCCACGGGGAGCTGCAGACCCAGGGGGAAGCCCTGGCTTTCCTGAGGAGCTTGGGGTTTAAGGTTAATCCCCACTACCGCATCTGCCGCAGCTTCACCGAGGTGTTGGAGTTCATCAGGGAGTGGGAGGGGAAGCGCAGCACCCTGCCCTACGAGATCGACGGTATTGTGATCAAGGTGAATGAGTTTGCCCTGCAGCAGGAGTTGGGCACCACGGCCCGCAGCCCCCGCTGGGCCGTTGCCTACAAGTTCCCGGCGGAGCAGGTAGTGACCAAGGTGCGCAGGATCATTGTGCAGGTTGGCCGCACGGGAGCCCTTACTCCCCTCGCCGAGCTGGAGCCGGTGACGGTGGCGGGGTCCACCGTGAGCCGAGCCACGCTGCACAACGAAGATATTGTACGCGAGCGGGATATCCGCATCGGCGATTATGTGGTGCTTCAGAAAGCGGGGGATGTGATTCCGGAGATAGTGCGCTCCCTGCCTGAACGGCGGGATGGCAGCGAAGTGATCTTCCAGATGCCGGATCAGTGCCCCTCCTGCGGCCAGCCGGTGGTGCGGGAGCCTGGGGAGGCTGCGGTGCGCTGCGTGAACAGCGAGTGCCCCGCCCAGCGCCTGGAAAGGCTGATCCACTTTGCGTCCAAAGGTGCCCTGGATATTGCCGGCCTGGGCCCAGCCATTGTGGGCCAGCTGCTGGAGGCGGGCCTGGTGCGCACTCCCGCGGATTTCTACAGGCTCAAAGAGGAAGACTTGCTGCAGCTGGAGCGCTTTGGACCCAAGTCGGCGGAGAATCTCATTGCCGCCATTGCCGAGAGTAAAAAGCAGCCCCTGGCCCGGGTGCTTTACGGGCTTGGTATCCGTTTTGTGGGCGAAGAGGTGGCTCGGGAAGTGGCCAGGGCTGCGGGGAGTTTCCAGCGGCTCATGGAACTGAGCAGGGAGGAACTGTTAGCTATTCCCGCGGTGGGCGAGAAGATCGCCCAGTCCATTTTGAACTTCTTTGCGCTGCCCGAAAACCGGGCCCTGGTTCAGGAACTCATGGCTTTAGGCGTAGCCAGTGAGGCTGAAACCGCGCCAAGGGGGCAGGTCTTGGCCGGCTTAACTTTTGTGGTTACCGGCCGCTTGGAAGGGTTTACGCGGTCTGAGATAGAAGAGTTTTTGCGTTCCCTGGGCGCTGCCGTAACTTCCAGTGTGAGCAGGCGCACCGACTATGTGGTGGCGGGTCCAGGCGGCGGCTCCAAGCTGGTGAAAGCAGCCGAGCTTGGGATTCCTGTCCTCTCCGAGCAGGAGCTGCTGGACTTCTTGGCTGAGAGAGGTGTTGAACTTGATCGAACGTGAGGATGTGCTGCGCATGGCAAGGCTGGCCCGCTTGGAGCTGAGCGAGGAAGAGATTGAACTGTACTTGCGGGATCTGAACAACTTCTTAGCATCGGGCCGGAAGCTGCAGAGGGTTGATGTGAGCGGTATCGAGGGGACGAGCCATGCCGTGGCAGTAAACCAAGTGCTGCGCAGCGATGTGGTGGGGGAAAGCCTGCCGCGGGAAGCTGTGCTGGAGGCGGGGCCCGATGTTGTGGACGGCTACTTTAAGGTTCCCCGCATAGTGGAGGGGCAGGAATGAGACAACTAGCGCAGCTGCTTAAGGCAGGCGAGATTTCCAGTCAGGAACTGGTGCAAAGGTGCCTGGAGCAGATCAGCAAGACGGATGGGGAGATCAACGCTTTTATCACCGTAGATGAGCAGGGTGCCCTGGAACAGGCGGCCCAGTCTGATGAACGTAGGGCCAAAGGCCAGACCCTCTCCCCTTGGGACGGGATTCCGGTAGCCATCAAGGACAATATTTCCACCCTGGGGCTGCGCACCACCTGCGGCTCGCGCTTTCTGCGCAACTACCGGCCGGTGTATGATGCCACGGTGGTGGAGCGCCTCCAGGGGGCGGGGCTGCCCATTTTGGGGAAGACCAATCTGGATGAGTTTGCCATGGGCTCCTCCACGGAGTATTCGGCCTTTGGGGTGACCAAAAACCCCTACGATACCAGCCGCGTCGCCGGGGGCTCTTCGGGAGGGTCCGCTGCCGCGGTGGCAGCTGGGCAGGCCCCCTGGGCTTTAGGCACCGATACGGGCGGTTCCATCCGCCAGCCCGCATCCTTCTGCGGAGTGGTGGGGCTTAAGCCCACCTACGGGCGGGTCTCCCGCTATGGGGTGGTGGCGTTGGCGCCCTCTTTGGATCAAGTTGGCCCCATGGCCCGGACTGTGGAGGATGCGGCTATCCTGTTCTCCCTCATCGCTGGAGCCGATCCCAGGGATGCCACGTCCACGGGCTCTCCTCCCTTTGCACTTCCCCGGTGGGATCCTGAAGTTGTTCGGGGGTTAAGGGTAGGCGTGCCCGAGGAGTTTTTCAGTTCCGGGCTGCATGCGGAAGTGGAAGGGGCAGTGCGCCGGGCTCTCAGGCGTTTGGAGGAACAGGGGGCGGTGCTGCAGCCCATCTCCCTGGCCGGCAACGAGTACGCCATAGATACCTACCTCACTTTGGTCACCGCAGAAGCCAGCTCCTGCCTGGCCCGCTTTGATGGCGTGCGGTACGGGGAGCGGGTGCCAGCGGCGGACAGCAACACTATGTTTGCCAAAAGCCGGGGCGCGGGCTTCGGGCCGGAAGTAAAGCGCCGGATTATGCTGGGTACCTATGTGCTCAGCGCCAGCCACTACGAAGCCTACTACGAGCAGGCCCAAAGGGTGCGCACACTGATCAAGCTGGAGGTGGCCCGGGCCTTTGAGCAGGTGGATGTACTCATCACCCCAACCACCCCCAGCACGGCCTTTAGAATTGGCGAGAAACGCAATCCGCTGGAAATGTACCTGTCCGATCTGTACACGGCCACAGCCAACTTAAGCGGGGTCTGCGCCCTGAGCCTGCCCTGCGGCTGGGATTCCCAGGGGCTGCCCATTGGACTGCAGATCATGGGGAACCATTTCCAGGAAGAACTGGTGTTTCAGGTAGCCCGCGTGGTGGAAGCGAGCGTAGAAAGGGGGGCCAAAGGTGCTGTATGATGTGGTAATCGGTTTGGAAATCCATGTGGCCCTGCTTACGGACAGCAAGTTCCTGTGCAGCTGCTCCACGGCCTTCGGGGCGCCCCCCAACACCCAGTGCTGCCCGGTCTGCCTGGGGCTGCCCGGCGCTCTGCCTGTGGTGAATGAAAAGGCGGTGGAGTATGCGGTGAAGGCGGGCCTGGCCCTGAACTGCCAAGTGCATCACTTCAGCCGCTTTGACCGCAAGAATTACTTTTATCCAGATCTGCCCAAGGCGTACCAGATTACCCAGGATACCTATCCTTTGTGCACCAACGGCTGCTTGGAATATTATGTGGATGATCAGCTGCAGCGCACCGCGATCACCCGGCTGCACTTGGAGGAAGAGGCGGGTAAGCTCATCCACAGCGGCAGCAGCATTGTGGATTCCGAGTACTCCCTGGTGGACTACAATCGGGCCGGCATTCCGTTGATTGAGATCGTGACCGCTCCCGATATCACCAGCCCCCGGCAGGCGCGGCTGTTTTTGGAGCAGCTCAGGCTGGTGATGCGCTACATTGGCGTATCCGATGTGAAGATGGAGGAAGGTTCTCTGCGCTGCGACGCCAATATCTCCCTCAAACCCCAGGGGAGCCCCATCTTGGGGACCAAGGTGGAAATCAAGAATCTCAATTCTTTCCGGGCCCTGGAGCGGGCCTTGGAGTACGAGGTCTCCCGCCAGAGTATGGTGCTGGATCGGGGCGGGAAGATTAAACAGGAAAGCCGAACCTGGGATGAGCGGGCCGGCAAGACCCTGCCCATGCGTTCCAAAGGAGATGCCCCCGACTACCGCTACTTCCCAGAACCGGATCTGCCGCCGCTGCTGCTGGATCCGCTTTGGGTGGAGCAGATCAGGGCTAGCCTCCCCGAGCTGCCCCTGGAGCGGCTGGCGCGTTTGGAGCGGGAGTATGGCTTGTCCCGCTATGAAGCCACCTTCCTGGTCAACTATCCGGATTTCGGCGAGTTGTTCCTGGAGCTGGCTGTGCCTGGCGGGGATAATACCGCGGTGATCAACCTGCTGATGGGGGAATACGCGGGTCTCGCCCGGGAGCACGGGCACCTGGAGCCTAGGCGCATTGCTGAACTGCTGCGGATCGTGGACGAGGGGTTGATCACCCACGGCCAGAGCAAGGCAGTTCTGGAAGAGTTGTTCCACTCAGTTCTATCTCCCCGGGAGATTGTGCGGGCCAAGGGCTGGGAAGTGCTGCGCGACGAAGGGCAGCTGCGGGCAGCTATACGGCAGGTGCTGGCGGATCATCCGGAGATCCTGGCCCGCTACCGGGCAGGGGAGGAAAAACTCTGGGGCTTCTTTATGGGACAGGTGATGCGCGCCGTGGAGGGTAAAGCCGATCCTAAGCTGGTGAACCGACTGCTCACAGAGGAGCTTGGCTCGCTGATCTAGGCGGCCGAGGTGTGTTTGTAAATACTGGAAAACAGCAGGAGTTTGGCCCATCAAAGGGAATTAATGGAGTGAAGGGCAGGAGTACGTTATGGAGAGCATCCTCTTTTTCTTCGCCAACCTTCCCGTCTATTCTTACGGGGCCATGCTGGGCCTGGGGCTGCTCATCGGCTCCTATTTAGCGCAGCGAGAGGGCAAGCGCAAAGGGCTGGGCGCGGATTTCGTCTTTCAGTTCATCATCAATGGCACCCTAGTGTTTATTGCCGCCGGCCGCATTGTTTGTGTGTTTAAGGTGCACGGTTGGCGTATGGTGCTCTATCCTTGGGTGTTGTTGTCCGGCGTGCAGCTGGACGAGCGGTACGGCGCGTTGGCGGCGGGCCTATACACCATCTATTTTCTGTTCCGCCATACCACCAACGGAGCCGCCTTTCTGGATGCCCTCACGCCGCCTGCGGCCCTCATGCAGTCTTTGGCCTATTTGGGTTCCAGTGTCCTGGGTAGGGAGACTACCATCCCTTGGGGTGTGCACTTGGGCGAGTTTACTCTCCACCCCCTTCCCCTGTATGCGGCTCTGCTCTACTACGTCATTTTTTCCTTCCTCTGGAGGGCGCGGCGGAACGTGCGCTTTGATGGCCAGATGTTCGTAGGCTATCTGGCCCTGTCGGCTTTGGCTCAGCGCATTTTGCAGCCCTTCCGGGAGATCTCCGGCGAATCAGCATTGCCCTGGCTGTATACCCTGGCTTTTGTCATTTTCGGCCTGATCTGGCTCTATCTATACATGCAGGCGCCCTTGACGGATGTGCGGCGGCGCAGGCGGGAGCTGCGGGATTGGCGCTCCTGGGTAGTGTACTTGGCGTCGCTGATGGGGGTCAGCCTGCTTATGGTTAAGTTCTTTTACTGGCGTTTCGGTTAAGAGGGGGTGGAGGCATGCTGCAGGACTGGGTAAAGGCGAAGCTGGAGGAGGAATCCTTCCGGCTTACTCCCCAGAGGAAGGCCGTTTTGGATGTGCTGATGGCCAACGCCGAAGACCATCTTTCTGCTGAAGAAATCTACATGCATACCAAAGAGATTCGCAGCGAGATTGGACTGGCCACCGTGTACCGCAATCTCGAGCTTTTGGAGCGGCTGGGGATCGTGCATCGCTTCGATTACGGCGACGGACAGAGCCGCTATGAGCTGAAGCTAGGCAGTGAAGATGAGCACTACCATCATCACCTCATCTGCAAGCAGTGCGGGTACATCGGTGAGTTCCACAGTGATCTTTTGGAGACTATTGAAAAGCGCATTGAAGAAGAAACGGGCTTTGAGGTGACCGACCACTGCCTGCGCTTTTTTGGGCTCTGCGCCCAATGCCGCAAAAAGAACGGCACTTGACATTACGGGAGGCACATTGTATCATAAGCTCAATCGAGCTGCGTGCGTTGAAGGGGAGGAGTACACAGCGAACCCTTGCAGAGAGGAAAGCCTTGGGGTGCGAGCTTTCTAAGGAAGTGGCTGTGGAAGTCGCCCCGGAGCTTCTTAAGTGAAGGCCAGTAGCTTAAGACGGTGGTTCCGTTATCACCGCCAACGAGGGCTTCCCAGTCGCGCCTGGGAAGAACTAAGGTGGTACCGCGAGGTTAACTCCCCGTCCTTAGCAGGGCGGGGAGTTTTTTTATGGAGATGAGAGTGGGGAGTGAATGGGAATGAAGAAGACCTACGATCCAAAAGAAGTTGAACAGAAGTGGTATCAGTACTGGGAGGAAAAGGGCTATTTCCACGCTGAGGTAGATGAGAGCAAGGAACCGTTCTGCGTGGTCATTCCTCCTCCCAACATTACGGGACAGCTGCACATGGGCCATGCCCTGGACAACACCTACCAAGACATTCTCGTGCGCTGGAAGCGCATGCAGGGGTGTAACACCGTGTGGATCCCCGGTACCGACCACGCGGGGATCGCCACCCAGGCCCGGGTAGAGGACCATATCCGGGAAACGGAAGGTAAAACCCGCCATGATCTAGGCCGGGAAGAGTTCCTGCGCCGCACCTGGGCCTGGAAGGAAGAATACGGGCGGACTATTTTGAACCAGCTCAAGAGGCTGGGCGCTTCGCTGGACTGGCAGAGGGAGCGCTTTACCATGGACGAGGGCTGTTCCCGGGCGGTGCGGGAGGTTTTTGTGCGCCTGTTCGAGAAGGGCTGGATCTACCAAGGCAATTACAGTGTGAACTGGTGTCCGGTCTGCTCCACCACCCTGTCAGATATTGAGGTGGAGCATGAAGAGTCCGCGGGCAAGCTCTATCACATCAAGTACCCCATAGCGGATGGCAGTGGGTATGTGGAGATCGCCACCACCCGGCCCGAGACCATGCTGGGGGATACCGCTGTGGCTGTCAACCCCGGGGATGAACGTTACCGGCATCTTGTGGGGCAGATGGTTATCGTGCCCCTGGTGGATCGGAAAGTGCCCGTGATTGCCGATGATTACGTGGATATGGAGTTTGGTACGGGAGTGGTGAAGATCACCCCGGCCCACGACCCCAATGACTTTGAGATTGGTCAAAGGCACAACCTGCCCCAGGTGCAGGTAATTGGCCGCGATGCGGTCATGACCGATGAGGCAGGGAAGTATGCGGGGCTGGACCGCTATGAGGCGCGCCGGAGCATCGTGGAGGATCTCCAGCAGCTGGGCCTGTTGGTGAAAGTGGAAGAACACCAGCACGCGGTGGGCCAGTGCTACCGCTGCGGTACGGTGGTGGAGCCGCTGGTTTCCAAACAGTGGTTTGTGAAAATGGCTGAGCTGGCCAAGCCGGCCATTGCCGCGGTGGAAAACGGGGAAATCCGCTTTATCCCAGAACGCTTCAGCAAGCATTACCTGCACTGGATGCGCAATATTAGGGATTGGTGCATCTCCCGCCAGCTCTGGTGGGGCCACCGCATCCCAGTTTGGTACTGCCGGGACTGCGGAGAGGTGTTCGCCCGGGTGGACGAGCCCACAAGCTGTGCCAAGTGCGGTTCCGAGAACATCTACCAAGACCCCGATGTGCTGGACACCTGGTTTTCTTCGGCACTCTGGCCCTTTTCCACCTTGGGCTGGCCCGATGAAACCAAGGAGCTGAAGCATTTTTATCCCACTTCGGTTTTGGTTACCGGGTTTGACATCATCTTCTTCTGGGTAGCGCGCATGATCGTCATGGGTTATGAATTTATGGGCGACCGTCCCTTTAAAGAGGTGTTCATCCACGGCCTGGTGCGGGACGCCTTAGGGCGCAAGATGAGCAAGTCCCTGGGTAACGGGGTAGATCCCATCGAAGCCATTGAGCAGTACGGAGCCGATGCCCTGCGGTTCAACCTGGTGATCGGGGTTGCCCCAGGCAACGATATGCGCTACATCCCGGAAAAGGTGGAGGCATACCGCAACTTTGCGAACAAGATCTGGAATGCGTCCCGGTTCGCTTTGATGAACCTGGATGATTTTGATCCCCAGGAGGAAAACCTGGGCTCCTTGGAGCTGGCCGCCGCGGACTACTGGATCTTGAGCCGCTATGAGTTTACGGCGCAGGAAGTGACCCGCTTCCTGGAGCGCTATGACGTGGGTGAAGCGGCGCGGGTGCTCTACGACTTTATCTGGAGCGAGCTCTGCGACTGGTACATCGAGCTGATCAAACCTAGGCTCTACGGCAAGCAGGGTGAAAAGACGCGCTACGCAGCCCAGTATGTGCTCTGGTATGTCCTCAAGGGCACCCTGGAGCTGCTCCATCCCTTCATGCCTTTTATAACCGAGGAGATCTGGCAGAACCTGCCCCATGATGGGGAAACCATCATGCTCGCACCCTGGCCCAATCCCGCGGGCCTGCGCTCGCCTAAACATGAGCGGATTATGCACACGGTCATGGCGGTAATCACCGAAATCCGCTCCATGCGCAGTGAGAAAAACGTACCGCCGGGCCGCAAGATCACTGCGATCTGCCAGGCAGATCCTGAAGGCTTGGAAATCCTCTCCGGTGCCCAGGAGGATATCCGCAACCTGGCCGGATTGGAAACACTGATCCTCGAAGAGCCTGTGCGTACACCGGAGAAGTCCCTCAGCGCTGTGGTGGAAGGTGTCAACATCTTCCTGCCCCTGGCTGAACTGGTGGATCTGGAGGAAGAGAAGGCCCGCCTGCAAAAAGAGCTGGAACAGGCCCGCCGGGAGCTGCAACGGGCAGAAAAGAACTTGCGCAACGAAGGATTTATATCGAAGGCTCCGCAGGAAGTTGTGGAGAAAGAGAAAGAAAAGGCAGAGCTGTACCGAGCCCAGGTGGCCCGCCTGGAAGCCCTGCTCCAGGAGCTGCTGGCTTAACCATGCTGATCATTGGAGAAAGGGAGCGCTTTGGAAGTCATCTGGGCCTGGAGCGTATTCGCTTGGTGTGCGCGGCCTTGGGCGATCCCCAGCGGGACCTCAGGTTCATCCATGTGGCTGGCACCAGCGGCAAAGGATCGGTCTGCGCCTTCCTCGCTTCCGTGCTACAGCGCTCTGGGCTGAAGGTCGGGCTGTTTTCTTCGCCCCACCTGGTGCACTACGCGGAGCGTTTCCAGATTAACGGGGAACCTATTGATGCGGCCACCCTGGAAGCGGTGGTGGCCCAAGCTGAGGAGGCCTGCCGTCAAGTGGAGGAAGGGCATCCAGAATACGGCCGGGTGACCGAGTTCGAGTTGGCCACCGCCGCTGGTTTCCTCTTCTTCCGCCAGGCCCAAGCCGACCTTGTGGTTCTGGAGACGGGACTGGGGGGCAGGCTGGATGCCACTAACGTGGTGGATCCTGTGCTCACCGTGATCACCACTGTGCACCTGGATCACCAGGATCGCCTGGGTGAGACCGTGGAGGCCATCGCCTATGAAAAAGGGGGTATCATCAAGCCCGGCGTACCGGTGATCAGCGGAGTGAAGCTGCCGGCAGCGGAACAGGTCCTCAAAGGGCTGGCCGCAGACAGGGGGGCACCTTACCTCAGCACGCAGGATGTGCCCTGGCTGCCCGGCGGCTGGGACCTCAACGGTGGTCGGGTGAACTACCCGGGGTTGGGCGAGGTTAGGATAGGGCTGTTGGGCGAACATCAGCTGGACAATGCCGCGACCGCCCTGCTGGCTTTGATGGAACTTCGCAAATTGGGTTATAATCTCCCAGCGGCCGCCATATATGAAGGAATGAGGGAAGCACAGTGGCCAGGCCGGCTGGAGATAGTGCGCCGGGATCCTCTGCTCATCTTGGACGGGGCCCACAACCAAGAGGGCTTGGCTGCCCTGGCCAGAAGCCTCCAGCAGCTCCAGGAGTACTGCGGGGCTGGGCCCTTCACTATTGTATTCGGTATGCTAAGTGGCAAAAGCTTAGATCTAGTGGATCTGCTTCTGCCCGTGGCCGGCCGCTTTGTGTTCACTGCAGCCAAGGGCGGCCGCCTGCCCGCGATGGATCCGGAGATTCTGCGGGAGCATGCCCGCAGCCGCGGCGCTGAGGCCATAGCCCAGAGTGATGCCGCCCAGGCCTTAGCCGAAGCCCAAGGGAGTGGACCGGTTTGTGTGTGCGGTTCCCTCTACTTGGTGGGGGAGATTAAAAGGTATCTGCACTCCCAATCTGGAATTACTGCTTAGCATGGAAGCCAGCGCCTAGAGGGGGGAGTTACCTTGAGCAGGAAGAAGAAAAAGAAGAAGGGTGCTGGGCAGAGTGCCAACTTCATCATCAGCCTGATTACCCTGAGCATCATCTTTGTCATGGTGGGATATCTCATCGGGAATTACGCTGTAAAGGCGCTGCAGCAGCAGCACCGCGCTGCCATGCAGCAGGCGAGGGAACCTGTGCGAGCTCCTGTGGTGGCAACAAGCTCTCCCGCCGCCCCTTCGTCCTCGGCCCCTCAAGCACCAAGGGGGCAGGAGCAGTCTGCCAGCCCCCAGCCCCAGTCCCAACCCCCATCGCCGCCCGCCGCGCCCAGCACTGCCTTGTATAAGGTGCAGGTTGGGGCCTTTTCTGAGCGGGCCAATGCGGAGCGGGTAGTGGCCCAGCTCAAAGAGGCTGGTTACGAAGCGGTGATCATCTCCGGTCCACCCCATCGGGTGCAGACCGGGGCGTTCAGCTCCCAGGAAAACGCCAACCGGCTGGCAGAGGAACTGCGGCAGAAAGGCTATGAGGCCATAGTCGTTCGTTAGCTCTACGCGTAGGCATAAACCCCCTCCGCTCCTTCATAGTTATGAAGTGGGTGGGAGGGGATTTTTTTGAGATCGAAACGCAGAAAGGGCAAGCGCACTTCCAGAAAACCCTCGTGTCTTCCCCTGCTGGTGCTGCTGATGGCTGTGGTGGGGGTACCGGCACTGTTGGTCCGCAGTTGCACGGTATCTTTTTTTTCGCCCCGGGAAATACCCCTGGTGCAGCTGTGGGATGTGAAGAAAAACAAACTGGTTTCCCTCACCTTGGAAGAGTATGTCCAGGGTGTTGTGGCCGCGGAAATGCCCCCGAGTTTCCACCCGGAGGCGCTCAAGGCCCAGGCGGTGGCCGCCCGGACCTATGCCTATCGGCGCATCCGGCGCGGCGATAGCATCCCTGAACACCCAGATGCCCACCTCTCCTCCGATTACCGGTCCGGGCAGGCGTGGGTGGATTGGGCGGAGTTTTTGCAGATCCACGGCAGTGCCGCGGGAAGGGTACTCCAGCGCAAAATCAAAAACGCGGTGAAGCAGACGGAAGGGATTATCGCCGTTTATGACGGCGAACCGATCCTGGCCGTGTACCATTCCACCAGCGGTGGGCGGACGGAAAACTCAGAGCACTACTGGAGTGAAACCCTGCCCTACCTGCGTTCAGTGGAAGACCCCTTCAGCCTGGATTCCCCGGTGCACTACTCCACTGCCACCATTACCCTGGACAAACTAGCTGAAGTGTTGGGAGTGGATGGGGCGGACAACTTCAAAGTTATCGAGCGCTACCCTTCAGGGCGGGTAAAAACAGTGGAAGCGGGGGACAAATGGTTCAGCGGCCGGGAGATCCGGGAACGCCTTTCCCTCCGCTCCACCTGGTTCACCGCGGAGATCATCGGTGATGAGCTTGTCTTTTCGGTGTGGG
Organism: Bacillota bacterium; assembly: GCA_029776155.1. GTDB lineage: Bacteria > Bacillota > Limnochordia > Darwinibacteriales > Darwinibacteriaceae > DTU010. Next base: position 49,431 of record JAKOTU010000018.1, on the reverse strand, counting down.
GCTATGGCCACGGGGTGGGCCTGAGCCAGTATGGAGCCCAAGGCATGGCTCAGCGGGGGTATACTTATGACCAGATCCTCCAATACTACTACCAAGGCATTGAACTGAAGGAAGTATACTGAGGAGGACGGGGAAGGGCTGTGCACAAGCACGAGGAAGGAAGGCGTAGGGCCGATCTGGAGGAGCAGTTGGCGTTTCCGTGGGACTGGGCGAAAGACAGCTACCGCCATGTGGACGGCTGGGAGCTGAACCAGAACCGCATGCATACCGACAAGTTCCTGCTGGAACTGGGGAAGGAACACGGGCCTACCACCGTTCCCCACCGCCGCAGGTAAGCTGAAGAGTCCCGCAAGGGCTCTTTTTTTTGGAGAAGGGAATTGGACTGCAAGGGTGAATATAAAATTGACGCCTGAAAATACTGGAGTGCATGAAGCATGGATCTGATCTTAGCATCGCAATCGCCGCGCCGCAGAGCATTATTGGAGCATTTTGGCTTTAAATTCCGCGTCGAGGTGCTGTCCGTTGAGGAAGTGCAGTCCGGACCCCCTCTGGCAACGGCCCGGGCCAATGCCGTGGCCAAGGCACAGCCTGTAAGCTTGCGCTATCCCCAGGCCCTGGTTCTGGGGGCGGATACCATTGTGGTGTTGGACGGCCTTATCTTGGGCAAGCCGCGGGATGCTGAGGACGCCAGGCGCATGCTCAGGGCTTTAAGTGGGCGGGCCCATGAGGTAACCACGGTGGTGGCCCTGCTGCGTAACGGTCAGGAAGAGAGAGTTGTGAGCGAAACAACTAAGGTGCAGTTCCGCCAGCTCACGGAGGCGGAGATAACCGGTTATGTGGCCACGGGGGAACCGCTTGATAAAGCAGGCGCTTACGGGATTCAAGGCTTGGGCGGTCTACTTGTGCAAAGCATCAAAGGTTGTTATTATAATGTTGTAGGCCTGCCTGTACCCAGGCTTGTGGAAGAGTTGCGGCCCTACGGAATTGAGGTTTTTTCCTCCAGGTAGTTCCTAACCCGCCCAGGGAGTGGGGAAAGGAGCAGGCATGGAGAACCCAATTAGAATGCGGGATGTTCCCAAAGAGGAACGCCCTAGGGAGCGGTTGAGACGCCACGGAGCGGAGCGCTTAACCAATCAAGAACTATTAGCCATTCTTCTGCGCACGGGCAACAGAAGTGAATCGGCCTTGGCTCTGGCTGAAAAGTTGTTGGCCCGCTTCGGTTCGCTGCCTCATCTGGCGGCGGCCAGTTTTGAAGAGTTAGTGGCGGTACATGGAATCGGTCCGGCTAAAGCCTGCGACATCCTGGCAGCTTTCGAGCTGGCAAAGCGCCTGGCAGAGTCCCGGATGGAGTATGAGGGCGTGGTGAACTGCCCAGCGGATGCCGCCCAACTGGTGCTGCGGGAGCTCAGTTTAGCCGACAAAGAACACTTTATGATCATCATGCTGAACACCAAGAACCGGGTTATCGCCAAGAAAGTAATCTCCATCGGGCATCTGCAGGCTTCCTTAGTGCATCCCCGGGAAATGTTCAAGGAAGCTATTAGGAGGAGCAGCGCTGCCCTGATCTTGGTGCACAATCACCCCAGCGGGGATCCTACCCCCAGCAGAGAGGATCTGGCCACAACCGAGCGCCTGTGCGAAGCGGGGGCGGTGCTGGGCATCGACATCCTCGACCACATTATCGTTGGCGATAACCGCTATTTTAGCTTTCGGGAACACGGACTGCTTTAGAAGGAAGGGGAAGCTTCATGTTCAGGCGCTTTAGTAGGAATATCGGTATAGATCTGGGGACGGCAAACACGTTGGTGCTGGTGGAAGGACGGGGGATTGTGATCAATGAGCCTTCGGTGGTGGCCATTGATCGAGATACCAACGAGATTTTCGCCGTTGGCAACAAGGCCAAGGAAATGGTGGGCAGGACTCCCGGGAACATCGTGGCCATCCGTCCCCTCAAAGACGGGGTAATTGCCGACTTTGAGGTTACTGAGCGCATGCTCAGGGATTTTATCAACAAGGCTACCCGCCGTTCCCGCTTTAGGAGGCCCAGAGTCGTGATCTCTGTCCCCTCCGGTGTGACCGAAGTGGAAAAAAGGGCGGTGATTGATGCCGCCTTGTCGGCGGGAGCCAAGGATGCCCGGGTGATTGAAGAACCCATGGCCGCGGCCATCGGGGCGGGTCTGCCTGTGCAGGAGCCTACGGGAACCATGATCGTGGATATTGGGGGAGGTACCACCGAGGTGGCCGTCATCTCCCTGGGCGGCATTGTGGCCCACCGCTCCATCCGGGTGGCTGGAGATGAGATGGATGAAGCAATCGTGCAGTACATCCGCCGTTCCTACAACCTGCTCATCGGCGAGCGCACGGCCGAGAAGATCAAGATAGAGATCGGGCAAGCCCTGACGGATACCCGGGAGGAAGAGACCATGGAGGTGCGGGGCCGGGACCTGGTGACCGGCCTGCCCAAAACGGTGGTGGTCTCCTCCACTGAGATCCACAAGGCCCTGGAAGAGCCTATCCAGGCCATTGTTGATGCGGTAAAGGTGACCTTGGAGCAGACTCCGCCTGAACTAGCAGCGGATATTATGGATCGGGGCATCATGCTCGCGGGCGGAGGCGCGCTGCTCAAGGGCTTGGATGAGCTTTTGATCAGGGAAACCGGCATGCCTGTGCACATCTGCGAGCGGCCTTTAACTGCTGTCGCGGAAGGAGCTGGACAGGCCCTCAAGCACTTTGATGTGCTGCAGCGCATAATGCTGGGGCCCAAGCGCTATTAGCCTCCGCGTGCTGGGAGATGATAGGCGGTGAAGCGTGTGTTGGAACACATCTTGCGCTGGAAGGTCCCCCTGATCATCGTGCTCGTGGTTGTAATGGTGGGCACAATTCACTACACCTCCACATCTCGCTTGAAGATTAGCCTGCTGGAAGGGGTGGGCCGGGATCTTTTGGTGCCCTTCCAGTGGGCATTCAGTAAGGTACAGCGCTTTGCTCTGCAGCAGGTGGAGCGAGTCCAGACCCTGCGCACCCTTAAAGCGCGCAATGCAGAACTGGAAGAGCTGGTGCAGCAGCTGCAAGCGGAAGTATTGGAGCTGCGCAATTACAAGCGGGAAAACGAATGGTTGCGGGAAGCTCTGGATTTCAAGAACGAAAGGGAGCATGACCTGCTGGTGGCAGAAGTGATCGGTCGCTCTCCCAGCAACTGGGAGAGCACTATCATTTTGAACAAGGGTTTTGCCCACGGGGTGCAGCAGGGCATGGCGGTGGTGACCAGTGCCGGCGTGGTGGGTACTGTTGTTTCCGCATCCCGTTATTCCAGCACAGTTCTGCTCATTGTGGACGCGCAAAGCGCAGCTGCTGGATTGGTCCAGTCCACGGGGGATCTGGTGTTGGTGGAAGGGGGCCAACCTGATCGGGAAACGTTAATTGCCCGGCCCCTCAGCCGCGATACGGTGGTGGAAGTGGGCGATGTGATCGTCACGTCCGGCTTAAGTACCATCTATCCCAAGAACATCCCCATCGGGGAAGTGGTGGCGGTGGAACCGCGCCAGCAGAACCTATCCTTTGCCGCGGTGGTGCGCCCCTTTGTGGACTTCAACCGCCTCGAGTATGTCCTGATCGTTCTGCCGCAGGATAACGGAGAGAGTTGAGATGAAGTATATAGTGTACGGCTTAGTCCTGCTGCTTGCCCTGGTCCTGCAGACCGCGGGAGTGCCCGGGATAGTCTTTTTTGGCTGCAAACCTGAACTCATGCTGCTGTTGACGCTGCTCGCGGCCATGATCATGCCGCCTGCCGAGGCAGTGGCGTTCGGGTTTTTTGCCGGTTTGGCCCAGGATTTGGTGGTGGGGAGATTCCTTACCCTCCACGCAGCCGTATTTGTACTCATGGCTCTCTTGGAGTGGTTTATCACCCAGCGCTTTTACCGGGAGAATTTCCTGGTGCGCTTTCTGGCCCTCATGGCCGGAACAGCCCTGGGCGAGGTGCTCTACCTTTTAGGGGCCGCTTCCTTCGGCCTCTCCGGGCCCTGGACCTGGGCTGCCTGGTCTGCCATCCTGCTGGTTAGTCTGTTTAACGGAATCTTGGGTACGATTCTGTACAAGCCCCTGTCCAGGTTGTACAAGCGCTTGATTTACTATCATGAACTGCTGAAAAGAACGGGGTGACGTTGATGCCGGAAAAGGAAACAGAAAAGCGTCTCGTCGTTCTTTTTGTGATCGTGCTCGCCTGCGTGGCAGTGATTGTGGGCCGCCTTTGGTACCTGCAGCTCGCCCGGGGCGAACATTATGCACGCCTTGCAGACGGCAACCGCATGAGGCAGCTGCGTCTGCTGCCCCCGAGGGGTGAGATCCGGGACCGCAACGGCCAGGTCTTGGTGCGCAGTAAGTCGGCCTTTACTGTGTCCGTGGTTCCTGGCGGGCTGCCCGCCAATGATGACAGCGTCATGGAGCTGTTGGGTAGCCTCTTGGGCCTAACCCGGGGGGAACTGGCGGAGGCCATAGAAAAGGGGCAGGGCTTCCCCTATGAACCTGTACGCATCCAGCGGGATGTGGCACCCGAAACGGTGATCGCCATCGAGGAGAACCGCTTCAACCTGCCGGGGATCTTCATTGAGGAAGAGCCGGTACGGGAGTACCTTCACGGCAGTTTGGCGGCCCATGTCTTGGGTTACCTCGGGGTGATCAGCGCGAGCGAGCTGCAGGAGTACGGGTCCACCTATCGTGGGAGCGATCTGGTGGGCAAAAGCGGGATCGAGCGCACCTATGAACGGCTCCTGCGGGGCGAGATTGGCGCGCTCACCGTGGAAGTGAATGCCTTAAGCCGCCCCATCCGCACCGTGAATGTGCTGGAGCCAGTGCCAGGGCATAACATCACCCTCACCATCGATGCCCGGCTGCAGAGGGTGGCGGAAGAAGCCTTCTTGGAGCACATCCAAACCCTGGACGATAATCCCGGAACCCAAACCGGGGCTGTGCTGGTGATGAACCCCAAAACGGGGGAGATCCTGGTCATGGCCAGCGTTCCCAGCTATGATCCGGAGGTGCTCAACGACCAATCCCGGCGCAACGAATATTACAGCGCCCTGATCTCCGATCCCCGCTTGCCCTTGTTCAACCGGGCCACCCAGGCCCTCTACGGCCCTGGTTCCACCTTTAAGCCCATTACAGCCCTGGCCATTTTGGAAGAAGGAGTGATCGGACCCAAGGACCGCTTTAACGCCACTGGTGTGAGCCAATACGGGATCAGGGACTGGGTGATCAACATGGGGCTGGCCCCCTTCGGGCAGATCAACCTCAACGATGCCTTGGCCGTATCCAGCAACCACTACTTCGCGGAACACGGGACTAAAGTGGGCATTGATCGGCTGTCTGCCTACATGGAAGCGCTCGGTTTCGGCCAGCCGACCGGTCTGCAGCTGTATCCTCCCGAGGCCAGCGGCATTGTGCCCAGCCGGGAATGGAAGCGCAGTGCCTTTCGGGACAGGCCCTCTTCGGAGCAGGCCTGGTACCCCACAGATACGGAGCAGATCTCCATCGGGCAGGGCTTCCATCAGATGACCCTGCTGCAGCTGGCGCAAGCTTATGCCGCCATCGCCAACAGGGGCAAGGTCTATACTCCCCAAATCGTGAAGGAGATCGAAGCGCCAGATGGCAGCGTGGTTTTCCGGGCTGAACCCCAGCTGGCCAGGGAAATTGAACTCAAAGACTCCACATGGGATGCCCTCTTGGAAGCGCTGCGGGCCCCCATCACCCATCCCCGGGGCACAGCCCGCAACGTGATGGGAGATTTCCCCATCCCCATCGCAGGCAAAACGGGGACCTGGGAAGTGGTGGGCAGCATCTCCAACGGGCTGTTTGTGGGCTTTGCCCCCGCCCAGGACCCGGAGGTCCTGGTGGCGGTAATCGTGGAAAAGGGAGGGGGAGGCTCCTCCACAGCAACACCCATTGCCCGCAAAATTCTCGATGCGTATTTCGGTTTGGACCAAAGTGGAGAGGAAGAATGAGGCAGGAGTCCGCGGGTTTTCTGCAGAAATAGGATGGGTAGTTAGGAGTTGACGGGTTATGCATACTCAGCTGTGTGCCATCAAAGGCAGCCGTGATGGCCTGGTAGTGACCATAAATGATGCTGCGCAGTTCTCAGCGGTCTTGGATGCTTTGGAAAAGCAGCTCATCGCTTCGGAGAGCTTCTTTCAAGGTAGTACGGCAAAACTGATGGTCAGGGAAGGAGCGCTTACCGCTGACCAGCTTGATGCCATTGAAAGGCTGATCAACCGCCACGGGATGACCCTGGATCGGCGACCGCCGAGCTGGGGCCTTCCCTCCAACCGCGAGCCTGAGCCCCGGCCCCAAGGGTCAGCTCTGGAAGAAAACACCTTGCTGGTGAAACGCACCATCCGTTCCGGCCAGCGCCTCCATTATGATGGGAATGTGGTGGTTATGGGCGATGTGAATCCGGGAGCCGAGATCGTGTGCACAGGAGATATTTTGGTGCTGGGTTCATTAAGGGGTGTGGCCCATGCCGGGGCCGAGGGCAAGTTGGACGCCATTGTCTTCGCCTTTCGCCTAGAACCCACTCAGCTGCGCATTGCCCATCTTATTTCCCGGGCACCAGATGAAAAGCTTCCTCAACCCGAGGGGCCGGAAATCGCCAGGGTTGTGGGAGATCGGATTCAGCTTTCAGTTTACAACCATTAAGGGTTGAGGGAGGAACTGGGATTGGGAAAAGTTATAGTGATCACTAGCGGAAAAGGTGGAGTAGGCAAGACCACTACAACGGCCAACCTGGGGACGGGGTTGGCCGCCATGGGGCAGAAGGTCTGCTTGGTGGATACGGATATCGGCCTGCGGAACCTGGATGTGGTCATGGGTCTGGAAAACAGGATCGTCTATGATCTGCTGCATGTGGTGGAGGGGCAATGCCGGCTGCGCCAGGCCTTGATTAAGGACAAGCAGTTCGGCGACAGGCTGGTGCTTTTGCCCGCACCCCAGACGCGGGAAAAGGATGCGGTCACTCCGGAGCAGATGAAAAAGCTCACGGATGAGCTGCGGGAAGAGTATGACTTTGTTCTCCTGGACAGCCCCGCGGGCATTGAGCATGGCTTTAAGAACGCCATCGCCGGGGCGGATACGGCCATTGTCGTAACCACTCCCGAAATCGCTGCCGTGCGCGATGCCGACCGCATCATCGGCCTTTTGGAAGCCGCGGAGCTCTATGATCCCCACCTGATTATCAACCGGGTACGGCCCAATATGGTCCGCCGGGGCGATATGATGAGTATCAGCGATATCGATGACATTCTGGCCATTGATATACTCGGCGTGGTCCCCGATGACCAAGATATCATTGTCTCCACCAACAAGGGCGAACCGATTGTTACCGATCCCAAGTCCCGCGCGGGACAGGCCTACCGCAACATTGTCCGCCGTCTGCTGGGGGAAGATGTACCCCTGATGAACCTACAGGAACGCACGGTGATGCACTGGTTTAAACGGCTCCTCAGCGGAGAGGCCCATTAAAAGGAGGGAGCGGCATGTTGGAGTTTCTGAGCAGGCTTTTTGGTGGTTTTGAAGGCAGCAAGAACCGTGCCAAAGAACGGCTCCGTCTGGTGCTCGTGCACGATCGGGCGAGCCTCTCTCCGGGCCTTGTGGAGGCGTTGAAAGAGGAGCTCATCCAGGTGATAACCAAGTACCTGGATATTGACGAAGAGGGCTTGGAGGTCAGCTTCGACAAGGGCGACGATTCGGTCGCGCTCATCGCTAATATTCCCGTAAAGAGTGTGAAGCGCAGCATTAAGTGAGGCAGGCGGCCGGCTGAAGCGGGCGGGCAGCTGTGCACATGATCAGGCACCTCCGAGAATATACTCTAGGGAGGAGGTGCTTGCTGGTGGCCGAACGCTTTATCCGCGATTTGATCTTTGCTGCCGTCATCTTTGTGGTTGTGGCTGTCCTGGTGTACAGCAATCTGGAGCTGGTCCAGCCCGTAACAGAGTATGTTAATTACGTGGTAACCACCGACATTTCCTTCCAACCCGTTCTGGAGCGCATGAAGGCATGGGACAAACTGCCCCAGTGGCAGTCCTGGCTGAAGGAACTGACTGAAGTCACCTCCGGCTGGTGAGGAAATGCGGTTTGGCAGCTGTTTTGGGATTCCGCTGAAAGTGAATCCCTTTTTCATTCTGCTCTTAGCCGCGGCCTTGGCCTGTGGCAAGATTTGGGAAGCCCTGGTTCTCTTTGCCCTCGTGCTCTGGCATGAGGGCTGCCATGTGCTGGCCGCTGGACGGTACAGGCTGCCGGTGACCGACATCGAGCTGTTGCCCTTCGGGGGCCTAACCAGAATGGAAGCCTTTCTGCAGCTTAACCCGGAGGTGGAATGGGTGGTGGCCTGCGCCGGCCCGGCGGGCAATGTGCTCGTGGCTGGCCTGGCCTACGGGCTTTGGCCTTATGTGCAGTTCGATCCCTATTGGTTTCGGTTTTTTATCCAGGCGAATCTGGGCATGGCCCTGTTTAACCTTGTACCGGTGCTCCCCTTGGATGGGGGGAGGGTGTTGCGCAGCCTGCTTGTGCGTAAAATGGGGTTCGCCCAGGCAACCCGCTTGGCGGCCCGTTTGGGCCAGGCCTTCAGCGTGCTGCTGGCGGCCTGGGGAATTTACAATGTCTTTTTAAAGCGATATAATTTTATATTGGTCCTTTTCACAGCGGTAATGCTGTTCGCGGCTGCCAGAGCAGAACAGAATGCCTCCAGTTATGTCTTCATGCGCTATTTAACCGGCAGAAGGCAGCAGCTGCGCCTCAAGCGGGTGTTCCCCGTGAAACACCTGGCTGCCACCAGTGAAAGCTCGCTGGGGGAAGTGCTGCGCAGTTTTCAGCCTCCGGCTTACCACCTGGTGTGGGTTGTGGATTTGGAGGGACAGATTGCAGGCTTTTTGGGTGAGGTGGAGTTGATCAGTGCCCTATTTGAACGGGGACTTGCCTGCAAATTGGGTGCCCTGCCGATGCACAGGCTGTTTTGAACAGAAGGGAGTGGTTGTATGGACAAGCGCCTTTTACCGCTCTTGCCATTGGTTTCCAAACCAGCCCGCTACACAAACAATGAAGTGAATGCGGTGCACAAAGAGTGGACGGAAGATAAAGTCAAAATGGTTTTGGCCTTTCCAGATGTCTACGATGTGGGCATGGGGCATCTGGGTTTTAAGATCCTGTATGCGATCATCAACGGGCGCAGCGATGCCCTGGCTGAGCGCGCCTATGCCCCTTGGGTGGACATGCAGCAGCTCATGAGCGAGCGCGGTATCCCCCTAACTGCCCTGGAATCGGGCCGCAGCCTCGCGGACTTTGACCTGGTGGGTTTCACGCTGCAGCATGAGCTGAGTTACACCAACATCTTGAAGATGCTGGATCTGGCCGGTATCCCCCGCAGGTCCCGGGAGCGGCGGGAAGGGGATCCGCTGGTGCTGGCCGGCGGTCCCTGCGCCTTTAATGTGGAGCCCCTCGCGGACTTTTTGGATTTTGTGGTCTTGGGTGAGGGTGAAGAGGTGATCCACGAGGTTTTGGACGTGGCTAAGGCCGGAAAACAGAGGGGAGTTGGGCGCCGGGAGATTCTCAGGGAGCTGGCCCGCCTGCGGGGCGTGTATGTACCCGGCTTTTACCGGGCCGTTTACGCCCAAGGGAAGTTCCAAGGGCTTGAGGCTCTGGAGCCTAACCTTCCCACCACCATCGAAAAACGGGTGGCACCCGATCTAGGTGCCCTGCCCTTTCCGGAAGAGTTTGTGGTACCCTACACGGAAGTGATCCATGACCGGGTGATGGTGGAGATCCTGCGCGGCTGTACCCGGGGCTGCCGCTTCTGCCAGGCGGGGATGATCTACCGCCCTGTGCGGGAAAGGGATCCGGAGCAGCTCAAGGAGCAGGTGGCCAAGCTGGTCAAGAGCACAGGGTATGATGAAATCTCCCTTTCTTCCCTTTCCAGCGGCGACTATACCCAGATCCGCCCCTTGGTTAAGGAGCTCATCGCCACCTACCAAGGCTGCGGCGTGTCCGTATCCCTGCCTTCCCTACGCTTGGATTCCTTCGCCGTAGAGCTGGCTGAAGAGATCCAAAAGGCCCGCAAAACGGGGCTCACCTTCGCCCCAGAGGCGGGCACTCAGCGTCTGCGCGACGTGATCAACAAAAACGTATCCGACCAGGATCTCAAGGAAGTGGTCCAGGCTGCCTTCCAGGCTGGCTGGCACCGCATAAAGTTGTACTTCATGATCGGTCTACCGACAGAGACGGAGCAGGACCTGGACGGCATCGCCGACCTGGCCAAGCAGGTTCTAGCCTGGGGCCGTCAGTACCGCACTTCCCGCAAGAGGCCGGAGGTGACAGTGAGCGTGGCCTCCTTTGTGCCCAAGCCCCATACGCCCTTCCAGTGGCGGGGCCAGGATCCCCTGGAGGTGCTCCAGGGCAAACAGGAGTATCTCATGGAGCGGCTGCGCCATCCGGGCATCCAGTTCAGCCTGCACAAAGTGGAACACAGCTTCCTGGAGGCCGTCTTCTCCCGGGGAGACCGCCGCTTAGGCGCGGTGTTAGAGCGGGCCGTGGATTTGGGCTGCCAGTTCGACAGCTGGGACGATCAGCTGCGCTTTGAGAGCTGGCTGCAGGCGTTTCGGGACGAGGGGCTTGACCCCAAGGAGTACGCGCAGCGCTGCCTAGAGCCTGGAGACCCCCTGCCCTGGGATCATCTTAGTCCGGGCGTTGATACTAAGTTCCTGGTGCAGGAGTGGCAGCGGGCTCAACAGGCCGTGCCCACTCCAGACTGCCGCTGGGATCGCTGCAGTCTCTGCGGGGTGTGCTTTAACTTAAAGGTAGCGAACAAGCTCACGGAGGTGGGCCGCGGTGACTAACACCAGCACTATCCGCTTTCAGTTTACCAAGGGTTCTGAAGTAAGGTTCCTCTCCCACTTGGATGTGCTGCGGGCCTTCGAACGGGCCGTGCGCCGGGCGGGCCTGCCCATGGCGTATTCGGAAGGGTTTTCTCCCCGGCCCATTGTGTCCTACAGCTTCCCCCTTCCCGTGGGGGCGCTGAGCGAGGCGGAATACGCGGACTACCGCCTGGTGGAAGACTGGGACCCGGCATTTTTCCTGGAGCACTTCAACCGCTACCTTCCTCCGGGCTTCCAGGTGGTGCAGGCTGAACGCCTCCCAGAAGGCTCTCCTGCCCTCATGAGCGAGATTAACGCAGCCCTGTGGAAGGTGACCCTGCCGGGGGTTTCCCCCGAGGATGTTGAGGGGCGTTGGCAGAGCCTCAAGGCTCAGGATAGCTTTGTGGTGGAGAGGCAGACTAAACGGGGAAACCGCCAGGTGAACCTGCGCCCACTGCTCTTCGGCCTGCCCCGCATCGCCCAGCTGGAAGGGGCAGTGGAGGTGCACTGTCTGGCCGCAGTGGGCAGCGAGGGAAACCTGCGTTTGGAAGAGCTGGGGCTGCTTCTGGGCTTTAACCCAGCTGAGGCAGTCATTACCAGGTTAGGCCAGTTCAAAAAAGTGGGGAGTGTCTACCAGGCTCCCTTGGGGAATAGGGGTTTCACATGGACAGAGCAATAGTTATTTCCTCCCTGCTCCAGCACGTCCAAGTGGGGCTGGTGGAAAACGGCCGGCTGGTGGAGTACTTTCTTGAGCGGGATGTGCAGGACCGTCTGCTGAATAATATCTACAAAGGCCGGGTGGAAAACGTCCTGCCGGGCATGGACGCGGCATTTGTCGATCTCGGTCTGCCCAAGAACGCCTTTTTGTTTCTCGCCGATCTGTCCGGCGAGAAGACGGCCCAGAACCTGCGCAAAGGCGATAGCCTCCTGGTGCAGGTGACCAAGGAGGCAGAGGGGACCAAAGGGCCGCGGGTAACCACCAAGATTACCCTGCCCGGGCGTTTTCTGGTACTCCTGCCCACACAGGAAGGGGTGGGCATTTCCCGGCAGATCAGCGATGAAGGAGAGCGGTCCCGCCTGAAGGCGCTAGCTGCCGAGCTGCTGCCGGAAGGGATGGGCCTGATTGTGCGCACCATGGCCCAGGAGGCAGAGCCGGAGGAGCTGCGGGAAGAACTGGAGGCGCTGCTTCAGGAATGGGCCCGCATTCAGCGCAAGTTCAAAAGCAAAAGCTGCGGGCCGCTGCTGTATCGGGATCATGATCTGATCTACCGCATTATCCGCGACCTGTACCGCCCCCAGGACACTAGAATCGTTGTGGACAGCCCGTCCCTGCTCAGCAGGGTGCAGCAGGAGCTGAAGGATCTGGGCTTGGATTCTACGGGGGTAGAGTTGTACCAGGGTAAGGTGGGCATCTTCACCCACCTGGGTCTAGACAAGGATTTGGAGCGAGCCCGCAGTCCCCGGGTGTGGCTGGATTGCGGTGGGTATCTGGTGATTAACCAAACAGAAGCTCTGCTCACCATCGATGTGAACACCGGGAAGTATGTGGGTGGGGTAGATCTCCAGGATACGGTGCTGAGGACCAACCTGGGCGCTGCGGAGGAAATCGCCCGACAGCTCCGCTTGCGCAACATCGGGGGCATCGTAATCATCGATTTTGTACACATGCCCCAGGAAGCCCATCGGGAACAGGTGCTCTCCCGCCTGGCCGAGAGCCTGGGCGCGGACAAAACCCGCACCAAAATCTGCGGCTTTACCCGCCTGGGCCTGGTGGAGCTGGTGCGCAGAAAGGCGAAACGGCCCCTGACGGAGATGCTGGAGATGCAGTGCCCCCATTGCCGGGGAAGCGGCCGGGTGGATTCCCATGATACAACCGCGCTGCGCATTGCCCGCGCCGTACAGGCCGCCGCTGCCGAGGACGAGGTGGAAGCGGTGCTCGTGCGCTGTCACTCCGCGGTGGCCGCGCAGCTCATCGGAACAGGCGGGAAAAACCTGGAGCTTCTGGAAAAGGAAGTGGGCAAAGCGGTGTTCGTGCGGGGAGATGATACTTATGCCTGGGGGGAGTTCGAGCTGAGCTGCGGCTCGGCGGACCTTTTGCAGAAGGAGGCCCTGCCTGTGGCCGTGGGCCAGCGCCTCACGGTGGAGATCCTGGAGCCCCACGCCAAAAACCCCGGCAGCGGACTGGCGCGCCTGGAGGGCTATGCCCTGGAGTGCCTGGGCTGCAGCACCTTGGTGGGGCAGCAGGTGGAAGTGGAGATCGTGGAGGTCTACCGCACCAGTGCCCTGGCGCGCCCGGTGGAAAACCGGAATTGACAGGGACGAACGTTGGTGTTAGAATGTGTCATGTAAGTGCGCCGATGGCGTTGCCGTCGGGCACTGAAACCGCTCAGAAAAGGTTGGAAATCCCGGATGGGTACCTTCATGGCGAGTCTGGATAAGGAGGTGCACTGGATGTACGCCGTTATCGAAACAGGTGGTAAGCAGTACCGCGTGTCCGCAGGAGATACCATTTTCGTGGAGAAGCTGGATGTGAACGAAGGCGATGAAGTTGTCTTTGATCGGGTCCTGCTGGTGAGCAAAGATGGTCAGATCCTCGTGGGCAAGCCTTACGTGGCAGGCGCGAAAGTGGTGGCCAAGGCTGTAAAGCAGGGCAAGCAGAAGAAGATCATCGTGTTTAAGTACAAGCCCAAGAAGAACTACAAGAAAAAGCAAGGCCATCGTCAGCCCTACACTAAGCTATTTATCGAATCCATCACTGCTTAAGGGCCATGATCCGTGTTGAATTCCTCAAATCCACCCAGGGTTGGCACGGTTTCCGGGCCCGGGGTCATGCCGGTTTTGCAGACCCCGGAGAGGATATTGTCTGCGCCGCCGTTTCGGCCCTGACCCAAACGGCTGTGCTGGGGCTCACCAAGGTTGTGGGTATCGCGTGCCAAGTAGAGGTGGAGGAAAAAACTGGGACTTTAGACTGCCTGCTCCCCCCAGGGTTGGACAGTGGAGAGTGGCAGCAGGCCCAGCTTGTCTTGGAAGTTTTGTATGCTGGCCTTAAGGCCACGGAGCGGGAATATAAGCAATTTGTACGTGTGAAGGAGGTGCCATACCGTGAGGATGAATCTTCAGCTTTTCGCCACTAAGAAGGGCGGCGGAAGCACCAAGAACGGCCGGGATTCCGCAGCGAAGCGCCTGGGCATAAAAAGCCATGACGGGCAGTTTGTGACGGCGGGGAGCATCATCGTCCGCCAGAGGGGAACCCGGATTAAGCCAGGCTTGAATGTGGGCTTGGGCAAGGACGATACCCTGTATGCCAAGGTGGATGGCTACGTTTCCTTCGAACGCAGAGGAAAGAACGGAAAAGCGGTTAGCGTCGTGACTGATGCCGTGCTTGCGTAAGAGAAATCCCTTTTGTGCTTCGGTGCAAAAGGGTTTTTTGTCGGGAGGGACAAGTTATGTTTATCGATCGGGCCCGTATCTACCTTAAAGCCGGGGACGGCGGCGATGGAGCTGTGGCCTTTCGGCGTGAGAAGTATATCCCCGCAGGGGGCCCGGCGGGGGGCGATGGGGGCCGGGGCGGCAGCATCTACTTTGTGGTGGATGGGGGGCTGTCCACCCTCATGGACTTCCGCTACCGCCGTAAGTTCGTTGCTCCTTCGGGGGAGCCGGGGAAATCTAAGAACATGACCGGCAGGGATGGCGCGGACCTCGAAATCAGGGTCCCCCCCGGCACCCTGGTCAAGGACGATCAAACAGGGGAGGTACTCCTGGATCTCACTGTGCCGGGCACCCGGGTTTTGGTGCTGCCTGGAGGCCGAGGGGGCCGGGGCAATGCCCGCTTTGCCACCCCCACCAGACAGGCGCCGGCCTTTGCCGAGCGGGGCGAGCCCGGGCCGGAGCTGTGGGTTCAGCTGGAGCTGAAGCTGTTGGCCGATGTGGGCCTGGTGGGTTACCCCAATGTGGGCAAGTCCACTCTGCTTGCGATGGTCTCAGCTGCTCGCCCCAAGATCGCCAATTATCCCTTTACCACCCTGAGGCCCAATTTGGGGGTGGTAGCGGTGGACGAGGGCCAGTCCTTTGTGCTCGCAGATATTCCCGGCTTGATTGAGGGAGCCCATGCCGGCGTGGGGCTGGGCATGGAGTTTCTGCGGCATGTTGAAAGGACCCGGCTCCTTTTGCACATCATCGATGCGTCCGGCCTGGACGGGAGAGATCCGGTGGAGGATTACCATAAGATCAACGCCGAGCTGAGCATGTACAGTGCCGAGCTGGCGAAGCGCCCCCAGATCTTGGTGGCCAACAAGGCAGACCTCCCCGCAGCCCAGACCCATCTGCCCCGCCTAAGGGAACTGGCGGCCCAAGAGGGGCTGGAGTTCTTCGTCATTTCGGCAGCCACGGGCCAGGGAACGGAGGCCCTCATGCGCCGGGCAGGACAGATCGTACGCAGCCTGAAAGAGGCGGAACCGGCCCCAGAGGTGGTTCAGGAGCTGGAGCTGCCCAGGAAAAAACCAGCGCCGCTGGAAGAGTTCACCGTAGTGGAGGCAGATGGCGAGTACGTGGTGGAAGGAGAAGGCCTGGAGAGGCTCCTGCGCCGTTTGGATCTGAACAATCGGGAGGCGGTCCGCTACCTGCAGAATCTGTTTGCAAAAATTGGCTTGTACGATACCCTGCGGGAAATGGGCATCCCGGAAGGAGCAACCGTGAGGGTTGGAGAATTAGAGTTTGAATATATGGAATGAGGGTTTAGCATGCTGACCAGTAAACAAAGGGCGTATTTGCGCAGTCTCGGAAATGAGCTTGAGCCGGTTTTCCAGATCGGCAAGGGCGGTCTGTCGGAGGAGCTCCTCAACCAGCTCGACTTAGTCCTAGAGGCCAGGGAACTGATCAAAGTCAGGGTTCTCAAAAGCTGTGAGGAGGAGCCGGGTGAACTGGCCGACGAGATCGCTGAAGAGCTCGATTGCGATGTGGTGCAGAAGATCGGCCGCATTTTCCTGCTTTACCGACCGTCCCTGGAGCCCAAGATTGAACTGCCCTGAAGGAGTCTAAGACGATGAGCAAACTAAGCAAGCTGGGGATTATGGGCGGCACCTTCGACCCTATCCACTACGGACACTTGGTAACGGCGGAGGGAGCTAGGTTTACCTTTGGGCTTGATCAAGTGCTGTTTATGCCTTCAGGCAGGCCTCCGCACAAGAAGGACGCCCAAGTCTCGGATGCTGAGCATCGGTACATGATGACCGTGCTGGCTACCTTGACCAATCCCCACTTTGAAGTATCGCGGCTGGAAATCGACCGGTCGGGGACAAGCTATACCATTGACACCCTGCGTGCGCTGCAGGAGCAGTACGGTCCCGGGACAGAGCTGTATTTTATCACCGGCGCCGATGCGATTTTCGATATTGCCACCTGGAAGGACTGCGACGAGTGTTTGGCCCTGGCCCACTTTGTGGCAGCCACCCGTCCAGGCTTTTCCCTGGATCACCTCCCCGCTTCGACGCGTCAGTGGGTGGCGCGGCACAAGGAACGCTTTCACATTCTACAGGTTCCCGCCATGGCCATCTCCTCGACGGAGATCAGGGAACGGGTGCGGGCAGGCAGTTCCATCCGCTACTTAGTTCCAGAACCGGTGGAACACTATATCCGGAGGCAGCGTCTTTACGTGCAGGCACTACCCCAAAGCCGTGAGCGGTGTACGAAGTAGTGTACATAAGGGGGGGAAACCATGCTTTCAGAAGAAGAAGTACTCCGGCGCAGGCAGGAACTGGAAGAGCGCCGCGCTTGGAAACGCAGATACCGCCGCAGACAGATCATCTTTTACTCCTTGTTTTTTGCTCTTGGCACCATACTCATGATTTTTACCGCCCGCTACACCTACTTCCGGCAGGTGGCCGTAACCCAGGCTGATGGGGTGGAAGAGGGGCGCCTGTTAGTCCTGTTTTTGGGCACAGATAACACCATCGAGGCCAGTTCCCGGGCAGATACCATTATGCTGCTGTCCGTAGATACCAAATCTGGCGAGGTGGGCGTGCTATCCATTCCCAGGGATACCCGGGTGTGGTCGCCTTCCCGACAGCGCTGGGACCGCATTAATGCCCTCTATGCCCACGGCGGTACTAACCTGGTTATGGAGGCTGTGGCGCAGCTGGTGCGGGTGCCTGTGCGTTACTATGTGCATACGGACTTTGAGGGGTTCCAGGACCTGGTGGATATCCTGGGTGGTGTAGAGATCACGGTGGAAAAACGCATGCACTATGTGGACAAGGCCCAGGGCCTGGAGATTGACCTGTACCCAGGAACGCAGGTGCTGGATGGGGCTAAGGCCTTGCAGTATGTGCGCTACCGTGACACTTTGGGAGATGTTTCCCTGGTGGATCCCTTTGGCGATCAGTACGGCGGCCGGGTGGAGCGGCAGAGGAAGTTCGTGGAAGCGCTGGCGGCCAAAATGCTGAGCTCTGCGGGTTTGGTTAAGCTGCCCCAGCTGATCACCCAGATGTTCAAGATTGTGGATACAAATCTGCCCTTGGAAACCATGCTGTCCTTGGCGGTCTCGGCGGGCAAGTTTTCCGCCGCCAATCTGCGTACGGCAGTGCTGCCGGGCAACAGCCAAGTGCTGAATGATGCCTGGTATTGGATTGTCAATGAACAGAAGGCAGCCCAGGTCATTGATACAGTAGTCTTGGGCAAGCCGGAGCCCTTGAAGCTGGTGGTGCTCAACGGCAACGGGCGGGCTGGCATTGCCGGGCAGGTCAGCGATCTGCTCCGGGAATACGGCTACACAGTTGTTTCTACCGGGAATGCGGAGCACTTTAACCATGCTTCTACCCTGGTCATGACCGCTCCCAGGAATGCCGAGCGGGTTAAGCCTCTAGCCGAATTTTTGGGCGCTTCCATTCAGGAGGTGGAGGGGGCAGGCTCGGAAGTGACGGTCATTATCGGCAAAGACTTTACTCTCAACCGCGAAAGGAGTGTGGGGATTTGACCAAACCCAGCGCCGTGGAGATAGCTAAGATGGCTGCTCGGGCTGCAGACAGTAAAAAGGCCGACAATGTGCAGGTGCTCCAAATGCCTGAGGTGATGGTGGAAACAGAGTTCTTCGTCATCTGCAGCGCCGAAACCCATGTGCAGGTCCGCACCATTATGGATGCGGTGGTTGATGCGCTGCAGCGGGAAGGCGTAGAGCCGTTGCGCCAAGAAGGCGGCCCGGGGAACAGCTGGATTCTCTTGGACTACGGTGCAGTGATCGTCCACGTCTTCTTGGAAGAGGCGAGGGATTACTATAATCTTGAGCGGCTGTGGGCAGATGCCCAGCCAGTGGCCTGGGATGCTTGAGGCCTATTCTGTCCTCGCCAGGTTCTATGATCTTTGTATGGACGTGGACTATGAACAGTGGGCGAGCTATCTCCTGGCTTTATGCCGCCGCCACGGTCATACTCCCAGCTCCATCGTGGATTTGGGCTGCGGTACGGGTAACCTGACCATACCCCTGGCGGAGCAGGGTTACCGCCTGACAGGAGTGGATGTATCCTGGCCCATGATTGCCCAGGCGAAAAGCAAGGCTGTCGAGCGCGGGCTGGAGATCCCCTTTTATGTGGCCGACCTCAGGGGGCTGCGCTTGGGCGGGGCTGGTTTTGATACGGCCATCAGCGGCTGTGATGTGCTCAACTATTTTACCACGGAAGCAGACCTGCGCCGTGCCCTCAAGGGAGGGGCTGAGCTTGTGGCCCCAGGCGGCATCTGGCTGTTTGATCTGAATACCCCTTGGAAGCTGCAGCAAATCTATGGGGAGCAATCCTATGCAGACTTGCGCGATGATTTTGCGTTTTTCTGGGACAACCGCTACGATCCGCAGACTGCTGTCTGCACCATGGATCTCACCTTTTTCGTTGAGCTGAACGATGGCCGGTACAAAAGGATTAGGGAACGGCATCAGCAGAAAGCGTGGCTGCCGGAGCAGATTGAGCAGTTCTGCGGGGAGTGCGGCCTGGAACTTCTGGGATGCTACGATTTCTTGACCCAGGACCCGCCCAGCCCGGAAGCGGAGCGCTGGCAGTTTGTGGTCAAAAGGTCATAGTAAAAGGGCAAGCATAAAAGGAAGAAGCACCGGGCGGTGCTTCTTTTTTGCCTATTGGTTCCTAAATCCCCCCGTGCCTTGAGGGGGGCTGGGGAAGGACGGACCGTTGAACAGCTGCTGTTCCGCCAGGGCAATTAGGCGCCGGACCATATGGCCGCCCACTGCCCCGCATTCCCGGGAAGTGATGTTCCCCCAATAGCCGGTCTTGTATTCGGGGTTAATCCCCAGTTCGCTGGCTACTTCGTATTTGAACTGGTTAAGGGCTTGATACACTTGGGGATTTGTTTTCGGTTTGTTGATATTTGCGCCTTGGGCCATAACTCTTCCTCCCTTTCTGCCTGTAGCTTTTCCCGCAGCGGAGATTTTAGACCTGATAGGTTTTGGCAGCCCGGATTTTCCTTGGAGGCAGGATTCCCTCGCGGATAGTGGAATATATTTCGATGTACTCGTGAGAACTATCGCACAGTGAAAGGGTGAGCCTTTTGATTCCTAAGACATTTCCCCGCGGCGGGGGAGATATACCGCACCATAAGTCGGCCACCGACAGAAAGCCCATTGAAGTACTGCCGGCTCCCGAGATCGCGGTGATCCCCCTCCAGCAGCATATCGGCGCTCCCTGCGAGCCTGTGGTAGCAGTGGGTGAGAAAGTGAAAATGGGGCAGCTCATCGGCGAGTCCCAGAAGTTCATCTCTGCATCCGTACACTCCAGCGTCTCTGGCGAAGTAGTGGCCATTGAGGAGAGGCGTTTGGGAAACGGGAACAAGGCACTGTGCGTGGTCATTAAGAATGATGGCCGCGATGAGCGGGTGAGCGCGCAGCACGCCGATTGGCGCAAGCTGTCGCCTAAGGACATCCGCGAGGCTGTGAAAAATGCGGGCATCGTGGGTATGGGCGGCGCAGGCTTTCCCACCCACGTAAAGTTAAACCCGCCTAAACCCGTGGATACCATTCTGATCAACGGGGCGGAATGCGAACCGTACCTTACCTGTGACCACCGCCTCATGGTGGAGCGGGCAGAGGAGATGGTCCAAGGCCTCCTGGCCATTATGAAGGCCACAGGCGCCTCCCGGGGTGTGATCGGCATTGAAGCCAACAAGCCAGACGCCATTGCCCAGGTGCAGGAGGCCATCTCCGAGTTCGAGCAGCTTGCCGTGGCGGTTTTGCAGGTCCGCTACCCGCAGGGGGCGGAAAAGCAGCTCATTAAGGCTATTCTGAACAGAGAGGTGCCCAGCGGTGGCCTGCCCCATGATGTGGGCTGCGTAGTGAGCAATGTCCATACGGCCATTGCCGTCTGGGAGGCCATCAGCACCGGTAAGAGTTCCTATGAGCGGGTGGTAACCGTCAGCGGCGGAGCAGTGGTAGATCCCCGCAATCTCTTGGTGCGGGTAGGTACCCCCATCGAGGCTTTGTTCGAGTTCTGCGGTGGCTTTTTGGGTGAACCAGAAGTTGTTGTCTGCGGGGGACCGATGACAGGCTGGCAGATCCAGGATCTTTCCGGGCCAGTAGTGAAGAACATGTCCGGGGTCCTGGCCCTCACCAAAGAAGAGGCTGGTTTCGACGAGAACCTCCCCTGCATTCGCTGTGAACGCTGCGTGCATGCCTGCCCCATGGGCTTGACGCCCAATCTGCTCGGCGAGTATTCCCATAAAGGCCTGTATCGGGAAGCCGAGGGGATCCATCTGCGGGACTGCATCGAATGTTCACTGTGTTCTTATGTCTGTCCGGCTAAGCGGGCCCTGGTTACTTGGATCAAGCAGGGTAAAGCGGGCTTGGCTGCCGAGAAAGCCAAAGAAAAAGTGAGCTAGGGGTGAAAGGAATGCAGATCAAGACGGGTCCGTTTCTCCGTAGTCCGTTAACCATTAAGCGCATTATGATCGATGTGCTCATTGCCCTGACACCTGCAGCAATAGCCGGCCTGATCTTCTTTGGGCTGCCGGCGCTGAAGGTGTTGGTTTTGAGCACCCTCAGCGCAGTGCTGACTGAGGCCATTTTACTGCGGGCGCCCCTGACTCCCCAGGGAATCTTTGGTGACGGCAGTGCAGCCGTAACGGGGCTGTTGCTGGGTTTGATCCTCCCTCCCACAGTCTCGTGGTGGGTGCCGGTTGTAGGATCGGTTTTGGCCATCGCCCTGGTTAAGCTGGCCTTTGGAGGTTTGGGCCACAATATCTTCAACCCGGCTTTGGGTGCCCGGGCTATCTTGCTTTTGGCCTTTACGTCCCAATTAGTTAAATTTACAGCTCCCTTTGATGCTGTCACCACGGCGACGCCTCTGCTCAGTATGCGCAGTTTCTCTTGGTCCTTGGTGTGGGGAAATGTGGGCGGCAGCATAGGCGAAACTTCAGTAATCGCCATTCTCCTGGGTGGAGCCTATCTGCTCTATAAGGGACATATTAACTGGCGGAATCCCCTGGGCTATGTGGGCAGCGCATTTGTGCTGGCCCTTTTGTGGGGATTAGACCCCTGGTACACCATTACCGCGGGGGGCCTTTTGTTTGCCGCGGTGTTTATGGCCACTGATATGGTTACATCTCCAGTGACATCACTCGGCCAATTTATCTTCGGTATTGGCTGCGGCGTTTTAACCATGGTAATCAGACAGTTTACCTCCCTACCGGAGGGAGTCACCTTTGCGGTGCTCACCATGAACGCCCTTTCGCCGGCGTTGGAATCCTTGACCATTCCGCGCATCTTTGGCCTCTCCATCAGCCAGGAAACTTGGAAGAAGGGCATTGCGGTAACGACTGCAGCTGTGGTTGTGTTTGCTGGCTTTTTAGTGCTGTTGGATCGCTCTGAGCCCAGTGCGGTGCCTGTGTTCAGCCGGGGCCAGTACCTGCCCATCGCTGAGCTTCTGGGTGCAGAGGACTACGAAGTGGTGGAAAATAATGGCACCACCTATTACTTAGTCCGTGATGAAGAGGGCAACCCCCTGCAGACTGTGTTCGTAGCTGAGCAGGGAGGCTTTAACGGTCCCATTCGTTTCCTCTTGGCCTTGGATGCTGAGCACCGGATTGCAGGTGTCCGTGTGTTGGAACACCGGGAAGATCCAGGACTTGGCGAACTGGCCACCAGGCCCGCATTTCTGGAACAGTTCGTAGGGTTGGATCAGGATAGTTCATTCAGCATAGGTGCGGGTATCCAAGCCGTAACCGGCGCCACCATCTCCTCCCGCGCCCTGGCTACTGGAGTGGAGCGGGCCCTCGTTCAGTTCAACCGCGCTTTCTTCCCCGCGGACGAAGCGGCCGTTTTGGTGGATGGCACTTACTTCGGTCAGGCCGATTCCTTTGGCGGCCTGCTGGAACTGGAAGTGGTCGTTGAGGACGGCAAGATTACCGCGGTGAACGTGCTGCGGCACTCGGATACCCCAGGCATCTCCGATCCAGCTTACAACACCATACCACAGCGGATCGTTCAAGCCAATTCGCCCCAGGTGGATGCGGCTTCTGGCGCCACCGTTTCCAGCCAGGCCATTATCAAGGCTGTGGAGCAGGCGTTGGCACAGGCCGCCGGTGAACCTGCTTCAGCAGCACCAGCGGAAGAAGAGGCAGCAGCCTATCCTGATGGCACTTACTACGGCCAAGCAGACTCCTTTGGCGGCAAATTGGAGCTTGAGGTTGTGGTGGAAGGTGGCCGGATCGCAGCCGTCAACGTGCTGCAGCATTCCGACACTCCCGGCATCTCCGATCTAGCTTACCAGCAGGTACCCCAGGCCATCGTGGAGGCCAATTCGCCCCAGGTGGATGCGGCCTCTGGCGCCACCATTTCCAGCAAGGCCATTATGCAGGCTGTGGAGCAGGCGCTGGAGCAGGCCTCTGGTGCCCCGGCAGCTGAACCCTATGCGATTACGGTTGCGGACGGCGTACACCGGGGTCGCGCCGATGGGTTCGGCGGTGAGCTGGTGGTGGAGGTAACCGTAGAAGGCGGCCGGATTACGGCCATTGAGGTTGTGGAAAACAGTGAGACGCCCTTTATCGCTGATAATGCCATTAAGAACCTGCTGCCCGCGATCATCGAGGCTCAAGGCCCGGTGGACGTGATCAGCGGAGCCACCTACACCAGCAAAGCCATTTTGGAAGCTGTGGAAAAGGCGGTGAGCGGTGCTGGGGCTGACCAGGCAGAAGCAGGCGCTTACGTCGATGGCACTTACCGGGCTGAAGTGGACTCCTTTGGCGGCAAACTGGAGCTTGAGGTTGTGGTGGAAGGCGGCCGGATCGCAGCCATCAACGTGCTGCAGCATTCCGACACTCCCGGTATCTCCGATCTAGCTTACCAGCAGGTGCCCCAGGCCATCGTGGAGGCCAACTCTCCCCAGGTGGATGCGGCCTCTGGCGCCACCATTTCCAGCAAGGCCATTATGAAGGCCGTAGAAGAAGCCTTAAAGCAGGCTGGGGATGCTCCTGCTGTGCAGCCCTTCACCATTGAGGTTGGAGATGGTGTGCATCGCGGCAGCGCTCAAGGCTTCGGCGGTGAGCTGGTGGTGGAGGTAACCGTAGAAGGCGGCCGGATTACGGCCATTGAGGTCGTGGAAAACAGTGAGACGCCCTTTGTTGCGGACAATGCCTTTAAGAAACTGATTCCCGCGATTATCGAGGCCCAGGGTCCCGTGGATGTGGTGAGCGGCGCCACCTTCACCAGCAGAGCAGTGGAGGAAGCGGTGCGTGACGCCCTGAGCGTAAAGGAGGACCAATAGTTATGAAAGCATTCTGGGAAGGTCTTTGGACGAAGAATCCGGTGTTAGTCTTGGCCCTCGGGCTGGTTCCAGCGGTGGCTGCAACCACCACCGCCGCTAACGGCCTGGCTTTAGGGCTGATTACAGCGGTGATCCTAGTTATCGCTGCGTTCATCAACTGGCTGCTGGTCCCCCATGTCCCGGACAATGCCAGAACGGCAGTGAAGTTGTTGGTGCTGATCGTATTGGTTGTGGCGGCCTACAGTGTACTTTTAGGGCAAAACCCCGCGATGGTGTCGAGTTTGGGCATCTTTCTGCCCCTGATTGCTTTTAGTGATCTCCTATTGCACCAAGGCGAGGGGACGGACGGCTTGACCCAAGTTGTTCTCGGCGCCTGTGGGCGTGGCTTGGGCTTTACGGCAGTGCTGTTGGTCCTGGGCATTATTCGGGAGTTTCTGGGCTCTGGCTCCATATTCGGCCAGCAGATCGTGGAGGGAGCTCTTCCTCCGCTGGCCCTGGCCGCGAGCGTGCCGGGGGGCATGGTGGTCCTGGGACTGCTCATGGCTTTCGTGAACCTAGTAAGCAAGCGGGGAGGGGAACTCCATGACTGATGGATTGGAAATTTTGGCCCAAACGGTGATCACCGGGAACTTGGTCCTAGTCCATGGGCTGGGGCTGTATGCACTGACCCGCTATACCAAGAATGTGAAAGAGGCGGCCCGTGCAGGGGGTACTGTGCTGGCAGGCATGCTGGTTGGCTCCGTCCTGCTGTGGTTGTTCGGCTCTTTGATCCCTGCAGCGCCGGCACTTCAGGTGGGCTTTTACCTCTTGATCGGTTTGGTGGCAGGCTTAATCACACCTTCCCTGCTCAAGCAGGAGGCAGCGGCTGAGCGCCGGGCTGTGGACAGCGCCCTCGTTGGCCTGCTGTTACTACTGGGACGCGAAGGCATTACAGGGGTGTACAATATCTGGATGGCCCTCGGAGCAGGGCTGGGCTACCTGTTGGTGCTGGTGGTTATGGCCACCATCCGCAGACGTTTGGAGCTGGCGCCCATACCCAAACCTCTCCGGGGAATGCCCATTCTGCTCATCACTGCTGGTCTTTTGACCATTGCCCTGCTGGGCTTTAGATTCTAGCTTGCGAGTTACTGCTCCAAGGAAGCATGCTTCCTTGGAGCTTTTTTTGAAACAAACTATCAGAAAAAGAAGGTAATTTGGAATAGATGTGGAAATTATTAGTGCCCAGGGGGGAGAAGGAGAGATCGTTGTGCCAACAAGACAAAGGGTACTCCTGCTCATACTCTTGGTGCTCAGCCTGGTGCAGCAGGGTGTGCGCTGGAGGCTGAACAGCCCGGCACCAGTGGTGGTCCAAGCCGCGGAGGCCGCCGCGACGCCACGGGCCTCACAGCACTGTGAGTTGGTGCATGTGAACACGGCAGGCATGGCCGAACTGCAGACACTGCCCGGCATCGGTCCCGTCCTGGCTGAGCGGATCATCCTGGAAAGGAACGAACTGCCCTTCCGGGAAACGGCCGATCTGCTCCGTGTGCCTGGAATCGGCGAGAAGCGCTTGGCCCAAATTGCCCCGTTGATCTGCCTCTATATCCAAGAAGATGCAGAGGACCACTAGTCTGATTCTCCTGTTTCCCATGTTGGCTCTGGGGATCCGCTGGGGTTCCCAGAGCTCCCTCAGCCCGGCCCTTTGGGGAGTGCCCTTCTTGGCTTTGGGACTCCTCTGGCTGTTCGCTGCTTACCGGGGCTGGCCCATGGAGGCCTGGCTTTTCTTGGGAGTACTGATGCTTGGCGCCCTTTGCCTGGGACATCTGGCCGTACTCCCTGAAAGGCTGTGGGACGTTCCCCGGGAGGGGGAGTTCCGGGGACGCATTTATGCGGTCCAGCCCTTAAGTTCTGACCAGCGCCTTTTGGTGCGCTTGAACTCTCCCTCGGCCCGTGTGGCTGTGCATCTGCCCAAGGAGGTGCCGGTTCAGGTGGGGGACGAACTCCTTTTCAGGGGCACAGTGGCCAGGCCCACTAAAGCTCCGAATCCCGGCGTGTTCTGTTACCGGGATTATCTGCGCCGTCTGGGCGTTTTCGGAGTGAGTTACCCCGTTGAGTTTGAGGTCCACCCCCGCAGCCAGCTGGGTCTTCTGCCCAGGCTGCGCAGTTTCCTCCGAAGGAATATCGAACGGCACGTGCGCGAGCCCGGACTGGTTTTGGCCTTGGTTTTAGGGGAGAGGGATGAGCTGGGCGCGCAGCGCCGAGAGGCTTGGCGGCTGCTGGGCATCTCGCATCTGCTGGCCATCTCTGGGATGCACGTGGGTTACCTGGCCTTGGGCTTCAGCTTTCTGGTGGAGAGGCTCCCTTGGCGCCCGGGGATCAGGTACCTGTTGATCCAAGGCGGCCTGTTTACCTACATTCTGGTTTCCGGCACCGGTGCTTCGGCCTGGCGAGCCCTGCTCATCAGCACGCTGGGAGGATATGCAGGGCTGCGGGGGCTGCGCCGGGACGGACTGCACCTGTGGGCCGCGGCCGGGTGGATCCTGCTTCTGATCCAGCCCGCTTTAGCCTTTGATCTGGGCTTTATTCTGTCGTTTGCCGCCTCGGGAGGGATTCTGCTCTGGGCGCCTGTACTCAAGATGCAGTGGCGGAGCAGAGTATTTGGTTATCTAGTCCAGGGGTTGCTTTTTTCGGTGGTGGCCCAGTTGAGTCTGGTACCCTTCCTCATGGACAGTTTTCGAGAAGTCGCGCTGCTGGGCCCCCTGGCCACCCTGGTCTTTTTGCCCTGCGTGGTTGTTCTGCTCGTGGGCGGATTGCTCACGGCCTTCGGGCTGGGGGCCCTTGGTCTTGGGCCGCTGCTCAACGCGGTGATGGCCGTAGTAGGTGCCTTGGAAGCCCTACTGCTTCCCTATGCCTGGCAGTGGAAGCTGGGCTCCTGGACCCTGGCTGAGATCGGGCTGTGGTGGGCGCTATTTGTGTATGCGGGCTGGCGGCTCAGGCAGCCCCGGCTGACCGCGCCCAGGCGGACGGGTGCCCAGCTCCTCAGCCTCTTTGTTGTCCTGCTCTTTATTACTTCCCTGCCGCCGGCGGCACGCCGCCCCTTGGAAGTGACCGCTCTTAACGTGGGCCAGGGAGACAGCTTCTTTATCCGCACTCCCAGCGGACGCAGCATCCTCCTCGACGGTGGAGGCAGTCTATCTCCTGTGCAGCCCTTCAGGCGGAATGCGGGGTCGGAGCGGGTGGTACCCTATTTGCGCCATCGCCAGGTGGAGCGGCTGGACTGCGTGATCCTTTCCCATCCCCACGATGACCACCTGCTAGGCTTATTGGCTGTGTTAGAGGAGTTTGAGGTGGGAATGGTGCTGGACAGCGGCCTGGAGCACGCCAGCCCTGCCTATGAACGCTGCCTGGACTTGATCTCCACCAAAGGCATTCCCTATCAAGTGCTGCGGGCAGGTGACACCCTGCACTTGGGAGATGGCGTTACCATCACAGTGCTCTATCCCCAGGAGGTGAGGCCCAAGCTGCCTTCCCCGCAGAACAACAACTCGCTGCTGCTGAGGATGGAGTATGGGGGGATAAGGCTGCTCTTCACAGGTGACCTGGAGGCTCCGGTGCTCTATGACCTTGCCCGCGATCCCCACGTGGATCTGCGGTCGCAGTGGCTGAAGGTTCCCCACCACGGCAGCAGGGGCAGTCTGGTTGAAGAATTTTACCAAGCAGTAGACCCTATTTGGGCGGTGATCTCGGCGGGCCCCAACAGTTTCGGCCATCCCCATCCCGAGGTCCTGGAAGCCTTAGACCGGCGGCGGATCAGCTGGCGCACTACCCTGCAGGGCCCCCAGACTTTTGAGGTGTGGTGGGGGGTGTGGGGCAGGTTTCGGGGAGGTGGATCGTGAATTAGCAATGGGGAGTGATGGCTGTATGGTAAGTGAGAGTTTGCTCAAGCGCTTGGCGGAAGAATCTCTGCCGCGGGTTGTTTTCGTGCATGGGGAGGAGACAGTATGGCAGGAGCGGGTCTACGAGCTGCTCAAACAGCGCAGTGCCCGGGACAGCTTTGGAGAATGGAACTGGTCCGTCTTTTACGGCTCCAGGGAGTTGAACCTGGATGCCTTAACTACAGAGCTGGCCACAGTGCCTTGGGGCGGCGCGTCGAAAATTGTGGTGCTGCGGGATGCCCATCTGGTGCCGGCAGATACCTTGCACAAGCTAGTTAAGTGGCTGGCAGGCAGTCCCCAGACCAACTGCCTGGCCCTGTTCTTCCAGCGGGTGGACGAGAACTGGAAGTTCCTCCCGGTCCTCCGTGAGCTGGCCCTGGAGATTCAGTGCGTGCCTTTGGCCGCAGGCCAACTGGCCCAGTATGTACAGGAGTACTGTCAAAGCCAAGGTAAGGATATGGGCGAGGCCGCGGTGAAGCAGTTCTTAGCCCGGGTGGGCACCAACCTCCAGTTTGTCCATCAGGAACTGGATAAGCTCCTGACTTTTGCTGGCTCCAGGACCCAGATTACGGAGGAGGATGTGGCGGAGATCACTGCTTTCTGGCCTGACCAGATCGCCAACCACACCATCTTCCAGCTCACCGACGCCCTGGCTCAAAAAAAGCGCCCGGAGGCGCTGAGGGTCTTGCGGCAGCTCCTCGGGGCCGGGGAGGCTCCCCTGCGCATTTTGGCCATGATCGAACGCCAGCTGCGCCTGCTTTTGGCGGCCAAAACAGGCGGGCGCGATGTGGAGCTGGCAGCCCAGGAGATGGGGGAAAGCCGCGCCTATCTGCTGAGGAGACTGCGGCCTCAAGCGGCCCAGTTCAGCTTGGACGAACTTTTGGCAGGGTTCTACGCTGTACTCCAAGCCGATGGCGAACTTAAGCTGGGGGCCTCAGGGGAAGAGGTGCTTACGGATCTGCTCATCAAGCTGACCTGAGGAAGAAAAGAAAAACGCCTCATCCTAACGGAAGGGCGTTGCTTTTTTTCTATGCTAATTTGGCGAGCCGCTTGCTCAGACGAGACTTCTTGCGGGCCGCAGTGTTCTTGTGGATGATGCCCTTGGCGGCTGCTTTATCCAGCGCCTTGAATGCCTTGCGAAGGTGGGCCGGCGCGCTGCTGGGATCGTTGACTAAAGCGGCCTCGTACTTCTTGATTACAGTTTTCAGGGCAGATTTTGCAGATACGTTACGTGCGCGCTTTTTCAGATTCACCTTTACCCGCTTTTCCGCAGATCTGCTGTTGGCCATACCTGTTCACCTCCTCGGGCACAATTACTTTTTGATTATACCACTACAAGCAAGCTAGTTCAATAGCTTGTGCTGAATAAGGTTTCTCCTTTGGGTTAATCTAACAGTGATAGGAGGAGAGACCATGGAAAAATTCAACAGCGAAGACTTGTTGTTCACTAAGTACCACATCCGTACTGACCTGGCTTTAGAGTCCCACCAAGCGGTAATCGAGCAGGAGGGCCCCCCGGAGCTTCCCGGTGTGACAGTCCATACCGAGGAGGAGGAGGGGATCACCCTGACCCGCATCGCGGTGGAAAATGACCTTGGTGCCCGCCTGATGGGAAAGGCTCCCGGCAATTATTCTACCATACAGGCCGACGGTTTGCGCGAGCATAATCGCGATGTGCACGAAAAAACTGCCCAGCTTTTGGCCAAGGAAATCGAGTGGTTCTTTGAGCAGTCCGAGGTCAGTGCCGAGGATACGGTGCTGGTGGTGGGGTTGGGCAACTGGAACGCTACCCCCGACTCTTTAGGCCCCAAAGTGTTGGAAAACCTCATGGTTACCCGGCACCTCTTGGAGATGTCCCCGCCAGAGCTGCGCAGGGGCCTGCGTCCCGTGGCCGCCCTTGCTCCGGGAGTGCTGGGGCTGACCGGTATCGAGACCGGGGAGATCATCCTCGGGGTGGTGGAGCGCATCGGGGCCAAGGTGGTGATCTGCATTGACGCTCTGGCCAGCCGCAGCGTGGACCGTCTGTGCAGCACCATTCAGCTCTCCGATACGGGTATTCATCCCGGCGCCGGAGTGGGCAACCGCCGCCTGGCCATCAACCGGGAAACCTTGGGCATTCCCGTCATTGCCATTGGCGTGCCCACTGTGGTGCATGCAGTCACCATTATCACCGATGCCCTGAACCTAATGGAGGGCGGCCAGGCGCGGGATCAGGCCCAGGGTCAACCGGGGCGCACCCAGTTTAAGATCGATCCCCAAGCCCTGTTGGGTAAAGAGCCGCCTTCGGCTCCCCCTGCTGGGCAGCAGCCGCCCCTGGACCGCAGGCAGCTGCTTGGACAGGTGCTCGATCCCTACTTCGGCAGCATGATCGTCACGCCTAAGGAAATCGATCTGCTCATCGACGAAGTAGCCGATGTGGTCACGGGGGCGCTGAACATCGCTTTCCACGAAGGGGTCAGTTATGATGAGGTGTTCAAATACCTGAGTTAATCGCCGCGGCGCAGAGGTCTGTTCACCAGGATATGCCCGCCGATGGACTCCACCACTTGCCCTTCCACCAGAATCTGCACCTGATCGATGTGGGGGAACTCGGTCAGGGTGTTCACGATGGCAGCGACCAGGTAGGACTCCAAAAGCGCACCACCGTTAAAGTCTTCCACCAAGTGGGCACTGAAATCGGCGGTGGCGAGACCCTCCTGCACGGTCAGGCTGCGCAGCTTGGCGGTGATGGGCACAGAGGAGTACAGTTCCTCCTGCTCCAAGGGGCCGTTGAGCAGAGCCTGCAGTGCTGCTTCTGGGCTCGCGGGCCCCCCGATCTTCCTTTCCACAGGCACCAGGTGGAACTCGGTGGGCTCTGCCTGCACAAGGTAAATGGTGACGTACTCCTGCGCAGGGGCCAAGGGGGTCTGGGGCTCGGCTCCCTGTCTGCGCTGGTGCTGCACAAACAGGAAAACCACGCCTGCCAACGCTGTCAGGGCAACGATTGCAACGAGGATTTTTCGGGCTGCACGCATGGGCTCATCCCTTCCAGGGCAATTTGGCTACTACGAGTCTATCATATTTTCCCAGGCAAACAAATATATTTGCCAAGGGAAGAGGTGGTGACATGCGGCTGCGGCTCCGCCGGGTTTTGAAACGAATCCGCCGCCGAACCAGTACCTTGGGGCAGGAGTCACAGATTATCCCCCTGATGCTGCTGGCTCTGCTGTTTCTCTCCCTCTCGTGGAGCGGGTATCATCTGCTGGTGCGGGGCAGAGGTTTGGACCATTCTTTAGCCCGCTCCCTTCTGCACTGGGGTCTGCCTGGAACTGGCGGGGCTGAGCTGGACCACCAGGTGTGGGACATCCATCTTTTTTTCTATTGGCTTACCAACTACGACTTGCGGGATCCCCTGCACATCGTGGAAACCTCGCTTCCCTTTGCGTCCCGTACGATGGTGCACCTGCGGGCTTGGGAGGATCGGCCCTTTGTGTTCATCCAGGAGCTGACCTTCGCCCCCGATCCGGTGCGTCCCCAAAACCCCTTGGGCGAAGCGGGAGAACGGGATCAGGCCCGGGCGCCTAAGGTATTGATCTACCACACCCATACTTCAGAAATGTACCTGGGACGAGCCCCAGGAGGAAGCCAGATGGCCAGCGCCCATTACATGTTCCGCAGCCAGGCCGATCCCACCATCACCGGAGTGATGGCAGTGGGACGCCATCTATCTAACGCCCTCAGCAGCCTAGGCCTCCAGACCATGCATGAGACCAGGATTCATACCCTGCCCAGCATCAACAACTCCTACAGCAACTCCGAGCGCACCGTACGGGAGCTTCTAAGCAAGCACAAGGATTTCGCGTTGGTGATAGATCTGCACCGGGATGCGGGGGTGCCTAATCCCACTGTGACCATCAACGGCAGGGAAGTGGCCCGCATTGCCATTGTGGTGGGCACCGCACAGAACATCCCCCTCCACCACCCCAACTATCGTGAGAATCTAGAACTGGCCTACCGGATCAAAGAAGTGTGCGATGCCCTTTACCCTGGGTTGATGCGGCCAGTGCAGGTGCATAAAGAGGCCCGGTACAACCAGCATCTGCACCCAGCGAGCTTAATTTTTGAAATCGGTTCGGTGGAGAACACCCTGGACGAAGCGCTCCTGGCCGCCGAGCTTCTGGCCAACGTTTTGGTGCGTATCCTCTGACAGGATTTTGCCCCCTAAAGGCGAATCTTTCAAGTTGCTGCAGAGAAAGAGGAGCGAGGAAGCTTGGACACAGAAAACAGAGCAGAAGTGACGCGCGCCGCGGGTCTAGTTATGGCGGCCATTTTGGTAAGCAGGATTTTAGGGTTCGTCCGGGAACGGGCCATTGCTGAGGTTTTCGGTAGAACGGCAGCAACTGACGCCTTTTTTGCAGCCTTTGCACTGCCCGATCTCATGTATCAACTGCTTGTTGGCGGAGCGCTGAGCTCAGCCTTTATTCCCGTCTTCACCCAATACCTGGCCAGGGATCAAGAAAAGGAAGCTTGGTATGTGGCGAGTATCTTCCTTAACGCCACTTTTTTGATACTGCTTGGGATCATGATCCTAGGGGTAGTGTTCGCGCCCGTTTTGGCTCCCTTTGTGGGCGTGGGTTTCACCGGCGAGCATAGGGACCTTCTGATCCTGCTCATGCGCCTTACCTTCCCTGCGGTGTTCTTTACCGCCTTGGCGGGTCTGTGCATGGGCGTTCTCCATTCTTACCAAATCTTCCTGCGCCCTGCACTGGGGCCCATCATCTACAATCTGGCTCAGATCCTGGGCGCCTACCTGTTGGGCCCCCTCATGGGGATTATGGCCATGGCGGTGGGAACTGTCGCCGGTGCCGTGGGCAACTTCGGCGTTCAGTTCCCCGAAGTACTGCGCCGAGCCCGCCGGCATTACCAGCGGGTGGTGGATTTCAGGCATCCGGGTATCCGCCGCATGCTGGAGCTCATGCTGCCCGCGATTTTGGGACTGTCCATTGCCCAAATCAACGTGATCATCAGCCAGAATCTGGCCTCCACCTTGGAGGAGGGGTCCATTGTGGCCCTGAGGTTGGCTAACCGGCTGATCAATTTTCCCCTAGGTATTTTTGCCATGGGCATCTCCACCGCTGTTTTTCCCACCCTGGCCATGTTGGAGGCCAAAGGGGAAAGGCAGGAGTTCATCCGCGCTCTCGCTTTTGGGCTGCGCATCGTGTTTTTCATCACCATCCCCTCGGCAGCGGGCATGGCGGCCCTGCGGCTGCCCATTGTGCGCCTGCTCTTTGAATCTGGGGAATTCACCGCGGCAGACAGCGCGGTAACAGCTTACGCCCTGCTCTTTTATGTGCCGGGATTGTTTGCCCAGGCTGCGCTGCAGGTGACAACCAGGGGCTTTTATTCTCTGCAGGACACGAAGACACCGGTGAAGATCGGCCTTTTTACGGTGCTGGTCAATCTGGGGTTGAGCCTGGTCTTCCTGCGCTGGACCAGCCTGGGAGCTGGAGGATTGGCCCTGGCCTTCTCTTTGAGCTCCTTGGTCAATGTGGCTTTGGCCTTCGCAGTTCTGGGCCGGCGGCTGCCTGGACTGCTTAACTGGGAACTGGCTTCCACGGTGCTCAAGTCCACTGGGGCTTCCCTGATCATGGCTGTGAGTGCTGCCTGGACTGCTTCGTTCCTGGAAGCCCGCTGGCCCCTTGCGGGTAAGCTAGGTCAGGGAGTGCACACCTTGGGCGCCATTGCCGCAGGGGTGCTGGTGTACCTGCTGCTGGCTGCGGTGCTGCGCATGGACGAAATCCGCCTGGTGGGGAGTATGCTTGCCCGCCGGCTCAAAGGCAGAAAGCGGGACGGGCAGGAGGGCTGAGGGCCGAGTCTGGCGGCGCATTTTGCAATTGTCGGGCCCTGTGTTATAATATCGGCAGGCACTATGCTGTGAAGGAATTGGTAAGAGTATGGTCCAAAAGAACATTCGCAATTTTTGCATAATAGCCCATATCGATCACGGGAAATCGACCCTGGCGGATCGTATTCTGGAGGCCACCGGCGCGCTCAACCAGCGGGAAATGACCGATCAGGTGCTTGACTCCATGGATCTGGAGCGGGAGCGGGGCATTACCATCAAGCTCAAGGCTGTCCGCCTAATTTACCGCGCCCACAACGGGGAAGAATACGTGCTGAATCTCATTGACACCCCGGGGCACGTGGACTTTTCTTATGAAGTCTCCCGCAGCCTGGCTGCTTGTGAGGGTGCCCTCTTGGTAATCGACGCTTCCCAGGGAGTTGAAGCCCAAACCCTGGCTAACTTGTACTTAGCCCTGGAACATGATCTGGAAATCATCCCGGTGATCAACAAAATTGATCTGCCCAATGCTGATCCGGACCGGGTGAAAAAAGAACTGAAGGATATTGGCCTGCCCGCCGACGACGCCGTTTTGGTCAGCGCCAGAACTGGTCAGGGAATTGAGCAGGTTCTGCAGGCTATTGTGGAGCGTATTCCGCCCCCCAATGGGGACCCGGAGGCTCCCACCCGGGCCTTGATCTTCGATTCCCACTACGATCGATACCGGGGGGCAGTGGCCTACGCACGCATTATGGAGGGTTCCATCAAGCGCGGCGATGTGATCCAGATGATGAGCACGGGCCGTAAGTTTGAGGTGACCGATCTGGGCGTGCTCCAGCCCGGGTTTACACCCGTAGATCGCCTAGGCCCCGGGGAAGTGGGCTGTATTATGGCCAGCATGAAGGATGTGCGCGATACCAGGGTGGGCGACACCATTACCACCGCGGACAGGCCGGCAGCTGAGCCCCTGCCCGGTTACCGTCCGGCTAAGCCCATGGTGTACTGCGGTTTATACCCTGTGGTCAATGAGGAGTATACGCTGCTCAGGGACGCCTTGGACAAACTGCAGCTCAACGATGCGGCCCTCACCTATGAGGCCGAATCCTCAGCGGCCTTGGGTTTTGGTTTCCGCTGCGGCTTTTTGGGCCTGCTGCACTTGGAGATCGTGCAGGAGCGCCTGGAGCGGGAGTTTGACCTGAACTTGATCACCACCGCGCCAAGTGTGGTGTACCGGGTTGTGCTCAAAGACGGCACGGTCAAGGAAATCGATAATCCCACCGCCCTGCCGCCTGTGACCAAGATTGAGCATATTGAAGAGCCCTTTGTGCGGGCCACCATTTTGGTTCCAGATGAGTTCATCGGCGCGGTGATGGAAGTGTGCCAGGAACGGCGGGGCACCTTTATCACCATGGAGTACCTGACCCCCGAGCGGGCGCGCCTGGAGTACGAGCTGCCCCTCGCGGAAATCCTCATGGACTTCTTCGATCGCTTGAAATCCCGCACCAAGGGTTATGCTTCCCTGGACTACGAATTCCTGGGCTACAAAGAGTCCGATGTGGTGAAGCTGGACATCCTGCTCAACGGCAATCCTGTGGATGCACTGTCCATTATTGTGCACCGGGATAAGGCTGTGGCCAGGGGCAGGGCGTTGGCGGAAAAGCTGAAAGAAGTGATTCCCCGCCAGCAGTTTGAGGTCCCGATCCAGGCAGCCATCGGCAGCAAGATCATCGCCAGGGAAACGGTGCGGGCCCTGCGCAAAGATGTGCTGGCCAAGTGCTACGGCGGCGACGTGAGCCGCAAGAAGAAGCTGCTGGAAAGGCAGAAGGAGGGCAAGAAGCGCATGAAGAGCCTGGGGAACGTGGAAGTGCCCCAGGAAGCGTTTATGGCCATCCTTAAGGTTGATTAGGTGGTTTTATGGGTGTCTACGTACACATCCCCTTTTGCGAGCAGAAGTGTTCCTACTGCGATTTCCATTCCATAGTTGTCGGTGAGGTGGGGGTTTTCTCCGACCTTGTCGACAGCTATCTTCTTTCTCTGCGCCGGGAAGCCCTGTATTACAAACCGCTCTGGGGAGGCAGGACGATCCACTCCCTGTTTCTTGGAGGCGGCACCCCGAACCTGGTGCCCCCCGAACGGCTGGCGGCTCTCCTCGCCTTTCTGTGGGAGGAGCTGCCGTGTAGTGGGGAGCTGGAGATAACCATTGAGGCCAATCCCCATTCCCTCACACCCGAGGGGGCCAGGGTTCTGGCCGCGGCGGGGGTGAACCGGGTCAGCCTTGGGGCACAGGCTTTCCAAGATGAGCTGCTGCAGGCCATTGGCCGCCTGCACCGGGCGGAGCACATCTCCCAGGCCGTGCATAACGTGCGCCGTGCGGGCATCAAAAACATAAACTTAGATTTGATGTTCGGCCTGCCCGGGCAGAGTCTGGAGCAGTGGCAGGACACTCTGCGGCAGGCCCTGGCCCTCAAGCCGACCCACCTTTCCTGCTACGCCTTAACCCTGGAGCCGGAAACGCCTCTGGCGCGCTGGGTCGAGGCGGGTTTTGCGGCGCTGCCTGGGGAGGAGGAGCAAGTGGAAATGTACCAGCTCGCTCGGGGACTGCTCCGGGCGGCAGGTTATGAGCACTACGAGATCTCCAACTTCGCCCTTCCGGGCTGGCGCTGCCGCCACAACCTTCTGTACTGGCGCAATGAACCGTTTATTGGTTTGGGCAGCGGGGCCGCTGGGTTTATCGGCGGACGGCGCTACCTAAATGTCCCCGATGTGCAGGGCTACATTCTGTCCTGGGAAAAGGGCAGTCCCCTTTATGAAGAGTATGCCGAGCTGAGCAGGGACGAGGAGATGGACGAGACCATGATGCTGGGCATGCGTCTTTTGGAGGGCGTGGACGAAGAAGCATTCCGCCGCCGCTTTCAGGTTGGCTTTAGCGAAGTGTATCAAGGGGCCATTGCCGAGTTGAAGGCCAAGGAACTAGTGGAGGAAGCCCAGGGCTGCCTGCGGGTTACGGAACGGGGATTGCTGCTGGAAAACAGGGTTTCAGCGGCCTTTCTGCGCTGACCAGTCCCCTTGACAAACAGGAGCTGAAGTGATATTTTATGGGTAAGATCTGTTAGCACTCACTCTTAATGAGTGCTAAAGGGGGAGGGTGAGAAAGTCATGTTGGATGAACGCAAACGGCTGGTGCTCAGGGCCATCATTGACAGCTACATCGAGACGGCTGAGCCAGTTGGGTCCCGCACCATTGCGCGCAAACATGACTTGGGCGTCTCTCCAGCTACTATTCGCAACGAAATGGCCGACCTAGAAGAGACAGGGTATCTAGAACAGCCCCATGTATCCGCTGGCAGGATCCCTTCAGATAAGGGCTATCGTTTTTATGTGGATTCATTGATGGAACCGCACAGGTTCGCCCAATCCGAGGTGGAGAGGATAGAAAAGCAGCTGCTTGATGCGCAGCTCACCCCGGAGCGGGCGCTCCAGGTGGCAGCCAAACTGTTGTCACTGCTTACCGATTCAGTATCCTTGGTTGTG
This sequence comes from Bacillota bacterium, assembly GCA_029776155.1. Lineage (GTDB taxonomy): Bacteria > Bacillota > Limnochordia > Darwinibacteriales > Darwinibacteriaceae > DTU010. The sequence goes on along the minus strand of JAKOTU010000018.1, from coordinate 12,524 downwards.
GCACCCAGCACGGACCAGCTGGTGTTTAAGCATGTGCAGTTGGTTCCCCTGGAGCCTACCGGGATCCTGGTTACCCTGGTGCTCCATCCCATGATCGTGAAAAACCGCCTGATCCGCACGCAGCAGGAGTACACCCCGGAAGAAGTGGGTGAGATTTCCGAAGCCCTGAACAAGAAGTTGAGGGGCATCACCTACAGAAGTCTGGGGGCAACCGTACTCCATGAAATTATCAGTGAGTTTGGAGAAATCGGCCGGGCGTTGGTGGATTTGGTGCTCCAAGGTTTGGCGGAAGAGAAGGAGGAGCAGATCTACGCCACCGGCGCATCCAACATTTTGAGCCAGCCTGAGTTTCGCGATGTGCAGCGGGCCGCGGCCCTCTTTGAGGCTTTGGAGCAAAAAGAAGTGCTTTTGAATGTTCTGAGCAGCGCCGCTAAATCCAGCGGCGTGCAGGTGATCATTGGGCAGGAGAATACCTATAGGCCCATGCAGACCTGCAGCATTGTAACCTGTACCTATTACGTGGGAGATGATGTGGTGGGTACTCTAGGGGTGCTGGGGCCAACGCGTATGGATTATGCCAAGATGGTGGCTGCAGTGGATTTGGTGGCACAGACGGTAAGTCTGCTGCTGACCAAGCACCATAGATAGGGGCAAAGTGACCTGCAAGGGTCACTTTGTTAAGGAAGGAGGTTCCCAGGTGACGGAAAAGAACAAAGAGCTGAGGGAGGAGACCGAAGAGGCCGCAGAGGAAAGCGAAAGCACAGCAGAACAACCAGAGTACACTGGGGAACAGCAGGCCGCAGAGCAGGCTGAAGCGCCGGCGGCTGAAGAGGAGCCCAAGGAGGCAGAGATGGAGCAGGAGATGGAGCAACAGCAAGATTATCTGGCCCAGCTGGAACAGCTGGAGGAGGAAAAGGCTCGGTTGGTGCAGCAGCTTTTGCGGCTCAAGGCCGACTTCGAGAACTATAGACGGAGGATGAACCAGCAGCTGGAAAGCATTCGCCTGGAAGCCAATGAGCAGTTGATCAAAGATTTACTGCCCGTTTTGGACAATTTCGAGCGGGCCATGCAGGCCAAGGATGAGGATCAGGTCGATGATCCCTTTTTCCAGGGGATGGAGATGATCCATCGGGGCCTGCACGAGGTTTTGGCCAGCCACGGCCTCAAACCCATTGAAGCAGTGGGGCAGCCTTTTGATCCCAACCTGCATGAAGCAGTGGCCATGCAGGGGGAGGGCGGAGCGAAGCTATCTGTACTGGCCCAGGTGCAGACGGGGTATTTGCTCCATGATAAGGTACTTAGACATACCAAAGTATTAGTGGGCCAGAGTGAGGAGGAAGAACAGGCATGTCAAAAGTGATCGGTATAGACTTAGGAACCACCAACTCAGTGGTAGCGGTAATGGAAGGCGGCGAACCTATTATCATCCCCAATGCCGAAGGTTCGAGAACAACGCCTTCCGTTGTAGCGTTTACCAAGGATGGGGAACGCCTGGTGGGCCAGGTGGCCAAGCGGCAGGCCATTACCAACCCCGAGCGGACCATTTCCTCGATTAAGCGCCACATGGGTACTGACCATAAAGTGACCATCGATGGCAAACAGTACACCCCGCAGGAGATCTCGGCCATGATCCTGCGCAAGCTCAAGGAAGAGGCGGAAGCTTACTTAGGCGAGAAAGTAGAGAAAGCGGTAATTACTGTTCCCGCTTATTTTACTGACGCGCAGCGGCAGGCCACCAAGGACGCAGGCACCATTGCCGGCTTGGAGGTTCTGCGCATTATCAACGAACCCACGGCGGCCGCTCTGGCTTACGGCTTGGATAAAGAGCATGAGCAGACGGTGCTCGTCTATGACTTGGGGGGCGGCACCTTTGATGTGTCCATTCTGGAGCTGGATGAAGGCTATGTTGGTGTGAAGGCCACCAGCGGCAACAACCGTCTGGGCGGCGACGATTTTGACCAGCGCATTATGGACTGGATGGTGCAGGAGTTCAAGAAAGAAACGGGCATCGATCTGACCTTGGATAAGATGGCCATGCAGCGCCTGAAGGAGGCCGCGGAAAAGGCCAAGATTGAGCTGTCGGGCCTGCTGCAGACCACCATTAACCTGCCCTTTATCAGCGCCACTCCTTCGGGGCCTGTGCACTTGGATCTGACCTTAACCCGGGCCAAGTTCAACGAACTAACTGCTGACCTGGTGGAGAAAACCATGGGTCCGGTGCGGCAGGCTTTGTCCGATGCTGGTTTGGAGCCCAAGGATATCGATCGGGTGATCCTCGTGGGCGGTTCCACCCGTATCCCCGCGGTGCAGGAAGCCATTCAGCGGCTTATGGGCAAAGAGCCCTACAAAGGGATCAACCCCGATGAATGCGTCGCCTTGGGCGCGGCCATTCAAGCCGGCGTGCTGGGCGGTGAATTTGAGGCGGGCCAGGGCCTGGTTTTGGTGGATGTCACTCCCCTCTCTCTGGGTATTGAGACCCTGGGCGGCGTCATGACCACCTTGATTAAGCGCAACACGCCCATCCCCTGCCGGGAGACCAAGGTGTTCACCACGGCTAGCGATAACCAGCCCGCGGTGGACATCCACGTGCTCCAGGGTGAGCGGCCCATGGCGGCAGATAACGTTACTTTGGGGCGCTTCCAGCTCACGGGTATCCCGCCCGCACCCCGCGGCGTGCCGCAGATTGAAGTCACCTTCGACATTGACCGCAACGGCATCGTGCATGTTACCGCAAAGGATAAGGGCACGGGCAAGGAACAGAGTATCACCGTAACCTCTTCCACCAGCCTCACCAAGTCCGATATCGAGCGGTTGGTCAAGGAAGCGGAAGAACATGCGGAAGAAGACCGTAAGAAGCGGGAAGCCATCGAGCTGCGTAACAATGCTGATAACGCCCTCTGGGCTACGCAGAGAACCTTGAAGGAACTGGGTGACAAGGTTACCCCCGAGCAGAAGGCTGAAGCTGAAAAGGCCATGGATGAGCTGAAGGCGGCCATGGAAAAGGATGATCTGGAGGAGATCAAAGCAAAAATGCGGAGCCTGGATGAGGTCATGCACCGGATTTCTGAACGGCTCTACCAGCAGGCCCAGGCTCAAGGCACGCAGACCGGCTCCCCTGGACCCGACCAGAAGGGTCAGGAAGATGTAGTGGATGCTGACTATACGGAAGAGAAGTAAAGTCAGCACCGAAAAAGGCGGTGTAGTGCTTGGCTAAAGAGGACTATTACGACATATTAGGCGTGCCCCGGGGCGCATCCGATGAGGAGATCAAAAAGGCCTACCGCAGGTTGGCCCGGAAGTATCATCCGGATGTGAACAAGGATCCCGGCGCGGAAGAACGGTTCAAGTTGATTAATGAGGCCTATTCCGTGCTGAGTGATCCTGAAAAGCGGGAGCAGTACGATCGCTTTGGCCATGCGGCCTTTGACGATCTGGGCCAAGGCGGCTTTGGCGGGTTCGGATTTCCCGGGTTCGACGACCTGGGCGACCTGTTCAGCGAGTTCTTTGGGGGGTTCGGCACCCGCCAGACCAATCGGCCGGAACGGGGGGCTGATCTCAGTTACGAACTGAGCATCGAGTTTGAGGAAGCAGCCTTTGGGACTGAAACGGAGATCACCATCCCCCGCACTGAGATCTGCGATCACTGCGGCGGTAATCGGGCTGAACCCGGCACGCCCATCGTTACCTGTGCCCAATGCAACGGGACGGGCAGGATGACCTTTACCCAGTCCACCCCCTTCGGCCACTTCACCACTACCAGAACCTGTACCCACTGCCACGGTGAGGGCAGGACCTTTGCCACCCCGTGCACCGTGTGCCACGGCAGCGGTACCCAGCGTAAGATGAGCAGGGTTACGGTGAAGGTGCCCCCGGGCATCAATGACGGCCAGCGGCTGCGCTTAGCGGGTAAAGGCGAAGCGGGGCGTCGCGGTGGGCCTCCAGGGGATCTGTACGTAGTGGTGCGGGTAAAACCCCACAAACTGTTCCGCAGGGAAGGCCAAGATGTGGTGTTGGAGGTGCCCATTTCCTTCGTCCAGGCTGCCCTGGGCGATGAGATCGAGGTGCCCACCTTGGACGGCGATGTGAAGTTGCGCATTCCCGAAGGGACCCAGTCCGGACGGGTTTTCCGGTTGCGTAACAAGGGAATTCCCCATCTGCGGGGACCGGGTAGGGGCGATCAGCTCGTACACGTGAAAGTGGTGACCCCCACCAAGCTCACGGCCAAACAGAAAGAGTTGCTGCGGGAGTTTGCCAAAGCCGGTGGAGATAGCCCGCCCGATGAGAACAAGGGTTTCTTTGAGCGCGTGAAGGATGCCCTGCGTTGACTGAGCTGCCCTCAAGGGGGCAGCTTTCCAATTCAGAAAGGAGAAAAACATGGGGAGCTGGCAGGAACTGAGAATCGTCATCAACCGGACAGCCCTGGAAGGCGCCTATGCCGTTTTGGACCGCTGGGGGATTGGGAATATTGCCGAAGAGGACAGCGCCCTGGTGCAGGAGGCACAGCGCTTAGGGTGGGGAGATTACTTCCCGGTTGTCGAGCCTTCGCAAAAGGCCACCTTAATCTGCTACCTGGCCGAAAAAATGGACAAGGCTGCGCAGTTGGAGCTGAAACGGGATCTGGAGGGCCTGCGAGAATACGGCTTCGATCCCGGTCAGGTGGTGATCTTCGAAGGAACGGTCCAGGAAGAGGACTGGGCCCAGGCCTGGAAACAGTACTACCATCCCGTGCGCATCGGTCAGGTGCTGATCCAGCCCGCCTGGGAGGCCGGAGAGGAAGAAGGGGCGCCTGGCCAAGTTGTGATCTACCTCGATCCCGGCATGGCTTTCGGTACGGGGACGCATCCCTCCACCGCCATGTGCCTCGAGTTTTTGCAGCAGCTCAACCTAGAGGGGCGCCTGGTGTGGGATGTGGGTACCGGCTCAGGCATTCTGGCCTTGGCCGCAGCCAAACTGGGGGCCCAGGTGGAGGCGGTGGACATCGATCCAGTGGCGGTGCAGGCGGCCAAGGAAAACCGGGATCTCAACGGGCTCAACTTTCCGGTCAAACAGGGGACGCTGGATGATCTCCAGGGCACTCCCCAGGTGATCGTGGCCAATATCGTGGCCCATGTAATCAAGCCGCTTATGCCCAAGGTGCAGGAGGTTTTGGCGCCGCGGGGGTTTTTCATTGCTTCCGGGGTGATCAAAGAAAGGGACCAGGAGATTCTCGCGGCTGCCCAGGAAGCAGGATTGCGCCTGCTGCGCCGCAAGGAGCAGGGCGAATGGGTAGCCTATCTGTTCCAAAGGGGTGATTAAGCTGACCCGTTTTTTCATTGAACAAGATCAGCTGCGGGAGGGGAGAGTCACCATCACCGGCAGCGACGCCCACCACATCACCCGGGTGCTCAGGATGGAGCCGGGCGAACTCATTGAATGTGTGGATGCCGACGGTTTTCTCCACCTCGTGCGCCTGGAAGAGGTTGGCCAGGAGGTTAAGGGGCTGGTGGAAGAAACCAGAAAGGGTTTACAAGAGTCCCCCCTTCATCTAGTATTATTTCAGGGATTGGCTAAAGGGGAGAAGATGGATTATGTGGTGCAGAAGGCAGTGGAGCTGGGCGCCGCCGAAGTTGTCCCCTTTTCCTCCCGCTACACAGTGGTGCAGCTCGGGGCCAAGCAGGCCGAAAACAGGCTGCGGCGCTGGGAGCGCATTGCGTTGGAAGCTGCCAAGCAGTGCGGGCGCACCCGGTTGCCCAAGGTAGCGCCGGTGCATACCTTTGCCCAGGTGGTGGAGCGGATCCGCGCGAGTGCCAGCGCCGAGCACCTAGTTTTGGCTGCCTACGAGGCCGAGCGGGAGCAGGGTATCGCCCAGATCCAGGCCCAGCCCAAGGCGGTATCCGCGGTGGTGGGTCCTGAAGGCGGGTTTACTCCCGAGGAGATTCAGCAGCTCCAGGAAGCAGGGGCCCAGATCTGCACCCTGGGTCCGCGCATTTTGCGTACTGAAACCGCTGGGCTGGTTATGCTCAGTATTTTGGGATATAGATGGGGAGATTTGGGATGACCAAAGCCGAACGCAGGCTGGCTGTGGCCACTCTAGGCTGCAAAGTGAATCAATATGATACGGATGCGGTGGTGACCCAGTTTCTGCAAGCTGGGTACACCTTGGTGGACTTTCGCGAAGAGGCCGATGTTTACTTGATCAATACGTGTACCGTAACCAATCTGGGCGATCGCAAATCGCGCCAGATGATCCGCCGCGCCCACCGCCTCAATCCCCAGGCCCAGGTTGTGGTCATGGGCTGTCTGGCCCAGACCTCCCCGGAAGAAGTGGCAGGGCTGGAAGGGGTTAGCCTGGTGGTGGGCACCGATGGACGCCACCGCATTGTGGAGGAGTTGGAGCGGCTCAGGGCAGGGGATCAGAAGACCCTGGTGGAAGATATTTTTCAAGTGACAGAGTTTGAAGATCTGCCGGCTCTAGGCTTTTCTGGACGCACCAGAGCGGCCCTGAAGATCCAAGATGGGTGCAATCAGTTCTGCACCTACTGTCGGGTTCCCTTTGCCCGGGGGCGTTCCCGCAGCCGCAGCCCCAAAAGTGTGCTGCAGCAGGCCGGGCTCCTGGTGGAGCAGGGGTACAAAGAGATCGTGCTCACAGGGGTTCATCTGGGCCTCTACGGCGCGGATCTGGATCCTCCCCTGAGCTTGGCGGAGATCAGCAGGCAGGTGGCCTCCTATCCTGGACTGCTGCGCCTGCGCATCAGCTCGGTGGATCCCCATGAAGTGACTGGGGAGCTGATTGAACTGCTCAGCTCGCACCCGGTGGTGTGCCGCCATGTGCATATTCCCCTCCAGAGCGGCAGCGATCGCATCCTCCAGCTTATGCGGCGCAACTATACCGCGGCGGAGTTTCTGGATATTGTACGCACGCTGCGGCAGCGGATCCCTGGGATCGCCATCACCACCGACATCATGGTGGGGTTTCCCGGCGAAACGGAGGAGGATTTTGAGCGCACCTTGGAGCTGACCCGGGAAGCGGCCTTCAGCCGGATCCACGTCTTCCAGTATTCCAAGCGCCAAGGCACCAGGGCAGCGAGTTTTCCTGGGCAAATTCCTGCGGAGATAAAGGAAAGCCGCAGCCAACGTCTAATAGAATTAGGGTACACTCTAGCGGAGCAGTTCCACCGTTCCTTGGTGGGGCAGGTAGTTGAGGTGCTGGTGGAGGAGGATGCGGGCTTAGCCCTAGGCCACACCGACAATTACGTGCAGGTACGCTTTCCTGCTGGCCAAGGGGATCTGGTGGGCGAGCTGGTCCGGGTGAAGGTGCTGGGCAGCGACCGCGAAGGTGTATGGGGAGAGCGAGCAGAGGGGAGGTAAGTTCGATGTCGGCGGATTGCCTGTTCTGCAGAATCGCGCGGGGTGAGTTTTCCACCGAGTTCCTGCTGGAAACGGATAACCTGGCGGCGTTTCGGGATATTAATCCGCAGGCCCCCACCCATATCCTGGTTATTCCCAAGAAACACATTGAGAGCTTGGCCGATCTACAAGCGGAGGACCAGGGATTAGCGGGCGAATTGCTGCTGGCCGTAAAAGAGCTTGCCGAGCGGGAAGGCCTGAGCGCGGGCTACCGGGTTGTGGTGAACACTGGACAGGACGGCGGGCAGAGTGTGGGCCACCTCCATTTCCATCTCTTAGGCGGCCGCGCCCTGCAGTGGCCCCCAGGTTGATTATTGACCCTGGCAGCCAAATCGATTATAATTAGCTTGATATTATGCCCACGGCGTATCCTGTAGTGTATTGGACAAGACGCATTCGGCATGGAAGGAGGGATACCAGTGGCAGAAGTCAAAGTTGGCAAAAACGAGTCCCTCGACAATGCCTTGCGCCGTTTTAAGAAGCAAATTCGGATGTCAGGTGTTCTGTCCGAGCTGAGAAAAAGGGAGCACTATGAGAAACCCAGCGTAAGACGGAAGAAAAAGTCTGAGGCAGCTCGTAAAAGAAAGTATCGGTAACGCAGATCTAGCTCGATGTCCCCAAGATATCGAGCTTTTTTTGCAAGAAAGGGGCGGTGTAACGGTGCAGCGGATGCATTGGACGGCGGCTCTTGTCCTACTCTGCCTGGTTGTAGTTTTGAGCAGCGGGGCTGCGGCGGCTCCGGTTGTGTACCGCCTGCCGATTCAGGGGGAGATCGAACCGGGACTGGCGGCTTTTGTGGCCAGGGGTCTGGCGCTGGCGGAACGGAGCAATGGAGCGATCCTACTGGACATTAACACTTTTGGCGGCCGGGTGGATGCGGCCACGGAGATCAAAGACCTGATTTTCAGGGCCAAGGTGCCCGTCATCGCCTACGTAAGCGAACGGGCCTGGTCTGCGGGGGCCCTAATTGCTTTGGCTGCTCCCAAAATTGCCATGGCCCCTGGCAGCAGCATGGGGGCTGCGGAACCTAGACCCATGGAGGAAAAGACAGTATCTGCCTTGAGGGCGGAGTTTGAAGCAGCGGCCGAGCGCTGGGGGCGGGACCGCCGCCTGGCAGGGGCGATGGTGGATGCCAGCATTGTGATTGAAGGGGTGTCGGAAGAGGGAAAAATCCTCACCCTCTCGGCACACGACGCTCTGGAGTACGGCATGGCGGATCTTGTGGCTCCTAGTATCCATCAGGCCCTCACCGAGCTTGGCTATGAAACCTATGAACTTGTGGAGCTGAAGCCGCACTGGGCGGAGCACATCGCCCGCTTTGTTACCCAATCCACCATCAGTTCCCTCCTGCTTACCTTAGGCTTTTTGGGGCTGGTCTTTGAGGTGACCACTCCCGGATGGGGCGTGCCTGGGACTACAGGCCTGATCTGCCTGGCCTTGTTCTTTGGCGGGCGCTATATTGCTGGGTTGATGGGTTGGGAAGTCATCTTGCTGTTTGTCGCGGGCTTGATCCTCATCCTTTTGGAGCTGTTCGTGATTCCCGGGTTTGGCCTGGCTGGCATCCTAGGGTTGCTGGGCGTTTTCGGCAGCGTTATCCTAGCCTTTGGCGATCTGCAGACTGCGTTGATCAATCTTTCGGTGGTTCTGGTAGTGACCATCGCCGCGGTGGTCCTGCTGTGGAGGCGCATTACCAACTCCCGCCTGTGGCAGCGGATTGTGCTCTCCCACAGTGAGACACCCCAGGCTGGATACCGGGCTCCAGCTGATTTCCGCCACTTAGTGGGTAAACAGGGCATGGCCATTACCCCCCTGCGGCCCGCGGGAACCTGCGTAATTGACGGTCAGCGCTATGATGTGGTGTCCGATGGCGGCTTTGTCACCGCGCACACCAAGGTAGAAGTGGTACACGTGGAAGGCACGCGCGTGGTTGTAAGGGCAGTTAAGGAAGACTAACAAATTGAGGGAGGTCAAAAAATGGGTTTGATTCTCGCTGGAATTGTGCCCCTGCTGATTATCATCTTGCTGGCGTTGTTCTTCAGCTTTGTGCCCATCGGTTTGTGGATTTCTGCCATCGCAGCCGGAGTGAAGGTGAGCCTCATGAGCTTAGTGGGCATGCGCCTGCGCCGGGTTCCGCCTGCCCGCATCATTCTGCCCTTCATCAAGGCGCAGAAAGGCGGCGTGGAGACCACCATCGATAAGCTGGAGGCGCACTATTTGGCAGGCGGTAACGTGGATAATGTGGTGGACGCTCTGATTGCTGCTACCCGCGCCGATATTCCCATCACCTTTGAACGGGCTGCCGCCATTGATCTTGCCGGGCGCAACGTCTTGGAAGCTGTACAGATGAGCGTCAACCCCAAGGTGATCGAGACGCCCCTCATCTCCGCAGTGGCCAAAGACGGCATTGAGCTCAAGGTAAAGGCCCGGGTAACGGTGCGGGCCAACATCGATCGCCTGGTGGGCGGCGCCGGAGAGGCCACCATTATCGCCCGTGTTGGCGAGGGTATCGTCACCTCTGTTGGTTCCAGTGCCAGTCACGCCGATGTTCTGGAGAACCCAGATGTGATCTCCAAGCTCGTCCTGAACAAGGGCTTGGATGCAGGGACGGCCTTCGAGATCCTCTCCATTGACATCGCCGACGTAGATGTGGGCCGCAACATCGGTGCCCGTCTGCAGATGGATCAGGCCGAAGCTGATAAGAACATTGCCCAGGCCAAGGCTGCTGAACGCCGCTTTGCTGCCCAGGCGCGTGAACAGGAAATGCGGGCAGCCACTCAAGAAATGCGCGCCAAAGTTGTGGAGGCGGAAGCCGAGATTCCCAAGGCCATTGCCGAGGCGCTGCGCGCTGGCAATTTGGGTGTGATGGATTATTACGCCATGCAGAACATCTTGGCTGATACCCGCATGCGTGAAGCCATCAGCGGGCAGGGTCCCCAGCCAGCTCCAGGCGAGGGCGAAGAGCAGAAAGGGCGGTAGGTGAGCGCTGTGCGCGGAATTCTGGGCTTTCTCATCTACCTGATCATGATTCTTATCTCCAGTTTGGTGAAAAGGGCGGCCCAACGGTCCATGGCACCCGGGCAGTTCCCCGGGGCGCCCCCCCAGGAGCCTGCAGTTGCTGAACTGGAAGTCCAGGCCTGGGAGCCGGTGGCCCAATCCCTGCGGGAGCTTCTACCCGGGGAGAAACGGGAGTCCGAGGCGGGAGAAGGCGAGGAAACAGAGCAGGATTGGTGGCCGGATGAGGAAGCAGATAACTCGGAGAGGTTGGCTGCCATAGATAGCGAACAGCTGGAGGAACCCACCCTGGTGCCGGCCTATTCGAGGCTGGTGGAGGCTGTGATCATGTCAGAGATTATCCGGGAGCCCCGGGCCCTGCGCCGTTGGCCCAGCCGCTAGCTTAGGCAGGGACGCTCAGGGCAAATTGAACAAGCAAGGTTAGGCCGAGACGGTCTAACCTTTTTTTTGCTGCATAGTCTTAGGTGAAGGGAGGAACAAGATGCGCCCAGCGGTGAGCCACAAGTTGAAGCGCAGATTCGCCCAGACCTTTGACCTGCCCGCCACCGTGGTTCTGGACCAAGCTGTCATTCACGTTTTCGGCGATGGCGAAGTGCAGATCCTCAACCACAAGGGCCTGGTGCAGTATACCACCGCCTGCGTGAAGGCTAAGGCGGTACAGGGAATGATCGAAGTGAGCGGCTCTGAGCTGGAAATCGCCTCGTTTTCCGCGCAAGCCATCAGAATCCGCGGACGGATCCGCCAGGTGGTGCTGAGATGATGCCCTGGTTGTGGCTGTGGTGGCAGGGATATGTAACCGTTCGCCTGCGGGGTGTGGGCGTCGAGCGGGTGCTGACTAGGGCCGCCCAGGCCGGGGTGCACCTCTTTAGGGTGCAGCGCCTGACGGCGGATCTGGTCGTAGTCAGGCTCCCGGTGCAAGACTTCCGCCGCTTGCGCCCGTTGCTCCGGGAAGACGGACGCCACTTGAGCGTGTCCATCTTGGACCGCCACGGCTGGCCCTTTCTACTGCGCCGTCTAAAGGGCCGCCTTTTCCTGGCCGTGGGCCTGGGACTGGCTGCCTTGGCCGTAGCTTACCTGGCCAACTTTATCTGGTTTATCGAGGTAGTGGGGGCCGATGACTTCACCTTGGAGCTGATCCGGGCGGTGGTGGAGGAAACGGGCCTGCGCTCTGGTGTCAAGAGAAGCTTCCTGGATGCCCGAGCCCTGGAGCAGCACTTGTTGGAGCGCCTGCCCCACTTGGCCTGGGTACACGTGAAGAGCCGGGGCATTAAGGCCGAAATCCACGTACTGGAACGGGAAGCCTCGGTCTTAGACTCCCAAGGAGCAGGCCATATCTACGCCAAGCGGGATGGGCTTGTGACGGAAGTGTTGGTACTGCAGGGGACAGCCCGGGTGCGGGAAGGAGATACCGTCCGCAAGGATGATCTGCTCATTTCCGGCATGTACTATGACCAGCAGGGGCGCCGCCAGTTCGGTGCTGCCCGGGGGATTGTCAAGGCCCGGGTGTGGTACCAGGCGGTTGGGGAGTCGTCCCTGGTGCAGTGGGAACCGGTGAAAACGGGCAAACGCCACCGGCAGTTCCGGCTGACCGTGGGACCGCTGAGCATTCCCCTGGGCCGGTCTTATCCCCGCGACAATCACCTGGTTACCACCAGAAACTGGCAGCTATCCTTGGGCAGCGCCCTGGCTCCTCTGAGCTGGAGCTGCATCGACTATGAAGAAGTCCAATGGCAGAAGATACCAGTGCCCCTAACCGAAGCGCAGCGGGCCGCCTATGAATTGGCCTGGGAGACTCTGCTTGCGCAGGGGGTGGAGATTGATCAAGTATTGGAGGAGAAAAGGACGGTGGATTATCTAAACGACGGGGATGGAATTAGGGTTACAGTTCAGGTAGAGGTGCTGGAGGACATCGGCCAATTTTTGGGTGTTAGTGTAAGGTTTTAGTAGGTGTTTGGAAGGAGTTCCTGGTGTAGACATAAAAAAAGAGACCTCGCACACAAATCAGTAGCAGTTAGGAGGCGAGGTCTCATGAGAAGCGATGTTAGCAACACCGCTCTCATCCTTAGTTTACTTGAAGATACAGTAGATATCAATACTCTTGAAGAGGCGTGTTTGGCCTTTGCTCG